>JADMJV010000068.1:240605-289789 GCA_018780265.1 bacterium
AGCTCCTTTACCAACGTTTGCCTCCCGACCTGTTCGAGCGCCCCAAAGCGGGTTTCTCCATTCCGCTGGGGTCATGGCTGCGCGCCCAACTGAGACCGTGGGCCGAGAATTTGCTGGCCCGGATACCTCATCAGGGTTTCTTGAATCCAGACCCAATTCTTCAGCGCTGGCGCCAACATCAAGAAAAACGGCGGGATTGGAGTGCATCACTGTGGACGATACTGATGTTTCAAGCCTGGCTGGAGCAGCACTAATCGACGCTCAAGACGGGTCGTGATCGCTCTCTCCATTGCACTAGCGGACTCTCAATCCAGCGGAATGACAGGTCGGCGCTGATCAGTGCCAACGCAACGGCCACCGGCCAGGTTATCCAGGTGACCAGGCGTGGATCGCAATAAAGGATATGCCAACCTGCCAGAATGGCCAGCAGCGAGTAACCACCCCAGCGGGGCCCCAAAAACTTTAACGCCAGAGGCCATAGCAGGTAGAATTGCTCTTCTACCGAGAGCGACCAGGTGTGCTGCAAGGGCCAATCGTGAACTCCAGAATACCAGTTCATCCAATAGGTGGCCGCCGCCAGCACGCACATGATATAGACCTGCCGCCCAACACAGCCCAACCATTCCCAAGTAGGCGTAAAAGGCCGGGAAGATTCTCAGCGACCGCCGCCAGTAAAAACGCCAAAGAATCGTCTCGCGGAGCAAAATCTGGGTGATCAAGTAACCGCTCAAGGCAAAGAAAAGACAAACCCCTTGCCTGCCTAAGTAGATCGGTTGGAGCGAAATGGAAACCATGTTGGCTACACCAAGGTGCATCCAAAAAACCGGCGCGATGGCGATGGCCCGCAATCCATCCAGACCGGCCACTCTGGCTGACGAGTGATCAGACATAACCGTGATTATAGACCTACCGAATGAAGTCGTCCAATGAAGCGGATGGGCATGCATTTCCAGCCATTCCCGTACATAAAGTGAAGAGCCAGTTCCCTGGCTCTTCGCGGGTGGCAGGAGGGCCTTTAGAAGCGGGAACGTCACCCTTGTTCCCTGGACGTCTGCGCCGAACCTGGAATGTCGACTGCCCAGACACCGTGCTGCTCCGTGGCGCAACCTCTTGTTTTGTCTGAGTTCAGGGTAGCACTAACAAGAAGTGTGTATGTTACACCGGGGTGAACGGTCGGGTACCCAGGAACAAACCCCGGCCAGGGGAACCTCACTATTGATGAAACGACTCGCGCTGCTGGGCTGGCTGTGCACCCGACTGGCCGGTTCTCAGCCCATGATGGACGTGGAACAGGCCATCTGCGAGGCCACCAACAAGACTCGCCAGCAGCACAGCGCGGGTCCGGTCACGCTGGATTCGGTGCTCAGCGACGTGGCCCGCAAGCACTCCGAGGAGATGCTCGAACACGGCTACTTCAGTCACAGTTCACCGACCGCCATGTGTCGCTCGCTGAGCGACCGGCTCCGCAATGACCATCGATACTGCCTGTCATCGGCGGAAAATCTCTACAAATGCGAGGGTTACGCCAAGGAACAGCTAGCCGAGTCGGCCATGAGCAATTGGATGCACAGTGGCTCACACCGCCAAAACCTGATCAATGGGCGCTTCAATCGAGTAGGCGTCGGCATCGCCAGACAAGGTCCGGTGGTCGTGTTTACTCAGGTATTTAGCTACGAACCGGTCATCGTCCAGTCGCTGCAGGTCGTTCCCGAAAACCAGGGATTTCGAGTGCGATTGACCGCTCTGGTGGCCGACGGCCCCAAGCAGGGGGGACTGTTCGTGGACGATAGACGCAAGCTCAATTGGGAGGCCGGTGCTGACGGCACCTTCACCGCCGAACTGCTCTTGCCCAAGGCCGGGTTACTGCAGATCGGTCAACTCATCGGCACCCGCGAATGGTCGGTGGATACCGAGATTCCCATTCCCACACCCGCCTCACACCCGTAGAGGGCTCTCAGTCCTCGTCTTCCCCAGGCATGTCTTCAAACAACTGGCTCAAATCCAGGTGGAGGCCTGGAAAGTCGGGGCTCTCATAGTGGTCGCCACTCTCCAGGGTGGCCTCCAGGCTATAGTGCTGCTCACCCAACTTGAGCACCTCCAGCACTTTCGAGTCTGGATCGAGCAACCAGTAGTGGGGTATGCGGTTTTTTGCATAGAGGCGCATTTTCTTGACCCGATCCAGGCGGGCCGTGCCGGGGGAGAGAATTTCTACCACCAAATGAGGGGGGCCCAGGATATACTTGCGCTTGATCTGATGGCGCTGGTCGGCACGCAAGAAAATCAAGTCGGGCTCGACCGGATTGCCGCCGTCCAGCTTCAACCCGGTAGGCGCGTTGTAGATATAGCCCTCGCCTCGTCGCTCCATTTCGTAAAATACAAACAGCAATCGCCGCGACAGCAACTGATGCACGGTGAAGGGTGTCGGGCTGACATACAACACTCCTTCGATAATTTCATAGCGGTTGCCATCCTCGGGCAACTGCAGATAGTCCTCGTAGGTCCAGACCTTGTCACGGTTCTCGCGAGTCAACGGGAGCGTCATATTCGTCTGTCCTTCCCCAGTTAAGCGGCCGGTGGGTTGTTGCGCTCCAGCCGTTCCAGGCGCCGAAAGACCTGCTCCAATTGGCACTTCACATCCAGCTGGCCCTCTTCGATGGAGGCACCGACCACGTCGAGCATCTTGCCGAAGCGGTCCTCCAAAAGCCGCGAACGGCCCGTCATGGTGCGCGCGGTTTCTTGCAGGTCGCCCCGCAGTTGGCCTACGGCCTCGTGGGAGGCGGCCATCTCATCGCGACTCATCTGCAGTTGCAACTGCACCACACGGGTGGCCTCTCCAACCTTGACGACGGCCTTTTCAACCTCCCCAATCGCCTTCTCAACCTCGACCATGGCCTTTTCTACTCCGCCAATGGCTTTTTCTACTCCGCTAACGGACTTTTCTACACCGCCAATGGCATTCTCTACTACGCCTATGGCCTTTTCGGCGGTCCCGAGGCGATTCTCGGCTCCGCCCAGTCGCTCCTGAACGGAACTCAGCCCCGCATCCATCTTCTTGGCCAGATGCTCAATTTTGTCGTCCAGCTTGGCCGCTTCGACGCGGTATTCACGCCGCATTAGCGTCAGTTTCTCTCGAAATCCCATGGCCTATCCTCCCGGTCAGGCAAATCTCGCAGGCTCCAACGACCTGTAGAAGAGAACTTCGACAACGTGGTCACTTGTTCCCTTCAGAAAATCGACCTACCAACCGCCTCCGGTAGAACCGCTGCCACCTCCCCCGGTGCCACCGCCGCCGCCTCCGGAGTCGCTGCCACCGCCGGGCGGGGGCTGAACAGAGTTCTCGGCTTCGCGCACTTTGCGCTGAAACTCGGAGTGCTCGCGACTGACCACGCTGTCGGCCTCGCTCTCGGCCCGTTGGGCGTTGGAAGAGGCGCTACGGGCTTCGGACTGGGCCGAGGAGTAGTTGCGACTGTTCAGGTAGGACTGGGCCTGGCTGATGTCCGAGCGAGCGCTGGACAGGTAGCTGTTGGCCTGCGACAGGTCGCTAGAACTGACCGAGTGAGACACCGTGCCGTAGCCCGATACGCTCTGGCTCCAACTTTGGCGCGAGGCCGAGGAGACTTCCGATTCGGCCCGCTGCAAAGAGCTTTGAGCCGACGAAATCAGTTGCTTGGCCTCGGCGCACTCCTGAGCCTCGCGCACCATACCCAGAAACACCTGGTGCTCTGATTCCACGGCCCGGCGGGCCTCGCTCACCGATTCTTCAGCCCGCGATTCGCCCTGTTGAGCCAGGCTCTTGGCCCGATCGAAGTTCTCCGAGCTCACGGCGGATTTGGCCGAACTGATGCTCTGGCGAGCGTCGTCTAGCATCGAGCGGGCCCGACTGAGATCGCTGTAGTCCATGCCGTGAGTGACCTGACCGAAGTCCGACACATATTGACTCCAGCTTTCGCGCTGGCATTGATCGATGGTGCTGGCCGCCTGGTTAACTTCCGAGTCTGCCTGGGCGATGGCCTGACCGGCGGCCACCTTCTGCTCAAAGATGGCGTGAGCGGCGGCCACCACCCGTTGCACTTCGGCCTTAGCCCGGTTGGCGCTGGCCTGCGAAGTTTCAGCGCCTTCCTTGGCCTTCTCGTATTCTTGCGGGCCCAATTTCGACTCGGCTCCGCTCAACTCGCTGCGCGAACCGGCCACCGTTTGTTTGGCCGCACCCAGTGCCGATGGGTCGACGGCGTGCTGCACCGTGCCGTAGCCCGATATGGACTGCGACCAGTTGGTGCGGGCGGCTTTGTCGATGTCGGCGTCGGCGCTGCTGATCAGCGACTTGGCCTGAGCGATGGCTGCGTTGGCCGCGTCGTAAGCGGCGTGGTCGAAGTTGATGGTGTTTTCCACCGAGGTGCGCAGTTGCTCGACATTGGCCAAAAACTGTCGCGCTTCGTAAGGGCTGGCCGGTTTTTGGAAGACTACCGGCTTGGATTTCTCCAACTCAGCCTGCACCTGCTTGAGCAGCTCCTTGGCTTTGGCGCGCACGTAAACAGCTTCACTGCGCTGAGCCGTCTGGGCGATTCGATCGGTGAGCGACTTCAGCTCTTGCTCGGCCGAAACCTGATGCTGACCCAACAGTTTCTCGGCACCGGTGATGGCGTCCAGGTTGGCCTGGCCCTGCACCAAGATGCCGTTTACCTGGTTGAGTTCATCGCGCGAGGTGAGCAAATAGGCACGGTCATAGTTGTATTGGGCCTGGTCAGTGATGGTAGCTCCTTTGTCGAGCAACCGGAAGGTGTCTTCGAGAAATTCTCCCACGATTTTGACTTTGCTGGTGCCGGCGCTGACTTCTGGCACCACCGAGCGTTGCGCCGCTGCGCTGTAGCCTTGCTCGATGCGGTCCAACGAAGGCTTGTATTTTTCGGGAATGCTGCCGGTGATGGAGGCGTGGCGGCTGCGTCGTTCTCCGCTGCTGGCCGGATAGGCCTCGAAAGCCTTGCGGCTGTCATCCACCAACTTGTGAGCTTGCTGGGTGAGGTGAGCCACGTTTTGCAGGTGAGTGGGCGGCTCTTCCACGTTGCCCTTGTCCAAGAGCGGCTTGATGGCTTCGTAGTTCTGGCGCGATTGGTAGAGCGAGGCGGAGGGGTCGCGGTCGGGCTCGCGCAACACTTGCTCGGGTTTGCCGTCCTTAAAGACGCCGGCAGCCTTGAGGGCGCCGCACAGGCCGTCGCGGGCCGTGGCTACAGCCTGTTCGGCATCGGCGATCTGAGGCTGAGCCACGGTCCAGCGCCGGTCGTCCAGTTGGACCACCGTCTGCACGCGAGACTCCAGGGCCTGCATGTCCTGTTTGAGTTGATCCACCGAACCCTTGACGGCCGCTTCCACAGCCTTCTCGCCAGCGCGGTCGAGTTGTAAGGAAAGTTCTTGCTTGCGAAAGTGGGCCCACTCCGTCGAGATCTGGTGGGGCTGCAGCGCGGCATCGGCCTCGGCCAGAATGGGCAAAGTGTGGCTGCGGCCAAAGTTTCCCACCCCAATAATCTGGTTGGCGTCGCCCAGCATACGCTCACCCACCTCGCCAAACTCCTGACGAGCCCGGAAGGGGTCGGTGCCTTTGACTTCGTGGCCTTTAGCCATCAATTGCTCGACGGCCGGGATGACACGTTTTGTCACCGAGGGAGCGGTGAAAGTGTTGTTCTGCTCGTCCTGCTTTTTCAAGCTCAACGAAGCCTCTTGAGTCTGTCCTGCCGAGGCCTTGACGCCGTCCAGGTAAGCGCCCACTTCGCGGCTCTCTTTGAGCAGCACCTGAGTGGTCTTGTCGTTGCCGGCCGCCAGTTTACCCAACTGGTCGAGCATCTGCACAAAAGACTCCTGGCCGGCTTTGGAGACCACCACCGACATCAGGTGTTCGCGCCAGGCTTCGGCGCGGCTGCCCTTTTCCAGGTTCAGGTTCTTGGCATCGCTCAGTTCGTAGGGCATGGGATGCTCTTTGTCGGTCAGCAATTCGACCGCCTTATCAAAATTGCCGCTGGCGAACATGTTCTTGAGGCGAGAGCCAAAGGATGTCCCCTTGATCAGGTCGCCGGCTTCGGCCAGCACTTTCTCGCCGCCACCCATCAGGGCCAGCGCTTCGGCGGTGTTGGCCAGCAGTTCTTTGGCCAGCTTCTGGGTCGTGCCCGTGAAGGCGGCGATCTGGGTGACATCGGCTTCGTTCATCACGCGGATCAGCTCTTTGGATTTGCCACCCATGGCGGCGATGGCCTCGTCGAGTTCGGCTTCGGCCTCTTTGCGTCGTCCGCGTGCCTTCAGGTTGAGAATGAGAGCGGTGGCAATCAATCCCACGCCCACGGCTGCCGAGCCGTAAAGCTTGATATTGCGGGCGGCCGCCTCGGATTGAGTGGAGGCCTGGATGTGATGCTGCGTCTGTTGAGCGGCCGTGCGGGCCCCCTCCAGTTGAGGTTGAAAATCGAGTTCGTTGGCGTCGTAGCGCTGCTGGTAGGCGGCCATCTGGTCCTTGGCCTGCTGCAGGCTCTCACGGGCCTGTTGAGCCTGGCCATTGCCGGGCAACTTGGTCACCTGCTGCTCCAATTCGGTAATCAGCGTGCGAATTTCTTGGGCCTGCTGGGGAGCCTGTTCAAACTGGGCCAGCCGGCCTTCGTACTGGGCTAAAGCGGTTTGCAGCGACTTGGCCGTCTGACTGGCGGCTCCGTAGTCACGGGCTTTCAGGCTGTCTTTGGCCGACTTGAGCTGGGCCTTCCAGCTGTCCAGGGGCGGCTGACCCAGGCTGCCCTTGGCGCCGTGCTTCCTCTGAAAATCCTTGGCTTTGTCGCCCACCGAGTCGAGCTGTTTGTCGGCCTGGTCGACCACCGCCTGGGCTCCGCGGACGGTCGTTCCCACGTGTTTTTCCACGCCGGCGTCGATCTTGTCGAGCACCTGGCCAAAGGCCTGGGGCACACCCTGGCCACCGCGCACGGCGTCCACATAGGTTTGCATCAAGGTGCGTGGCTCCAGGGTTTCGCGATCGACAAAGTCGTTCTCGCCCACATCGGCGTCGTCGAGCAGTTGCTCCGATCGCATGTAAATGGCCCGGTCCTTGCCGGTCTGCTGGATAAATTTCTGGTCGGTGACCTTAAAATAGACCATAAAGACCGAACCGTTGGGCTGGCCCGTCTCTTTGTCCACCACCCCTTTAAACTGAGGGCTGTTGGCGATGCCGCGGGCCAGCGCGTAGTCGTCGCTTTTTACGTTGTCGCTCTGAGCGATCAACACCACATAGGCGTTGGGATGCTTGGCGAAGACATCCTGAAACTGCTTCATGTCCAGATTCTGGCCCTGATACTGAGGTTGCCCCACCACATAGATCTGGCGGCTGGCGCTAAACTGATTGACCACATCCTGGACGCTGCCCGCGAAGACCGGCTTGGTATCGCGGAAGCTGTCGGCCAACGTGCGCGCCTGCGTGGTGGCGGCCGGTCTAACCTGAACCTGAGCCTGGGCGGGGGCAGCCATGGAGAGCAGCGCTCCACCCACGCCTACCAGGCCCAGAGCCACCTTAAGAGCCGTGCGTCCGCCCGTTTCCTTATGCCCCTCGGCCTGACTGTCCGGCGAAGCGGGCAGTTCGGGAGGCTTAACCTCTTTGCCCGGTCCTACGCCACCTACCCAACCGTCGCTGGGGTCCTTGACCACCGGTGGAGTCTCTGGGGCCGGCGCCTGCTGGCGCAGGGGGCTGAGATTTTGGAAGGATCCTGTTTTGTGTATCATGGACATAGCTCTCCTAGGTTCGGCCAAGGTACCAAATCACCCTTAAATAGACCTGAGCTGACGTCAGGCTACGTTTTCTTTCCAATTACTTGAGCGGGTGCCCGGGTGGCCCGGCGTCACTCGCGAGCGAAACACCTCCACCACGGTTCCCTGGATGTGGGCCATCCGCCAGTAAGTCATGCCGACCTTGAAGGCCACATTCTTGGCATGTGCATTGTCGGGGGGCACAAACGCGTGAAACTCCGTCAGCCCGTGCTGGGCATGGCCGTAGTCTATCAATCCCAATATCGCCTCGGTGGCCAACCCTCTGCCCCAGGCAGATCGCAGCAGGCGGTATTCCACGGCCATCAGCGAGGTGGTTTCGCCATCGAGCCAGCGCGGCATCAAGAGGGCTACTCCCACTACATGATTGTGCTCCACCACGGCCCAGGCCCCCAGCCTTAGTTCTTGGATGGATTCCAGCGAATTCTCCACCCAGGCCAGCGCTCGGGCCCGATCCATCGGCTCCTTGAAGGGTCCCCAATCGGCTCTAAATCCCAATTCCTGGGTCATAAGCACCAATCGATCCACATCGCTCACTTGCCAGGGGCGCATCACCAGGCGGTCCGTACGAATCCAAGGATCTTCCACAAAAGCCTCCAAAAATGAACGAAACATGAACGACTTCGGCAATCTTGTTCACATCTGCCGGGCATCTTTTGGCTCCAGGCCCCCAAATCCTCGGACTTTGTCTCAAGCCCCGGCAAACAAGGGGTCTTTACCAATACAGCGATAAAACTGCGGATAAAAACCGGCCCAAAGATGTTGCAGAGCGGTAAACATCTACTAACAGCCGCAGGCTATAGTCTATCCAGGGCAGCCACACCCGTCCCACAGAGGAAGGCGGGCGGCCCATGAGGGAGAGCAGATATCATGGCAAGCACACTTATGAACTCCAGCAAGCCCCGAGACACTCGGGCCCGCAATCGAGAGCTGCAGCAATTGACCGCTCAAATGAATCAAGGCGTCAGCCCGTCGGGCATGCGTCCCGGTGGTTCGGCAGCGTCTGGAATGCTGGCGGTGGGGCAGGTGGGCGGCACTCAGGCCTCCCTGATAGCGGCCGTTCTCAACTTGCAACCGGTGCTCACCCCCCGGGTCAATCTTTACGTGGGCTGCGCCGCCGAGCTTCGTTAAGCTCAACACTCCAGAGCGTCTCTGCGGGCAGGGTATGGCGCAGTCAATCGCGCAGCAAACCGCCACAGATTTGTTCTGGAGGAACCATGTCAAACGCAGTCTTTCAAGTGCCCACTCCCATCAACGAGCCCGTCCGCGGCTATGCGCCGGGCAGTGCCGAGCGCGAATCTCTGCAGCAGCGACTCAAAACGATGAGCTCCGAACAGGTGGAATTGCCTTTGGTCATTGGTGGCAAGCGCATCTGCACTGGCGATATGGGCACCATGGTGATGCCTCACGATCATCAGCATCGCCTGGGCACCTACCACAAAGCCAGGGGCGAACACGTGGAGCAGGCTGTCGAAGCAGCCCGGCGGGCCCAGCCCGAATGGGCCTCCATGCCCTGGGAAGAGCGAGTGGCCGTATTTTTGCGCGCGCAAGAATTGCTCACCGGACCTTACCGAGACATCCTCAACGGCGCCACCATGCTGGGCCAGAGCAAAACCTGTCACCAGGCCGAAATCGACTCGGCCTGCGAGCTCATAGACTTCTGGCGCTTCAACTGCAGCTTTGTAGAGCAGGTTTACCGGGAACAGCCCGTCAGCTCTCCCGGGGTCTGGAATCGCCTGGAGCATCGCCCTCTGGAAGGCTATGTCTTCGCCGTCACGCCTTTCAACTTCACCGCAATCGCCGGCAACTTGCCCACCGCCCCGGCCATGCTGGGCAACGTCGTGCTCTGGAAGCCGGCCTCCAGCGCCCTGTACTCGGCCTACTACATCATGGAGATCCTGGAAAAGTCCGGTCTGCCACCGGGCGTCATCAACCTGGTGGCCGGATCGGGCGGAGCGGTGGGCAACCCGGCGGTGGCCAATGCGCACCTGGCCGGCCTGCATTTCACCGGTTCGACCGACGTGTTCAACGGCATGTGGTCTTCGATCGGCCAGAATATTGCGCGCTACAAAACCTATCCCCGCATCGTAGGCGAAACCGGTGGCAAGGACTTCGTCTTGGCTCATCCCTCGGCCGATGTCGATTCGTTGGTGGTAGCACTCTTACGGGGCTCCTTTGAGTATCAGGGGCAAAAGTGCTCGGCCGCTTCGCGTGCCTACATCCCCAGCAACCTCTGGCCACAGGTCAGAGAGCGGCTGGTGGGCCTGCTGACCACCGTCAAGATGGGCCACGTCTCCGATTTTAGCAACTACATGGGAGCCGTCATTGACGCCGCCGCCTTCCAGCGCATTCAGGGCTACATCGACCTGGCCAAAGAGAGTGCCAGCTACGAACTGGTTTCGGGTGGCGGCTACGACGATAGCACCGGCTACTTTGTCCAACCCACCGTCTTCCAGTCCAACGACCCTCGCTCCAAATTGATGCGCGAGGAGATCTTTGGACCGGTGCTGACGGTTTACGTCTACCCCGAGAACGACTTTGAAGGCACGCTCGAACTGGTCGATAGCGGCACAGCCTACGCCCTCACCGGAGCTATTTTCGCGACCGAGCGCAAGGCCGTGCTTCGGGCCACTCGCCGTCTGGTCAATGCGGCTGGCAACTTCTATATCAATGACAAGCCTACCGGCGCGGTGGTAGGCCAACAGCCCTTTGGCGGGGCGCGCGCCTCGGGCACCAACGACAAGGCGGGCAGCGTTCTCAACCTGTTGCGCTGGGTGAGTCCCCGATCGATCAAGGAGACTTTTGTGCCGCCAACCGACTACCGTTACCCCTTCTTAGGGCTCGTCCCGGAATAAGTTGGTCACTCTGGTTGTCGAGGCGCCCCTCCAGCAAGGAGCGGCGAGGGCGAATATCGGGTCATATTTAACCGAGGCGTGACGCTGCTGGCGGGGATGGATCGACGGCCCGAGTGTCTATGTTATTTTGGGACGGGCCCTTAGGATAGCTCAAGGATGGGGCAGCATCTGAAAAGCTAACCAGACCAGCAGGCCCAGAACCCCGATCGTCAGGCCTGCCAAAGCCGCCCAATGCCGGTTTTGACGGGCCCGACCAACACCTCTGGTTCTTTTCGGTGCGCGCCTTTGCTCCACGGATAGAATGATTTTGGCCAGGGCTTCCTGCACATAGACGATGGATTCGCAGCGATGGTTTTTACGCACCGCCAGCATGGTCACAATCAGGTCTTCCAGGGAGGGGGGAATATTGCTGTTCCAACGCCGCGGCGATGGCACAGGTTTGTTCCCGGAGGCAAGTTCGGCAGCTCGTGGTGGCACCTGCAAGGTCAACAGGTGAAACAAGGTGGCGCCCAGCGAGTAGATGTCACTTCGCGGATCGGTGCCACCGGAGCATTGTTCCAGCGGGCAGTAGTCGGCCGATCCCATCCCCCGGATAAAGGTGGCCGTGACGCTGCCGTCGGTGTAGCTGCGGGCGATTCCAAAGTCGATCAAACGCAGCTTACGGCTACTATCTAGCAGGATATTGCTGGGTTTCATGTCGCGAAACAAAATGGGTGGGTCCTGCCCGTGCAGATACGCCAATACATCGGCCAACTGAACGGCCCACTCCAATACTTGAGAAACGTTGAACGGTTCGCTCTGTTCTTTAAGCAGGTCAGCCAGAGACTTGCCCTGGATATAGTCCATAATGAGGTAGTAGCGCCCGTTTTCGAAAAAGAAATCGCTAACTTTGACCAGATTAGGATGATCTAACTCGTAAAGAAATCGCGCTTCCTGATGAAATTGCTCTACGGCCTGACGCTGGCTTTTGGCGTCCGCGGTCTGAACGCGCATCTCTTTCAGGGCCACCGGCTGGCCGTTGTGGGCCAGATCGCGAGCCAAATAGACCGCTCCCATGCCGCCCTGGCCCAAGACAAACTCGACGTTGTACCGGTTGGCCAGTTGCGTCCCGGCTTCCAGAACTTGCTGACTGGCGTTCACCCTTGACAGGGTTCGACGAAGGCGCCGACTGACCTACCCAACCAGGGCTTGGCGCAATTTATCCTCGGGAGCGTTGACCTGCCGGCAAGTCAATGGGGAGAATGTTTCCCCATGTGGTCAGAAACTCTACCAGCTCGGGTGGGCTGATTCGCTGGCGGGCAGTTTGCTCAGGTCTGGTTCCGAAAAAGGCCCCCTGGCAGGCACCCAGCCGCAGTTGGCCAGGGTAGCGTCGGGAGTTGTAGTGCATTACGGGAAAGCCGATGGCGGCGGCCCCGATCTCCTCGTACATCATGCCTTGGAAGAGTATTTTGCCCTTCAGGCTGAGCGTGAAGACATCCGCCTGTTGGCGGCTCAAGGCCACTGACTCGAAGCGCTCTTTGGCCGAAGCAGTGAGCTGGAAAATCCAGCGCGAGGTCGGCTGGGGGTCGGACCGGACAGATTCGATGTCGGACTCGCACAACTCCAGCACGGGCAGGGCAGGCGCTTGGGCCTCAAGTTCTTGGTAGCGTTGGAGAAAAGGATCATAGTCGTAGCAAACTCCAATGCCGAGTTTGCGGAATTCCAGGCGCAAGGATGCCTCTTTCTCAGGTAGGGCTGGCCGGATCAGGGCCAGTCCCAGCAGCAGTATCAGCCAGCGATTCATGGTTGGTTTTGGGCCTTAGTGTTCCCCCGACGCAAATTCCCTCAATATTTTTGGACGCCGATCCATCCCGCCTGACTGTGTCGCGGCTCCTTGCTGTATAACCCGATACACCGCGTCGCCACTCCTTGTCAGGCGGGCGCCTCGACGCCCAAAAACGTAAGAGAATTACGTCGGGGGACACTTAGCCAATAAGCTGGTGCCCCCTGGTGGATGTTCTCCAGAATAGCAGAGTTTTCCCCGTAGGCTCGGACGAATTGGGGATGCTAACATATATGCTAGCATCCGCTAACACCTGTGCTGGCATTCCGGGCCCGCCCCACGCCGGCGGCCAACTGCCCGAGTGTTTACATTCTCACAACCATGGTCGAGCCTGACCTGAGCATGATGGTGTGGAAGTAAATCATGCGTATTCAACAAACCCCCAACCCCCAACTCCCGCGTAGCACCAAACCTGCGGCGAAATCGCCTCAGGACAATCAGCACGTGGCCGAGTGGTTGGAAATCAACAAGGATCAGATCCCGGAAGGCCGCAACCTGATTGTAGACACCGGTGATGGGCATCGCTATGTGGTGGGCGGCACCAAGATCAGCCCCGCAAATCAGGGGTTCAGTGCCGTTCAGCAGTTTCTCACGGCCGGCGTGCAGGAAGTCCAGGCCGCCATTCAGGCCGGGCCGAGTCTGGCCCTGACGGCCGCCACCGAAGTGGTCAAGCCTATGGTCATGAATAACGCTCCTTATGAAGTGGCGGCCAACATCGACCAGTGGTACCAACCGGGCCTGATGGGCGTTTCGGTGGGCCTCAGTGTGATTAAGTTTGTCAAAACCTACGATGCCCACAAAACTCGCAAGGCCAAGGGTCGACCCGACAGCTTCATGCAAACGGTGGGGCTGTGGGCCAATGGTGCTCATATGGCCACCACTGCGGCCGGACTGGCAGGGGTTGTAGGCGCTGCTCTGGTCCCGTCGCTGCGCGGCATCGGCACGACCGCACAGGGCGTGGCCCTGGCTGGCAACGTGGTGGCCTTTGGCATCAACTGGCTGGAATACTTCAGCAGTCGCAGCCAGACTTTGATGCCCCTGGACGACGTTAGAAAACCACAATAACTGTTGCAAAATTGTTGCCATCCCGAATATGCTGTAGGCCACCTGGCTGAGGAGGATCTACACCCGTGGCATTTCAAGTCAATTCCAACACTCCGTCTTATTCCCAAGTAGGCGCAAGGCCCACTCCGCCGACGGGTGGTGCGAATGAGCAGCAACCGGCTCAGCCCCAGGATAGGGTAAACCTCCAGGGCACGCCTCCGCCTTCGGATCCCCTCAAAAAGACTTTGAGCAACGGACTGCAGTTGAAATATCTGCAGCAAAACGGTCAGACCACCGGCCTCTACGCCACCTTGCCGGGCGGTCCCGGTGGGTTGCTGGCAGCGCCGGTGCTGGTCAGTGTCTCTCTCTTACCCGGGCAAAATACGTTGGGCGGTCAGTTTCAGCAAGCCTCTGCCTACGAAGTGGGGGCCGACGGCAAGGCCGTTCGAGATGAACAGGGGCAGCCCAAAGCATTACCCACCACGGTGATGTCGGATGGCCGGATCTATGTGCAAACCAAAGCTAACGACCCCAATGCCCCGCTGGTGATGCTCGACTGCGACGGCAGTTACGGCCTGTCCACGCCGGCGCGCCTCAAAGTGGAAGGAGACGCCCAGGGCGCCCAGGGCTACACCCGGGAGCAGTCCGAATTTGTCAAGCCCGACAACACCCGTGGCTTTCGTGTCAACGAGGAAGTGGGCGGCTTTGGCCAGGCCTCGCAAGGATCGGGATTGGCCGGCATGGCCAGCATGTTGACCATGGGTCTCGCCCCCAGTGGTCCGTCGGGGGGGCGCGATGTTACCTACACCGAAGTTCAACAGACTGCCGGTGGCGCCCTGGAATCCCGAGATTTGCATTTTACGCAGGCACCCAACCAAAATTGGCCACAGTTTTCGGAGGGGTTTCAGTGGAAGTCGTTGATCGCCATGAATGCCCCTGATTCTCGCGAACGCAGCGTTGTTCAAGAAGGTCCTGGCCTCAAGCTCGAAGGAGGCTGGTCCGGCAAGCGCATGCTCAACTTGTTTACCGGCAAAGCGGGTCTTGGGGTGAATTCTTGGACCTACGGCAAGCAAGAAACCATTCGCTTTGTTCCGCTCTCGCGCCAGCAGGGACTGCCCCCTCAGGCGCCCAGCGCGCCTACCCCCCCGCCGATTCCGGCTACGCCCCCACCCCTGCCTACCGATTTCTAGCGATGCATCTCACGTAGCAGGCTGAGCAGAGTTTTCACATCGCTGGGGCCCAGGCGCAGCCTCGACATTACGCGCATCACGCCGCGCATGTTACGTTCTTTCATCGTCTGCAGCAGCTCGGGCAGAGCTTCCTTGATGCTCTCGATGCGCTCCGCTCCTAACCGCTGCTGAAGTTCGGGAAAGCGCTTCAAGAGAAGGTCGGAGAAAAAAACTACCGGATCGTGGACGGCAGCCATCACGTCGCTGGTTCCGTCCTTGTCCATGTCCATCAAGTCGGCCAGCCAGGGGACCCGTTGATTGATTTCGTCGGCCAGGTGCGGATGTTGATTGAGGAGGGCCACGGCTTTTTCCAAATCGGCCTTCTTCTTGCTCTTCCAGGCCGTTTCCAGGGCCCCCACGATGCCGTCGAGTTGGCTTGACTTCAGGGCATTTTGGGCTACCTGGGCGGGCGTGATCTGGCCGCTCAGAATTTTGCTCAGATTGTCAGCCACATGGCCGACCTGGGGCAGGCGTTGGCTCCAGGGGTCTTCTGGCAAAAAGGGCAACAGGGCCGGATAACGTCCGCCGACCCAGCCGCGATTGAAGCCGGCTCCCTCCAACTCCGCGTAGATTTTTGTGGCTTCGGCCATATCTTTGTTGGAACAGGCTTTGCCCAGGCGGGTCAGGCGGTCGAGCAGTTGGTCACTATCGTTGAGACTGAATTTGGCCATGGGGGGGGCCACGGCGGCGCTGACAAGGGCTGCAGCGCTCAAAGCGCCAGCCGTAGGCAGGTGGGTATCGGAGCGGGTTTGCGCGCTTTCCTGGCGACGCGCCGTCTCCAGATTCTTGCTCTCCGCGACCAACTCGCGGGTCCGCTGAACCTCGAAGGCCTGCCGATCTTTCTCGGTCTGAGCATTCTCCTGAGTTCTGACGGTATCCCAGGGCATCACGCGCAACTGACTCACCCCCAGATTGAGGTGATCTCCGTCGGTGTCCGGTCCGCACAACACTTCGCTGGCGACCACCACGGGAGCGGTCTGGATCAATTCTTCTTTGGCTTCAACCTTGGGGGCCTGAGCCAGCACGGCCAACTTTACCGGGGGGGGGGCGGTAGCCGCGGGTTGGCTGGGCGGGGACGCAGGTTTATGAAAGACCCTGCCCAGCACGATATTCTTTTCGGTACTGTCCCAGTTGTCGCCATTGCCCAGACGACGCAGAAAACGGCGTGCTTCCAGGCTGGGACAGGAGAGAGTCTGGCTGACCAGTTGGGCGGCGGCCAAACACTTGCGCGTTTCCACCAACTCCAGTAGTTGTTCCCGTTGGGGCTTCAGTCTGTCCAACCAGAGGGGGTTGGGCAGGCCGGCCAGGGCTGCCACCACCTGAGGCCAATCTCGGGTTGCGATTTCCCAGGGGATGGGATTTCCATCAAAAACCAGTTCGTCGAGCCGATCCACCAGGCCCTTACAGTCATCGCGCGGGCAACCAGACACTTGCCGCACCCACATGACACAGGTGCGATAGTGGCCTCGGGCCAACCATTCGAGCAGCAGGTCGGGGTCAAATTGCTCGGGCGGAAAGAGCATCTCAAATTCGGGCGGGGGGGGAGCTTGGGGGGTAGGGCGTCGCGTCCAGAAATCTTGGGGTGGATTGGCGTAGAGCTTTTCCAACAACTGCCAGTGCTCACCCTGGGTGACCAGGGCCTGGGCGAACTGACGGGCTTGAGGCTGAGTCAGGGTGCCATCTGCGGTGAGCAGTCGCATGGCCTCCAGCCGGTTGCCTCGACGCAAGGTCCTCAGCAGAAGGGACCTTTGGGGCCGGAAATGGGCCAGCCAGCGCGGCTGGGGATCGCCCACCAACTGGGCCACCAGGTTTGGGTGAGTCACCACTACTTCCAACCCGTCTGGCAACCAGCGCACCAATTCTTGAGCTTCCCTTTGGGTGCATCGGGCCAGGCGACGAACCTCAGCCACACTTTGAGACGAATCCTGGTCCAACAACTGTTGTAGTTCGGGGGGTAAGTCGGTAGCGATGGTCATGGTCGGCAGACTTCGGCCCATCGGGGGATTTGTCCCTTGCGTGGGTGGGTATAGGGTCCCTCCACTGTTGAGACAATTTTGGAGTTACTGTGAACAAAGTCGGAACCATCGAGGCTGCGATGGATAAAATTCAGGATGGCGCTACCTTGCTCATGGGCGGTTTCGGGGTTTGCGGCATTCCCGAGAACCTGATCCGCGCTCTCCAGCAGCGCGGCACCAAAGACCTCACCATCGTCAGCAATAACGCGGGCGTGGAAGGCGCGGGCATCGGCCTGCTCATCGAAAATGGCCAGGTCCGCAAGATGATCTCCAGCTACATTGGAGAGAACAAGGTGCTGGAGCAAAAGGTGATCCAGGGTCAGATCGAGGTCGAACTCAATCCGCAGGGCACCCTGGCCGAGCGCGTGCGGGCCGGAGGGGCGGGTATCCCGGCTTTCTTCACCCCCACCGGCGTGGGCACGCCCGTAGCCGAAGGCAAAGAAGTGCGTGAATTTCAGGGGCGCAAATATTTGATGGAAACGGCCTTGCGTGGCCAGGTGGCCTTTGTCAAAGCTCACAAAGCCGATCGGCATGGCAATCTGGTCTATCGCATGACCGCCCGCAACTTCAATCCCGTCATGGCCACGGCCGCCGACTATGTGATCGCCGAGGTGGAAGAGATTGTTGAGCCCGGCCAACTAGACCCCGAGCACATCGTTACCCCGAGCGTGTTCGTTGATATGGTAATCAAGGGAGAACGCTATGACAAGCGCATCGAAAAGAGAGTCCATCGCCAGAAGAGTGGCGCAGGAGTTTAAAGACGGTTTTTACGTCAACCTGGGTATCGGCATCCCCACTCTGGCTGCCAGTTACATTCCCGAAGGTCGTCACGTGATTCTCCATTCCGAAAACGGCATGATGGGAATCGGCGACTATCCCGAGGAGGGGCAGGAGGACGCCGATCTTATCAATGCCGGCAAGGAGACGGTGACCACCATTCCGGGGTCCAGTTTCTTCAGTGCGGCCGATTCCTTTGCCATTGTGCGCGGAGGTCACATTGATATCACCGTGATTGGGGCCATGGAGGTAGACCAGCATGGCGATCTGGCCAACTGGATGATCCCGGGCAAGATGGTCAAAGGTATGGGCGGGGCGATGGATCTGGTGGCCGGCTCCAAGCGAGTCATTATCGCCATGCAGCACACCGGTCCGGACGGATCTTCGAAGATTCTTAAACGTTGCACTTTGCCTCTGACCGGGGTAGGTGTGGTGGACACGATCGTCACCGAGATGGCCGTGTTAAAGAAAACGCCCCAAGGCCTGGAGTTGCTCGAAGTGCAGCCCGGCTTTACCACTCAGCAGGTGTTGGATGCCACCGACGCCGAGCTTATTGTAAAACCTTTAGGAGTCAACGAATGCCTGCTGTGAAATCCCTTCCCCCCGATCTGCTGCCCGACAGCCATCTGCTCCAGCCCAAGCACCATGAGTTCCGCCAGCGTCTGCGACGTTATTTGGCCGATCACGTGGAACCGGTTTGGGCCGACTATGAAGCGCACGAGCGTTTCCCTCGCGATATTCTTCAGGATATGGCCAAGGAAGGTTTTCTGGGTATTCCCTTTCCGGTCGAATACGGCGGTATGGGTCTGGACTCGCTCAGTCTGGCCATGGCTATCGAAGAGTTTTCCAGGGCCTGGGGTTCGCTGGGCATCATTATGGCCGCCCATATCGGCCTGGGTTCTTCGCCCATCTATAATTGGGGCAACGAAGAGCAAAAGCGCAAGTACTTAGTACCCCTGGCCAAAGGAGAACGGTTGGGCGGTTACGGACTGACCGAACCTCAGGCCGGCTCAGACTCGGGCGCTACCAAAACTTTTGCCAAGTTTGACGGGACTCACTGGATCCTGAACGGTGCTAAGGCCTGGTGTACCAACGCCACCGAGGCTTTTAGCTACGTGGTCAGCGCCGTCACCGACGAAGATAAGGGCAAGGGAGCGGGCATTTCGGCCTTTATTGTGGAGCGAGACTTTCCCGGCTTCTCTTTCGGTAAGAAAGAAGACAAGATGGGCTTGCGCTCCTCGGCCACCGGTGTGTTGCTTTTCGACAACTGCAAAGTGCCGGCCGAGAACCTGTTGGGAGAGCAAGGCAGCGGCTTCAAATATTTTATGAAGACTCTGGATGGAGGGCGCATCACCATTGGCGCCATGGCCCTGGGGCTGGGCTACGCAGCCTTAGAGGAGGCCGTCAAAGCGGTGGTCGGCGAGAATTACACCCGAGACCTCTGGGCCCATGAGTACAAATTGGCGCCGTTGGCCGAAATCGCCACCGAACTTTCGGCGGCCCGGCAGATGATTTACAATGCAGCCATCACCAAGGATTTGCAGCCGCGCTGGACTCAGGACGGGGCCATGGCCAAATGGTATGCTTCTGAAGTGGCCATGCGGGCCACCGATCGGTTGGTTGGCTACATGGCCGAGAAAGGTTTGGAGATGAACGGCAAGATCTCCAGCGCCTTCCGCGACGCCAAATTGTGCACCATCGGCGAGGGCACTAACGAAATCTGCCGAGTGGTGATAGCCCGAGAGATGCTTAAAACCTACCAAAGTTCCTAAAGAAGGCCCTAACTGTCCAGGTAGTCGGTGAGTTGGAGCAGGCGCGGTTTGAGCAATTCCTCGACGCGAGCACAACTCTCTTCGTCCATGCCGTAGCCGGAGCCACGCAGGCATAGCATCTGATTGCCCGGTCCCAAGGAGAAGGTTTTCAGTTCGAGGAACCCCGCTATTTCGTCCCAACTGATGATGGCTTCTTTGTCGGTGACGGCCATGATGTGGCCAGACATCACCTCTCCGCCGGGCATAATCAGGCGGTAGGGTTGGCCCACGATCGGGTTTGGCTGGGGCCATTTCTCGACCGTTTCGGCCAGCCACTGGGCCAGGCCCTCACGGCTTGCGTAGCAAGCCATGATTTCGCCAAAGGTGAAGGAGGCTTTGGCCACCACCATAAAACTGCGCCGGGGCCGCCGGAAGTACTTTTCCACATACAGCTTGAGCACGGCCAGGGACAGTTGCCAGTTGGAATCGGCCGAGCTGTGGGGATTGTTGGGGGTAAACGAGGGGGGGGCGTCGGTCAGATCGACCCAGGTTGATTTTCCCGCCCGGCGCAGGCCAAAGGTCACCGTTTGCTGGCCGTTACCCATAGGCGATTTGAGGACCAGTTTTTGACACACTTTGACCTCGGCTACTTTGTAGTCGATGGTCATGCTGAAGCGTTCCCAGGTCAATGACAATGTCCCACCCACGGCCGGCCAACCGCTGGCGGTGTCGGCCAACCAATGGCCCAGCAGCTCGGTCTCGGTCAAAGCCTCCCAAATCTGTTCGGGAAAGGCTCCGGTTTCGATGGATCTGCGAATAATGGGACTCTCGTCAAGCCACACGCGACGTTCTTTCTCTGCCATCCAAGGTGCCCCTTTCCTCGGACGCGAACGCGCGGCCATGCTCAATTTGCCCCTGGTGCGTGCGCGCATCGTAGAACAACGCGGTGTCTGGATGGAAGAGTTGGCCGAGTTGCGCCAGGTGGACCCGTTTCAGGCGCTGGTTTCGGAAATACTCCCCTTGTTGGACGCCATGCGCTGGTTGGAAAAGAGGGGCGCTCAGGTATTGCGCCCTCAGGCGCCTTCGTGGCGGGATGCACCGGCCTGGATGCTGGGTCACAAGCTGGTCATCCACCGTCGTCCCCACGGCAAGGTGCTGGTGGTGGGTCCAGGCAACTATCCTCTCTTTTTGCCGGGCGTGCAGGCGCTGCAGGCGGTTGTAGCCGGCAATACGGTGATGATCAAGCCTCAGCGAGGTGCCGAGGCGCCTATGCGGCGACTGGTGCGCTTGCTCCACGATTGCGGTCTACCTGGCGCCTCGCTGGAGCTTTTGGAGAGCGACACTCAGGCGGTCTACGCCAGCCTGGAGGCAGGGGCCGACCTGGTGGTGCTGACGGGCTCGCTGGAAACCGGCCAAAAGTTACTGCCCGTGTGCGCTCAGAAGCCCGTTCCCACGATTGCCGAACTGTCTGGACACGACCTGGTGGTGTTGGGGCCTGACGCCGACGTGGCCGTGGCCTTGGGCGCCTTGAACTGGAGTCGCCAGCTCAATCACGGCAACACCTGTATGTGTCCGAAACGGGTCTGGTCGGCCCTCCCCCTGGGCCAGGAGGTCGACGTGCCGGTCACCCGGTACCAAGACTTTACTCAGTTGACTGAATGGTTGGGGCAAGAGCGCCACGGCCTGGGTATCAGCCTGTTTGGCGGGCCCAACTGGGTGGATCAGGTGCTGCCACACTGCCGCAGTGGATTTGTGACGGTCAACGATATCATCGCTCCCACGGCCGACCCGCGAGCCCCTTTTGGGGGTCGGGGGTTGTCGGGATTTGGGGTCACCCGAGGCGCCGAGGGTTTGCTGGCCATGACCTATCCTCAAGCCGTTTTTACCAATCGTGGTCCGCGCTTTCACCTGTGGCCTCCCAGCGGTCGCGAGTTGGCCTTGATGCAGGCTTATACCGACTGGTCTCACGGTCGCGGCTGGAGGCGGATCAAGGCCGGGATGGCCATGGGGTGGGCCTGGGGCAGATTGGTGTTGCGTCTGGCCCGACGGCCTGGGGGAGTGAAGCCCATCTGGAGCGAAACATCGGAGTGGAGGAGCGTTTGTGTTTCAGGGTTTGATGGCCGGATTTAAGAGTCTTTTTGCTACCAAGAGCACTCAAGCCGAGATGGATGGCGGATTTCAGGAGCGGCGCAAGCTGATCAGGATGCGTTGTTCCTATGAGGTCAAGGGGAATCACAGAGACAAGAAATTTAAGGCAACCGTGGTTGACATAGGGCTGCAGGGCCTAAAAATGCGCACCGGCGAGAAGCTCAAGGTGGGCGACAAGGTCACCCTTTCGCCGCCCAGTGAGGGAGTGGGCAATACCGCTGCCCCGGTCGAAGGCAAGGTGCTCTGGATCAAGGCCACGGATAAAACGTTTGCTCGCTACGTGGGCTTAATTTTTACCACCAAGAAAGAAGAAATGGGCCAATCCTGGGTCAAGCTGCTGCTCAAAGAGTTGGGTTTTAAGCCCAAGTCGATTTTTACCAATCGTCGTTTTGTACGAGCTGACTGTTTTTTGGACGCCAAATATATGTCTCGTCAGGTGAATCGCGAAGTGACCGGCCGAGTCTACAATTTGGGCGTGGGCGGTATGTTGCTCGAGAGTAACTACGAACTGCCCATGGGCGAACCTACCGAAATGGAGTTTGTCCCTCCCGAAGGCCTGCCCATCTTGCGGGTGTTGGCCTACCCTAAGCAAATCAAAAGAGATGGCACGGTTCGTCTCATCGGCCTGGAGTTTCGCGATTTGAGTGACCGCCAACTGGACGTGCTGGGTAGATATCTCAAGCAGTTGTTGCAGGCCAGCTTCAAGAACGAGCGCGGATAGGATTCACATTGTCGGCTAAGAAGTGTGCGCCATGCGTTTACTTCACACAATGTTGCGAGTGGTCGACCTGGAAAAGTCGATCGCCTTTTACGAGAAAGCCCTGGGCATGCGCCTTTTACGGCGTAAGGACTATGAATCGGGTCGCTTTACGCTGGCCTTCCTGGGCTATTGCGAGGAGAGCGAGGGCTCGGTTTTGGAATTGACCCACAACTGGGATCGCAAAGAATATTCTTTGGGCGAAGCCTATGGTCATCTGGCCATCGGTGTCGAGGATCTGGAGAAATCCTACCAGCATTGTCTCGAATGTGGAGCCGCCGCCAAGGTGCCCCCCAAGGTTTTTGGCAGCGGTACCCGCCTGGCCTTTGTCAAAGACCCGGACGGCTACGATGTGGAGTTGATCGAATTGTCCAGCAAATTCCAGGGCACAGCCGCCCGTGATTAATTGGCGCGGGTTGCTTTTGGCTGGCCTGTTGGCCCAGGGGGTGGTGGCCGACGAAGGCATGTGGCTATTGAATCAGCCCCCCAAAGAGAAATTGCAGCGCGACTACAACTTCGATCTCAAGCCGGAGTGGCTTGATCATCTTATGAAAAGCAGTGTGCGCTTTAACAATGGCGGCTCCGGAGCATTTGTCAGTCAGGACGGGTTGGTGGTCACCAACCATCACATTGGCTCCGATTCGCTGCAGAAGCTGAGCAAACCGGGACGGGACCTGGTGCAACAGGGCTTTGTAGCGCGTAGCCTTAAGGACGAAGCCCCTTGTCCTGACCTTGAACTGAACGTGCTGCAATCCATTGAAGACATAACCGCTCAGGTAGAGGCAAGCGTGAAGGCGGGATCGACCGGGGAGCAGGCTGCCAATGCTCGGCGCAGCTTCATCTCCGGGTTGGAAAAGAGCGAGTCGGAAAAGTCCGGCCTGCGCTGCGACGTGGTCACGCTCTATCTGGGTGGAGCCTATCACCTTTACCGCTACAAAAAGTATACCGACGTTCGCCTGGTGATGGCTCCCGAGCAGGGAGCCGCTTTCTTTGGCGGCGACGCTGATAACTTCGAATACCCACGCTACGATTTTGATGTCTGCCTGTTTCGGGTGTACGAAAACGGCAAGCCGCTGAATGGCAACCCCTACCTGAAGTGGAATGCTCAAGGAGTCAAGCCCGGTGATCTGGTTTTTGTGAGCGGACATCCGGGGCGCACCAACCGCCTGGAAACGCTGGCGCGACTGGAGCACCTGCGCGACCAGACGCTGCCTTTCCGACTGGCTGCTCTGCGCAGCCAGGAGATGGCCCTGCGTCTCTATTCTCAAAGGGGCCCAGAACAGCGTCGCCAGGCTCAGGCCGAGCTTTACGGGGTGGCCAACGCCCGCAAGGCCTATTCGGGGCAACATTTTGGCTTGCTCGATCAGGACCTGATGGGCACCAAGCGGCAGCGCGAACAGGCTCATCGTCAGGCGGTGGCCCAGGATGGGCGCTGGAGTCAGGAATCCGGGCCTGCCTGGGATAACATTGTCAAGGCTCAGACTCAGCTGGGCGGCTACGAAAAGGAGTATTACCTGTTCGAGCAACACTTAGCGCTGCAGGGGACTCTCTTTGAGTTTGCTCGTCACCTGGCCCGTTGGAGCCAGGAGAAAGACAAGGCTAACGGCGACCGTCTGCGCGAATACCGCGACTCCAACCTGGACTCGCTGTGGCAGGAAGTGCTTTCCTCGGCCGACATCTACCCCGATTTGGAAACGGCCGAATTGACGGCGTCTCTCGGTTTTGCGGCCGAAACTTTGGGCGCCACTCATCCCACCGTGCAACAGCTGCTTCAGGGTAAGAGTCCCGAAGCGCGGGCTCACGAACTGGTGTCGGGCAGCTCGCTGGGTCGGGTGGCGGCGCGCAAGCGCTATCGTGATTTGAGCTCGGCGGAACTGAAGGCACAGGGAGACCCCCTGATCGATCTCGCGCTGGCCATCGACGAGGCCTCGCGGAAGCTGCGCCGACGCTACGAGCTCGAAGTGATGGAGCCGGAACTGAGTGCCTATGCCAGCATCGCCCGCTCGCAATTTGCGCTGCAAGGGAAGGACCTGGCTCCCGATGCCACCTTTACGCTGCGGCTCTCCTATGGAAAGGTCGGCGGCTACCGCGAAGGCGGACGCACTCTTCCCTTTGCCACCACTTTGGGGGAGGCTTTCGCCTGTGCCCGCCAGCATCAGAATGAGGAGCCCTTTCGGTTGCCCAAGCGCTGGTGGGACGGACAAAAACGACTCAATCTCAACATGGCCTACGATTTTGTCAGCACAGCCGACACCATTGGGGGCAATTCCGGCAGCCCGGTGGTCAATCGACAGGGCGAGGTGGTGGGGGTGAACTTTGACCGCAATCGTCACGGTTTGTCGCGCAATTTTCTCTATACCGACCTTCAGGCTCGCCACATTTCGGTGCATTCTCCGGTCGTGTTGGAGTTGCTGGAAAAGCTCTACGGCTGCCCGCGGGTGGTTGCCGAACTGCGCAGCGGAAAGCGGCCGTGACTCTTCAAGAGCTGACCGAGGAGATGCACCGGTTTGTGGCCTCCAAAGGCTTCTATTCCGAATCCACTCCGCGCCCCCAGGTGCCGCGCAATCTGGCCATCTCGTTGGTCTTAGAAGCCAGCGAGGTGCTCGAGCACTTTCAGTGGGGAGAAGTGGCTGACCCGGAGGCACTGGGCGATGAATTGGCCGATGTAGCCTTGTATCTGATGCAGTTGGCCAGTATCAGCGGTATCGATCTGGAGCAGTCCATTCTCAATAAGCTGCGCAAAAATCAGCAGCGCGAGTGGCCCTCATAGCCTGGCGGGAAAGCGCGGCCGGCAGGTAAAGCGGGCCCGTCCCAATAGATGCTGTCGCCTTTGGGGGGCCAGCCAGTAGATGTCGCATTCGAAGGCGGCGCCCATCTCGGGAACTTCCAGGTAGCAGGGCAGAGTGACCCGTTGAGCGGGCTCGATCAAGCGGTCGACGGGCGTGAGGGGCGAGGTTTCGCGCCAACCTTCGGGCAGGTCGGCGCGGCTGAGCTGCGCTCCCAGGTAGGGCACCCACAGCGACTGAGCACCCTCCAGACGCAGAGTCACGTTGGCCGAAATCAGGCTGTTGCTGGTAAGGTTGGGGGGGCCCTGGCAGCCCACCATTTTTAAGTTTTTCAGGGCGGTGTCGAGGTCTAAAGAGTGCTGGGCCAGCCCCTTGACGCGCACCTGGGTGGTGTCGACGGGCAGCTGCAATTGGTGCCTTCCCGGTGTCAGGGTCAGCGCCAGGGGCTCTTCCATGAGGGTGGCTGGTGAGCCAGTCACTGCGACTTCGACCCAGCTGCCCGGACCCACCGCCTGCAGCGGTTTCCAGCTGACCTGGCCAGATCCCGTGGCGGGATCCGGCAAGGTCAGCTGGTCGCCGCCGCGCATTCGCACCGGGGTGTTGCAGCTTCCCAGGGACAGATTATGACTGACCCAGCTTTCGCCGCTGGGCGGAAAGCCCAAATCGGGACGGCCGCTCAGTCGCTGCAGAATGCGCTGGGTGAGACGCGGTTGCAGTCTGTTCAAGGGGAGGGGAGAGTGAATCAACACGGGAGGCTGGCTGGCCACCGAGCGCGCCAACTCAAGATCGGCAGGGGTTACCCCGAAGGCCACTCCGCGAGTGGCGGCCCAGCCGGGCAGCGAGGCCGGCCAGGCCAAATTGGCCAGCGACAGATGGCATTCTTGCAAAGGGATCAGCAGGCACTTGTTGAGGGTGCGCTCCCAGGCTCCCAGGCTGAGCAGGCACAGCAGCCACAGCTGGATGCGCCCCTGGGAGCCCCCCCAGAGTGCGCCCAGGGCCAGCCATTCGAGGGGGAGAGCAGGGGCGCCCAGCAGTCTCAAGGCCATCTGCATGAGCAGCAAGGGGCGCCAGGGGGAGTCTGAGGGGGCCATTTTCCAGGCGCCCAGGCACACCAGCAGCTGCCATGAGGGCAGTGTGTGCCAGGGCCAGAAGGCGGCCGCCAGCAGGATCAGGGCCGGATGAGGGCGGGCTACCCAGAGGGCAACCGTGAAGAGTTGGAACAGGGCCACTGGCCAGGATGACCGTTGGAAAGGCTCGGCAAACCCGCCCCACCAGAGGGCCAGACAGAGGGCCGTGTTGGCGGGCAAAGTGGGGATGTTGAGGCGTTTGAGCTGCCAGCACAGCAAGGCCCACGGTAGGCTGCGCAACAGTGCCAGACCGATCAGGCTGGCCTGCCAGGGCCAGCCGGGGTGGTCGATCAGCCAGCCAGGCTGCATTTGCAACTGGCCCAGCTGGGTCAGATAGACGAGCAGGACGGGCCACCACCTCATGGCACCACCTCGATAGGGCCCACGCTCCAACGCAAGTAGTTTTTGCCATCGGCTTCGATCACCAGGTTGACCTGATAGGGGCCTGTTTTGGCAGGCACCTGACCGACCACGCTCAGGTTTCCCTGGGAGTCAGGAGCTTTGCGTTGCAGTCGAGCGCGTGGACCCTGAGCCGAGTCGACCCGCTCCTGATTGGCCTGGGGCACGAACTCCAGACTCACCAGCCAGCGATTGTCAGGCTCGTTTTGCAGGGGGCCCATCTCGAAATGAACGTCCACGGCAATCACCTGGTTGGGCAGGGCGGCTGCCAGGGGAGAGAAGGTGGGCTTAAGCTGACTTACGCGCTGGTTGTAGTCCACCTGGATGGGCAGGCGAGCCTGGCCGATGGCGAAAATCCCCGTTTGGTCTTGACCGTAGAGTTGCAGATCCTGGCGTAGACTGTTGGTTGGGGCCATCAGATTGAGCGTGGCGCCGGGTGGGTTCCATAGCCAGTTGCGTGGGTCCAACTGCTGGTCGTGGGGAGAGACCAAGGCCAGCCAGGGCGGGGGTGTGCCGGTCAGGGTCAGGCGGGCCGGGTAGACGCGGCAGGCTCGTGCCGATTGGGGCCCGCTGACGGTGGCCTGGATGGGCCGGGAGGGGCCGGGCTGATAGTTGCGTGTGTCTTGCTTTAGATCACGCAGGTCGTAGAGTTGCCTTTCGAGGACGGCGTCTGTAAAGATCAGCGGTTTGGGCAGGCCCTCCAGGGGAGGCGTGCCCGGGGCCACCCGGCGCAGCACCCATTGGACTTGCAACTGCTTTAACGAATCCAGGTTGGGCAGGTGCCAGAAGCCCCCGGTGGCCGGCGACTGACGATAGGGGGGCAGGCCGATCTCCTCTTCATCGAGCGGGAAGCTGTGGCCCACGCAGCGCACGCCGCTCAGACCCGTGAGCGTGGATTCGTAGACCAGGGTCTTGTGATTCTCCTGGTCGGAATCCACCAGGATCCGGTCGTAGGGGCGCGATAGAGTGCGCAGTCGAGCGGCCATTTCTACGTCCGTGGGACGAAATTCGGGGTCGCCCTGCAGGTCTAACCAGGCCGCACTGGTGGGGGGCCACAATAACCAGATCTTGGGGCCAGGCCAGGTAGCCAGAGCCTGAATTTGGGCACTGGCGGTGGGAACTGCCGGCAATAAGCAAAGAGCGACAGCCAGTTGCCAGAGTTTGGGTTTTGGGGACAGGCTGCAGACCAGGCCCAGACAGGCCGCCCAGGCCATGGCCGCGGCGAATTCCCAGCGCATATATTCGGATTCATAGACGGGCCCAAAGTTGACCAGGGCAGGCGTCAGGAAGGCCCAGAGGCCGAAGAACCACAGCCACAGACCGGCCGGATGTTGGCGTCGCAGTAAAAACCATCCCGTCAGGGGGGCCAGGTAGACGGGTAGAAAGTGGAGTTTTAGAAATTCCCATTTCCAGATCGGCGTGTAGCCTGCGTCTGGCCGAAGTTTGCGCCAACTGGCCGGTGCGAAATGCTGGTAAAAGAGGGAAAGACGGGCCTGGGCGTTGTTGTCGCTGTAGAGCTTGATTTGAAACAGTTCGGGCTTGGGGACCTTCAGGCTGACCACCTGACTCTGGTTTTGCATGCCCTGAGACAGTTTGGGAGCTTCTTTCTTGCGCTGGGCCAGATGGGTCAGCGGACCTCCCTGGGTCAGCGCCAGGGCGGCGGCCAGCAGTGCCGGCACCAGGAGTTGCCCGAAAAACTTGAGGGAGGGCCGCAAAAGTAAGCTTGTGCAGGCTGTGGCCAGTACGGCCAGGCCAAAATGAGTCTCGTAGACAATGGCCAACCCACCCAGGGTAAATCCCCAGAGCAGGCCTACTATCAGCGTTGGATGGCTGCGGTGGTGCAGAAAAAACCACAGGCAGGTGGCCACATACATGTAGGCGATGGGATTGTTGTTGAGGGGCAAGAAATTGAGTCCACTGTTGAGTCCGCAGTTAACTCCAAAGAAGACCAGCAGGGGGGCCAGATGGTCTTTCCAAGAAGCTTTTTCCTGGTGGTTCAGGGCACCCCATAATAGGGCGTAGGTAGCCGCTTGCCAGAGGGCGGTACTGAGCACCTCGACCATGATCACGGTGATTCCCAGCATGGCTGCCACACCGCCCAGCAACAGGTCGCGCCCGTAGTGGCCGTTGAGGGGGATTTCGATGAAGAAAGGATTGTAAGGGGGAAACATGCCTCGGCTCAGCATGCCCTGCACCGGGGCGTGCACGTAAAAATCATCGTCGGTGGACATCAGTCGGTAGGCCAGGCTGGAAAAGTAGATCAGCAAAGTGGGTAGAAGCGCCCAGGCCTGGGCCGAATCCCACTGCCCCGGCGAGCGCGGCCGTCGCCACAGGAGCAGACTGAGTATAGCCTGGCCGGTCAGAATCAGATGTAAGGATGGGGTCAGGCCCAGTTGAGTGAAGCGCATCAGCGCGTTGAGCGGCAAGAGGGTGAACGCCGTGGCCAGGGATAGACCCAGGGCCAGGCGCATCAACCAGCGTCGCTGATTCAACCCCTGAACAGCCAGTAAGTAGCCAAAGAGCAGCGGGATAAGAGCAAGCACCAGCACAGACCTCGTGCTACACCACGGAGTCTGGGGCTCCTGCTCGCAGAAGGCCACTTGGACTTGACTGCGAAAGGGAACCGGAGGTAGCTATTGGCGGCGGATGATGGTCACAAGTCTGGGAGTGGCAAGCCCGGGGACGACGCTCAGTCCAAGGGTCGTTCTTCCTTTGTTCCGCGATGGCGGAAAAACACGACCGAAAGCCAGCCGGTTGAGACACCTCCCGTCGACCCCGCGGCCGCCATGGGCGGGGGCGTGCATCCCAATCTGCAGCCTCAGCCCGAGGCGCAGAGCAAAAAGTTTCAGCCTCGTTGGCGTCAGCACGCCGATGATCTGGCCACGGCTAAGGAAGTTCAGCAACAGCAGCGGGAACACCCATCCAGTCAGCCCCAAGATAAGCCCGGATTTCAGGCACGTTGGCGGCGTACAGCCGCGCCCAGCCCTTCTCCGGAAGCCCCCTTAGAGCCCCAAAATCCGGCCCCGGCTAAAAGCTTTCAACCGAAATGGCGGGAACGGAGTGAACGACCGCCTCAAGAAGCACCTGCGCCGCCTCCCAAGGCGGGCTTTACGCCGAGGTGGAAGCGGACTCTGGCCGAGACACCCCAACCTGTGCTGCCGCCGGTGGTGGAGGTCCCGGAGGTCGAGGCTCCGGTGGTGGAGGAGCCTGCGCCGGCCCCCGAGCCGGTCGAAATCGCCCCCGCTGTGGAGAGCGTGGAGGCTATTTGGGCCTTTGAGGCACCTGTAGAAACGACGCCACGGGCCGCTGTGAGCCTGGCGGCCCCCCTGGCCCTGGCTGTCGAAACCGAGACCGTAGAGGAACTCTACGCCCCCACACAACCTCAGGGGCAAAGTGTGGAGGACACTTTCTTGGCGGGTGCGGTGGAAGTGGAAGTTGAGATTGCCGATGCGGTCTCCCCGGAACCCCCTCCAGCAGCACCGGAAAAGAAGCGTTTACCTCGACCCCAGGCTCACTCTATACCGAAAATGGTGGCGCTCCCTGCCGAGATGGTGGAAGCCGAACTGGCCAGGGTGCCGAACACGGAAGACACTTTCCAGTTTGAGCCTGAGCCCGAGCCCGAGCCAGTGGTCGCCAGACCGAAGGCGATTGAATTAAAATATTTGCCTGTTCCTATTGAGTTCGTTGAGGCACCTCAGCCCGTGGAGGAGGCCCCGTTTGAGCCAATACGAGCGCCCAAACGCCTCGATGACGAGGCCATCGCCGCCTTAAAGGCCACGGCCAGTTTGCTGACCGGTTCCAATCGAGGCCAGGCCACTCCGCCTCCACCCCCACCTCCGCCATCGCCACCGGCCCCGCCGCGTTATGTGCCCACCCCGACTCCTCGAAGGGAGCCGACCGTCGTTGCTCCACCGGTCAAAGCCAAGCCGGCTAAAGCAAAGAAGTTTTTTCGACGGGAGCCCAATATCTCCATGGAGGAGGTGTCCACCTTTACTCGCCAGTTTTCCGTGATGATCGGGGCTGGATTGCCCATTCATCAGGCCCTCAATTTTTTTGCAGAGTCCACCACCGGACTGCTGGGCAAGATTATCGACGATGTGGCCACCAAGATCTCGTCGGGATTTCGACTGTCCAACGCTCTGGCTCAACATCCAGCCGTCTTCTCCGAGGTTTACCTGGGGCTGGTCGAGTTGGGAGAGACCAGCAGCCATATCGATGAGACGCTTGAGAAGTTGGCTGACCTGCTGGAGAAACAGGTGCGTCTGGCCAAACGGTTGCAGTCGGCGCTGGTCTACCCGGCCTTTCTGGTAGCCGTGTCCATGGCCGCCGTGGGCATCTTTTTGCAGTATGTGTTGCCCACGATGATTCCGCTGTTCAAGAGCTTCTCGTTGACTCTCCCCTTGCCCACCCGTATGCTGTTGGCTTCGCGTCACCTGGTTTGGCCCTCGGTGGTTTTGTCACTGCTTGGGGTCCTTTTCTGGAGTTGGTTCCGGCCTGCCTGGAGTCGGGCTCGCCGGAGCAAAGCCGCCTGGGCCTATCGGGTCGACCGCCTCGTTTTGAAGATTCCTCTGTTCGGCAAATTCATCGGTCAGATCGCCGTCGCGCGTGTTCTCTTTGCGCTGGCCACCATGATCGAAACGGGCCTGCCCATCATGAACGCCCTCAAGCGCTGCGAATCGGTGGCCTCCAATCTGGAGTTTGCCGGTCGCCTGGAGAAAGCCGGCGATGAGTTGCGCGACGGTTCTACCGTGACCGAGGCCCTGGCTTTGTACGAAGTGTTGCCCAGTTCGTGTCTGCACCTGCTGTCAGCCGGCGAAGAGAGCGCTCAGATGGCCGAGATGGTTCAGTATGCAGCCAGGTTTTATGAAGAAGAAGTGGATCACTCCATCGATCAGTTCATGAGTCTGGTCGAGCCTGTCATCATGTGCGTTATGGGCGTGGTGGTAGGCTTTATTGTGCTGAGCGCGGTGCTACCCACCGTTGAGATGATCAATCACCTGGGTGCCTGATCGTCCTTGCCCAGCAAAATGCTGATGGCCAGCAGGGTTATGCCTACTGTGATGGCCGAATCGGCCAGATTGAAGACCGGCCACCAGTGAAAGTCGATGAAGTCGACGACATAGCCATAGAGAGCTCGGTCGATCATGTTTCCGATAGCCCCTCCCAGAATCAGGGCGTGAGCCAGAGCGGGAGCGGGGTGGCCCTTGGCTGCTTTGGGCAGGGAGTGGATAAGGAACAGGCTGATCAGGGTGCCGGCCAGTAAAAAGAACCAGCGAGACCCGGCCAAAATACTGAAAGCGCCGCCAGTATTGTGGCAGTAGGTCCAGGAGAAGATCGTGCCCAGGGCCGGCCGGCTCTCGCCCAGGCGAAAATGGGTCCATACGAACCACTTGCTCAGTTGATCAGAAATGGCCACCAGCACAGAAATGGCCACCAATCGTCCCACTGTCACGTAGTTCAGGCTTCCCCCGTGGAGTCGTCCCGGCTGACCCAGCCTCGCACCTGGTCCTTGACTCCGCGCACGGCCGTGCCCCGGATGCGGCGCTTTTGGTCGGGTTCAAGTTGCTGAAACAGGTAATACAGAAATAGCGAGCAGCCGGCCCCAACCACGGCTACTCCGAATAACTTGCCGGGAGTGTACGGATTGGCGGCAGGGGGCGGCGCTGGTAGCTTTGGGGCAGATTCGTTGTCGGGTTCACTCATAAGGACTTTCTTCCCCCGGCTTGCGTCGAATGAAGCCTGGATAATGTTGAATCATCTCTGACAAAGCCAACACAGTGGTGCGCAATAGCACCTGGGCCGAATTGAACTCGGCGTGGTCGGGTTGGCGGGGATGCAATTGGAGCAGGAAGGAACCGTCCCCAGCCTGCAACTCTACCGGAAGGGTGAGTACCCGGCTGAATCCCAGGCCCAGGGCTCCCGTGAGGGCGGACACCGCCGCGCAAACGAGGTCAAGATCGTGGTCAAAGCCTGCATGGCCTGAGCAGTGCAGGCTCCAAATCAGACCGTCGTTGTCTTCCTGCCAGGCGACCTCCACCATAAAAGCAAAAAACGGGCTTCACCCGTTTTGCAAAACCTCGCCGGTCCTACGCCTAAGCCTTGATGGCGTCGATGCGCAGGGCTGTGTATGGCTGGCGGTGGCCACGCTTGATACGAATGCTCTTCTTGGGTTTGTAGTGAAAGTGAGTCACCTTGCGACTGCGGTGTTGCTCCACAATTTTGGCTTCGATGGTCGCGCCGTTCAGGTAGGGAGCACCCAGTTGGACTTTGCCGTCGCCAGCCACCATGAGGATCTTGTCCAGAACGACGTCGCTGCCTTTATCGCCCTCGAGCTTTTCCACTCGAACAATTTGGCCCGCCGCCACTTTATATTGCTTTCCGCCAGTTTCAACTACCGCGTACATAAGGAACCTCGCAATGCACCAGAAAAAATGTTTCCCGACACTATCACCGCATGGGTGTTGTGTCAAGCTTGATCAGGATTTGGTTAATGGGCTGGGGGTCGGTTCAGAGTGTCTGACCCGGTCGATGGCCCGTTGACCACCCCACTTTTCTACAATTAAATCGTCATATTCGTCGGCGATCAGTACCACCGAACTTACAGACGAGCGCAACTCCTCAGGGTCGCAGGTAGAACCCAGGATGCTGTGTTCAAAGAAGATGTCGCCTTCCTCGTCGATACCGAAGGCCCCGAAGGTCATACGGTCGTTCTCGCGCAGCAAGAAGTGCATCAGGTCAGCGGTGAGTTCGGCGCCAGTCACCACGTAGGCACGGGTGGAAATGACGCTTTCTTCCTCGCCAAATGGGTAGATGGCCGTTTGGGCAAAGGCCGAACCTACCAATACTCCAAATTCGGGGATCTCCTGTCGTTGTCCGGCGAAGTCGCCGAACATCTCCCTCATCAAAGGGAGGATCTTCTCGTAGCATGTTTTCTGAGCGGTGGTATCAAATCTCATAGCGGCTCCTGTTTCCTGCTTCCCTTCTCGGTTCCTCTTGCTAGATCGGGGTCTCTATGCGCAGCCCGGGCGGCGCAGCCGCGTTCCACTCTTGCTGGAGGCTGTCTGGCAAGGAATGGACCCAACCCTTCAATCGCTCTTGAGCGTGGATCAAAAAGACGTTGTCAGCCTCTTCTTTGATATGGGCCTGCCAGCGTGTCCAACCTTCGAAGAACAGCTTCCAGCAAGATCGATCTTGCCAGTCTGAGTTGGAGGAAAGTCTGCAAAAATCGAGCCAATTGCGCTGACAATCCAGCAGTACGGCGACCAGGTATTCTTTGCCCTGCCACATTTCGTTCTCGTAAAGCGCGCACGCCTGCTGTAGAGGATCGCGGACCTGATTCCACTGTTCCAGCTGGATCAGGGCCAGGGCGATCTCCATTTGCACCGCTGCCAGATGCAAACCCAGGTGATTTTGCTGATTGGCCGGCAGCCCGCTGAGGTCGCTAAAGGCTTGCCTGGCAACGGTCACGGCTTTGCCGGGGAGGTTGGCCTGCCGGCAAAGCTTGGCCAGATTGAGGCGGTGAATAGCGCACCACATGTTGGCCTGCTCATAACCTTCTTGAGCTCGTCGCTGCTCCATTTCCACCGCCTGATCGGCCAGCTGCACGGCTTCGTGATGGCGGTGCAGGCCCGAGAGGTTAAGGGCTCGAGTGATGAGATTCAGGCTGTGCTCCGTCTCCACATCCGCCTCCGATTCGGTACCGCGGATATGCTCCAGGGCGTCAAAGGCCCGGTCGCAGGCCAGCAGGCCCTCCTGCCAGCGCCCCAAGGACTGAAAGATCCAGGCTTCCAGTTCGCTTACATCGGCGACTTCCAGCGAAGGTGGACCCTCTTCGTTGTCCAGGTCCAGCAGTTGATGATAGCACTCGTGGCAGAGGTCGAGGGCCTCTTCCAGCCTACCTCGGCGGGCGGTCACTCGGGCCAGGTAGATTTTGGCGCTGAGTTGCTCCAAAAACAGGTCCTCCGCACCCAGTCCGATGGCTTGCTGGTAGGCGGCAATCGAATCCTCCAGGGCGGTCTCAGCCTGACGAAGCAGGCCCTGGTGGCTGAGGATTTTGGCTCGAAAGAAGAGCACCAGGGCCTGCTCGGAGATGTCCATTTCAGCCATCAATTCAGGGGTGAGCAGATTTGCCAGCGATCCGGAGGCTTCTCCAATTCGATTCATTAGGGCCAGGGCGTGGCTTCTCAAAAACTCCAGCGAGGCCAGGTCGGCCGGGTGTGAATCCCCGGCGGGGAGAGTGTTGATCACCTCGATGGCCTTGCTCAGGCGCTCCTCGGCTTCGGCCCACTTCTCCAGATCGAACAGGGCCATGCTCTGCTCCAGGTAGAGAAAGACCAGTTCTTGATCGCCCGGCCACTGGAATCGGTGGTACTGTTCTTCGGCCTCGCGCAGCAGGCGCAGACTTTCCCAGCGCATACCCATCAATTCTAACGGGCCGGGCGGTTCGGTCATGGTTTCGCGTACGGTGCGCATGGTTTCGGACTGCTCCATCAGGAGTTCGAAAAGATACTGAGCCCACTCCTCCCCCTCTTCCCGGGTGAGCTTTCGGGCTAACTCCAGGGCCTCCAGGCCGTGACGTAGAGACTCTTGGGTTTTGCCCAAGGCACGAGCCGAGCGGGCCAGGCCGCGCAAGGCGTGAATGGCCTTGGCCTGCTCAGGACCCTGTTCTTTGCTGCTGCGCTCAAAAGCCTCCGCATAGAGGGGATAAGCCCTTTGCACGTATCCCATATACAGGTAGGGGTCGGCCAGGCAGAGCAGGCAATGGGTCAACAAGGCCTCCAGGGGATCGTTATTGTCCTGGCTGAGCATGGGGCGGAGAATTTCCAGTGCCTGTTCTCCAAAGTGGGCTCCATCCGAGTAGCGACCCTGATTGGTGAGAGCGTGACAACAATCCGCATATATTTCTACAAGTTGGGCCAGGCTGCGCTTGGAGCGATGGGTCCTCTGGCTTTCCAATATTTGGCCCGCTACCAGAAATAGCTGAAGTCCAATTTCTTCATAACCTTGTTCGCGGGCGACTCGACCAAGACTCCAGCAATGTTCGACGGTGTCAGGGTCCTGCATCAGCCGGTTGAGGTCTCCCAGGCGGCCGCTCTCGTGCAGGTGGTATTGAGCGAAGGCACGAGCGTAGAAGTCGGCATCCTGGGGCATATCGCCGCTGCTGACCACAGGCCGCCGCTCCAGAGCCGTGGCCACAGCCCTGCGATGGCAATCGGAGACCCGGTCCCGCCAGGCGGGATTATCCAGCAGATAAGCACGTAAGTCGGGAGAACGCAGCGAGTAGTGCTCGCCGGTGAAGAGGGCGTCGTATTGGGAACCCTCGCCGTCGCTGGACATGAGATCGCGCAACTCGAAAAGCGCAAAACCGAGTTGGTCGGGTGGTAGGCCCCAGGCTTTGAGTAATTCGAGGCTGGCTGGCACCTGGGCCACTGCCAGCAGCAACAGCACTTCGAGGTGTATCGTGCGAAAGAGTTCGGGACCATGTTTTTTGGAGAGGGCCTCTAAGAGGGCCTCAAAAATGAGATTTGGCTGAGGTAGCGGCTTAACTCCCAGTTTGAGCAAAAGAGTGTAGTAGTATGCCCAGCGCCAATTACCCTGGGTCAGAGCAAGGATTTGGGCTACCTCCTCTTGCTGCTCCGCGGGAAGGTGTTTGTGCAGGTGGGCTTCCAGTTCGGACAGATTGCGGCCGTGTTCGGGCTTTAACACCAGTTGGTCGCCGGGGTGGCGGGCTCGCCCGCTGCTGATCAGGTACACGCCCTTAGGAAAATCGCGCCAGGGCGGCAGTTCAGCCAATTCGGCTGCTTCGTCGAAGCCATCGAAGAGGATCAGAAAGCTGCCGTCAACCTCCTGGGTGAGCCAGGTCATGATGGCCAGCAAGGCTTCGGGAGGGCTCTTTTCGTAAAGTGCCTGGGAGACCACCAGGCGCAGACTTTCTCCGTCGATGTCGAGCATAAACTCAGTTGAATCGACCAGTCGCCAGATCAGCGAGGTGAAGCTCTCATCGTGGCTTTTTTCCAGGTATAGAGGCAGAGCACCGCGTTCTTGGGCGCCCACAGCCAGGCCTCGCACCAACCAACTTTTCCCACAACCGGCCGGGCCCGCCAGATGCAGATGGCCGTGGGTGCGGCCCAGCACCCATCCCCAGACTTCTTCCAGAGTCTCCTCGCGCGGCCAGTATTCCGTGAAAAAATCGTCTAATAACAACCTGTTGGAACCACGTTTTCCTCATTCCCCGTCGGGGGTGTTATCCAACGGCTCCGACGACCCTTTTTGTTCAGGCAGAGGGGGCAGTTCTTCCCAGCGGGCCAATAACCGTTCAAATTCGTCATCGACCCAGGAATAGAAACTGCTACTGAAGTGAATGGGAGCGATCTCAAATATGACCTTCCAGGGACCAGGCTTGCCGGTGGCCAGGCACTGATGGAGCACAAAGTGACCTTGCAAGGCCTGAATCCAGAGGTAGCCCGCCTGATGCTCGGGAACGTGCTTGTTTTGGCAGCGCGCCACATCCAGGCGTATATCGGGATGGACAAAGATGGTGTAGGACTCCGACGTGGTGACGAAGTTCAGAACTTCAGCGTCGCGCCTCTCAGCGTTGTGCTTCACAGCGACCGGTGAACTTCAAGGTTGCTGGCGCCGAGCGACTGTATTCGACAGCACTTCGAATGATCTCAAGTCCACCTCGATGGACTGACGCAGAGTGTTACCCTGGGTGATCAGGCTGGCCTTACGCTGAATTCGGTCGATAATCAGTTGCTGTAAAATCCCCGCTTTGTCGAAGTCATGCGGGGCTCTAAGAACGTAAGCTCGGACTTCGTGTTGGTTGACCTCGGTTTGTGGGTCAAAAAGCCAATCGCTGCGCATGATCAGCTTTGGCTGTAGCAGAAATTTGATGAAACGAGGACTGGATACGTCCAGAAAGGGACCCATAAGTCCAGAGACTTTGAGGTCTTCCTCTAGTTCGGTGCTGATTTTTCCCGAGAAAACGGGAGTTTCTGGTAATTCACTAACCATAGTCATTCATTGTCCGCCTTTCTTAGACGACAGGCACTTCTATACGATCCAGTCGACTTCGTCTACGGCTTTGTCGAGAATGTCGATGGTCTGTTGGTAGAGCGATTTGGCCTCCTCGGGGCTGTCCCCTACGCAGGTCACTCCCAGTTTGCCAAACTGGGAGAGCGCTCCAATCATGTGAAATACCACACCGGTGTTGGAAGACGAGTTGTAGTGCAGGCCGTTGAAGGTGGTGATATCGATCAGATCCTCGGGCAGCAGACCCTTGTATTTTTCAGACTCCAGGTTGTCGGAAGCAAAGTAGTATTTAGGATTGCCTGTGCCTGACTGAAACAGTCCTGTTTCCGGACTGTAGCGACCACCGGTCAAGAACTGCAGGGTTCGGAAAGGGTGAGTGGTGCCTCCCTTGCGCAAATTGATCTCGACAGCAAACAGTTCCCAACCGTCGTCGGCGATTGGCACGCACAAAAAATCGATCGATAGTCGACCCACCACGCCCGCTTTGGCCAGGTGCTCGCCGATAGTGAGGCCGGCTTCGTGAAGTTGGGGTTGATAGCTACGTAGAGCCGGAAAGCTGCAGCCTATGAAAACCTGTCCGTCGGGGCCACCCAGCACCTGGTCATGGGTGGAGATAATCTGGGCTTCCCCCAGAGGGGTAATGCGCATCTGCACGCTGGGGGAGGCTTTGTCGTCTCCCTCGATAAACTCTTCGACGATGCCTTGCATCTGTTCGAACTTGCGCAGGTAACTGTTCCACTCCATGCCCGGAGCCTGGAAGCGAGCCTGGGTGCGCACCATTTCGCGCAGAGTCTTGAGACAACTTTTCTTGTTGCTCCACTCGGCGATCGCGCCCAGGGGTAAGATGGCATTGCCGTCTCCCGAAAAGCCGTCATTGATCTTGATGACCACACGCTTCATGGCAGGACGCAGCTTTTTCAGCTTGTAAATCGATTCGACAATGTCGTCTTCGTTCTTCAGATCCTCAAAGCCGTCGGCCAGGGGGATGCCGGCCTGACGAAAGAGTTTGCGGCAACCGCTTTTGGAACCATAAGCCAGATGCTTGGGGTCGGGCCCCAGCAAGGGGATGCCTAGCGCCACTGACAGACTCTTCTCCCAATGGGTCACGTTGAAGACGGTCATATGGCTGTTTTGGGCGGTGCCGATGGCCTTGCGGATTCGTCGCAACAGAGTGGGGCGTTCGAGAATTTTCTGGGTCAACGACTTGGGAGAGGTGTCGTACACGGCAAACATCTCCAGGCGCGCACGTGCGTGCGAGAAGGGGATGCCCGGGAGCAACTGCAGATAATAGTCGATAATAAAGGGGTGGATCGGCTCTGAGGTCACAAAAATGACGCGGGTTTTTGGCAGACTGAGGAGGATCAGTAGAAAGAGCAGGCGCTCTTCGTAGTGCTGGGCGCCCTTAAGTTTTTGCAACTCCTCGGGGTCCAAAGTCATGGACGGAATCACCACCACCGTCTGGGGGATATGTCCGTCGCCACTCAGATTGCGCCACAACTCCGGCATCTTGGCATACAGCTCTTGAAAGCGAGCATCTTCCTCCGGGCTGCCCGGGGCAGGCAAAGTGAGATCGGCCCAGTCATTGAGACTGGGACACGCACTTCCCCCATTTTTGGCCGGTGAAGTGCGAACTTCCCCGGTAGGTCCATCGAGATCGGTTACTTTCAAGCGATTGCGCTTAGCCATTGAGCCTCCGCCTTGTTTCAAGGTGGGCAACCCTTCCTCACTCGCGGGCCGAGCCCCTCCGCCGGACTCTTTTTGGAAAAGTTAACAAACGGAAGAAGAAATTCTCCGCCATTTTTTTGCGGGCTGTTATGCTACGCAAGGCTCCTCAGTGAGCCTCCAGTAGCTCCCTCTGTTCTCAAGATATCCAGTCGCAAACCGGGCCCAAGCCCGGTTTTTTTCTTTAGGTTTGGCAGATCTTTTTTTCGGGGAACTGACGAGGGATATTGGCGCCGAGACACTAACTCAGCGCGATAGTAAAGATTTTCAAGCGGTGAGGGTTTGATGCGGTTTCCTTTAGACTTTGTAATGAACAATGCCAAGCATATGGTGGGTCAGCGGGCCAAGGGTCGCAAGCGTTACCCCACCGTGCTGATGCTAGAGCCGCTCTACACCTGCAACCTGGCCTGTATCGGCTGCTCGACGGAGCGACACACCGGCAAGCTGAAAGACCGCCTGTCGGTCGAAAAATGCCTGGATGCGGCTCGTGTCGCCGAAGCACCCACCGTCTCGCTGTGTGGCGGAGAGCCCTTGCTCTATCCCGAACTGCCGGAGCTCGTGCAGGGTCTCATCGATATGGGCAAACACATCATCCTGTGCACCAATGCTCTGGTGATGGACAAGAAATTGTTTGACATCGTGCCTCCGCACAAGCAACTCTTCGTCAATGTCCATCTGGACGGCATGAAGCAGACTCACGACTTTGTTTGCGACCGCGAAGGCGTCTTTGATACGGCCCTGGAGATGATTAAAGAGTCCAAGAAGCGGGGTTACATCACCCTGACCAATACCACCGTTTATAAGCAGACCGACATGGACGAAGTCGAGGCGCTTTGCGAACTGTTGGCCAGCATTAAGGTGGATGGCCTGCTGATCAGCCCGGGCTACCATTATGAGAGCGTTACCAACGACGTCTTCATGACCCAGGCTCAGATTCACGAAAAATTCAAGCGCGTGCGTGACCTGGCGTATCGCTATCGGTTGACGGCAACCCCTACCTTCCTGGAGTTCGCCGCCGGCCTGATCGAGCTGCGCTGCTCACCCTGGTCCACGGTAAATTACACGCCGATGGGCTGGAAAGGCCCTTGCTACCTGATTGGCGAGAAATTCTTTGAAGACTTCCATACCTTCTGGAATGAGATGAACTGGGACTATTGGGAAACTCGTCAGGACCGCCGTTGTGCCAACTGCAAGATGCATTCTGGATTTGAGTACAGTGCCGTGGAGGCGGCCTCTAAGAGCATCAAAGGTATGGCTCAAATGGCCTACTGGCACTTTAGCGGCAAGTAGCTTGGCGCGTTCCGGAGTTCGCGAAGCTCTCGATATCTTCTTTTTAGGACCCCGGGAAGCCAAGGCGCTTCTCGGGGTTCCTGATTTGTGGAAGGTAGAGTTGCTGCTGTGGGTTTACTATCTTCTTCGTTTTCTGCCCCTGGATATCTGGTTGCAGGGTCGACCTCTGAGCGAGAGACCGTTTGGCGATTTTCGCTTTGGCGAAACGCCGTACTTTACGGCTTTGGAGATTCTTCAACAGGCCAGGCTGCAGCCAGGCGAGACCTTCCTGGATATGGGGTGTGGTCGTGGAAAAATGGTTTTTACGGCCGCTTTGGCCTTCCACGCCCGGGCCATCGGCGTTGAGTTGCTGCCCACCTATATTCGCTTTGCCGAAAAAATCCGCCGCCGCCTGTCCCTGGAAAGGGAGACCGAGTTTTGGATGGAGGACTTCACCCTGGTCGAAGTTTTCCAGGCAGATGTTGTGTATATCGCGGGGTCCATCTTTGAAGGAGAAACTCGAGCGAAGTTGTTGGCCCTGGTCGAGCAACTGCAACCGGGTAGCCGCTGGATTTCGGTGGGCTGGGAGTCGGATCATCCACTTCTGGAGCAACAATCCGCTAGCGAGCGGCTCTTTAGTTGGGGCTACGAGATGGTTTATCAGTACACGGTTTCAGCCGTCGAGGCGGCGCACCAGGCGCATCCGTCCGTCGGGAAAGAGCTGCAATTCGCGGGGGCCCCAGCGGACCCGATCGCCGACCAGACTGAGGGCCCACAGTCCGAGGTAGAAGTAATCCTTGAGGATGAGCCAGGGGATCCAGCGCTTGACCTGAGTGGCTCCAAAGACAGCCCAGTTGTGAGCAGTACAGCTGATTCGAACGCGCCACCACAAGATCAGGGCCAGGATGCTGCTCAAGCACCAGCCCTGGCAGAGCAGCAGGAGAGTGGTCCACAGAGTACCCTGAGTGACAATGAAGGCGAAATGCCCGGCCGGTCGTGAGATTCGGTAGGTGCGCATCCAGCGCAACTGGTGTAGCAAATACTCCTTGAGGCGCATTCCGGGTAGCACGTCTTCGACCACCAGGCCCGCCAGTTTTACTTTCCAGCCAGCCTTGGTGACCCGATTTCCCAACTGATAGTCTTCGGCCAGGTAGTCTCCGAGCACATCAAAGGCTCCGATTTGCTCCAGCACTTCGCGACGAAAAGCCATGTTGGCCCCCAGGCCAAAGCTCATCCCCTCGATGGCGCGGGCTACCAGGACCGAGGTGGAAAAGTCCAGCACGGAGAGGGCCTCCATGGCCAGCGCCGGGGAATTGACGCGCTGAATGCAGTAGAGACAGGTGACCATGCCGACTTCCGGATCGGCGAAACCGGCCATCAACTTGTCCATGTAGTGGGGGGGGGCGTGCATGTCCGAGTCGGTGGAGAGCAGAAACGGCATGGTGCAATGAGGATACCCTTGAATCATGCTCGATACTTTGGGGTTGGTGCCCAGCCCCGAGGCGTCTCCTTCGATCACCTTGACCCGCTCATCTTGGGAAGCGATTTCACGTGCCAGGTCAGCGGCTGGATCGCCGATCTTTCCCACCGTGAAGACCACCTCGCTCTTCCCTCGGTAGTCCTGGTCGATATAGCTGCGCCAGTTCGATTCGGAGCGAGGTTGGCGACCATGAATGGTCTTCAGGTGGGTCACCGGATAGTCGGGTCGAAATGGGGCGGGCGGTTCCAGTTCGTGTTTGCGAAAGCGCTCCACCAGGGCGTAGGTGGCCCACTGGTAGCCTACGGCAAAGAGTAAAAGTATCCAGAGTATTACCACGGTGAAATCACCTCCAGCAGAGTGCTGCTGCATTGCACAAGTTGTCGACGAGCCTTGCTTTCAAAAGCAGAGAACTGCATCAGGGCAGGAATTTTGTGGGGGTTAAAGGCGATTTCGCGGACCAGTTTGGCCGCTGCAGTCTGGCCGCGATCGTTGACGCAGTTTGAGAAATTGATGGGCAAGGCGCTGTGCATTGGATCGATGATTACGCGCATGGCCCGCCAGGGTAGTCGGGCCTGTTGAGCGGCTTCGGCCAGCACCGAACTTTCCATATCGACGGCGTCGGCTTCGGGATGTTGCCCCGCCAGCAGGCCTTTGCTTTCTGGAGTGGGGGCCAGTCTGGTCACGCTGAGCAGCCTGGACGGGCGCCACCGGGCGGCGTGGTTCTCCAGGCTGGTAAAGGGGTGGGAGTAGAAGAGGTGACCCTGCGGGGTTTCAATCGAGTGAGCCAGCAAGCAGTCGCCCGCTTGCAGGTCGGCCTTGAGTGCGCCTGAGTAGCCGAGGCTGATCAGTAGGTCGGGCTGGCCATGCTTCAATAACAGCTGCGTTGCCGCTCGAGCTCGACGGGGCCCCACCCCACTCAGGGCCACCTGCACTCTCAAACCGGCCCACTTGCCGCAAAAGAAATCTCCGGGCCCCGTCCATTCCAGCTTCCAGTGTTTGCGCAGGGGGTTGAGTTCTTCCCACATGGCTACCAGGATCCCGACCGACTTCACTGGACATACCCTTGGCTATGGTACCAGTCGATGGCGCGGCTCAGAGCCTGCTCCACCGAGGTGGGCTTAAAGCCGAGTTCTTTTTGGGCACGATCGCTGCAAAACCACATCTTCTTGCGGGCCATTTTGACTCCCTCAAGGGGGATTTTTGGCTCTTGATTCAGCAGTCCGGCCGAGATGAGGTTCTCTACCCAGGCCAGTGCGTAGACCAGACCATAAGGCAACTGCACTTTTGGGGGTGGCCGTCGGCTTAGTTGGGCGAGAATCTCCAGGATCTGTCGGAGGGTGAGATTTTGATTGCCCAGAATGTAAAGTCGTCCAGGTTCTCCCTTTTCGACGGCCAGCCAATGGCCCAGGGCCACGTCTTCAACCGCCACCAGATTGAGACCGGTGTCAACAAAGGCTGGCATCCGGCCATTCAGAAAGTCGACGATAATCTTGCCGGTGGCCGTGGGTTTCCAGTCATGCGATCCCACCGGTGTGGAGGGGTTGACGATGAAGACGGGATAGCCCCGCCGGGCATACTGTTGGGCCACTTGCTGAGCCAGAAATTTGGACCGCTTGTAGTGACCGATCATGTCATCCAGGCAGACAGGAGTTTGCTCGTCCCCAGGTTTTCCGCCCCCCGGTATGCCAATGGCGGCTACCGAACTGGTATAGACGACCTGGGCCACTCCTCGGTCCTTGCATGCCCGCAAGAGGTTGTCGGTGCCGTCGACATTGTTGCGGTAAAGCTCGCGATAGTTGCGTGACCACAGGCGGTAGTCAGCGGCACAGTGAAATACCCGCTGGCACCCTTCCACGGCGGCAAGTAGGGAAGGCCTGTCGGTTAAGTCGCCGGCCACCACTTCGACTTGAAGTCCGTCAAGAATGGTCGTGCTTTGGGCGGACCGAGCCAGCACGCGCACCCGATGGCCCTTGGAAAGTAACAGTCGCACCAGGTGGCTGCCCACAAAACCACCCCCACCGGTGACCAGGATTTGCAAGTCAGGCTCGAGGACGCATCGGGACGTGAACGGCGGGCCTGCTCAGGCGTCCTTGTTTTTGCAGGTACATCCCGAAGGCAAATAGGGGAAAATAGATTTTGTAGTAGTGGTAGCGCAGGTAGAAGACTTTGGGAAAGCCGGTGCCTGTCCACCAATGTTCATCCCACGACCCGTCCTCTTTTTGGGTAGAAGTGAGATACTCAAAGCCCTTGGCGACCGCTTCACACTCGGGGGATTCCCCGCCGGAGAGCAGGCCCATCAGTGCCCAGGCCGTTTGTGAGGGCGTACTTTCACCCACCGATTTGAGATTGGGGTCCTCGTAGGAGCCCACCGTTTCGCCCCAGCCTCCGTCGGGTTTTTGCACAGACTTCAGCCACTCCACAGCGGCTGCAACGGTGGGGTGCTGGGCAGACACTCCCATGGAGGCCAGGCCCTTGAGTACCTGCCAGGTGCCGTAAATGTAGTTTACGCCCCAACGGCCCCAGTAGGAACCGTCCGATTCCTGTCGTGCATAGACGAAGTCCAGGGCTCTTCGGATGCGATTTGAGTCCGGGGTATAACCGAAGTGGCTGAGCGTCTCGACCACTCGAGCGGTGATGTCTGCCGTGCCCGGGTCGATCATGGCGTTGTGGTCGGCGAAAGGCATAAATTCCAGGCCGACTCGATTGTTGTTACGGTCGTACGAACTCCAAGAGCCGTCGCTGTTTTGCATGGCCAGCAACCACTGCAAGCCTTGCCGCACCGAATGGCCGTGACGTGCGACGTCCGGGTGTTGCACCCGAGCCAGTGCGGTTAGAGCATAGGTCGTGTCGTCGTTGTCGGGATGCCAGGGCTCGTTGTAAAAGAACGACCAACCGCCAGGATCGGCATGAGGGGTGAAGACTTTCCAGTCGCCAACTTTGAAGGATTGCTTTTGCATTACCCAGTCGGCGGCTTTGAGGAGACCGGGATGATCGGCGGCCACCCCTGCTTCCTGCAATGCGATCATACTGATGACGGTATCCCAGACCGGGCTTTTGCAGGGCTGAACGCGCAGGGTATCGCCTTCCCAGATCTCCAGGTTCTCCAGTTCCTTCATTGCCCGGACGATGTGGGGGTGGTCCTGGGTGTAACCCTGGCACAGGAAGGCGATGATGGAGTTGACGATGGGCGGGAAGATTGCGCCCAGACCGTCGCTGCCTTCGATGCGTTCCACCATCCAGCGTTCGGCGCGGGCTTTGGAAATGGCCCGAAGTGGCTTCCACGGCAGCGATTCATGGACCCACAGCAATTTGTTGACCACGGTCCAGAAATTTTTCCAACTGAAAAGCTTTTTGCTGAAACCGGCCGATGGTCTTTGGCCTCGGCGACCATCGAGGTAGAGTTCGTCGATGTTCACGGGCATTTTGTGGACTGGCTTCTTAGAGAAGATCAGCGATAGGGGAGTGACGATAACGCGGGACCACTCCGACATCGAGTATATGTTGAAGTAGAGCCAGTGGGGCGCCATAAACAGTTCTGGAGGAACGGCCGGACAGTCGCGCCAGTCGTACTGCCCCACCATGGCCAGATAAAATTTGGTGAAGGAGTTGCAGGCGTCTACCCCGCCAGCCCTCAGAATCAGCTCGCGGGCCTCGCTCATCTCTGGCGAGTCGGTGGGGTAGCCGGCGAACTTCAGGGCCAGATAGGCTTTGACCGAGCCGGAAACTTCGATGGTTCCACCGGGATACTGGACCCACCCCACCCCGGGAACTCGCTCTTTCCAAAGGTAGCGACACAGGGCCTGGATTTTGGGATGGCTGGGGGCGACCCCTAAGAAGCTGTGTAGAATGACGTATTCCGATTCGAGCAGAGTATCACCCTGCAACTCGGCACACCAGTGTCCGTCTTCTCTCTGCTGCGAGAAAAGGTAGTCGGTGGTGGCTTTCGAGGCACGCTCAACTCTATCTACAATGGTGGCGGTTGCTTGACTCACAGGGGCTCCTCGGGGCGAGTTTTTTTGGGTTTGCCCAACCGCCCCCGCCTCTAAACTACCGCCACAGGCTGTGGGTGCGATGACTGCCGATGGATACGATGGTGATGGGCACCCCGATCCATTCCTCCAGTTTCAGCACGTAAGCCTGAGCCGTGGCCGGCAGTTGCTCAAACTGGGTCGCGTTGCCCAACCTCTCCCACCCTTCCAGGTCTTCGTAGATGGGCTGGTAGTCGTCCAGGTGGTGGACCCGGGCTGGGAAATCGGTGATGCGCTGTCCCTGGTATTCGTAGGCAACGCATACCCTGAGCTTGGGGATTCCGTCGAGGACGTCAAGTTTGGTCAGAGCCAGTCGATTGAGCCCGGACATTCGCACTGCCTGGCGCACCGCCACCACGTCCAGCCAACCACAGCGGCGGGGGCGGCCGGTGGTGGTTCCATACTCTGCGCCAACGCTGCGCAGCCAGCGGCCCATCCAGTATTCATCGCCGGCCAGTGCGTCTTGCTTTTGCTCGTCGCTTAGAGGGGGGAGGCTGGTGCCAGGGGCGACCTTGTCTTGCTCTTTGACGCGCTCGTAGTCTCCCAGTTCGGCAGGGAAAGGGCCCTCGCCAACACGGGTTCCGTAGGCCTTGACGACCCCCATTCGGTGATCAGGTAACACGCAGTTGCCCGTGCCCACATAGCAGCCGGCCAGGCCTACGCTTGACGAGGTTACGTAGGGATAAGTTCCCCAATCCACATCGAGCAGTGAGCCCTGGGCTCCCTCGTAAAGGAAGCTCTTGCCATCTCTTAGGAGCTGAGCGATCAGGGCTCCGGTGTCGCGGACTTTGAGGCGGAATACTTCAGCGGCTGCGAAAAAATCCTGGATGATCGCTTCCGGGTCCAGGGGCGCCAGTCCGTGGACTTTCTCAAAGAGGGTGTTTTTCTCGGAGCAAACCTCTCGCACTCGCCGACTAAAGTGCTCGCGGTCGATGTTGCCGCCTTCGTCGATCAGATCGCCGATGCGCAGGCCTCGCCGTCCGGCCCGGTCCTCGTAGCAGGGGCCGATGCCCTTGGCGGTGGTGCCCAGGCGGCCCCCCTGATGGGCGTCCAGGGCGCGGTGCCAGGGCATCACCATGTGGGCACGGTCAGAAATATACAGGTTCTTGCAACTGATGTTGCGGGTTTTAAGGTTTTCGATCTCCTTGACCAGAAAGAGTGGGTCAACCACCACTCCGGCCGCAATAATGTTGATGGTTTCCTCGTGGAGGATGCCGGAGGGGATGAGGTGCAGGGGATACTTGCCGTCGTCAAGTACGATTGTGTGGCCGGCATTGGCCCCACCGTTGAAGCGGACGACGACATCCAGGTCGCCTTTCTGGACCAAGAGGTCGACAATTTTCCCTTTGCCCTCGTCGCCAAATTGGGCTCCGGCTATCAATACGCTGGGTCGTGACATGTTCGCTCCTTAGACTCGGAAAATGCTGGTTCCGCCTTCGCGAACCGCTTCTAATGTTTGTCGCTCAACCTGGACGTTTTCGTAGAACTCGCTCAGAGTGGAGCAGCCGCAAGAGGAGAGTGTGCCTCGAATGGCCATCAACTCGCGGGGCAGTCCTTTGTGCAGGCTGCCCTTGTAGAGCAGATATCCCTCTTCGCCTTCGATCACAAAGCTACGAGGATCGTCCTGTTGGTAACGTCTCACGTTTTTGGCTCGAGGCGATGCTTCACCCCAGTAGGGCTTTACGGTAACTTCCACTTCGGCCATCTGGCCAGAGAAAAGCACCGGTAGGCGCTTCATAAAGGTGGCGGTTGGGCTCTCTTCAAATCCGGCAAAGTATTTGCCCATCATTAAAACGTCGGCGCCCAGGGCCAGGGCGACCGACATGTCGCCGCTCGATTCGATGCCACCGTCGCTGATGACCGGCACGTAGCGACCGGTTTTCTTGAAGTGGCGGTCGCGAGCAAGGGCCACCTGGTGCACAGCCGTAGCCTGTCCACGCCCGATGGCTTTGACTCTTCGGGTGGTGCAGATGGAGCCGGAGCCGATGCCGACCTTGATCGCTTCGGCACCGTTTTCGACCAGGTAGTCAAAACCGTCCTGGTCTACCACGTTGCCGGCGATGATAGGGACTCCCAGCTTTCTGAGGCGCTGCAAGGTTGAACTCATGTATTCGGAAAAGCCGTCGGAGGCGTCTACCACCAGCACGTCTACTCCCTCGGCCACCAGATTTCGGGCCCTCTCTTCGTCTTCCGGGTGAGTGGAGATGGCGCCAGCGACACGCAGCCTTTTTTGGGAGTCGACGACTCCATCCGGGTATTGATGAGATCGCCTGATGTCGCTGAAGAAGACGACCGAACGAAGTTTTCCTTCCTCGTCGACGACGGGCAGCACCCCGATGCCGGATTCAAAGATCTGCCGGTTGGCGTCGCTCAAAGTCATGCCGTGGCGGCCGACTACCAGGGTTTCTAGCGGTAGCATTCGCTCCCGCACGAGCAATTCAGAATCTTTCCAGGGGTTGTATTTTTTCTCGGTCAGCAGCCCTACTAACTTGCTATTTTTGTCGACGACGGGAAAAGTAGAGTAGCCGTGCTGTCTCTCCAGGTCGATCACTTTTTGGATGGGCATGTCGTCAGATACGGTGATGACGTGTTCCACGAAGCCGGCTTTGAAGCGCTTGACGGCCTTGACCATGTCCAGTTGGTCCTGAGGAGACACGTTTCCAGCGGGAATTACCGCCATGCCGCCGTGCTGAGCAAGGGCGATTCCCAAGCGGTCTCCGGAAACGGCTTCCATGGCGGCACTCATAAAGGGAATGTTGAGGCGCAGGTCGTGGGTCAGGCGTGTGCCCAGGTCCACTTGTTGTAGGGACTGCTGCGGTCCCGTGCGGCGGGGCAGGAGAATGAACTCTCGGAAAGTGGATGAAATTTCGTCCGTAAATTTAGGCTTGTCCATAAGGGCTCCGTCCGGGGGGCTTAAGAGGACTGCGATTTCGCAGGCCCGGGTGGGGTTCCTTCCGAGAAACAGACCTGTTGACAGTCTGTGACTCCCGTGCTACTCTCCTAACCCGGCCACGAAAGATTCGCGGCCCGGTCGGCGCTGTGCCGACTCGTCTTTGACAACTGGATAATCGATTTGAGCTAGTACCACGAACTGCCCTCTGAGGGTGGTTCATGGGTCAGCTTTCACACCCCGGCCTCTAGCTAAGAGAAAGGGGATGAAAG
>JADMJV010000074.1 GCA_018780265.1 bacterium
TCGGCACACTGTCGCGTGCCAGATGCTCCGTAGGGGAGCCAATCTCTACGAGATCAGACACCGGCAGCAGTCCGAAATCTTGGGTGAAAAGAATCCCGACTACGAGATGGAGGCCAAAATCTTTGACCACTACGCTCCTACCAGCAATAACCCCGATCAAATCCGCAAGACCTTGTCCAAGAAGTTCAAGAAGGGACAAACCAGCCGTGCGGTGGTCAATCTAGACGGCAGCCCGTTCACCGCCGCCGAAGTGCGCCAACAGTTGCTGGCCCGTCCGGTGCGCGGAATGCAAGAGGTCATTACGATTCGGCTCGGCGAAGTCGAGCATATCTATCCGTGAGGTGCTGAATGTCGTCGTATTTTTATGAGCTCTATTTCGTCGAATCCGTGCAGCCAGCCACCGTGCGTGAGCAGATCATGGCCCTGGCCGGAGTCAAGCCTGACCCCGAATTTCCCGACCAATATTGGGTCGGTCGCGTTCATCTCATGCTGGACTGCGAGGACGCCGAGGAGATGATCGATTCTATCGAACCTCGCACCGGAATCCGCACCGGCAGCTTCAGTCTCGACGTGGGTGTGCACAGCTTCTCCCAGGACGATACCAATCTGATGTTGGACGTCGTGATGGACATTCTCGCCGAACGCGAAGACGCTGTGGCCGTCTACCTGTCCGAGCGCATCATGTTCATGCAAAAGGACGGAAGAGTATATGTCGACCCGTCGCAGATGAGCGAAGACTCGGTGGACCATCTGCGGCGCCGTCGCGAGTGCCAGGAGAAAGACCTGGGCCCTGTCTTCTAAAGGGCTAAGCTCACTCCTAAACGCAAAGATGGACGCTTGAGCCGGTAGGCAATTTATGCCCGGATAAGCCTGGTTAGAGAGGATGTAAACAACTGAAACTCTATTTGGAACCCTGCGGGTAATCAACCCCGCCCGGGTAAGGCCGGCCAGGCCGCCCGGAAGCGAGTCTTGCGTTGCACCGGAGTAATCCGACCGACGAAGCGTAGACAGCGAGTATATGGGCCGTGAGACGGAGCCCCGAAATAATTCCTTGTGGCAATGGGCCGACGCGTTGGGCTTCGCGGAAGGCAACACTTGACGGACTAAATGGCATCGTCCGTTGAGCCGGCCGGGGTCGGAGAACGTGGCACGTATACAAACGGGATCCCCAGGAACCTGGGAAGCCCTGCGTTTCCGTGATGCTTAGGCAGACACGGTACTGCCGAGCGAGCGACGAGCGAAGCGAGGTGGGAAGCGAGGTGGGAAGAGCGCAGGGTGGCGGACCTCCCCATAGTACCGCTGAGGC
>JADMJV010000067.1 GCA_018780265.1 bacterium
ACCGGCAGGACACCTGAGGGGGCTGGGTGTCCTGGCCAGAATCAGGTATTTGTCCCGTTCACCGGTGGGGACGAATTAACCGGACGCGGCGCTAGGGGGAGGGGCGTAAGCCCCCCTAGAATGCGCCTTTACTTCACCACCACTGCGTTGACCGGAGACGCCGCCTGGGGGCGGCTGCGCTGCTAGACGGTGCGGTCCTGGCGGTGTTGTTGATCGAGCACCCGTCGGGCGGCCTCTAATTCGCGTGTTAGTTTGTCCCAGTCGGGAGTGGCCTGATCGAGTAATTCCTGAAGGTCGCTGGCGCCCACACCGCCGGCCAGCTCGCGCAGGCGCAGCAGACGCCGATGAGCGCTGTCGGAATCGCCTGTCTGCCAGTCGGCCTGAGCCATTTGGAGCAGGCCGGGGCTATGCTGCAGAAAGTTCCGCACCATGTGGTCGGCCAGTGCTCTGCCGCCTTGGGAATAGAGGCGAGCCAGCGCATTGGAGTCCAGCAGCTCGCGGCGCAGGGCCGGCCTCAGGGTGGCCGGCGTCCAGGGAGCCAGCAGGCTGCTTTCCTCGTCCAGACACGCCAACCAGCGCTGCTTTTGGGCTTCATCCATGGCCGACTCGGCTACCACTACCCAGGGCCCGGGAGGCAGCTCGTCGGGGGGATCGCCTGGTCGCGAGACCCACAGGTTTACGTGGGCCTCACCCAGGCGCTCTTGACTTAGCCAGTTGGTTAAGGCTGGCGACGGTTCGCCCCCACCGAATCGCGCCGGCAAGTCAGGCGCTCTTCTCTTCCACCGAAGGAGTGTCTTCTTGGGACCGGCGCCAGCGCGCTCCCCGCAAAATTCGCTTGGGGCGCTTTTTGCGCTGGGCAGGATCCACCAGGGCCTGCTCGGGCAGGTGGGCCTGGCGATGCACTCGCACCACCTTGATGTCGGCGCTCCAGCGCATCCCTTCGCCACTGGGCTCAAGGCGCAGTTGCAGCGTGGTGGGATCGATCTCCATGTAGCGGCCCAGAATATCCATCACTTCCTTGCGGATCGATTCGTTCAGGCCAGGCGCCACACTGCAGCGGTCGCCCACCAGGGCGCTTTTTAAGCGGTTGCGCGCGGCCTGCCGGGAATCTTCTTTGGGTCGACTCCCAAAAAGCCACTGGAGAAAGGGTAATCGCACTAAGAACTCCACCTGTCCTCCTAATTGGGCTGGCTGCCCAGATTTACCGTAAACATCCGGCGAATTTTGCTCATTAAGCCAGGTTGTTCGGGGGCCCAGGCCGGTGCGCCAGGGTCTAGCAGGCGCTGAACCACCTGGCGGTAAGCCAGCCCTGCTTTGCTTTTACCATCGAGCACGGCCGGTTCGCCTTTGTTGGAACTGTGCACCACTCGCTCGTCCTCGGGGACCATGCCGATCAGTTGCAGGTTGAGGATGTCCTGCACGTCTTCCACCGACAGCATCTGACCCCGCTGGGCCACGTTGGGCTTAAAGCGGTTGAGCAGCAGGTGAATGGGCTTGATGTCGGCCGCTTCGAGCAGGCCCACGATGCGGTCCGCGTCGCGCACAGCGCTGACCTCGGGGTTGGTGACCACGATGGCTTCGTCGGCTCCGGCAATGGCGTTCTTGAAGCCCATTTCGATGCCGGCCGGACAGTCGAGCAGCACGTAGTCAAAGGCCTGCCGGAGTTCACCGCAGAGGGCCTTCATTTGCTCCGGCTTGACGGCGTCTTTATCGCGCGACTGAGCCGAGGCCAGCACCTGCAGATTCTCAAAGCGTTTATCGCGAATCAGGGCCTGACGGAAGCTGCGGCACTTGCCGTCGATCACATCGACCAGGTCAAAAACGATGCGATTCTCCAGACCCAGCACCAGGTCCAGGTTGCGCAGGCCGATGTCGGTATCGACCAGCACTACCGTTTTGCCTGCTTGAGCCAGTCCCGATCCCAAATTGGCGGTGCAGGTGGTTTTGCCCACACCTCCTTTTCCCGAGGTTATGACGATGACTTTCCCCATATTACTCACGACTGTTCTCCTTACCGCGTCGTTTCGAAGCGTAACTGGTCTTTGGCGCAACTGACTCGGACACTGGCGGGCAATTGCTTGAGTCCCGCTTCCTTGAGATCCCCGGTCCAGATCCCGTCGGCGATGCGCACAACCGTGGGATGAAGGGACTGGCAGTATATTTGAGCTTGTTCGTTGCCGTTGCAGCCGGCATGAATGCGTCCGCGCACCGTGCCCAGCACCAGCACGTCGCCTTCGGCTTCCAGTTCGGCCCCGGGATTGAGGTCGCCCCACAGCACAATATTGCCGGGGTAGACGGCCTTCTGGCCTGATCGTAAGGTTCTCTTGATATACAGGGTGGCTTCTTGCTCTTGTTCCGCGTCGGGAGTCGGAGGAGGCTCGCTGACGGTGGCCGTCTCGACTTCGGCTTGAACCGCTTCTGCTTCCGCTTTCTCCCTTTGTTCCTGGCGCAGTCGCCGCCCTTGGTGATGAGCCAGGCCCAGCCTGCCGATGATGGCCTTGATGCCCAGGCTTTCGGCAGCAGTGCGGGTTTGCAGGGAAGTACTAAGCACTCCTACCAGTTCGACGCTCCCCAGTGACTCCAGCAGTCGGCCAAAGGCTTCCGGGGAAACTTCGCGCCAGCCCAGGTCCAGCGAGATTTGAGCCCCACCCAAAAAGCCGGAGTTTTGCTCGAGCTTTTCCGAAATCTGCAGCAGTACCGACTCGAAGTCCAGGTCCTCACGGACGCAAATGAGCAGTCCGTGGCGTGTGCCTTTGAGCGTGACTCCTTCAGGGGGTGCAGTGGTTGTGATAGCCATCAAGAATTGAATTATTCTCAATGGCCTCGACGATTCCTGCTGCTCCCGTGATCTTCGTGTTGGCCCTTGAAATCAAGGATTCTGGAGCAATCTCTGTCAAGCCGATCCTGTAAACAAGAACCGGTCTTTCCAAAATAAAACGAGTATTGGAAGAAAACCTAACCAACTCAACCTTCTCATGAGGCTCGATTTGTAAGATGCTACATAGGCAGATAACATTACTGTCTAGTCGACAAAGGAGAAAGCAACATGGCTTTTGGGGTAAATCAGTTCGGATTCGGCGGCCAATTTGGCGGAGTCCAGAGTTTTGGCGGCTTCGGCCTGCCACCTGCGGGAGTACCCCTGCAGCAATTTGCCAACACCCCTATCCAGTTGATGCAACTGACACAGCTGCTCGGCAACGTGCTTGGGGCCCTTTCTCAGTTGCAAGCTGGCTATCAAGGAATGATGGGCCAGCCAGGCTTCCCCCAGCCAGGCTTCCCCCAGCCCGGATTTCCCCAGCAGCCCGGCTTCCCGCAGCAACCCGGCTTCCCTGGTTTCCCGCCGCCTGGGTTCCCTCAGCCAGGACCTTACAATCCCGGCCCCTACGGCGGCTATCCTCAGCCCTTCCCGCAGCCGCAGCCGTTTCCTCAACCCCAGCCCGGACTGCCGACTGTGGACCCTCGTTTCGCCAATTGGACGAACCAGTCTGCGAATAACAACTCCAAAACGGTCTCTAACGCCGAGCGCACCGATATTTCCCAGCTCACCGACGAAGGTCGGGCTGTCCTCCACCTGTGGGGTCGTCAGATCACCGCTCAAGGCAAACAGGATGGAAGCATCTACTTCAATGTGCTCAACGATACGACGGGCAAATTTACCCCTGCCGAGCATGCGCTGGTCCAGAAGTTGTATCAGCAAGAGATGCAGCAGTATGGTGGTATCACCGGTCGAGCAATGGATCAGCAGTTCTTTGGCTTGATGGGTCAGATGACGGGTGAGGATCTGTCGGGCAAATACGCCAACGCGCCGATGAATTTCTCCAACGGACGGCAAGTCGACCTCAGTCTGCAAGCTACCAACAATAATGGGTTAGGGGAGTTCGCTAACTCAGTTTTGCGCCTGTGGGGCCACGACCGGCTTGACAATGCAAAAAATGACGGTTCGGTGTTGCAGTTCACCTTGCAAAACGCCAATGCTTTCGATAAGGACCTCAACAAGAATACCGTTGCAGCTCTGCTGGCAGCGGATTCCGCTGACGGCAAAGTCGACGGGAGTTCGCTGGCGCGGGCCTTCTCTCAGACACTCGATCAGGTGTATCTGGGTGGGCCGGGTGGCAGTGTCAACCAGACACTGGCTCAGTCGGGCATCAGCCAGGTTCAGGTTGGATCCATCGTCGACCGACTGAAGAATCAACCGATCGCCGGCATTCCGCCGGGAGTGGACATTACCAATATCGCCAACATCGGCAAGTGCCCCGTATTGGCCTCATCCGTAACCCAGCAGGGTATCAGCTTCGGCCAGCAATAAAGCCAGCCAGGCCGCCCGAGAATGCCGGAGTCCCCGCGGACTGCGGCATTCTTTTTATTCGTAGTCTACATCCACCAGAAAGAGGCCGTGGGGTGGAGCTGGGGGGGCGCTTAGAGTGGCGTCTTTGGACAGCAGGATCTCGGCAGGCCTTTCGGGAGGCCACTCTCCGCTGCCAACTTTGACCAGGTTGGCCACCAGTTGACGTACCATGCGTCTCAGGAAGGCGTTGGCGCAAACTTCAAAGCAGATCAAGGGGGCCAACTGGAGCCAGGGACCTGACTTGAGTTGGGTCGACACAATTCGATCGTGGATATTGAGTTGTTGCAAATTTCTGGTGCGGGCTTCGTGGCCTTCGTGCTTGCGAGTGTAGGCGCTAAAGTCGTGACTTCCCAGCAGCGGGAGGGACGCCTGGCGCATATTTTCTAAGTTGAGACGGCCCGGCCGCAGCCAGCAGTGATGGCTCCAGAAAGCGCTACCTTGTGGAGCGTCCGGCCACAAGTAGTAGTGGTAGGTGCGACGCCTGGCCGAAAATCGGGGATGAAAAGTGGCATCCACGGCCCTCCAACGGGTGACGCAAAGGCCGGTAGGCAGCACGGCGTTCAAGTTGCTCACAATTGTCTCAGGGGCCAGGCCGCTGCCGGTGTCAAAAGCGATCACCTGTGCCGTAGCGTGCACTCCTGCGTCGGTTCGCCCTGAGCCCCAGACCACGATTTCCTCTCTCAAAAGGAGACTTAGCTTGACTTCCAGTTCTTCTTGAATGGTTTGTCGGCGCGGCCAGCGACGGGGATTACCGGTCGGGCAAAAGGCCTGGGCCCCACGCGGACTGAGTCGCTGGAATCCTTGAAAGAGGCTGCCGTCGTATTGAATCCAGAGAGCGTAGCGCTGTTTTATCTCCACTGCTCCCAGGCCACCAATCCGCCCAGTCCGCTCAAGCACCAGAGCAAGGCTTGACCATCCAGCCAGCGCCAGTTTAGGGGGTGCAGTCGAGTGGGCTGTCCGTTTTGGCCGTAGCCCCGGGCTTCCAGCGCAATGGCTAACTCCTCTGCGTATCGGAAGCAGCGTACCAACAAGGGGGTAAGCAGGCCAGTCAGAGTTAGCAGGCGCCGGTGCCACGCGCCTTCTTCCCAGGCCGCACCCCGAGAAATTTGGGCTTTGAGCAGTCGGTCCCCTTCTTGGGCCAGTACCGGGATAAAGCGCCAGGCGATGGTGAAGGCCAGAGCCAGGTCGCGATGAGGGAGCCCGACTTTGCCCAAAGGCTTAAGCATCTGTTCGAGAGCATCGCACATGCCGATGGGTGAGGTAGTGAGGGCCAGGAGTTGGGCCAGTATGGCCAGGTCAAGCAAGCGTAGGCTCAGTAGCCCCCCTTGCTCCATGCCAGGCAGACTGAGCGGTCCCAGGTAGGGAGCGGGACCCCAGCCGGCCTGGAACATCATCGATAGCATGGCCAGAGGCAGGACGCCCAGCAGGGCCGGCGCCAACAAGCCGATGGGCAGACCGGTGCTCACTGGAAGCAGGGCAATCAGCAGAGCCACCAGCAGTTGCCCGGGTACCTCTCGGACCCAGAAAAGGCCCAGAGTAAAGAGACCGAGCAGCATAAGTTTGCAGCGCGGATCCAGCCGGTGCAGCCAGCTGTTTCCGGGGAGAAACTGACTGTAGACCAGTGAGCCGAGCATTTTAGTCCTCTTCGCTGAGCTTGCTCAGCTTTTGGGATTTGACAAAGGCGGCGTGGACGGCCTTGGAGAGCATGGTGCGCAAACCGCCCTTTTCCAGGTGATAGAGGGCATCGGCGGTGGTGCCGCCTGGAGAGGTAACCATGTTTCTCAGGTCGGCGATGTGCTTGTCGCTTTGGGCGGCATATTCGGCGGTTCCCTTGACCGTCTGGACCACCAGTTCTTTGGCTACCTGGCGGCTGAAACCCAGATGAACGCCGGCGTCGATGAGTGCCTCCATAAAGAGAAAGACATAGGCGGGGGCAGAACCAGACAGAGCGGTGGCCATGTCCAGCATCTCTTCACGTTTGACCTGGTGCTCAATCCCCAGAGCTCGCAGGATCTGGGTGGTCACCTCCCGTTGGCTTTCGCTCACCTGACGGGTACAGCACCACACGCTGACACCCAGGCCTACCTGAGCGGGGGTGTTGGGCATGACTCGGACGACAGGCTTGTGCCTGGTTCGACGTACAATGTTACCGGTGGTAACCCCGGCCATAATCGAGAGCAGCAAAGCGGAGGGTTCTAAGGCGCCAGCCAGTTCGGGCCCCACTTCCGCGAACATCTGGGGCTTGATGGAGAGAACTCCGACATCCGCACCGGCCAGCGCTTTGGCGTTGTCTGAAGAGGTGTTAACTCCGTAGCGGTGGGCCAAAAATTCCAGCCTTTGAGCCTGGGGATCGGAGCAACTGACGTTGTGCGGGTGAATCAGTTCTCTTTGAAGAAGACCTTTGATCATCGCCTCGGCCATCACGCCGCTGCCTATAAATGCGAGTTTTTTGTCCTGCGTCATGCAAGCCCCTTCTGCTGATTGACTGCTTGCCCCTACCGGTGCCGGAAAGCTGCCCTGATTGGCAGGAACCCGAGCGTACAGGTGCAGAAGCCGGGCTAATCAAGCGGAGGCTGTCTGTCTAAGCACGTTGTTATCATCGGCGCGGGGCCGGGGGGTTTGGCCACGGCCCTTCAGTTGGCCAATTCGGGCCTGCGAGTCACGCTGCTGGAAAAGCAACACTATGTTGGTGGTCGCACCTCGGCTCTGCGAGACCAGGGATTTACTTTTGACCGCGGACCCACGTTTTTTCTCTATCCGCGGATACTCGAGGAAATTTTCGCTTCGTTGGGACGGGACCTCTATCAGGAGATCCCCATGCAGAGACTCGATCCGCAGTACCGACTTGCCTTTGCCACCGGTGGCAAAATCGACGCCACCCCGGACGTGGCCCGGCTTAAGGAGCAGGTGGCTCAGATCAGCCCGCGCGACGCCCAACAGGTGGACTCCTTTCTGCGGGACAATCGCACCAAGCTAAAGCACTTCGCTCCCATACTGGAAAATGAGTTCTCCTGTTGGCGGCAACTGTTCACTCCGAAAATGCTCAGCCTCTTACCCCTGGTAAAGGTGCATCGATCACTGGAGCAGGACTTGCGTAGCTACTTTCACGACCCCCGAGTGAGGCTCTCTTTCAGTTTTCAAAGCAAATATCTGGGAATGTCACCTTTTCAGTGCCCCAGTCTGTTTTCCATTCTCAGTTTTCTGGAGTACGAGTACGGCGTGTTCCACCCTACGGGGGGCTGCAGCCGGGTGTCCGAGCGAATGGCCGAGATCGCCCGCGAGATGGGAGTTGACATACGCCTGGGGGAGGAGGTTCAGAAACTTCGCTTCAGCGGACGGAAAGTGACCGGCGCGATTACCTGCAAGGGAGAGTATGCCTGCGATGCCCTGGTCATCAATGCCGACTTTGCCCGGGCCATGCTGCGTTTGGTGCCGGAATCATTGAGGCCACGCTGGAACAATCGAAAATTGGGGCGCTGCAAGTATAGTTGTTCCACTTACATGCTCTATTTGGGCGTGAAAGGGAGTGTCGACCTGCCTCATCACGTGATCTACTTCTCCAGCGAGTATGAGCAGAACCTGAAAGACATTACCGATCACTATCGGCTTTCGCGTGATCCCTCTTTCTATCTGCAGAATGCCTGTATGACCGACCCCTCGTTGGCCCCTCCAGGCTGCTCGACCCTCTATTGCCTGGTGCCCGTTCCGCATCTCCATCCTAATCTTGACTGGCAGCGGGAGGGCGCTCGCCTGCGCCAGGTCGCCTTTGAACAGATGGCCAGGCTTGGATTGTACGATTTGGAGTCGCGCGTGATAGTGGAGCACCAGGTTACGCCCGATGACTGGGCGGCCATGGAAATTCACCGTGGCGCTACGTTCAGCATGGCGCATACTCTGGACCAGATGCTTTTTTTGCGCCCACAGAATCGTTATCAGGATCTGGATGGCGTCTATTTGGTGGGCGGGAGCACCCATCCTGGTAGTGGGCTCCCCGTCATCTATAGTTCGGCTCGCATCACCTGTCGGGCCCTGACGGGTGATTTGGGCGCCAGTTGGCGGGAAGAATCCCAACTGGCCAAGGTGTAGGAGGTAAGGATGAGTCAAGTTGTCGTCATCGGTTCAGGACTGGCCGGGTTGGCCAGTGCCGCAGTGCTGGCCGCACGCCGCTATCGGGTCACGGTGCTGGAGAAGAACCCCTGGACGGGCGGCAAGGCTGCCGTGTTGCAGGAGCAAGGTTACCGGTTTGACATGGGCCCCACCATCCTGACCATCCCGTCTGTATTGAAGAGAATCTTTGCCGAAGCCGGTATCGATGTGGGTAAGCGTCTCAACCTGGTGCGATTGGACCCGCAATGGCGCTGTTTCTTTGATGACGGTAGCCGCCTCGACTTGGTGGAGAACGCCGAACGAATGGCCGAGCACCTGCGCACTTTTAGTGCATACGCCGGGGATGCTCAGGGTTATCATAACTTTCTCACCGTTTCGGATGCCCTCAACGCGATTTCTCAGCGTTACTTTTTCTGGCGACCCGTGGGCGGCTTACTGGACATTCTCGACCCGCAGAGTTGGTTGACGGTGGCCGGGTGGCGCAATTTTATGCGCATCCGCCCCGGCAAGACGGTCCATAATACGGTACGGGGCCACATTAAAGACGCTCGAGTGGCCCAGATGCTGGACCATTTTGTGCAATACGTGGGCTCTTCGCCCGAGGAGTCGCCGGCTGTGCTCTGCGGCATCGCCCACATGCAGACCGACGAAGGCGTTTGGTATCCTATCGGGGGCACCCGAGCAGTGCCCGTGGCTTTGCGGCAACTGGCTGAGGACCTGGGAGTCACCTTTCGCACGGGGGTGCGCGTGGAGGAGATTGTGCTGAGCGGGATGGCGGTTCGGGGTGTGCGGCTCGACAATGGCGAGAGAATTGAGGCCGACGCGGTGATCTCGAACATGGACGCAGTACGCACTTTCCGTGAACTTTTACCGCCAGGTCCGACCGTGCAGAAATTTGAGAAAGCGCGCAAGTACACTCCGGCTTGCTCGGGAGTGGTGCTCTATTTGGGACTCAAGAAGCGCTATCCTCAATTGCTGCATCACGACTTTGTCTTCTCCAAGAGCCCGGAAGAAGAATTTGATTTTATCTACCACAAGGGACAGCCTGCGCCTGACCCAACCTTGTACCTGGCCGCTCCGTCGGTCACCGACCCCGCGGTCGCTCCCGAAGGTGGCGAGGCTCTGTATGTGCTGGCTCACACCCCCTATCTGCGTCCCGGTCAGGATTGGTCCACAATGCTGCCGGGTTATCGGCAGGTGATGATCGACAAGCTAAAGCGAACCGCCGGATTGACTGACCTGGAAGAGAATATTGCCTGTGAGGCCTATCTCACCCCGCAGGACATCCATGATCGCTACGCCGTTTTGGACGGAGCTATTTATGGTTTGGCCAGTCACGGCAATATGGGGGCCTTTAAGCCAAGCAACAAAACGGCTTATAAAGGCCTTTACCTGGCCGGTGGCAGCGCCCACCCGGGTCCAGGAATGCCCATGGTTCTCATGTCAGGGTGGATTGCTGCCGACGCCCTGCACCAGGATCGTGTGGTTGAGCCCCTGAAAAATGTAGTCTCCTTCCATGGTCTGGCTCATCAAGGCGGAGTTGCCGAATAGGAGTTTGGGCTGGTCTCGTGTCGACCGGGCCTCGCCGCTCCTTGCTGGAGGGGCGCCTCGACGACCGGAGTGACCAACTTATTGGCTGGCGGCAATTTCGCCAACGATTTTGAGCAGGGGGTCGAGCTGTCGGCTACCTTACTTTGATTTTCAGTTCCAGTTCCCATCCCGGATTTCTCAACGGGGACTGGAACATTCCCGTAGCCGGGACATCGATCTGCAGGTGGGCGTATCGTCGGGATCCTTCCCTTTCCAGGGCGTAACCGACCAGGCGGTAAGGAACCTGCGTAAACCAGCCACGGCATCCGAGGATTTCGGGCTCTATCGAGGCGGTCTTGGGGGGCAGTTCGATCTTCAACAAGGCCCTGTCGTTAAAGGGGGCTGGAGCCCGGGTCAGGTCGGAATGATACGTGTCCGTAAAGGTACTACTCAGGCCGAAATTCTTGACGCGGGCCGTGAATTGTAGCCCGCTCTTCCGAGAGATTTCAAAAGGCGGAGCGGCGATTGGCTTCATCGGCACCAGGGCTGGATCGCCGAAGAGAATGCGCGAAGCAGTGCCGTAGAGCATCGCTTGACTGGGCCCCCAGTCGGTCTTCTGGTCCAACCTGGGAAAATCGGGCAGTTTGCCCCCAAAACCCAAAATCACGCCGTCCTGAGTGTGCTTGATCACTTCTCCCAGCGAGTTCCCTGACATCGCTAGAAATTCCAACTCCTGATAAACGGGCATGCCATGATCTGAATGCAAGGCTGCCAGGTAGCCCAACACAGGCTTTTGCAGCAATTGAAGACAAAAGCTGTCAACGGGCGACACCTGACGCCTTCTGGTTTGGTCGTACCAGCCAGCCGTGACCCCTGTATGACAGGCCCCGCTGAAGACCACGCAGGGGCTCAACTTTGCCCCCTTTAATTGCCGGGCGGTCAGGCCGTCCACGATCCGGTCGGGTGTTCCGTGCCCCCCCAGGTGAATCAGGCCTGCGCCGTTAAGACTTTCCAGATGGGAACAGCGGCCCACCCCGTAACTGACGCAGCGCTGCCGGAAATTCTTGCTGAAGACCGGGATCATAAAATTGGAGCGACTCTCCTGGAAGGAGTCCCGGGCAACCTGAGGATTGGGTCCCAAATGGTCGAGCAGGATGGCGGGTAAGGTCAATTCTCCCCGGCTGGCGGCTCGGGTTCTGTCCAACAAAGCGCTGGCTGCCACATCGTCCACGCCTGTAGCGAAGCCGCAGCGGACATCGACCAGCGGATCGTCATCGAGCGCAATGGAAACCTGTAGCCAGCGCCAAGCAAAATCAACGTCGATTTCTCTGGGCGTCATGACCAGCATCGCATACCGTGGCCGCAGTTTGCGTAGGGCGGGCAGCAACGCCTGCGGACGGGCCGGGTCTAGACTGAGCTGGAGGGCCCGCGGATGCAGGTTGTGCGCTGCCATCACGGTTTGCTTGAATTGCTGACCTGCGCTCGGGCTGACCAGCACGACATACGGACCCAATGGGTCGAGCCGAACTTCCAGGCCTTCGGCGCCTGCTTTCGCCAGTAGAGCAAGCCATACCACGAGAAGGAAATAGAGAATCACCCATTCAGTGTAGCAGAAGTTTGCTCTTTTCTCGGAGGACCGGTGTTGGCGCTATCGGGAAGACCTTCCCGCGCCAGAGCCACCTTTGCCGGCCATGTATCGGCCCAGGCCTTCGGCCAGCCGCTCGGCGATAGCCTGGCGAACCTGCGGCGTGGCCAGCAGGCTGCCCTCGGTAGGGTTGGTGAGGAAAGCTGTTTCGACCAGGACCGCTGGAGCTGAACTCAGACGGAGAACGGCAAAGCTGTTCTGGATCAGACCGTCTGCTTCAAATCCCAGGCCTTCCCCCAACACGTCCAGGCATTCAGCCAGGGCTCGGTCTTCGGGTTTCCACCAGTACACCGAGGAGCCTCTGACATTGGGGGACACGGATGCGTTGCAGTGGATGCTGACAAATAGATCCGTGGCACCGCGGTTGCCCACATCGGCACGTGCCTGAAGCTCCATCAAATCGGGTGATCCGGCGTAGGTCACGTCGCGATCGCTGGTGCGGGTCATTTCCACTCGCCATCCCTGGGCGGTGAGGATCTGTTGCAGGCGCAGACAGATATCCAGGGTCACATCTTTTTCATAGACCCCCAGAGCCCGATTGCAGCAGCCAGGATCGCCGCCTCCGTGGCCGGCATCGAGAGCAATGCTGCCTCTGCCACCGATATAGCCACTCATGGTGGCCGTGCCCACCGCTTCGGTGGGCTTGAGCGCGGCCTGAGGCCCCACTTTAAGGCGCAGACTGGTGGGTTGATCGCTGTTTTGGAAGAACTCAAATCCCTGGCCCTCGGCCAGGGTCACTTCGTAGCGACTGACCGGAAAATTGGCCGTGCGCAACACTTTGGCCGTGGCTACGGTGGCTGAGGTAGAAGGAAACTCCACGCGCAGGATTCGTTGGGTCGGGTTGACCGCCCAGAAAAACTGGACCCCCTTGTCGAGTACAAACTCCAGTTCGCGGGTGCCGTCCGGGTTGGCAGTTTCGCGGATGTCAGAAAGCACGGCAGGTTGGGAGGGAGCTGTATATTGCCTGGGTTCGGGTGACACCAAAATCTCTCGGGTCAGACCCAGTCTCACTCGGGCCGCCCAGAACGACTGAAATCGGAATTCCAGCACCAGGGGGTTGGCGGGGCTGTCGCCTCCGGTCACGGTTACGTCCGATTCTCCCAGCCTGAACTGCCGCTCGGGACGCTCCCAGGCACCTTCGGACAGTTGCACCCGAAAGAGACCCTTTTCTGGTTCGGTGGTGGAAAATTTCAGCGGTGCCGAGGTAACAATTTTCAATTCCAGGGAGTCGGGAGCGATCGGGCTGAGGTCGGTGACCAGGCTGGCCAGTTGAAATCCACCGCTCACGGTGTAAGCGCGTAAGCCCAGCGCTTCTAGTAGGGCGGCTCGCTCCATGGAGGCGGGCTGGGACAAGAACTGACCAGGGGCCTCAAACTCCTGACCGTTCTTGGTGTAAACTCCGCTGCCGTCGCTCCAAGAGCTTTCCCGGCCCGGCAGGAAAACATAGAGAGTGCGGCCGCTGGTGGACATCTGGAGACTGGCTGAAGTGGCTGATATCAGTCGCTTGACCTCGGGGTCATCGAGCAACAGAACGGTCTTGCCCCCAGATACGACCCCCGTCAGTTGGTAGGTGTCCCCTCGAAATGAATATTTTTCGCCGACTTGAGCCTGGCAAAACGAGACGGTTATTACCAATAGGAGCAGAGTAAAGAGGAGGCGCATGCAAATCAGTTCGTACTACTCCATGGGCTTCCTGTCGCTCAGGTGTTCTTAATGCGGTAGGGCGGTAAGACCCCAAGAGTCGCTGACCGAATCGCGGCTGCGACCGGCCAGAGAATTCCAATTTTCTTCCATGGAGGGCAAGATGTGATTGCCCGATTCGTCCATTTCGGCCGGAGTCGGAAGTTCCAGAATAAACTCGTTGGTGTCGGCCACTTCAGCAAACTCTTCGAGCAGTGCCGGGTTGAAAAAGGAACCAGACTCTTTGCGCATGATATTGAGCGCTTCCTGATAGCTAAAAGCACGACGGTAGGGGCGATTGGTAGTCAGCGCATCGAAAAAGTCGGCGATGCCGATGATTTGCGCTTCGAAGGGGATGTCATCGCCAGCAAGTCCATCGGGATAACCTTTGCCGTTCCACTTTTCGTGGTGAAAACGTACTATGGGCATAACCTGCGGCCAGGGGAAAGACACTTCCTTGAGGGCCTCCCAACCTATTACAGGGTGCTTTTTGATCAGGTCATATTCGTGGTCATCCAGTTTGCCTGGCTTATTGAGGATATGTTCAGGAATCCCAATTTTGCCGACGTCATGAAGCAGGCCTCCCATTTCAATGCCTTCCACCTGGTCGTCGGGGAGACCGATATAGCGGGCCAACATGGCTCCAATAGTAGCCACTCGCCAACTGTGATAGCGGGTGTATTGATCGCGGGCGTCCAGCAAACTCGCCAGCGTGCGCACAATGCTCTTGAAAAGTTCTTTGCGTTGCTCGATAAACGACTGCAACTCCATGCCGGTTTGGGCGTGGGTAATGCCTACTGTGGCCAGGAGTTGCAGAGTGGCGAATCGACTGATGTCCGCTTCAGAGTCGGGACGGAGTTCGGTGGCTTTGCGGAAGAGGCCGAGGGCCTGCTCATATTGGCGACGGTATGAAGCTACGGCACCGCTGGTGAAGAAGTTTAGGGCGCTGTCGCCGTGCACCTGGGCTGCTTTTTGGTAACTTTCGATAGCCCGGTCATAGTCGTTCAGCTGGAACATGGTGGCGCCCAGGTAGTAGTGTGCTTCAGCTTCTCTCGGGTTACGTTCGAGGACTTCGGAAAACTGCTTTTTGGCCAGATCTAGTTGCTTCTTTTGGAAATGGGCCATACCTAGAGCCGTCAATGTCTTTACGTCGTTGGGGCTCTGCTGCAAAGCATGATGGAAGCACTCGATGGCTTCTTCGACCTGTTCTACCGCCAGACACGCTTTGCCCAGGGTATAGCGGGCGTAGACGTGGTCAGGGGCCAGTTCCAGACACTTGCGCAGAGGGCCGATGGCCTGCACATACTTTTTCAGACCTGACTGGAGCACTCCCAGCACGTAGTAGGCTTCTGCTTCACTGGGGTCGAGTTCGACCGTCTTTTGCAGATGGCGAATGGCTGACGGAGAACGGCCGAGGTTTTTGAAGAGCATGCCCAGCGAGAAGTGGGCTTGCTTCGATTCGGGATCGATTGACACGGCCTTCTCGAAACATTCGACCGCTTCGTCCATTCGGAACTGTTCTTCATAGCAGCGACCCATGCCGAGGTAGATTTCGCAGGCACCTGGCTTGATACTCACGGCCTTTTTGAAGTGGGTCACTGCCTGGTCGTATTGCTGGATCTTCAGGTAGGCTTCGCCGGCCTGTTGGTGGGCCTTGAAATATCCAGGCTTGTCCACCAAGGCTTTGGAGAAGCAACTGAGGGCCTGGGGGGTGCGGCCCATTTCCAGCAGGCACTGGCCCAGCAAAAAATTCCCGTAAGGGTCGCGGGGACGATATTCCAGGAGCTTTTGAAGATCGGGTCCGGCCAGTTTGACCTTGCCCAGCATTCGGTTCGCCCGCGTTCGGTAATAGAGAGCTTTCTCGAAATGAGGATTGCCCTGAATAACCTCGGTGAAGTAGTGAATTGCCGCCTCGGTTTTGCCCAGCATCAAGTGGGCAATCCCCAGGTTGTAGCTTTTGAAGATGCTTTTTTCTTTGGAGTCGTCGTATTTTTCCCAGGCCCCTAAAGTTCCACGAATCAAGCTTTGGCGCGTATAGTCGATGGTATCCAGATACAGTTCCCCGTCGCTGTCTACGATTCGCTCCCAGGTTCGGATGGCCGTATCCCAGTTGGACAGGCGACTGTAGGCACAGCCTAATTCAAAGGCGGCCTGGTTCATCGAGGGGTCCAGCGAGAGCCCCTTTTCCAGGACCCTTAGCGAGTTGTGCCAGTCCTCGCCGGCCAAGTAGACTCGGCCCAATTCGTAGTAGGGTTTGGGATCGTTGGGGCTGTCTGAAATTTGCTTTTCCAGCAGTCGGATGCGTGAATCTTCGGCAGGCGTTCTAGCCACGCGTGCACCCCTGGTCAACCACAAACAAACCCATCCTTGTGAGTATCACGTCGACATGGAGGAAAGTCAATTTACATTCGCTCATCGCCGTGCCGAAGACGCCTGCTGTGGGAATCTAGAACTTCCTTCTCGGTGCCGGTCAGGGAAGACATACCTTCGCTGCGTAGCTTGTCCAAAATTAGATCGACTTGCGTTTCCGCCGCGCTCAGGGGAGCCTTGGCCAAGTCTGGGCGAATGGGCGTAACTTTAGGGCCATTGAAGTCATCGCTGAGGCGACTGCGTCGTCGCCCTCCTGCGGCCGCGCGACTGGCGGGCTTGGAAAACAATTCCGTTTGCATCAACCAGTTGTGTTTGACCATCATGTAAGCCAGGGCCAATGGGCTGCACAGCGCAAGCCAGGCAGCCGGCGGGGTCGTGAGTATCCCCACCAGAGTCAAAGGTATCAAGTACTTCACCTTGATGGGGATTACCATCATGAGATACACGGTGTGCCTCCAATTGAGCAGGCAAAAGGCCGTGCCAGTGGCCAGAAATGGGATCGATGGGCCTGGCACCGGAGAGCCACCTGGCAATAACAATCCCAGAAGACTGGCCAGCAGGGTCGAACCCCAAAAAAGGCGGCGAAATCGAACACTTCCCAGCGAACGCTCCACCGAGCAGGCAAACGGTGCAAAACAGGCCCAGCTAACCAGGGCAGAAGCGGAGATACCGGCTGCAAATGGATAGGTGAGCAAGCGCCAGATCTGTCCATGGAGGATCCGTTGGGGGACGTTAGCCAGCCACTCGCCCCCTCCCAGGGAGGGGGCAAGTGCGTACCAAACCCAGCCCATCAGGACCAGCATGAGAACAAGGCGTACGCCGGGCGTTATCCGCTCAATGACTGCCATCAGTAGTTAGTTCTGTGATCCTTTCAAACCACCCTTTCGCAAAGAAAGCCGTGGCTGCTATAAGTAGCCCGGCTCCTCGCTCGCTATGGGGGGCGGTCGTTATGTCAGACCTTGACGGGTGCTTTGGCTTGATTGCCGGGCTGGCCACCGTTGACAGTCTGTCCAGGCTGTTGTCCAGGAATTTGACCCGGAACGCCCTGGCCACCACCGCCCAGGGCTGCTTCCACCAATTGTTCGGTCTCTTTGCGCAACTGCACGCCCTGAGTTTTGTATTGTTGATATTTTTGCGATAGCTGAGCACGCATTTCGGCCGGACTGCCAGTGGGCGCCCCTTTTCCCTTGGGCCCTTTAGCTCCAGTCACGCCGCCTACCTGGCCTGGCTTGCCCGGCTGCCCCGGTTGGGGGCCGGCCTGACCCATCGGATTCTTGCTCCCCTGCATCAGGGCCACAGCCATCTGGGTAAGCTCAGAGTCGGGGTCTTGCTTTTCCTGGGCGTCGTCGGCTTTCTTGGAGTCTTTCGACTTGCCGCAGCAACCTCCCAGGTCTTCCGGTTTCTCTTCTTTTTTGTTCTTCATCTCGTCGAGCTGCTTCTGGAGGTCGGAAACCTTTTTCAAGAGGTCGTCTTTCTCACCGTCCTCAGCCTTCTTAGGATCCTGCTCTTCGCCAGGCTTCTTGGCGTCTTTGGCGTCTTTGGCGTCTTTGGCCTCTTTGGAGTCCTTGGCCTGGCCAGGCTTTTTGCCGTCTTGCAACTCTTTGCTGGCTGAGAATCCGTCAGATTTCTCTGGCGCTTTGGTCTCTTTGCCTTTGTCAAGGGGCTTGGCCTTGTTGTCTACCTTGGGTTTGTCGGCCTTTTTCGGGGCGCTGACCTTAGAAGCGGTATTCGAGCTGGCTTTCTTGATACTCATGAGAACTCTCCCTCTGGGCGTTTATGAATTTCTGGTGAGTCAGTTTGATTTCCATTTTATCGACTGACGGATGTGCACGGGGGGTCTACTCGATGCCGAGTAGACCCCCCGGTAGGCAGGTCGTTGAGCTCTAGTTTGAAAGCCGGACGTTAGATGCCAAATCCACCGAAGGGATTTCCGGCACCGAACTGTCCGCCCAGTGGATTACCACCAGGTTGACCAAAGGCTCCCGGTTGACCGGCTCCCAGGCCCGCCTGCTGCTGTTGCTGCTGCTGGAAGGGGTCAAAGCCCAGCGCCGATTGCACCAGAACTCGGGTGCCTTGTTGAGGCTGGAAACCCTGTTGGGCCAGTTGGGTCGCTCTTTGCTGAAGTTGACCTTTGGCAGCCGCCGTTTGCGGGTTACCGCCCTGGCCGCCCGCACCCGGGAATCCGCCAGGACGAGGCCCGCCAGCATTGATTCCGCCAATCGCTCCCGGGCCACCCTGTTGTGGGAAGCCGCCTTGTTGAGGGAACTGACCCGGGAATCCACCGTTTTGTCCACCGGATTGCAGGACCTGCGCAGCTAGATTGGACAATTCTGCATCGGGGGTGTTCTGCTGATTCTGATTGGGGGCCTGAGGGCCTTGAGCCGGGGCTGCACCGCCCGGCGGTTCACCACCACCTCCGCCTTTGTCACCACCACCACCGCCTTGCTCGCCACCACCCTGTTGGGCAGCGGGAGCCGCTTGCTGGCCGTTTTTCAATTCGTCAATCTTCTTTTCAAGGTCCTTAACTTTGTCTTCGAGAGCCTTTTTGTCGTCTTCGGGCTTCTTGCCATCTTCGGGCTTATTGCCGTCTTCCGGCTTCTTACCATCTTCCGGCTTCTTGCCATCTTCGGTCTTCCGGTTGTGCCGAGTCCCCTTGGCGTCCTTGCCTTCTTTGGTTTCGGCCGTCGGGTCAAATTTTTCTTTCGGGTCAGCCTTGGGTGCCTCGGTTTTTTTGGGCGCCTCTTGCTTCTTGGGAGCTTCAGTCTTCTTAGGAGCTTCGGTCTTCTTAACCGCGCTGGTATTGTTGGACTGTGTGGGTTTAATGGCCATCGGCTACTCTCCTTCATCATCCAAAGAGGCGTGGCAAGCATCTTCGGTGTTTGGACTTGCATTTATGCTATCACGGATCGGACCCAGATCTATAGGGCAAACATTACGAATTTGTTACAGATATTACAAAGTTGCACTCGCCGTGTAAATTGAAATTAACGGGGCGACACCCATCCTCTCAGTCGCAGAATACGCTAACACAAGAGTGAAACAGACACATCAAAAGTAAACAAGAGGTAACAAGAGGCGGTGGATTGTTGCGGGATGTTGCCGAGTTGTGATGGTCAGGCGTTGGCCGCTCGGCCCGTCCAAGAAAAAAGGGCGCTGGTTAGCGCCCTTGTTGGTGCGGAAAGAGAGATTCGAACTCTCACGGGTTGCCCCACAGACTCCTGAGGCCTGCGCGTCTACCAATTCCGCCACTTCCGCTCGGTCGCCGGAGGATACCATGGGATGGTCGGTTCGTCAACGGGTATGGATGGAAAACTGGTGATGGGTAGATTGTTCGAAAATTGGATACATCTCGCGGAGTTGTTTTAAGGCATGATGGTCCCCATGAAAGTTGAGCGATCTGCCTGGGAATTCGCGCCACGTCGTTGGATCAGCCCGCCTTCCAGTCAACTGGAGACACCCGATCCAGATCGACTAAAGCAGCATCAATTGGATCAACTGAGGGCTGAGCATCCCTGGATGTCGCGTAGCGTCGAGGTGATGCAGATGGGCAGTTGGGTGGCCCACGAGCAGTCGAAAGCCGCTCCCTGGAGTCAGGCCTCGGCCGCTTTGTCCGGGGTTACGGCCGTGGCCAGCGCTGTCTGGGGGGTCAATAAGTTGGCTCGTGGTCAGTCTGGTCTGGACCGCGTTGAGGGGCTGGGCCACCTGGCTCTGGCGGCCGACTACTCGATGTGCAGTCTGCAACAATTGCGCCCCGAATTGGACTGGACCAACTCCGTGGCCACTCCCTCCAGCTATTTGGCAGCCAGTTGCGAGGTCTTTCTGGGTTGTGCCGATCTGGTCAGGGGCCTCAAGGAGGATGACCATCCACGCCAATGGACGGGTATGGCCAGCATCGCTTCCGGTACCGCCCTGGCGGTGAGTACCTTTGTGCCGGGCGCCTCGGGTTTAGCTCAGGCCGCAGTATTGATGAGTATGGCCGTGCGGCAGTCGCTGCTGGGGTACGATCGGAAGGGTGCCGGCTAGGGCAGCATATTTCTGATCAGGCCGCCGTGATTGACCACAAAGGGCGCAAAGACCAGGCTGATAATGGCCATCAGTTTGATGAGAATGTTGAGGGCCGGGCCTGAAGTATCTTTGAAAGGGTCTCCCACGGTATCGCCCACCACGGCCGCCTTGTGAGCTTCCGTGCCACGTCCGCCCAGGGCGCCGCTCTCGATATACTTCTTGGCGTTGTCCCAGGAACCGCCTGAGTTCGCCATGGAAATTGCGAAAATCACGGCCGTGATCAGGGCGCCAATAAGAACTCCGGCCAGCATGGTCGGGCCAAAGAGCCAACCCACAATAATTGGCGTGAAGACAACCATCAAGCCTGGTCGTAGCATCTCGCGCAGTGAAGCCTGGGTGGCAATGTCCACGCATTTGGCGTACTCGGCGGTAGCAGTACCTTCCATGAGGCCGGGAATGGTGCGAAACTGACGGCGTACCTCTTCGATCATGTCGAGAGCGGCCAGACCTACCGAGCGCATGGTCATAGCGGAGAAGGCGCAGGTCAAAGCCCCGCCGACCAGCAACCCGGCCATGACCCAGGGGTCGAGCAGGTTGATCTCCTTGAGGTTGCATTGGGTCACGTAGGCCGAGAAAAGGGCCAGCGCGGTCAGAGCTGCGGAGCCGATGGCGAAACCCTTGCCCATTGCGGCAGTGGTGTTGCCGGCAGCGTCGAGCACGTCGGTACGTTTGCGAATATCCGCGCCCATGTGGGCCATTTCGGCCAGTCCACCGGCGTTGTCGGCCACCGGACCGTAAGCATCGATGGTCAGCGCCACGGAAATCGTGCCCAGCATGCCGATGGCCGAAAGTGCGATGCCGTAAACGCCTGCTTGAGAAACGGCGATGATCACCGTGGCGGCGATCAGGAGGCTGGGAACGACTGCGCTGTTATAGCCCAGGGCCAGACCGTATATGATGTTGGTGGCGGTTCCGGTGGTCGAGGCCTTGGCCACTTCCTGAGTGGGACCATAGGTGTGTGACGTATAGTACTCTGTCAGCCAACCGATCAGGTAGCCGGAAATCAATCCGCTCAGGAAAGAGAGGTAGACGCCCGTAGCAGTGACGCCGACCTTGCCTCCCAAGTCGAATGGTTCGGCCGGTAGTAAATATTTGGTGAGCGGGTAGCCAGCAATGGCCATCAAAATAGTGGCCAGCATCAACATTTTCTTGAGAGTGCCCTGGACCTCTTGTTCGGAACGGGCTTTGAAGAGAACGATTCCAAGAAAGCTAGACGGAATACCCAGGCAACTGATGGCCAGCGGGTAGAGCAGGGCCGGGGGGTTGTCAGCAAAGGTCAGAGCGCCGATGACCATGGCCGCACAGGTCGATTCGGCCACTGAGCCAAAGAGGTCCGCACCCATACCGGCCACGTCACCGACGTTATCGCCTACGTTGTCGGCGATGACGGCCGGATTGCGCGGGTCATCTTCGGGGATGCCCGCTTCGACTTTGCCCACCAGGTCGGCACCCACGTCGGCTGCCTTGGTATAGATGCCGCCGCCTACGCGGGCAAATAGGGCCACCGAGGAGCCGCCCAGTCCAAAGCCAGAGAGAATCTCCATGATAGTATGGGGAGCCTCGGCGGCCAGACCGTAGCGGAGGGCCAGGTAGCAGCCCAACATGCCGAGCACGGCCAGGCCGCTCAGGCCGAAGCCCATCACGGCGCCCGCGTTGATGGCGGTAAGAAATCCTTTTTCCAGGGATTCACGAGCCGACACGGCGGTGCGCACATTGCCGGCGGTGGCGGTGCGCATGCCGATGAAGCCGGCCAGGATGGAGGTGATGGCGCCGACCACAAAAGCAACTGCGGAGTAGCGACCCTCATTGACGTTGAGTGTGTGCGGGTCGTCGATCAAGATGGCGATGACCAGCGCGAAAAGAGTGATAAATACCGCCAGCGTCCTGTACTCACGGAACAAGAAAGCCATAGCACCATCGCGGATGGCTTTGGTGATGGTGGTCAACCGCTCAAATTCCTCGGGAGATGCGGCGCCCTTTTCTACCGAAACACTTTGGACTCGCATATTGAACATGACTGCCGCCGCCAGCGAGGCCACACCACAGGTAACAATGAGCTCTACAACCACACTTAACTCCTCAAATCAGGCATCAGGTCAGGTCCCTGTGGACCGCCGCGGTTCCCGAAAAGTAGGCGAACCTACGACGCCGCCAAACAAGCCCCTGCATGGCACCGGGAGAGTTGACCACAAATCCCGAAGGCGCACAAATGTTGAAGCTTATGTTTATCATGCTGACGGCCATTGACATGGTGGCCATCAATGCCGCCCTCGAGCAGTCATCGCCCGAAGCGGCCCAACTGGGCCTGATGTGGCTCTTTTACTATTCGTCACTGGTAGGTTGGCTGATCGGCTTCAAAGCCTGGAAAGACTGCAAGGGGCAGGACGGCGCCATGGTCGCTTTGCTGCGACTGGCGACTGCCAGCAGTCTGGTTTTTGCCGGTGTCTCGGCTGCCTTACATTACAGCGGAAAGAATCCCCAAGAGTGGCTCAGTCTGTTCTTGTTTATGGCGGTCTATTTGTTCCGACTGGCCCCGCTGGCCGCGGCCTCCATTGTTTTGACGCCCTTTTTCTTTCTCAGCGCCCCTCGGCCCGGGGTGTTTTTGGCCTTAGTTATCAGCCAGATTTGCGCCTGGGTGGGAGGCTATCTGGCTCTGGGTGGCGAGCCGGGCTGGGTGGAGGCTTTCCTGATGTTTGGCATGTGGGCGCCCAACTGGGGATTCGGACTCATGGTGGGTGGTCTTTTGCTAAAGCCCATTCTTCCTCGGACAGACTCTCAAGGGAGTCCTTTGTCCTTGTAGGCAGGCGTAACAAACGGAAAGGGCGGGCTGACCAGGACGCCGTCCTCTGTAGCTGCCGTTACCACGTAGGCCGAGTTGGGTTGCAGATCATCGATCAGCCACTGAACGGAGGCCTCCCCTGGCCCGCAACGGAAAGCTTGAGAGTGGCGTAAAGGATTTCCCTGTCCATCGCTCACGGTAAATACCAACCCCGTGCTGCGATTGAGCGCGAAGCTCGTGCGTAGTAGGAACTGCTGGTTGGATTGGGCTTCCACTGCCGTTATTCTCAACCACTGCGCCGAGGGCTGCTCGATAGCCGGGATTTCCAAGCTACTCCACGGACTGAGCAGGGTGTTGCCAGCGCTGTTTACTTTTCGCAAACGAGCCCTGTAGCTGCCCGCCGCCAGGGTCGGGGTTGGCCAGAAGAATTGCTCCCGGTTCGAATTCAATGGAAGCGCGGTTGCCTCGTAAACCTTGTCGCCTCCGCTGTTAAACAACTCCAGCAAGACCACGTCGCCAGGCGAGCCCAAGGCGAATCCATGGATCTGCTGCGAATCGACCGAGGTAATCTCAACCTGCGAGGGGCCTTGGGGCAGTTTCTCGGCGCCAGGGCGAATGAGCGCGTAGCAGCCAGGCGACTGGATAGACAACTGCATGTAGCCGATGTATTGGATGAAATTGCCGCCCATGTCCGTCCACGAGCCACTGGCCGGATCGTAGCGGTGTACGGTGGCGTTGGGCGGCCGCTCCACATCGAGCAGTCGAAACTTGAGCAGCGGTTGGGACACCTTGGGTCCGCTCCAGTCCACCTGATAAGGTCCGGCCAGCAGGCCGGGCGGGGACGTGGTGGCTTCCCCCCCACTACTCACGGCGATTCGGCCAATCCAGTCCGACGGGAACTCGAGCATAAGCAGTCCATCATTGGAGGCTGCCTGCCCCTCCACGGTGGGCGCAGACTCGGTCTGAAAGAGGGCCGCCTGGGAATAGTAGACATGATCGCCCAATTCCACCTTGACCACACTGGGGCGATTGATAGGGACCCCGCGCGAAGCAGGCTGGGGTTTGTCGTCCCCCGCCGCGCAAACCTCTGCGCTGAAGTCGCCTGTTCCCTGGACCGTACCATCAGCTCGGAGCCACATGGGCACGGACCGGGATTCTGATTCAAGCCGGATGTTGTCGGGAGGCACCTGAGCCAGCCCATCCAGGTTGGTGGAGGCCAACAGGGGACCGCGCGCCGCCAGGAAACTTTCGGTAACGGTGACGGTTTGGCCCCAGTTTCCGATGGTTAATCGGTCTCCCAGGTGAAGGCCGTCCAAGGAGATGTCGCCCCGAACCCAGCCACGTTCGGGATCCGGGAGACAACTAAAGCCCTGGAAAATACTGCGTCCTCCGCTCTCCAGCCAGACAGGAACACCAGAAACGCCAGAGCCGCTGCTGTCGGTGATGGTTCGCGTCAGCATGGCCAAGGGCCGGCCACGGTCGCGGTTATGTGCTTCAAAGGACGGCTTCCAGGCTCGGGGCGGCAGGCAGGTTCCGGGTACGAAACCTCGCTCGGCCGGACCTTTCAGGCCATAGGGAAAACAATCTCGGATTTGCGTCCAGCAATTGACCCCCTGGCGGGTTCCGAGGCGGTGGGAGTTTTGGGAGAAGCCAGAGCAGATCTTGTGAGTCACGTCGTGGTGGCACATGATACAGGCTGCCTTGGGCTTCTCGCTATGAAATGCGCTGGAGCCTTCAGTCTGGCCGGTAAGGGTGCATCCAGCAGGATGCCCCGGGGTCTCGTGATACTCGTCCAACAGACAAAGGCCATAATGTCCGAACTCGTGGATCCAGGTATTTGTGGAACAGAACCTGGGCAGGTTGACATAGGACCAGGGGTGCGGATTGACTAACCCGTACACTCTGGGCAGACAGGAGGCCCGGCCGTTTGCGTTGGTCCAATGCCGGATGTCGCAGTTGTCCCACTGCTGCCCGTCATCGTAAAGGGCTACCTGTTCAAGGAAAAACTGACCGTCCGTGGCGTCGTACAAATAGTCATTGGCCTTAGACCACTGGTCTTGAAAACGGCCCAGATCCTGGGTCGTGCAGTCCCATTCGATAGAGGAATGCAAACTGACCCCGATCATCGCCCGGTTCAGCCGTAAAACCCGGACCGGAGCGCTGCCCACCCGCACATCGCCCGCCAGTCGGTTCCCGTAAGCGCCATCGAAGCTGGTTTTCCAGACACGGAAAGCGGGCCCGCGGTGACGATAACTGTCCACGGTGCGGGTGACCTGTCGCGCCAGCACCATGTCCGCCGCTCTGGCACTGCCGGGTAGGCGCAGTTCGCCAGCATTGTTCGTATTGCCCAGTCGCTGATCGTTCAACCACACCTCCACCTGGGCGGCGGGCTGGTTGTTCTCCGTCAAAACACGAACCCGTACCCCTGCCGGGGAGGCCGTCGGAGCAGCGGGTGGATTTGCGGGACGGGCCACAGCGGGCCCCTCGAAGCATTGCTGCAGGATGACCAGGTTGTAGTATTCGCCGGCCGTTGCCGGTTGTGCGGCGGACGTAGCGACGCGGTATTGCGAACGTTCGTCAAGGGAACGGACTCGTAGGCCGGCCTGCCCGACCAGATAGCCCGGAGCCCAGCGAGCCGTGGTGAAGGGAAAGTAGCCGGAATCGGACTGAATGGTGTCGGTCGAGGGCACAATCTGACCTTCGTTCACATTGTAGAGGTTGAATCGGCTACCCACGGGCATAGGGGAACCGTTGCGATTGACGAGCTTCCACCGCCCCTGGCCAGTATCAAAGCTTACCGCCACCGGGCTGGGGTTGGTGGATCCACTGAGGTCGGGGGTCACCAGTAAAATGTTTTGCTGGTTGGTAAAGGGCAGGTAGGTCCCGGAAACTTCCGCCAGACTGTCGCTCTCCACCACGTGTCGAATGGCCTGGTCGGGATCCAGGATGGCCAGGTGGAAGCGCGTGCCTGGCTGGATGCGGCTCCCGTCCACCGGGATGACCAGCCAACGCTGCTGGGAGAGATCGTAGAACACGCCATAATCAGCAGCCGGAGTGACTTCTTCGGGCAGCAAGGCGGTCACGATCAAAATCCTGCTTGGCTGGGCGTTCAAGCTGGGCAAGTCCAGCACCGCTCGACCTTGCGAATCAATGGTGGGGATTACAGATCGAACTTCATACGCGTGAGCCACGGAGCAGCACAACAAGAAGAACAACAGAAGCCGGAAGCACATCAAAAACCCCCTCTTCTTGCGCATCTTCAAGCCATTGGGGGGCGTTACCTGTCAATCGTCAGCCCGGCATTTGTTTACGGAGACTCAGCCGGCTTCGTTTCAATAACCCAGGGGAGAACCAGTACCCCGCAGACCGGTACCAGGCAAACCCAGAACAAGACGCGCTGGATATTGTCGATCCCTCCCATGGCCACCTGGCCCACCAGGATGGGTCCGAAGGCTGTGACGACTCGGCCGATGTTGTAGCAAAATCCGGAGCCGGTGGCACGAAGGCGGGTGGGAAACAGTTCGGGTAAATAGTAAGTGAAGCTGCCAAAGACACCAAAGACGGTCAGACCGATCAACCCTTGCATGCAGAGACGCACCTGAGGAGGTAGCGGCAGGCCAAAAGTGGCCGCGATAGCCAGAGCCGAGGCCCCAAAGTAACAGGCGAACATGGCTCGGCGTCCCAGGCCGTTGGCCAGAGGCACGGTGAGCATCGTGCCGACAAAACCTCCGATACTGAAGAAGGCAGTGGCCGTCAGTTTCCAGTCCGCCTGCAGCTTGGCGGTTGCTTCGGGGGGGAGACCCAGGGTCAGTGCGTGTTGAGTGGCCAGGCCGCCGGCCAGCAATGGCATGAAGGCGCTCAAAGTCCACCAACTCAGCAGAGCGGTCACCGCCATCATGACTCCGCTGCGGGTCAGAGGCCACATTTGAGGGCTAAAAAGCTCGCTCAGACTGGGTTTTCGGGATTCTTGTTCCTGGAAGGCCTCGGGCTCCTTAAGGAACAGGCGCATCACGGCGGCGGCCAGGGCCGGCAGCAATCCGAAGAGGAAAACCACGCGCCAGGAGATATCCGGCCGGGCCGCCAGCCACCATCCGGCTACCACTTTGTTGATGACGGCCGCACAGATCAGGCCAAAGGGGGCGGAGGTATAGAGCAGGGCTCCGGCCTCGACCCGCCGTTTTTGGGGCACCACTTCGGCAACCATAGCGGCGCCGGCCGCCCATTCGCCGCCGATGCCAAGGCTGGACAGAATTCGGCAGAAAATGAGAAACTCCACATTGGGAGCCAGGGCGCATAGGGCCGTGCCTATGGAGTAGAGAACGATGGTGAGCAGCAAAGTCCGGGTACGACCAATTTTGTCGGCCAGCCATCCAAAAAAGATCCCCCCGGCTGCCCAACCCAGGAGCAGAACCGAGGTGAGCAAGCCGGTATAGTGGCGGGTTTGAGCCAGCGCTTCGGGGCTCTTCAGGGGCAAATGAAGCAGGGTGGGGATGCAATTTTCGGCGACATAGTTGAAGAGCAGGGCATCGATAATGTCAAAGCCCCAGCCCAGCCAGGCGGCAAAAACCACCGCCCACTGATACCCGGTCATCCCCCATGGCCATCTCATGAGCGCCCGCTAGGTGGGGAGAAGAGCTTCCAGTTTGCCAGCCACCGAGAGGCCAATCAAGGCATCTAGAACGGCTGGATTGTGCCGGTTGCCATGTTGAGTCGCGAATCTCTGCACCAGTGCGTCCGCACTCTCACCGGGCAGGCTCTCGCAGAACTCCTGGAAATGCTCGGCCAGGGCCAATGCCCACTCTTCTAAGCCCAAATTCAGGGACTCTGAGTAGATCTGGTGGTGATTTTCCACCAGTGAGGCCAGATCTGCGTGGACTTTTCCGTTGCGCAGAAAATCGGCCCCCGCTCGGGTGTGATCGGCGGCACTGATGAGCAGGCCTACATCGTGATAACGGCCGGCTCGCTTCAGTCGTTGGCGCTGATGGGCCGAGAGGTCGAGTAACCGCCCCAGTTCGTTGGCCGTCTGGCTGACCCGATTCACATGTCCGGTGCGATAGTATGGCATAGACTCGAGTGCGTTTACCAATAGTTCTTCTGTCTGTTGTTGGTAGGCTAAATGATCCTCCAGCCGCCCCACCGTGTCCCAGGAATGGGCCATGAGATCGAGCATGGTAGCCCATTCCTCAATATTGGTTGGAAGATAGGCTTTCTCTACGGTCAGGATCCCCACCACCCGGCCGAAGCTGCGCATAGGCATGGCCCAGCAGGGGGCTTCGGCTGGCCAACCGGTGACAATTTCGCCAGCGTTGTTGGCCTTGTGAACGGGCTCAGCGTGCAACCATGAAGAGCCTACAACGGTGGATTCGGGAGCTTCATAATAACTGCCGCTGGCCGGATGGAACCAGTGTGGATCCTTCCAGGCCATGAAGGTGCAGCGGCCGGCCTCGGCCAGTTCTTTGCCCAAGTATTCCAATGTATTGCCCCACTCTTGGCGGGTGCGAGTCAGTGCCAGTTCTTGGAGGGCTGACTGCCAGGGAAAGTTCACCACTTCTGTGCTCACTACGCCTCCTACATTGGACCGCCGCCCACCTTGGTGGACAGGCTGAGAATGGGCAACAATAGTCCCAGGACGAAAATGCAGACCAGACCGCCGACCATGACCATCATGGCCGGCTCCAGGACCGCCGTCAGGCTGGTGACCGTCGCGTCGACCTCCTCTTCATAGTAAGCGGCTACGTGGTCAAACATGTCTGGAAGAGAACCGGCTTCCTCGCCGATGGAGGCCATTTGGACCATCAGGTCCGGAAAAAGGTTGGCCTGGTCGAGCCGTTCGGAGAGCTTTCCGCCTTCGGATACTTCGCGAGCCACTTTCTCGATAGCCCGCGTCACCACCAGGTTGCCGGCTGCATTGCCAACCAGATTGAGGGCCTGCAACAGCGGTACGCCCGACTGGAGCAGCAGCCCGAAGGTGCGGGCAAAACGCGCCGAGGCGCTTTCTAAAATTAGTTTGTTGAAGAGCGGCAGGTTGAAGAGAAACAGGTCCTTGGTGTAGGCGCCCGCCTTGGTTTTGAGAATGGCTTTGGCGATGAGGAACAGGACGAAGCCGCCACCTCCCAGGGTCGCAAGCGTGAAGGGATCTTTGGCCTGTTTACTGGCTTTGATCAAGAAATCGGTCAGCGGGAAATTTTTTGGAATGTCGATGTCGACGCCCTCAAAAATGGGCGTAAACATTGGCATTAAGAAGACCAGGAGGGCGTAGGTAAGGACCATTGTGAAGATGGTCACGAACACGGGATAAGCGGCGGCGCTACGCACTTTGCGCTGAATGCCCACCTCCTTTTCAATCATCACCGCCAGGCGCGTCATGACCTCCGGAAGATTGCCGCTGGCTTCACCTACTTTGGCCATGTTGATGTATGTGTCGTTGAAGATCACCTTGTGCTGAGCCAGTGCGTCTGAAAAGCGCAGACCCTTTTGCAGATCGCCACTCAAAGCGTCGAGCAGTGCCGCCAGGGTGCGGCTGCGACAGCGACGTCGCATGACGGCCAGGATTCGCAGCAACGGCACGCCGGCCATCAGGGTGGTGGCTAACTGGCGGGTAAAAACCATCAGGTCTTTCTTGCTCATTCCCAAGGTCAGACGAACCTTGTTCATGGCCTGCACGGGGGCCGAAACTTTGTCTTCTATTTCGATGATTTCGAGGACGGTAAAGCCGCGACTCTGCAACTCTTTGACGATCAGGTCCGAGTTTTTGGCTTTGGCTTCACCCGAATTGGACTTTCCGGCTGAGTCGAGGGTCCTATACTTAAACGTGGGCAAAGAGCCTCCTCAAAATCGCGGCCATTACGCGATAACGCCAATCGTGAGGAGTGGCTTTACCCTCAGAGGTACTCCCGTAAAACGTCCACCAGGTACCCCGCATCAAATGGTTTTGCATACCCGCTGAACCTCTTCCAGGCTGACAAATCCCTGGGCGACTTTTTCCAAACCATCCACGTACAGGGTCCTGAAGTCAGTTAATTCCACGGCTTTGCGGATTTCTTCTTCGAGGGCACGCCGGTTGATCAGAGCGCGCACATCGGGGGTTACCTCCATCAGTTCGTACAGGCCGACACGCCCTCGGTAACCCGAGTTGTGACAGCGTTTGCATCCGGTGCCTCGGAACATGCGGGGCGGGATCTGCATGCCCTCCTTGTCAAAGATCTTCTTGAGTTCGTCGGTTACCGGCACCTCGTCCCGACATTGCGTGCAGATTTTGCGCGCCAGTCGCTGAGCCAGCCCGCCCAGAAGCGTGGAGCCGATCAAGAACGGCTCCACATCCATGTCCATGAGGCGGGCTACAATGCCCACCGAGTCGTTGGTGTGAATGGTAGAAAGTAGCAAGTGGCCGGTCAGAGCTGCCTGGACACTGATGGCGGCCGTCTCGGTGTCGCGAATTTCGCCAACCAGAATTACGTCCGGGTCCTGTCGCAAGAATTCGCGTAGAACGCGAGCAAAAGTAACCTTCTTCTCCTCTTCGCGGGGGGCGTTGTTGACCTGAACCTGACAGATTCCTGCCATTTGGTACTCGATGGGGTCTTCTACGGTAAGCAGTTTGCGGTCGGGTCGCTGAATCTGCTTCAAACTGGCGTAAAGTGTGGTGCTTTTACCGGAGCCGGTAGGGCCGCACACCAAAATCATGCCGTATGGCTGGGACAGAATTTTGTCGAATTTCTCCTGGGTCTCTTTTTGGAAGCCCAGGTCGTTGAGTGTGAGGTTAAAGGAGCCTTTCTTGAGAATACGCATCACCACGCTCTCGCCAGCCGGAACAGGAACCACGCTCACGCGTAGATCAAACTCCTGACCGCCGATTTTTAGGGAAATACGACCGCCTTGAGTGACCCGCTCCTGGGCGATGTCCATGTTGGCCATGACTTTCAGACGTTTCACCATGGCTGAGGCTTCGGTCATGGATATTTTGTCGATGTGGTGCAGTTCACCGTCGATTCGATAACGCAGGTCCAATCCTGATTCGTAGGACTCCATGTGGATATCGCTGGCGCCTACCGAGATGGCTTCCTTGACCAGTTTGTCTACGGCGGCAATGATGGGACTGGTAATTTCGTCGACCCCGTAGGCCACGTCGGCCATGGGGTTTGCAACTTGCAATTCTTCGGTCTCGAAGGACTTGCGCTCCAACCATTCGTTCCAAGGACTGGTATCGGCGTACTTATTGCGTCGATAGTAGAATTCGATGGCCAGATCGATTTGAGTGGCCGGGGCCCGCATGAGTTTTGGCTTGTATTTTCCCTGCGTGGCCATATTGACGTGGTCGTAAATGTGGACCTCGGTTGGGTCTTTGCAGGCAACCAGCAACTGACCATCGGCTTCCAGCAGGTAGGGAATGCCCTGGATCGATTTGGCGACGGCTTCTGGAATCAGACCGCCAACATCCATGGTCAGCATCACCTGGCTGAGATCCACATCCTCGCCAGACATCAGGTCCGACTTGAATTCGACAATCTCGTCGTCGGCAAAAACGACTTCGGGGGCTGCTTTCTTTTTGCCCAGCAAGAAGTTCCAGACGTTGAACTTGTCAGCCATTTTGGGGGCCGGCGGCTTTGGGGGGGGCGGCGGTTTGGGGGAGGCGGCGGTAAACCTCCCGGAAGGAGTGATCTTGACGGCAGCCTGCTCGGCCTCGATGGGGGGAGCGTGCAACTCAGGTGAGGCCTCGACCACGGGGGGAACCACGGTCATGGCCTGACGCACCGCATCGACCGTCGCAAAGCGATGGTCGATATCGGCGTGCTGCAGGCCTTCGATCCAACCTGCCAGGTCAGCGGGCAAGTCAGGGCGGAGTTCGACCAGGGAGGGTTGAGTGGCCGAACCCATCATGCGCTCAACCGACTTGGACGGGACTTTACCGGTGGCCAGGCGATACAAAATGGCGCCCACCGAATAGAGGTCATGAGATTTTTGGGAACGATCCCCTAACAACTGCTCCGGGGCAGCGTAAAAGGGGCTTCCTTGCGAGCGAAATGCGGTTTGACGAGGATCGCTGGAACTCTCGAGCATTCGAGCCAACCCGAATTCGGCCAGCTTTATGACGCCGTGAGGCGTGACCAGCAGGCTGTCGGGCCTCAAGTCGCGGTGGATCAAAGGAGGGTCCTGACCGTGGAGGTATTCCAGGACATCTAAGAATTGGTCCAGGTAGCGACGCAACATCTCGGCCGAAAGGCCTTCTTTTTGCTGATCCGCCAGTTGCTCCAGGGTGGCTCCTTCAAATTCTTCCAAGACCAGGTAGACGCCGCCCCGGTCTTCGACGATTTCCTGAACGCGGGGAAGGTTGCGGTGTTGCAGCCGAGATAGAAAGCGCCCTTCGCGCAGCATCTGCAGACGCGCTTCTCGGTCGGGCTGGCCATCGGTCTCCAGTCGTCTCAGCACCACCGGCATTTGCACGGCTCGGTCCAGTCCATACAGCAGGGTAGAGAATCGGCAAGTCATCAGGGGTTGGAGCACGGCGAAGCGCCCTGCCACCAACCCGGAGCCCATCAAGGAGCGTCCGGCCGGTCGATAGCCGCTCGAATCAGCGGGCGCGGGAATCGAGGCAGCGGCGGCGGGGGGCGCCTGAGGTGGTGGTGGGGTAGCGCTGGGCGGGGGCGCTACAGGTGCAGGCGCCGGTGCAGCATTCTTTGGCTTGGGCAACCGTTTGGCGGCAAGCTCGGCGAAGTCCAGCACTCGATCCAGTTCCTCTGCCGAAAACTCCTCTTCGGCTTCGGGGCGGTCGGCATAAGCGATCATGGCCGTCCGCCCGTCGCACACCACCGGGCAACATAAGGCCATGCGGCCTTCGGTTTTGCCAACCTGCAGCGTGCCCATCTGCACCGTGGTGCGAAGTAGAGTCAGGTCCACTTCTTCTCCGGTCCAAACCCGATGAGCATTCAGTTTTCGATGACTGAGGACTTGAAACTCGTGGTTGCCCTGATCGTCGTAAAGAACTAGCACACGATCCGCGGATAAATCCACCGCCAGCAGCGAGACAAGTCGCTGAGACAGATCTTCTATCGAAATTCCTTCGGGCAAATCCCACTGCACGGCTGATTTACTCCTTCAGTGCCACAAGTCGGCCGTTCTTCTGACTCGCCGGGTTGCTTTCCCCCTCGCACCTACGAGGCCGCAGAGGATCCTCGGGGTGTCAGCGAAAAGGCTTTCTCATGTCCGCTCAGATTATCGATGGCAAAGCCGTGTCTCAAATCATGAAAGAACAATTGCGCCAGCAGGTGGCCGCTCTGCCGAGTCCGCCAGGCCTGGCCACCGTTTTGGTGGGGGATGACCCGGCCTCGCAAAGCTATATTCGCAGCAAGCATAAACTGTGCGCAGATGTAGGTATGCGCTCACTGCATCATCAAATGTCCGCTGGCGCCAGTCAGGCAGAAGTCGAGGCCGTGATCGTACAGCTGGCTGCTGACCCTGGTGTCCACGGCATCCTGATTCAGTTGCCTCTACCGGCCCACCTCGACGAAGAGTGCATCCTATCCCGTGTGCCGCTGGAGAAAGATGTAGACGGCTTTCATCCCGTGAACGTGGGGCGCCTGGCCATGAAAGGCAGACAGCCGGCCTTCGTTCCCTGCACACCAGCGGGTTGCATGCGCCTTTTGCAACATTATAAGATTCCCGTTTCTGGCGCTCGGGCGGTGGTGGTGGGGCGAAGCAATATCGTGGGGCTGCCCATGGCCTTGCTGTTGAATCACGCAGACGCCACCGTCACCCTTGTGCATTCCCGAACCAAAGACATGCATGAGCATTTGAACCGCGCTGACATTGTCGTGGCCGCCATCGGTAAGGCCAACTTTATCGTAGGCAGTCAGTTGAAGCCTGGCTGCTGCGTGATTGACGTGGGCATCAATCGCACTCCCAATGGGCTGGTTGGCGATGTCGATTTTGCCTCGGCACGGGAGGTGGCCGCCTGGATTACCCCGGTTCCCGGTGGGGTGGGTCCCATGACCTTGGTGATGCTAATGGAGAATACTCTGAGGGCGGCGCAAAAAAGTTTGCTGGGACGGGAACTGCAGCCGGGAATTTCCGGTTGAGCCAAGAGACCGCAAGGTCGACACCAAACCCTAACCCCTTCACCGTCGAGGTACACCTCCCACCTCGGCGGTTTTTTTATGGGCCAGGCGACTGCTTCAGGGCGGCCAGCACCTGCTGGGCCCGGGCGAAGAGCTTTTGACACTCAGGGTCGGTCTCTTTTTTCCCTTCCTGTTTGAGTTGAGCGAGCTTGATTTTGTACAGTTGAACCAGCAACTGGCCATTGACGAACAGACCGTAATCCACGCATTTTTCTTGAGCGGCGATAGCCTCGTCCCACTTCTTGGCATGCACGGCCACCATGGACTCTTTGAAGGCCTCCAGGTTGTCCACCAGTCGTTTCTCGTCAGGGGTGCTGTAAAAGCGCCTTTTCATGACGTCCAGCACAATCCAACTGGTTTCGAAGAGGTTGGATTCGATGCCAAACTGATAGATCTGAAGGGCTTTTTGAGCGTTGCGCAGCGTTTCAAAGCGTCCGGGTCGGAACTGGGCGGCGTCGGGCGGGTAGACAAAGCCCCGCTTCACGAATACCACGTAGGCGGTGCCGACCCAGGCCGGCACCCAGTTTTTGGGGTCTTTGAGGTAGCTGCGCCAAAGGTTCTGGTTTTTGAGCGACACGATACACACTTCGGGCCGTTCTTTGAAGCGGTCAAGAAATTCCAGGCCCAACTGACCATGCTCATAGGCGATATAGTCGGCCCAAAATTTGCGATAGGGGAATGAGCGGGGATCGATGAGCACCTTGGTTTTGGGAAACAGGCTCCAGATCAGGTAGCCGCCCGAATCGTAGTCATTGATGATGGCCTTGATGTCGGGGTGGTATTTTTTGATGAACTCGACTTCGTCGACCGGATTCCAGTAGGTGATCCCAAATCCGAACCAACTGGAGGCATAGGGGACGGTGATAGCCTCCTTGCTGTTGCGGAAGCAAAGGTAGGTTTGCGAAACCAGAGCCACCATCACCAGCCAGTAGCGAGGCTCCAGATATCCCACTTTTCTAGGGCCAGGGAGGGCGAGTCCCTCGGGTGTTTCGGAAGAGGTGTGGCTGTCCGAGAAGGCCACCCGCCATACGGTATAGCAGGCGACCACGAAAGATTGCAGGGCGATACCGCCCAGGGTCAGCAACTTGATGGCCTGGGCAGGCTCCATGCGAAGGTAAACCGAGAGAACGTCTACGTAGGAGTAATAAAAACAGAGAATAGCCAGGTTGGCGAAAACAAAGAGAAAGTCGCTAATGGAGTCGCGTTGAGCCGACTCCGGGGCATATTCCGGCTGAGTGCGCAATACGTGGAATAGATACAGGGTGGAGTAAAGAAAAAAGGGTGGCCAGTAAAACGTCGAGCGCAGGTATACGGTGAAAATCAGGCCAAACCAGGCGTTGAGGATCAGGTAGGGCCAGTCGATTTTGCCGGTGCGCCGGCACAGAAGCCAACTGCAAACAACCGCCCCCACCACAGTTCCCAGGGCCAGATACTCATGAAAATGGAAGGCCAGCGCCTTCCATACCGGCAGATGGGCGGCCAGGCTGGAGTAAGCGGCCTTGTCTCCGGCGCTCTGATTCTGGTAGACGATACTGAGCAATTCCTTGACCGACTGCTCTACAAAGGCATAGCCGTAGGGGGTGCAAAAAGCGGCCAGGCCACAGCCCACGGCGGCGATAAGCAGGGGCTTTTGGGCTTGCCTGGGCAAAGCCAGGCTGGGCGAGAGCAGCATATTGAACAGCTCTCCCAGAGCATAAGCACCTACGGCAGTCAGTCCAAACAGAAAGACGCCATGGGTATTGGCCCACAATATCATGACCGCGACCATGCCTATCAGATAGCGGTAATAGGGCTCCCCTCGGTTGGCGGCCAGGCGAAAGCGGAAGATCAGCCAGGCCAGCAACGACATGAACCCCAAGGAAAAGAGTTCGGGCTTGAGGATGCTGCCTACATACGAGGCACTGACAAACCAGGTCAGCATAAACCAGAAGGCCGCACGCCGATGCCAGCCCAGCAAAGAAGCGTATTGGCAGGCCAGAGCCACAGTGAAGATCACCATTGCGTAGCGAAAGGCGAAAAGCAAAGGCAAACTACCCAGTTGGTGCATCAGGTAGAGAGAAATTTCGGCGAACCAGCTGCAGTAAATGTAAGGATTGTCGGCCGGAGTCCAGGAGTAGATGGTGTGGTCGGGGATCAGGGTGTGATGTTCCAGCATGTATTTTCCATAGGCCATCTGCCAGAACAGATCTCCATCGCCAACCGGCTCGGCGAAGCGAATGGCAATCAATACCAAGAGCAGCAGAGCCTGCAGGCCCACCACCCAGGAGGGGTCGTGCTGCGTATTTTTTGGGGTTTCGTCGCTCAATTCACACCTCGTCCAGCCAGGGGTGTATACCCGGCTCCGTGGCAAATTCCCCTTTTTGTTAGGCACAAGGGTTTTGTCGGCGCGTCTTGCATGACCCCGTTATGCTCTCCCGTTTCGCTCTGGTGCTGTTGTTGGCGGGGGCGGTGCAAGCAGCCCCGCCCAAGCCCAAGTATCCCTATACGAACTCCCTGAAGCTGGTGGATTTTACTACCTGGATTCACAAGGAATGCCACTACAAGAAAGGTTTCCTGACGTCCACTCAGAGCGGGTTTCGTTGGAGTGATGGCACGCGGGCTCGCTTTTGGGGAATGAACATTGCCAACCGCAATCTTTGGATCGAACGAGCGGAGATCGATGCCGTGGTCGATTCGCTGGCTTCGTCCGGGGTGAATTTGGTGCGTTTCGAGGCGCTCGATTCCAAGGGGGCCTTGTTGGAGATCGCCGATGTGCCGGGAACCCGTAAGATCAACAGCAGTCGCCTGGATACCTTGCATTACTGGATCAGCAAGCTGCACCAAAAGGGGATCTATTATTATCTGGACTTGATCGACTTTCGCGAGTTCCAGCCCGAGGACGGCGTGGAAAACGCCAGGCTCTTGCCCCGTGCCGGTCGACCGTATGCCGTTTTTGATGGCAAGTTAATCGAGTTGCAAAAAGAGTATGCGCAGCAACTGCTTACCACCGTAAACCCCTACACCCAGCTAGCCCCCGCCAACGACCCGGCCCTCGTCATGATGGAGATTTGCAACGAGAGCGGCTTCTTTCTTTATCCGAAAGCCACTGACAATCTGGTGGAGCCTTATCGCACCCGCTTTGAGCAGCGTTGGAATACCTGGCTGATGGAGCGCTACCGCAGCCGCGCCGAACTGGCCAAAGCTTGGGGGAGCGCATTGAGCGAGGGAGAGTCCCCTGAACAAGCTACCGTGCGCCTGCCATTGTTGCTCAAACCAGACGCGCCCCCACGTCAGTTGGATGGTGTTGAGTTTCTTTACGACGTCGAGCGTGCCTACTTTGCTACGATGCGCGATCACTTGCGCAGCTTGGGTGTTCGTATTCCCATTACGGCCGTGGTCAGTAGTGATGTCCCCGCCGAACTGGCGGCGGTGGCCGCGGAACTGGATTTTCTCTCGGAGAATCACTATGCGGACCATCCCTCCTTTGGGGGCACCGAATGGCAGGGCAAGTTCTTCTATAATAACAAGAATGCTTTGCGGGATGATAGTCGCTTCGCCTTTCCCCCCTTTACCGCTCAGTTGCGTTGGGAGTCTAAGCCGGTGGTCATTCGCGAGTGGGCCAGCGTCTGGCCCAATCAATTCCGCGCCAACAGCATTCCTGAAGCAGCCGCCTACAGCCGTCTGCAGGATTTTGACGGGGTCATTCTGTTTGGCTACAAAACGGGCAGTGTTCGCGATCGACTGGTGGAGTTTGGCTACCAGGTGGATCCCACTGTGTGGGACCTTTTTGGTTTGGGTTCCCTGATTTTTCTACGCGGAGATGTGTCCACGCCCAGTCAGATTGCCCTGCTTGAGTACGCCGACGACAAGCTCTTTCGAGGCACCGCCGGCGACACCGATCTGGTCCGCCTGGCTCTGAGCTTGCGACTGGCCTCCAGTCGGGCGATGGGCAAAGTGCCTGTGGGCGATCTGACGGTCTTTCCGGTCGGTCAGGCCGGGCCCAAAGCCACGGAATGGCTAAAGCAGCTTCCCGTCGAGGGAGGCGGTAAGGCCCTGGACGGTTCCGGGACCTACACCAGCATTAATGCCCAAATCGTGCGCGACAGTGGACGGGGCCGCCTCTATATCCAAACTCCACGAACTCTGTGCATCGCCGGTGAACTGGCTACTGTTCCGACGCGCATACCTGGCCTCAGTCTGGCCACTCAGACGCCGGTTGGAGCCATAGTGCTGCAGAGCCTGGATGGCAAGGATCTGGCCAAAAGCCAGCGCTGGATCGCCAAGATGGTAAGTGTGGCCGAAAATACGGGCCAGAAGCTGATTCCCGCCGGTGCTTCGGCGCCCGCAGCCTTCGTTCTCGATCAGCCGGGTACGGCTCCAGTCTTGAGCAAGGGGATTCTGGCCGCCGGAGCGACCCGCCTGACCCTTTGGAACAATGAGGAGATGGTGGTGGATCAGGCCAATGGGACCTGGGAGTTTTTGTTGAGCGGGGGCAAAGCCTACTTCTGGAGCGACCTGCCAGGATCGTCTCTGCACTACCAGGGACGGAGATTTACCTGCCAGGGAGAGTTGCCTGCCGCGCAGCCGTTTTTGCAGCCAGCCGTGGTCAGCAATGACGCCAATCCCTTCGCTCCGACCTTTCCTTAGCCGCGCGCTCCGCCTTCGACCAGGCTCACGTATTTGCCCAGCAGTTCGCGCGTCTCGTCGCTGTGCACCACGCGTAGGCCGGCGGAGTGTCCGTAACTGGAGAGCAGGACCCATTCCACGGTCACCTGGATTTTGACGTGCCCCACACCCTGGAGCAGCATGGCCAGCTCGTAGTCGTCGCCTTCTTCCAGGAGTTCGCGAGATTTGCAGGTGATGTGCTCCAAATTGAGGCTGTCCACCATCAGTTGGAGTCCTCCTCCCCGGCGGCCATCGCGACAGGCAATGGCTACAATCAGTCGAGGCAGTTTGATCAAGGGCTGCTCTGTCGACTGCAGGGGTTCGGCGGCAGGCCTCTCGGCCATACCCACCACCCAGCCAAATATCTTCTGGAAAAACCCGGCCTTAGCTCTAGCGGTCATGAGACCCTCCTGACAGTATAAGTGTAATCTATGAAACAGCCGAATGCCAGGGTAAGTTGCGTACGGGGAGGAATTAATTCGTCACATGGCTACGCTAGTATATTCGAACTGGACTGTCAGGCTACTCGGTTGCCGGGTTCAAGCCTGACAGAAATACTGGCAATGCCAGCGCCAAGCGCTGGCGACGGTCGCCTCCAGGTCGGTCCAGGCCGGGGTCCAACCCAAATCGTGTTGGGCCCGGCCTCCGGCAGCCACAAGCGAGGGCGGGTCGCCGGGACGGCGGGCGGATTCCTGCACCATTACGCGGCGGCCGGTCACCTTTTCGACAGCCGCAATCACCTCGCGCACACTGAAGCCTCGGCCGGTGCCCAGGTTGTAGACAGTCTGACACTGGCCCAGCTTTTCCAGGGCCAATCGGTGGGCCGAGGCAAGGTCGAGCACATGAACGTAGTCGCGCACACAGGTGCCATCTGGAGTCGCATAGTCGGTGCCATAGAGTTGCAGTGGTTTGCCGCTGACCAGCGAGTTGAAAATACAGGGGATCAGGTGAGTTTCGGGATCATGGACCTCGCCGGTTTCTAAGCCCGGGTCGCAGCCGGCCGCATTGAAATAGCGCAGACAGCAAGCTTGCAGACCGTGGGCGTGGCGGAAATCGTCAATCATCTGCTCAACCATGAGTTTGCTGTGGCCGTAGGGATTGACGGGATTCTTGGGGTGGTCTTCGGCCAGCTTTTGGCTGTGAGGATTTCCGTACACGGCACAGGTAGAGCTAAACACCAGCCGAGAAACCTGGTTGGCCACCATAGCCTGGAGCAGGTTGAGGCTGCCCACAAAGTTGTTGCGGTAATAAAGCTCTGGATTGCGGACCGATTCGCCCACCAGGGCAAAGGCAGCAAAGTGCATGACAGCATCGACCTGGTGTCTTCGCAGCGCGGCTGTTAGGCTCTCCAGGTCGAGCAGGTCCACCTCTTCCACGCTACCCCATCGTGCCGCCCAGCGGTGGCCCCGGCTGAAGTTGTCCAGTACAACCACCTCATGTCCATGTTCGACGAGGTGCTTGACAGTGTGGGATCCGATGTATCCGGCGCCGCCGGTGACGAGCAGTTTCATAGCGTCAGCCTTTACGATAAGGCGAGTGCTCCTCCTCCAAGGCCTGGCGCTGGCAGATCATTTCTGCCCGCTCCTGCTCCAGCACCTGGGCAAGCAGTCCCCGGAAGGAGCGCTCGGCGATCCAATGCAAACTGTACGTGAGTCGAGGCAAGTAGCCGCGGGCCACCTTGTGAAAGCCTTGGGCCCCCGCCTCCACCCGCTGCAAGCGGTGCTGGATGGCGTAGTCGATGGCCTGGTAGTAACACAACTCAAAATGCAAATAAGGGATCTCTTCCAGGGCCCCCCAATTGCGTCCAAACAACGACTGGCTGCCCCTGACGTTGAGGGCGGCGGCCAGGTATCGGCCCTCACGAGAGGCCAGCATCAGAACGACTCGGTCGGCCATGCGCTCAGCCAGCAGTAGAAAGAATTCCCGCGTGAGGGCGGCGCGACCCCATTTGCGGCTACATGTGTCCTGATAGCATCGATAGAGCACATCGACGTGTTCTTCGCGGATGTCGGTGCCGCTTAGCGCCTCAAGATGCAGGCGGCTCTCTCGGGCGCAACGCCGCTCTTTGCTGATGGCCTTGCGCTTGCGGGCCGACAACTGGCCCAAAAAATCCTCAAAATTGGCATAGCCCGGATTGTCGAAGTGAAACTGAATTCCCAGTCGTGGCAGCCAGTTTCCCTGCAACCCTTCGGTATACTCTGGCAGGTTGCAAAAGGTGACATGAAGTGAGGAGACACGCAGGCTGTCGGCCAGCGAGAGTTGGGCCTGACGCAGCCACTGTCGGGCCTGCACGGGGTCGGCTTCATCGGGGTGGATCAGGTAGCGAGGACCGGGCACGGGCGTGTAGGGAACGGCCGACTGCAACTTGGGGTAGTAAGCCCCGCCCATCCTCTCGTAGGCCGCGGCCCAGGAGTAGTCAAACACAAATTCGCCCTCGGAATGGAGCTTGATGAAAAGTGGGGCGATGGCGCGCAATCGATCCTCCCGTCGCAAAAGCAAATGGCACGGCTGCCACCCGGTTCGGGGGCAGGCCGTGCCACTGTCTTCCATGCACGAGAAAAACTCGTGGGACAGGAAGGGGTGGTCAGGTCCGACGCAGGCGTTCCAGTCCTGCAGCGCTACCTGATGGATCGAGTCAATTCTTTGAATGAGGGGTAGCTGTTGGGAGTCCACATTAAGAGTGGAAGTTGCTGGTTGCCTGCAAAAACTCCTTGAGGGTAGGCGGCTTTTCGCACCAAACCAGGGTGCCGGTCTCGCCCATCAGCAGGTCCATTGGCTCCCTCCCGTTCTGCGAGGCAATGGATTTGGGGACCATCGGAGCCTGCAGGTAGGTCGATGCAAATTGACGGTTCGAGTCTTGAATCATCGCTCTGATAGTCCTTTCTGGTTTCTTCCTCTTCAAGGTATCAGGTCACCCTGAAAAGGTACTGAAAGATCAACTCCTGGTTAATTTTTGTCCAGAGGCTTGTGGAAAGCTCACGGTGCAGCCTAAATATACAGCCCATTTCTTAGACGGGAGTCCGGCGTGCTCCTTGGTGCCAGGCGCACGGCTATCAGCTAATGGCCTGGATCCGCAGACACCACGGGAATGTGCCAGCCCCCAGGGGGAGTCACATTTCGCTCCACTTCAGCCGGTCCCCAACTGTTGGGTTGGTATTCGTAGACAGGCGTTCCAGCCTGGAGGACAGGGTCGACAATGCGCCTGGCCTCTTCTGCATAGTCCTCGCGAGCAAACAAGGTGGCGTCTCCGGCCATGGCGTCGCCCGAAACCCGTTCGTAAGCGTCCACCTCATCGGCCTGCGGATGGCGCCCGCAGACCATCTCAATGGCGCGGCTCTGACTTTCGTCTCGGATGGCGATGTTGTTCATGGCGATGCCAAAGCTGATATCCGGGCTGAGCCAAATGCGACAGTGGTTGGACTGCAGTTCGAAGTTGCGATACATGGTGAGCGGTTGGCGCAGGCGCACGGTGATTTCGGTGCAGGTCACAGGCAAACACTTGCCGGCCCGAATATAAAAGGGAACTCCGCGCCAGCGCCAGGAGTCGATCTCCAGCTTAAAGGCCGCAAAAGTCTCGGTCTGCGAGTTGGCCGCCACACCACTTTCTCGGCTTCGAGTGGATGAATCGCTTTCAGCACCTTGACCTTCTCGTCGCGCAGCGATTCGCTATCCGTGCGCACGGGCGGTTCCATGGCCAGGTTGGCCATCACCTGGAAAAGATGATTTGCATCACATCGCGGATGGTGCCGGTCTGGTCGTAAAAAGCGCCCCGACCCTGCACGCCAAAGTCCTCGGCCATGGTGATCTGAACGCTCTCTACGTGCTCGCGATTCCAAAACGGCTCCAGCAAAGCGTTGGCGAAGCGAAAGAAGAGTAAGTTATGAACGGGCTTCTTGCCTAAATAGTGATCGATGCGAAAGATGCGCGGCTCATCAAAAGACTGCAGCAGAATGTCGTTGAGCCGTTGCGCGGTGGTAAGAGTTTCCCTTCTTATTTCCACAATCGAAAGCCGCCCACAAAGGCATTGGCGTTGTCACCGACCCGACAGCCTTTGGGCAGTTCTTTTAACTTCTTTACGTTGCCACCCCCCAGCACCACGTCATCCGGCCCCAGAGCCGCGCTCAGACGCTGGACCACATCCACCACGAAACTGCGCCACTTTCGTTTGCCGTGTTTGCGCAACCCGCGCAAACCAACGTAGTCTTCGAAAGTAGCCTTTCGATAGGGCAGATGAGCCAGTTCCATGGGCGCCACCACCTCATTGATGATCAAAGTGGTTCCCAGTCCAGTTCCCAACCCCAAAAACAATAACTTGCCGCCCTGGTAACTTCCCAGTGCCTGCATGGCCGCATCATTGATAATCTTGACGGGCTTTTGGAAGGCGGCCTCAAAATCAAACCCCACCCAACCCGGGGCCAGATTGGCTGGCTCGGCCAACAGGCGATTGTCAGACACCGGCCCCGGATAGCCCATGGAAACCCCGTCAAAGGGGATGTCCTCGGCCAATTTGCGAATCTGATCTACCATCGCGGCCGCCGTCAACTTTGGCCCCGACGCAAAAAGGCGCCGCTCTTGCTGACCGCTGGCCATAAATTTGACATGAGTCCCGCCGATGTCGACGGCCAGGATATTCACGGGCCATCTACGTGGCGGGTGTCGTCCCAAAGGCGGATGACGGGCCAGGCATGCTCATAGCCGAGCGCGCTCAGACTGGCCGTGCTCAGAAAAAAATGCTGGCCACCGGCAGGCGACAACCCCAGCCAGCGGGCTGCCAGCACACGCAAAAAATGTCCACTGGAAAACAGCAAAATATCCCCCTCCACCTGACGTAACCGTAGCACCACCCGGTCAGCGCGGGCTCCCACTTGATCGGGCGACTCTCCGCCGGGGCAGCCATCGGAAAACAAGAACCAATCGGGCCGCTCCTGGTGAATCTCAGCGCTGGTTCGGCCCTCGTAGTCGCCGTAATTCCATTCGAGCAGGTCGGGGTCGACCTGAGCCGCGGACGTAAATCCGGCCAGCTCGCAGGTGCGCCGCGCTCGCTGCAGCGGGCTGGTGAAAACCTGGGCGAAGCTTGGGCCGGCCAGGCGCTGCCCCAGCGAGCGAGCATTGCGCTCTCCTCGCTGCGTCAGGGGCAGATCGGTGAGCCCCGTATGTTGACCCGACAGGCTCCAGGCGGTTTCACCGTGGCGGGCTAGATACACAATCGGGAGGTCCTGTTTCACGCGCCCACAGGTTCTGCCCGTTTCGCCGAGCTTCCTTTAAGCGGCTGGCGGTAGTTGGGTGTCGTAGAGCCAGGCTTGAAAAAACTCTCCCAAAGGCTGCCGGGCCGCTTTCTCCATGGCTTGCTGGAAGTCGGAAATCAGGGGGTTTTTGTCCCCCTCCCCGGCATGCGTTTGCAGATAGTTGCGCACGCCGGCAAAAAACGCCTCGTCGCCAACCTCGCGGCGCAACGTGTGCAAGGCCAGAGCGCCTTTCAGGTAGACCTGTCCGTGGAACAGGTCGTCGGCAGGCGGTGTGCCGATGGCAATGCCCGGCTCCTGAGCCAGACTGTTGCGTGCCTGGGTGGCCTTCTCCTCGAGAGCGGCCGACCCCTGAGTGTGTTCCAGCCAGAGCCACTCGCAGTAGCTGGCAAAACCTTCGTGAAGCCACAGTTCGCTCCATTGGCTGACACTGACCAGATTGCCAAACCAGTGGTGGGCCAATTCATGAGCCACCAAATCCTCATTGGTCCGGTCGCCGGTGACCATGGACGGGTCGAAAAGCGACAGGGTCTGCGTCTCCATAGCTCCAGAAACCGCCTTGGGATCATTGACTACAATTACCCCGTAGGCTTCGTAAGGGTAAGCGCCAAACAGATTCCCAAAAAACTCCAGCATTTCGGGGGTGCGCCCAAAGTCATGGCGGGCTTTGTCAGCCAGTTCCGGGGGGAAGTAGTTGCGAATGGGTAGGCCGTTGGGGCCCACTGAGTCTTCGCGCAGATAGTTGCCGATATTGACCGTGGCCAGGTAGCTGGCCATGGGGTCGCGCGAACTCCAGTGATAGGTGTGGCGGTCGCCCTGGTCATCGACCGCCAGCAAAGTTCCGTTGGCTGCCACCACGTAAGGTTTGGGCACGTCCACGCTCATGGAGTAGGTGGCCTTGTCGCGGGGGTGATCGTTGACGGGCAGCCAGGTCTGGCCGCCATCGGGCTGACTGTCCACCACCACACCGTAGGGGCTGTGTTTCCAGCCCACCAGGGAAGGTCCGGCCAGCGAATTCTTGGCGGTGGGCTGGCCCGAATAGTCCACGGCTACCTCAAACTGCTGCCCACTCTGCAAGGGAGTGGCTGGAACCACCGTCAACTCATCCCCTTGGCGCTGAAAGAAAGCCTCTTCTCCGTTGACTTCCACATGATCCACCTGGCAACCGTGGAAATCCAAATTGAACTGGCTCAGGTCTTGCAGCGCTTGGGCCGTCATCTGGCTGCTGCCCACCACCTTATTGCTGTCCGGCTCCACCTTGAGGCGAACATCATAGTGCCTGGCGTCGTAACCACTATTGCCCAGGCCGGGATAATAGTGGTCACCCAGGCCAGGCAGTCGGTGATGGCAGGTGGCTTTCACTCGACCATTTTGGCACAGACCTGACTCCAAAAAGTTACCATTGCGAAAACAGTAACCTGAATCGCTATCAGGTGGGTTGGCAGGGTGCCAGGGTTTGCGCCCAGAACCGAAGTCGCCAGCATGCTCTTTAGCAGAGATCCCTTTGTCATCGTCGATGGCGGGTTGTCGACGGCCCTGGAAGTGCTCGGTCACCGCTCGCAGGGCCTGTTATGGACGGCCCAAATGCTGATCGAGCAACCCGAGGTGATCGTCGCTGCCCATCGCAGCTTTGTGGAGGCGGGTGCCGAGGTGATCATCTCGGCCAGCTACCAGGCCAGCCAGGCGGGTTTTATGCGAGCCGGCTGCTCTGTAACCGAAGCCCGCCAACTGCTGGCCTCGACCACTGCCCTGGCGCGTGCCTCGGGGGCCGGCATGGTGGCCGCTTCGGTTGGACCCTTTGGAGCTACGCTGGGAGATGGCAGTGAGTATCACGGACGTTACGAGGCCAGTTGGTCGCAAGTGCGGCGCTTCCACCGAGAACGTTTAGAAATCCTGGTCGACACCGGGCCGGACCTTTTGGCGATAGAGACCATCCCAGGTCACATCGAAGCTGAAATCATCCTGGAGGAACTGGAGGTCCTGGGCGGTCCACCGACCTGGTTGTCCTTCTCTTGCCGCGATGCGGCTAGCACCTGCGCGGGCGATAGCTTCGTGGAAGTGGTTCGGTCCCTTTCCGGCAACCACACGCTGCTGGCCCTGGGGGTCAACTGCACTGATCCCAACCATGTCACCCCTTTGCTAAACTCGGCCGCCCGCCAAACCGATCGGCCCTGGGTGGTCTACCCAAACCATGGGCAGGTCTGGGACCCCATCCTCGAAGACTGGGCGGGCCAGGGCTGCGCCCAACTTGTTCCGCACCTGTCCGACTGGCTGGCGCTAGGAGCACGCTTTATCGGGGGCTGTTGTGGCATTGGGCCCGACCAGATCCGGCAGTTGAAGGAGGCTCGCGGATGTCTCAGGCTTTTCGACCCCGACCCGGTCGGACGCACCGGCGAGCTCCCCTGCGATTCCAAGCTCCCAACCCAAATCTTTCTAAGGACCCCCCTCAGCTGACAGATGGTCACCTTTTGTCCAACAATTCAAAATTGCCGTCCCGCAGCTTCATCAGGTAAACCTTGCGGCGTCCCTGGCGGCTTCTCAACGTAAATTGCCCGGAAACCCCGGAATGGGGGGGCATAGCAGTGAAGTAGTCTCGCAGCACCGCACGTTCAAATCCGACTTTCTCGATGGCCCGGGCAATCAGTTTGAGGCTGTCATAGGAGTTGGCTTCACGGTGGGAGGGAGTCGGTTCTCCCGTGAGTTCCTTAAACTGACGCGTAAAGTTTTGAATAGATGGCTCGTCCGCCCCCACGTAGAAGTAACTTGCCGTGACCAGGCCGTTGAGCTGGCGGTCGGGCGCGCTCAGGGGCGACTCGGAATAGCCCACCACCAGGGTCCCCAGCGGTTGCCCGAATCCTTTGGCGCGCAACTGGTGGGCAAATTGCACCACTGTCTGGCTGCGATACTCGGACATAAACAGGCAGTCGGCACCACTATTGTCCAGTTCCTCCAGCAGGCTCTGATAGTCATGAGTGTGGCGCAGGTAGGCGAGCTCGGCCACGGTTTGACCCGCGAAGGACTGCTTGAACTGGTCACAACCCGAGCGCGACACCACGTTCTCGTCATTGCGCACCAAGGCCACTCGCTTCAGTCCCAACCGGTTGAAATACTCGGCCACGGCGTGCACCCGATTGGAGTCAGAGTCGGCCACCGTCAGGGTATTGGGCCCCAGCGACGATAAGCGAGGGTCGGACGCGGTAGGGGCCAGAGTGGGCAGCCCGGTGGACTCGGCGATGGGCGAGACGGCCATCAGTTGCTGTGAGCTCCAGGGTCCAATGGCTACTTTCACCTTGGGGTCATTGGCGGCTCGCATAAAATACTGCAACGTGAGATCCTGGCGTGACTCGCAGTCCACGAAGTCCAACACCAGCCTTTGCCGCCCGGCTTGAGGGTGGGCGGCATCCACAAGGCCCTGAGCGTTGAGCTGGCGCTGGGCCAGAGCCAGGCCATTGAGCATCTGCAGGCCCTCATACTCCTCTCCGCTGATTGAACTGAAGACGGGAATGTGCAACAGGGGCCTGCGGCTGCCCAGAGCCAGAGCGTTGTTGAGCAAAATCTGGGCTTCTCCGTCCTGGGGGAAGCGCTTTACCAGATCTTGCAGTTGAGGCAAGGCCTGCGCGGAGCCTAACTGAGGGCGAATGAGTTCTTTCAGAGGACGCGTCTGCCGCAACAGAAGTTGGCTGGGGGGAGCGCTTGAGCTGGGGGCTGCCGGACCTGGCTGCAAGGCGAGGGACAAAACAACTCCGATCAATAGCAATAGACCGGTCAGTACCTTGGGCCAGGGAAAGCGAGCCGGTTCCGCTGGCACAGCGGCCAGTGCGCTCAGGTCGGCCGCCAGGGCCCGCATGCTGGGGTAGCGTAGGGCAGGGTCGGGTTGCAGGCAACGTAGCACCAGGGCTTCGATCTGAGGATCATGCTCGGGCAACCTTTGGCGGCCGTAAAGCGGGGTGGGCGGGCGGCCGGTCAGCACAAAATAGAGGGTCGCCCCCAGTCCGTACACGTCCGAACGCTCATCGCTCTGACCAGAATCTTCCCATTGCTCCGGAGGAGAGTATCCAATGGAGCCGGCGGCCTGAGTGTCGCGCGCCTGGCCCGGTCGAAAATGGCGGGCCAGACCAAAGTCAATCAGCTTCAGTCGGTCCTCTGGAGTGACCATTACGTTCTCTGGCTTGAGGTCGCGAAAAATGATCGGGTCTGGCTGATTGTGCAAGAAATCCAGCACCTCGGCCAATTGCTGCCCCCAGGCCAGCGCCTTGAGGGGGCCGGCCGGCCCCAGGCGACGAATGCGGTCGGCCAGCGTCTCTCCGTGAATGTACTCCATCACCACGTAGGGGCGAGAATTCTCCACAAAGGAGTCGACCACCGCGGGTAAACTGGGATGGTGTAGCCCCGATAGGATCTCGGCTTCGCGACGAAAGCTGTCCTCTACCATGGAAGCCTCAGAAGGGTGGGCGGGAAGCATCTCTTTCAGGGCCCAGGTCTTTCCAGAGCCGCCCAGATCTTGACAGAGGAAAACCGCCGCCATGCCGCCGCGGGCCAGAAAAGAAAGCAACCGATAGCGGCCGTGAACGACCGAGCCCAGGCGATCCTCGATATGTTGGCTGTCGCTTTGTGTCACTTCGACCCCGTTGTTCTCCGACTTGGCGCTTGTTGGGTAGTCTCCTGTGCAAAACTGAGCAGGATCAGGGCGGACAGAGAGAACACCGAGTAAACTGCCCAAGTGTCAGGAGAGAACCTTTGCCGCTAACATACCCCGGAAAACCTCGCCAACCCAAGGATGGCCTGCTCAGCGCCGAGGCCATGGAAGACGAAGGAGATGCCCCACGTTACCCGCTGATGGGCGCCTGGATGTGCCAGACTTTTTTCCCGTGGACCATGCCGTTGCTCTATGGCCTGGCCTGGGCGGTTCTCCGAGCCAGGGCGCCCAGGCGTTGCCGGCCAAACGCCCAAGCGGCCAGGCTGATCGAAATGGCCATGGCTCCCTATTCTTCCAGCCTCTACCCGGTTCTGGCGTTGGCCCTGGAGCGCCAGCATTTTATGGTAGATTCCGAACCACCCCGCCCTTGTTTCGACCTGGGCCTGACGGCCACTGGCGGGCCCTGGTTGTGCCCGCAAGAGCACTCGCTGGCCGGCGAGACCACAGCGGCCAGACTGCGGCACCTGGTCGGCTCGGATCAGGCTCACAGGCTGGCGGTGGTAGACCCCGAGGCCCTACCCTTTGCCGATGAGTCGCTGGGAACCTATCGAATGAACAATGTTATCCAACGCTATCTCAATCGTCGCGGCCCTTTGGACGAGGCTTTCCGAGTCCTGAAACCAGGCGGAATTGTGCAGATCAGCGATGTGACCTCCGGTTGGGTCGAGTCGATGTGGCCTACCTGGTTGGCCGGCCGACTGGGTCTGCAAAAACTGAAGCGCCAACTGATTCGCGGAAAATTGCAAGACACTCAGGAGGTGTTGGCGCCAGGTCCCCATTGGTGGGCCGAAAACCTCTGCACAGAGCGTTGGGAACTGCTGGCGCTGCGGCCCTTCTTCAGCCAGCCCTCACTCAGGCTGGCCAGCCTCTTTGAAAGCATGAACTTTAAGCAGGGGGGTCCCAGCCCCATCTGGATTGAGGAGAAACTTCGCCGCCATGGCTGGCTGGCCCGCCTTTACCGGGGCCTCATTCGGGGCCTGGCCCAACTTCTCATGGAACTCGACGACCAGTTCACACGGGCCTGCGGAGGCGCCTTTGTGATGGTCACTCTGCGCAAAAGAGGGCAATTGCCTGATAGCGAAGCGGAGACCCCTCACTGGTGCTGCCCGGCCTGCCACCGGCCACTCGGGCCTCAACTGAACTGCTCCTGCAGTACCGGCTACCCGGCGGAAGGCGGAATTGCCCTGCTGGGCGCCGACTTGTGCCCATGTTGAGCCGCCAATGGATCTATAAGTGGCGAGGCAGCGCGCTGGCGGTACTTTCAGTCGTGTCCATTCTGTTCGGACGCCCCTCTGTGTATAGCCTCTTCTTGGGAAGCTGTTTCGGCTTGCTGGGCGAATGCCTGAGGTTCTGGGCCATCGGTTTCACCGGCGGGCCCACCCGAGGCATCGCCCTGGAAGCGCCCCGGCTGGTGAGTGCCGGTCCCTACGCCTACCTGCGCAATCCACTCTATCTGGGCAATCTACTTAACGGTATGGCCGTAGCGGTGGCTGGTTCAGGCCACCTCAGCCCGGGCCTGGCGGCCCTGGTGCTGGCCACTTCAACCCTGATGTTGTGGGCGTTTTACCGTGTCATCATCGGGCTGGAAGAGCAGTTTCTGGGGGACAGCTTTCCCAACGAGTATCCCGCCTACTGTCTGGCCGTGCCCCGTTTGCTGCCACGACTCTCGCCGGCCGGTCCGCAGCAAGGCAGGTTCTCCCTGGACCGAGCGTTGTTTTTTGAAAAGTCCACCTTTTTCTGGTTCCTGGTAGTATGGACTCTGCTCTGCCTGCGAGTGAGTCAGTAGTAATAGACGGTATTCAAGGTGGAGAGATAGCTCCCCACTCGGGAAAACCGCCGTCCTCAAACAGTCCCAGCTGCGCGCTATAGGATTCAGGCGCTGCATCAAAGCTAGCGGAATTTTGACCTGCTGTTCACGCTCTCGCTCGGCCACAAGGCTACACTGCAGGCATGCATGCCATCAGACGATTGCAAAATGCCCAGCAACTGCGAACGATTCTCGGCCACCCTTCCCCACAGGTGCAGGCCAAGTTGAGCGACCGCCTCAATCCCCTTACGCGCCAATTTATCGAGCGTTCCCCCTTTGTCTGCCTGGCAACCTGCGACGGCCAGGGCCGCTGCGATGTAAGCCCACGCGGGGACGCCGCCGGCTTTGTGCGCATTCTTGATGAGCGAACCCTCTTGATTCCCGAACGGCCCGGCAATCGGTTGGCTGACTCCCTGCTCAATATTCTGGAGAACCCACACGTAGGGTTGCTGTTTCTCGTGCCGGGCATCGAAGATACTTTCCGCGTCAATGGGAAGGCGTTTTTGACCGATGAGGCCGACTGGTTGGCCGATAGCGCCGTTCAAGGCAAAGCGCCCCATTTGGCCATTGTTGTCTCGATCGAAGAGGCCTACACCCAGTGCGGCAAAGCCTTCATTCGCTCCCAGCTGTGGGATCCTGGCCAGTTTCAACAGCGAGCCTCCCTGCCCAGCAACGGGGAGATTATCCGGGCCTTACAAGGTCCGGATTTTGACGTGCTGGCCTACGATGAGGAACGGCGCGCTCGCTACGCCCGCCGGGAAAACTTTTATTAAAATGCGGGCCGGCCTGATCACCTGCTCCCGTTTGCCTGAGCTTCACCCTGACGATCTCCTGTTGCGGTCCGCCCTGGCCCAACTCGGGGTGGAGACGGTAGCCGTCGACTGGGAAGGCGCCGTGCCTCCGGGGGTGGGGGCTTTACTGTTACGGACGCCCTGGAACTACCATCGTCAACTGGTACAATTTCTGAGCTGGCTGGAGAGTACTTCTTCGTTGCCCATGTGGAATAGTCGTCAGGTGGTCCGCTGGAACTGCCACAAAAGCTATTTGAGCAAGCTCCACGGGGAAGGGCTGCCAGTGGTGCCCACCCTCACCTTTGAGCCCGGCCAGTCGCTGGATGCCGCTGCATTAGAGAGCTGGGCCGCTGGACGGGAGTTGGTGGCCAAGCCGGCGGTAAGTGCGGGAGCCTTTCGCACCGCCCGCTACCCAGGCTGGAACCAGCACGTGATGGAGCATCTGCACGGGCTGATGGAAACCGAGGCCGCCATGTTGCAGCCTTACTACGCAGGCATCGAGCAATATGGAGAGCGCTCGCTGATTTTTCTGGACGGTGAATTCAGTCATGCGGTGCGCCGCCATCTCCCCCTTTTGGAAGGGCCTGAGGTAGACTACCTGATGCAGCTCGTCGCCCCCACTCCGGCCGAACTGCAGGCCGCCCGCCAAATCTTGAGTTCATTGCCTTTTGAGCCACTGCTCTATGCTCGCGTCGATCTGATTCCTGACCCGCATGGAAAGCCGGTGTTGCTGGAGTTAGAGCTGATCGAACCGCAACTATTTCTGCGCGAGTACCCGCCTGCCGCACAGGTTCTGGCCCGAGCCTGGATGAATCGAATGGCTATGAAGGACTCCCAAATCGGGAACTGAAAGTTTCCGCACAGTAAAGCGCGGGGAGGTTTTTGTGTCCACTTCTGTCGAGCAGTTTTTAGCCCACGTGATCCAGCGCAATCCGGGTCAGGGCGAATTTCATCAAGCCGTCAAAGAGGTTCTTGAGTCGGTGATGCCGGTGGTAGACAGCACCCCCGCCTACCGCCAGGCCAAAATATTAGAACGATTGGTGGAACCCGAGCGCGTCATCCTCTTTCGAGTGGCCTGGGTGGACGACCGAGGCCAGGTGCAAGTCAACCGCGGCTATCGCATCCAGATGAACAGCGCCATAGGTCCCTACAAAGGCGGCCTTCGTTTTCACCCCAGCGTAGACTTGAGCATCCTCAAATTCCTGGCCTTTGAACAGGTCTTCAAAAACGCGCTGACCACTCTGCCCATGGGGGGCGGTAAGGGAGGCTCGGACTTTGACCCCAAAGGAAAAAGCGATGGCGAGGTCATGCGTTTTTGTCAGGCCTTTATGAACGAACTATTTCGTCACATCGGGGCCTGGACCGATGTGCCGGCCGGCGATATCGGGGTGGGTGGACGCGAGGTGGGCTTTCTTTTCGGCCAGTACAAAAAGCTCACCAACGTCTTTTCGGGCGTGCTCACCGGCAAAGGCATCAACTGGGGAGGGTCCTACATTCGCCCCGAGGCCACCGGCTACGGCTGTGTCTACTTTGCTCAGGAGATGCTGGCCACGCGAGGCCACGAGTTGGCCGGCAAAACCGTGCTCGTCTCGGGGGCTGGCAATGCAGCCCAATTCACGGCCCAGAAAGCCGTCCAACTGGGAGCCAAAGTCTTGTCCCTGTCCGACTCCTCGGGCGCCATCCATGACCCGGACGGAATCACGGCCGAGAAACTTGCCTGGATCATGGAGCTAAAGAATGTTCGACGCGGTCGCATCTCCGAGTATGCCGACCAGTATTCCGGCTCCACCTATCTGGCCGGCAAACGCCCCTGGTCCATCCCCTGCCAGGTAGCCTTTCCGTGCGCCACCCAAAACGAAATCGATGGATCTGACGCCAAAGCGCTGGTCGACAACGGCTGCCTGTGTGTCTGTGAAGCGGCCAATATGCCCACCACACCGGAGGGGGTGGACCACTTTTTGGCCGCCAAATTGCTGTTCGGGCCAGGCAAGGCCGCCAACGCCGGCGGTGTGGCCACGTCGGGCCTGGAAATGTCGCAGAATGCGGCTCACTCGCACTGGCCTCGCGAAGAAGTAGATGCGCGCCTGCATCAAATTATGAAGTCTATCCATCGGCAATGCGAGCAGCACGGCCGCGAAGGCGACTGGATTAACTACGTGAAGGGTGCCAATATCGCCGGTTTCATCAAAGTGGCCGAGGCCATGCTGGATCAGGGTGTGGTCTAGCTCCACTCGTTACGACCCCTGGGCGGAACGATTCCATGACCTGATGGCCCATCGGGTGCGCGACGTGCTGCTGGTATCCTCCGACTACGACGCCTTCGTCCTGGAGGAGGACGGCCGACTGCGCGATCGGCTGTTCGTGGAATATTCCGAACTCAATCTGGTCACGATGCCCAACCTGGTGCACGTATCCACCGCCACCGAAGCGTTGGCCGCGCTGCGCCAGCGACGCTTTGACCTGGTGCTCACCACGTTGCGCGCCGAGGATCCGGGGGTGGGCGGTCTGTCAGCGCGAATCAAGGAGCAGTTTCCCGACCTGCCCACGGTCTTGCTGGTTCTGGACGAATTGGAGCTGCGCCGACTTCGGGCCCGAGCGTTGCCGGAAAGCCTGGACCGGGTATTTCTATGGACCGGCGACACCCGCATCCTCCTGGCTATTATCAAGCTTACCGAAGATGCTCTGAATGTGGCCCTGGACACCCACAAAACCGGAGTCCAGGTGATCATCGTCGTAGAAGATTCGATTCGTTATTACTCCACTTTTTTGGCTCTTCTGTACGCTGAATTGATGGTGCAATCTCAGTCTCTCATCGCCGAAGGCCTCAACTCGCTCCACAAACTGCTGCGCATGCGGGCGCGGCCCAAAATTCTGCTGGCCAAAACCTATGAAGAGGCGCTAGAGTTTTACGGCAGTTATCAGAATCACGTGCTGGCCGTGATCAGCGACGTGCAGTTCCCGAGTAACGGGGAGATTGATGCGGAGGCAGGTTTCAATCTGGTGCGTGCGGTGCAGGCTCATCGCTCCGATCTGCCCATCTTGCTACTCTCGGCCAAGGCCGGTCCCGAGCAGGCGACCGAACTGGGGACTGAGTGGGTGAACAAAAATTCACCCGTACTGCTTCGTTCTCTGCAGAAATTTCTCAAGGACAACTTAGGATTTGGCGACTTTGTCTTTCGTCTGCCCGACTACACCGAAGTGGCCCGAGCACGCGACATGTACGAGCTGGCTCAGGTGATATCCAGCGTGGAGGAACGGTCGCTGGCTTATCACGCCTCGCGAGGCCACTTCAATGTCTGGTTGCGCGCTCGCTCGATGTTTGACCTGGCTGACCGGCTGGCCAGGGTCTATCTGGAGGATTTTTCCAACCTGGAAGACCTGCGCAAATTTTTGTTGCAGGCCATCCAGAGCGAGGCTGACCGAGAGCAGGTTGGGATCGTTGCTGACTTTAGCGAGCGCAGCAGTGGACCGGCGGGCTGGTTTGTGCGCCTGGGACAGGGCTCTCTAGGCGGCAAGGGTCGCGGTGTGGCCTTTCTACACGCTCTGGTGGCGCGTCAGGGTTTGGACAAGGCCTTCCCTCAACTGCCTGTGCGCGTGCCTCGCACCCTGGCGGTGGCTACCGACTGCTTCGACCGTTTTGTAGAAATGACCGTTGGAGAACCGACCCAGGAAGGCCTGCTGCGCCAGCCTCTTCCCGAACCTTTTCGATCCCAACTAAGGACAGCCTTGAAGACCTTTGAGGGACCTCTGGCGGTTCGCTCTTCCAGTTTGTTGGAAGACTCACAGCATCAGAGTTGTGCCGGCATATACGAGACGGTGTTGGTGCCCAACCAATCAGCCGACCCGGAAGTGCGTTTGAGTCAACTGTGTCGGGCGGTGCGCCGAGTTTTTGCCTCCACCTATTCTGACCAGGCCCGCCAGTATCTGCGCCACACGCCCTTTACCAGTCAGGACGAGAAGATGGCCGTCATGTTGCAGCCGGTGGTGGGTCATCGCTACGGCACGCGCTTCTATCCGCACGCTTCAGGGGTGGCTCTATCCTTTAACCACTACCCGCTGGGGTCACAGCGACCCGAACAAGGAGTGGCTGCGCTGGCCCTGGGTCTGGGCCACACCATTGTGGGCGGGGGGCGCAGCTTGCGGTTTTCACCGGGCAATCCAGGCGTGTTGCCCCATCTGACCTCGCCCAAGGATTTTCTGGCCTATTCGCAGCGCGACTTTTACGCACTCGATCTGGAAGACGGGGCCCTCAAAAAGCTTCCCCTGTCTACGGCCGAGAGCGATGGCACATTGGCTCGCGTGGCCAGCGTCTACGCACCCGACGACGATCAGTTTCGCGACAATCTTCGTCTAGCCGGGCCGCGTGTAGTCACCTTCAACGATCTGCTCAAATGGGAGTCATTGCCCCTGGCCCGGGTATTGCAGATGCTGCTCGAGCGTGTCCAAAACGGCATGGGGTCTGCCGTAGAGTTGGAATTTGCTCTGGACCTGGGCGCCCAACCCTGTTTGTATTTGCTACAGGTACGACCCCTGGCTGAGTCGCCCCTGGACCTGGCAGTAGGTGAGCCAGCCGGACGAGTGCTGGCCCGCAGTCCTCGCTCGGTAGGTCACGGCATCGTGCGCGATGTGCACGACATCGTGATGGTCACTCACCCCCAACCCGGACATACTGTTACGCCAGAAATTGCCCGTCAGGTGGCCCAAATGGATGAATCCCTGCAGGGGCGCCCGTACCTGTTAATAGGGCCAGGACGCTGGGGCTCCAGCGATCCCGCTCTGGGCATTCCCATCCACGTCTCTCAAGTGCAGGGAGCTGCGGCCATCCTCGAACTACCCTTTGCCGACCGGTTTGTAGAGCCGTCGATCGGATCGCACTTCTACCACGAACTGGTCAGCCGCCGGGTGGGCTATCTCTGCTTTGATACAAATCTGGACCATCCCCAAAGCTTCCTGGATCGTCAATGGTTGCTGGCGCAACCGGTAGCCAAACGCAGTTCGCATCTGCGCTGGATCCGGCTAGACCAGGCGGTGACACTTTATCTGGACGGTCGCCACAGTCGGGCTGTGATTACTCTAAATGAGCCGACCTGATGCGGTTTTTTTCCAGGTCGATCCCTAAAAGGGGGGCGGGCACTCCAGAACCACCGTGGTATTGCGGATGGGGTGGGTAAATTCTAAGCGTTGGGCGTGAAGCATCAGCCGGGCGCCTGGCGACCCGTAGAGTCGATCCCCCCGGATAGGGGACCCCAGACCCCAGCGCGCGTGAACTCGCAACTGGTGGCTTCTCCCGGTGTGTGGATATAGTTCCAGCCGGCAGGTGGAGCGCTCCACTACCTGATAGTGCGTGATGGCTGCTTTGCCGGTCGGGTCAGGGCGATAGCAGCCGGGTCGCTGCGGGTCCGGGCCCAGGGCCAGATCGATCAGGCCCTGGCTGGCGGCCGGGCAGTTTTCCAGCCGGGCGTGATAGGTTTTGCGCACCTGGCGCGTTTCAAATTGTCGCTGCAGGTGGGCTTGACCGGCGCGATTTTTGGCAAAAATCAGCAGGCCCGAAGTCTCCAGGTCGAGGCGATGCACCGACCGAATCTGGGGGTTTTGGCTTTGCAATCGAGTCAGCAGAGAATCCTGGTTCCAACTGTCGCGGCCGGCCACGCTCAGCACACCGCCCGGCTTGTCTATCACCAGAAGCTCGTGATCCTCATAAATTACCCGCAGCCAATCGGGGTGACTGGCCAGCAGGGGACCGATCAACGGCTGGCAGCGCTCGGCGCAGGCTGCATAAAAGTGACCTTGTTGCTTGGACCCTTGGCCCCACCAGAACTCGGCCAGGGCCAATGGCCGCAGGCCCTGGCTGGCTGCACAATGCAACAACTTGGGCGCGCAACATTCGCCTACACCGGTGGGTGGGCCCTGAGGGAAGAGCATGGCCAGCGACCAGGGAGGCCCCGGAAAAATCTTCAAGCGGCGGTGCAGGTCAGCCTGCAAACCTTGGGACAGCTGACGTCGTTGACGCTTGCAGAGCAGAATCTGCTTCTGGATGTGCTCAACCGCTTCCCGCAACGGTTGTAACTGGGCCTCTCGAGCCTGTTTAAATTGGCGCAATTCTCGGCCGTCGGCCCGACTTTGCTGGTCGAGTGCGGGCCCATCGGCCCAAGCCAGCAAGCGCTGTTGTTGGCGTTGCTGGCGGGCCAAACGGTGGCGCAGTTGCAGTTGTTCCTGAGACTCTTGCCATTGTTCTTGAAGCGCAGCCAGCCGGGCCAGTTCCTCGGCTCCCGCCAGGTCGTGTATCTGCTGGCGCAGTTGTTGCAATTCGCTCAATGTCTGTTGCTGGTGGGGGCTCTCCGCCTCGATCAGGGGAACCCAGTCCAACCCCGGATCCGGCGCGGGGCCGCGTCCCGAGTAGGCGTAGAGAAGTCGGTCACCTTCGGCGACCAACACTCCCAACATCTTACCCTCGCTGGCCGGCCGCAGCCGGACCATCAGTTGGTGGGCCGCGGCTTCGGCAGGGGCGCGAGGCAAACGGTGCAACTGGCCGGTATTGGGGCAATGGCCGTGGTAGTAAAATGGGTCCACGACTTCAGTCGCGCGGGGGCAGTTGGATTTTTTGCATTCGCACCGGCCGGGTTGGTTTCGGCGAGTGGGCGGGTCGTTGGGCCAGCAACTCCAGGGCCACTTCAACGGCCCGATCTAACTGGGTATCGCGGTGATGAAAATAGTCTTGGGGGGCGATGTCCACATCGATGTCCGGCTCGGTGCCGCGGTTCTCCAGACGCCAACCCACATCATCAAAGAAGAAAGAAAACTCCGGTTGAGTGGTGGTGGTGCCGTCGGCCAACTGGTGACTGGGCGAGATGCCGATGACGCCCCCCCAGGTGCGCCGGCCGATGAGCGGTCCCAAGTTGAGCTGCTTGAAAGCATGACTGAAAATGTCGCCATCTGAGCCGGCATGTTCGTTGGTAATGGCCAGCAAGGGGCCTCGCGGCGATTCGTACGGGTAGGGGATGGGGCTGCCCCAGCGCGGGATGGTGTAGCCCAGTCGGCGTCGCAGCAATTTTTGTAGCAGCAGTCCCGAGACGTTGCCACCCCCGTTAAAACGTACGTCGATCATCAGGGCTTCGCGATCACATTCGGCCAGATAAGCCCGATGAAATTCGGCGTAGCCCTCCCCGCCCATGTCCGGCACATGGATGTATCCCACCCGACCTTCGGTGGCCTGATGCACGCAGGCCCGTTTGTGATTGACCCAGGCTCGGTAGCGCGCCTTTCGCTCGCTGGCTAGCGTCTTGACCGAGACTTTGCGCGGTTCGCCCTCAGGGCGCTGCACCGTCAGTTCGACTTCCTGGCTGCCGTGATTCACCAGCAAAGCCCCTGGCGGCACGGTCTGGCTTAGCAGTTGACCGTTGATGGCCAACAGTCGCTCGCCAACCTTCACGTCGATCCCCGCCTGGCGCAAAGGTGAACTGGCGTCGTGGTTCCAGGGGTCCCCCTCCACAATGGACTGGCACAGGTAGCCCTGGCCATCCCACTCCCAGTCGGCCCCCAAAAATCCCTGGCTGTAGCGAGGGGTGGAACGGTAGGAGCCAAAACTGACATAAGCGTGTGAAGTGCCCAGTTCGCCGAATAATTCCCAGAGCAGGTCGCCGAATTCGTAGCGGGTAGTGGCCCGGTCTACCAGCGGAAGGTAGCGCTGGTAGACTTCTTCCCATTCGATTCCGCCCATGTCGGTGTCCCAAAAGTAGTCTCGTTGCAGGCGCCAGGCCTCGCGAAACATCTGACGGAATTCTCGGGTGGGGTGAATGGAGATGCGCACTCGCTTGAGATCAAGGTGGCCGCTGAGACGGTTGTTGCCCGAATGACTTCCCGCGTATTCCTCAGCCGGCAGCACTCGCAAACTGGCATCGTTGCGATAGACCACGGTGCGATAATCGGCGGCCAGACTGTAATGTTGAATCCATTTGTTGATCAGCCTTACCTGCTTTTGAGTCTTGAATTCGTAGATCTCCAAGGTGTAGTGCTGGCTATACTTGGAGTCACCCTGCAGAAATAGCACCTTGTTGCGGGCCCCGCGCACTTCGGTATAGAGCCCCATGTCGAGGGGAAAAGCGATCACCCGCTGGTTGATGCCATCCAGGTCGATGTCGGTGGGCTGGATCTGGTGACTCAATTCTTCTTCGGCCTTTTTCTTGGCCTGAACGGCTTCGCTCTCGAGTGGCTTGGCCTGTGGGATGAACGGGTTGGGCACATCCTTGCGCAAGGCGATGGCAAAGAGTCGGCGTGAGCGCGGGAAGCTCAGGCCAAATTCGGCGTCGTCATGGCTTGCTTCCAGATCGCGGCGACCCACAAAATACAGGTATTTCCCGTCGGGATCAAAGCTGGGACTGTAGTCCTGGAGCACACCCCGGGTGGCAAAAAAGGTCTCCCGATCCTCGATGCGGCACACCTTGATGGAAGTGGTCTGGGAGCTATCGGCCAGGTCGTAGGCCAACCAGCGACCGTCCGAGGAAAAACTCAGCCCGGTGCTGGCTCCGAAGGGACTGGAGTCGAGGCGGTGCAGTTGCTCCTGGGCGTCGAGAAGTAGGACCTCGTGACGATGATTGAGCATGGCGATGCTGTTGTCGACCGGTGAGCAGGCCCAGCGGATCACGGTGCCAAAATCGTGATGCAAGGTGCGGGCCGGCCCTCCTTCCAGCGGGAACATTACCATATAAGGGTCGGGCTGCTCGTCGGTGGCAAAGGCCAGCAGATGTTTTTGGTCGGATAGCCAGCCCAGCAATCGGTAACGCACCTTTTCGGGCTGGCCGTGTTGCACCACCGGGCCTTCCCAGTTGGCAAAGCTAAAGGCTTTGCCGCGGGCCACCAGGGCCAGGCGTGAACCGTCGGGAGAGAGGTCGAAGCTTTGGATACCCACTTCCGAAACGTTGCAGAAGCGTCGCTTGGCCTGGGAGCGGCTGCTGCCCAGATGAATCTCCAGCCGGCGCGGGTCTCGCTGGCCGGGGTCTAGCCGATAGAGGTCGCCGGCACAGGCATAGACCAGGCTCTGACCGTCACTCTTGAGTTGGCGCGCGTAAAATTGGTGGTGATCGGTGTGGCGGCGCAGGTCCTGCCCTTCCAGGTCACACGAGTAGACGTTGCTGATGCCCTGGTGGTCGGACAAAAAGAAGATCCGGTCGCCCACCCAACAGGGGCTGGAGACGTTGCCGTCGGGCGTGGCCAGTCGACGAAACTGGCCTGGCTCGTCAAATCGGTTGGCCTGACTGGGGCGATTGTCAATCCAGAACTCGCCAGCGGTGCCTCCCCGGTAACGCTTCCAGTGAGACGGATCCTTGGTGTTGCGACCCAGCAAGACCTGGCCCTGCGGACCCAGTTGCAAGGCGCTGGCCGGCCCCCAGGGAATGGGTCGCGGCTGGCCGCCCTCGGGGGAGATTCGAAAAAGCCAACTGTCCGAACGGAACGGCCGGCCGCCGCTGCTGGCGTAGACTATCTCGCCTTCGGGGGTCCAGCCCACGGGGTTGGCCGAAGTGTGGTGATAGGTGAGTCGGCGGGCCTCTCCGCCTTCCACAGGCAAGACGTATAGCTCGCGGCTACCTTCTTCGCTGGACGAGCAGGCCAGTTGGCTGCCGTCAGGGGAGAAGATGGCGCCCAGATACTCGCCTTCCCCCGCTGTAATGCGAGAAGCGGAACCGCCCTCTCTGGAAACCAGCCAGAGGTCGTCTTCGCAAGTGAAAACCAGGGTTTCTCGGTGAATGGAGGGAGTGCTGTAGTAGCCGTCGTGCATCGACGCTGGTTCAGGCACAATTCAGCCAAATCCTGGGAGCCAGTTCAAGGACTGGTGCCACCTTCGCAGAATAGACTAGGGCGCGGTATACGCCGGGAGGATGAAGTTCATGGCTGGTTCGGTCAACAGTAACTATTTTGCAAATGTCAATGCACGTTTTCAAACCGATTTGGCGAAAGGCGACGGCACGACAGCCCAAAACCTGAAAAACCACAGTGGGGTCACCCACACGGCCAAGAAAACGACCGTGAAAAAGGGCGGCAATATCGAGGAGGGTTCTAACCTCAGCGAAGCCGCCCGTCAGCAACTCAAGTCCGAGCAGGCCCAGCACGCCGATCACATGGCCGAACATGGTCACGAGATGGCCCAGCAGGTGGGCATCGAGCCTCACGGTGACACCCCCGAACAAAATGAACTGCGCAGCAAACGTGGCTATGAGCGCGAGCAAGAAGAATTGGCCGACGGCCCAGTCGCCGACGGCAAAGTAAAGTTGACCAGCCCCGAAGGTAAAGTCCAAATCATGACCGTGGAAGATCATTCCCACCTCAAGACGATGGACGATCCGGATGTCACCGACCGGCGGGTCCTGGACGACATCCCCGACGCCAATCTCAATGCCGCCAACGCAACTCTTGATACTCAGATGGCCAACGGCGTCAGCAAGGTGGCCGTTCTCAAGACCGACCCCAAGATCGATGCCGTGGCCGAAACCATGCACGTCGATCCTCTGCCCAACCTGGTCGAGCCGATGGGCATTGTGGAGCCGGGCAACGATAAGACCACCAAACCGATGCCCCTGGAATTCCCTCCCGAAATGGAGCAGATCGCCGCCGAGAAGGCGGCTCGCGAACTGGCTTCGGGTGACTTTCAACAGGAGGCGATTCTGGCCGGTCCTGGTATGGGCATGCCGAAGATGGGGAGCGGACCGTCATCAACGCCTTCCCGGCCCACTCCGGAACAGAGTAAGGCCAACAGTGCGGCGGCCAATTTGCTGGCCAAGGCTCCGGCTGGGAGCTGGGGCCCTGTAGCTGAGTTGCTCGGGGTCAAGCCCGGTCAGGGGAGCGGCGTCACCCCCTCGGGCACTCCGCAAGAGAAGCAGGCGCAGGTTATGGAGTGGCGGGTGGGTCACGCCCTCCAGCTCGAGCAGGCCGGCCACGGCGGCTTGGCGTTACAGACCCTGTCGGGTCAGCATGACAGCCTGGTCGGCAAAGACGTGCTGGCCACCACCGTCAAGAACGACGCAGCCTCTCAGACATTCCGCGACCACTACAAACATGAGGGTGTTCAACTCAAAGACGAGACATTCAGACCCTTTCCACAAGACCTGCATGGCCAGCAGGTGGCCTTTTTGGCTCCCGATGAGAACGGTCTGCTCAGAGAGGTCCGTGGCCAGGTCAAGGCCTCGGCGGATGAAGGTTCGGCTGTCTTTGAGTTGGCCGGTAAGCCAGGTCAGACCTTTAACAATAACTACATTCGCGACCTGGCCGTACTGCCGGACGAAGGAGTGGCGCCCATGCCGCCCGTTCAGGTCCCGCCTGAGGCGTTAGCGGCCAAACCTCAGAACAACCGCCAGATGCCTCGCGACGAGATGCTCACCAAAGTGGCCGCCTCGGCCACTCCCGCTGCCGCCAAGGTTCTCTTTGAGGCGGCCGGGGTCAAGCCGGGACAGGGCAGTGGAGAAGACTTCAAACCCGGTCAGGTCAATCAGTGGCGGCTGGGTCAGGCGGCTCAACTGGCCGAGGCCAATCAAGGCGCCGGAATGACCGAGGTCTTGAGCGGCAAGTGGGACAAACTGGCTGGCCAAAACGTGCAGCAGCATCTGGAGCAGCGGGCCGAATTTAGAACCGGTTTTCAGGACCACTATCGCAAGAACGGAGCGAAATCCGTTGACAAAAGCCCCCACGATCTGAGTGGCAAAATGGTGGCCTTCTTGCAAGAGAACAAGGATACCGGCAAACTCGAAGAAATGCGCGGTGTGCTGCAGCACCAGGGCCGCCCTGGTTCTGCAATCTTTACCTTGCAGGGGCACCCCGGCGTTGAATTCAACTCCAACTTCATCGAGAGCGTGGTAACGCTGCCCAATCAGGGCGTGCCGCCCTTCACCACGCCAGAAGCCAAATCGACCACTATCGCCGGCCTGCCGGCCACCGAGCTGGGGGCCGGATCCACGGTGGATAGCCTGAGCAAGTTCTCCAGGCCTTTGGAAAGGACTCAAGTAAACGAGGCCCGCAGCCAGCTGAACGAGCGACAGAAGCAGGATTTGGAACAACTCGAGGGGGACGTTAAGAGCGTTCGCGGGATACTGCGGCAGATCGGCGAGCGTCCCGGCGACCAACAATTTGCTACCAAATCTCATGAGAAGATTCGCGAGATCCAAACCCGCATCATGGACGTGGCCGGTCGCCATCAGGCCAAAGAGAGCAATATGCAGGTCATTCTCGATCAAACCAGTGGCGAGGTCTTCACCAGGCTCAACTGGTCCAAGGATAAGGTGACTCCCGACATGGAGGCGCAGGGCTACAACGGCGTTTCCTACAGCCTGACCTCGTCACCGGGTCGCACCGACATGGAGCTGACTTCTGTGCCTTTGAAGGAAGGAAAGCCAGACGGCGCCTACGTCAAATATCGGGTGGCCAGCGGTGATCCCAAAAGTTGGCAAGGTGTAGCTGCGGTGGTTGGTGACGTGAACGGTGAGAACGGCTTCCATGCCAGCACAGTGGCGAACGGTGACCCTACGCTGCGCACCCACATGCAAACCGACCCCAACCGGATGACGGCATCTCAGCGAGCGCTGGCCGGTCAGACCTTGGGCGATGTGGGCCTGACATGGCCCGGGGGTGGGGCGGCTCCCAATACCCAGGCCAATCAGAACACCCAGGCCCATCAAAATCAGCCCCGAGCCGACTACCAGAATCAGCCCGGACAGCCGCAACAGCCCGTTCAGCGAGGGTTTCTCGACCGCTTGCGCTACGCTTTCACCGGCGACTCCAGCTACATCGGTGGACCGCCTCCCAACTGGCAGGCGCCGCCTCAGCCCAGCTATAACTACATGGGTCAGTATCCCAACTACTCGTATCCTCCCGTCAACTACGGCGGCTACAACGGTTACGCCGGCAGTTGGGGCGGTGGCTACGGTGGTTACGGTGGCGGCTATGGCGGTGGTGGCATGGACACCATGATGAAGATCATGATGGCTACCAGCATGATCAGCAGCTTCGCCATGCCCATGATGTACTTCGCCAACTGTATGTGGTAATTCAGTAGTCGAAAACGTGCTCGGGCTGAATTTGCAGTAACACCTGGTGTAACTCTGCAACGGGGGCTTTGCATTTTTTCGGTGCTGCCGATGACGGCCATGTACAGGAGGGGAGCATCAGGTGGGCATAGATCTTCGTCCGTCAGTTGCCCGCCGGTGCGGCCCACGGTGGCTTCAGAACCGGCCTTGACCAAAAAATCCGTCGTGGGTGGTGCCAATGATGAAGTTCATCAGGTGGTAGTCAATATTAAACGGATAGTCTTGTGCGCGTAGCCTTCCCCGAACCTTTTGATCAGTCGCGAACTTCGAACTTGGCCACAATGGGCAAATGGTCGGAGGCGGTGGAAGATACCCATTTCGTATCGCTGTCGATCGATTGCTCAAAGCGCATCGGTTGCGAGCTGATCAACTGGCCGTCAAAATGCTCCGGGTAGATGATGTGGTCAAACTGTTCTGGGCCAAACTTGCCGGTTTGGGTGGGGTTGGAAGGCCAGGTGTTTCGCTCTTCGGTGGGCAGGTGGTCCAGGCTGTCCAGCCATTTCTCGCCGCCGTTCTTGGGGTTAAGAATGGCCTGCACGGATTTGTCGTCGGTGTTGTCGTTGAGGTCGCCGGTGACCACAAACAGCCGGCCCGGAAACTCTTTCATTTCGTTCTCGGTGATGTCTCGGATGGCCATTCCCTGAGACAGGCGAATCAGGTCCGAACTGACTTCGCCGGAGTCGGAGGGGCGGCGAGACTTGGAGTGAGTGGTGTAAACCGAGAGGTCCGCTTGCGGGTCGTCGTCAAGATTGATATCGACGCGTAACAAATCGCGGCTGAACTTGCCCGTACCTGAGCCGTCGGCCAGTGGGAAGGTGGCGTCTTTGTGAGTGACCACTTCGGTGAAAGGAAACTTGGAGATAATGGCCAGTTGAATGCCCCGTTCGTCGTTGCCGCGCACGTAGGCTACATGCGGGTATTTCTCGGACAGGCCGCGGCGGCTGAGCAGATGATTTTCCAGGGTCTCCTTCGAGGAGAGCTCTTGCAGGCTGACCACATCAGCGTCCAGTCTTTCGATGCTTTCGGCCAGAGCTGCCAAGGAACGCTCCGTTTTGGGGCGGGTGCGACTGCCAGCGGTGATGTCTTCTTGCATGAAGAGGTTCTTCACATTGTAGCTGCCAACGGTAACGTTCATCGATGCCTCCGGCACTGGACTTGTTACAATTAGATTAACTCGTCAAGTGACCGGAGACTTCGCCAAATTGTTAATCCTTTGTCAGGTGAGTAGAGGCCGGAAAGACCAGTACCGGGCAGGTGGCCCGCCGGGCCACTTTTTCGGTCACGCTGCCCATCCAGAAGTGACGAAATCCGCCCTGTCCATGGGTGCCCATGGCGATCAGGTCGCAGCCCGATTCTTGAGCGTAGCCGATGATGCATTCTGGGGCTTCGCCGTGAAGAACCTTGCGCTCCACGCCGTCGAGTTCGATGTTGCGCAGACCTTCCCGCAAATTGTCGAGGTAGTCCTGGACGGCGCTGCCATTCTCGGGCTCCTCAAAATCCTTGTCGTCCAGGCCACTGCAACGCAGCAGGGTGACCTGGCCTCCCGGGGCCAAGAATTTGGAGACTTTATGGGGGACTGCCAGTGAGACGGGCGAGCCGTCGACGGGCACCAGAATGTGGTGAAACAGAGAGATGTCACTGACCGGAGGTCGCATCAGTAGAACGGGACAGGGAGAGATGCGCAACACCCCTTCGGCCACGCTGCCCAGCAGCCAGCGGGCCAGACCCGAGCGGCCGTGCGAGGCCATCACCACCAGATCGCACTGCTGCGCCTCGGCCGTTCTGGCGATCTCTTCGCGAGCCAGGCCAACGGCCGTCACTTTTTTCAGGCGCAGGTCGGGAAATCGCTTTTCAACGTCGCTCAGATATTCTTCGGCAGCAACTACCGTTTGCCGCTGCATGCGCTCGCCCATGCTGGGCGGCATGGCTCCCGGAGCCACCAGGAAGGGGTCTGTGACACGGAGCAAGATCAACTCTTGATTTTGAAGAGCGGCCACTTGCAGCCAGGGCAGCACCGATTCGGAGAGATCAGACCCGTCCAGGGGAATCAGGATTTTCATGGGTTGCTCAGCCGATCTTAAGATTTTCGTCGCACAATGAGTACAGGGCAGTTGGCATGGCGGGCCACCTTTTCGGCCACACTTCCCATCAGAAAACGGGAAAGTCCGGTTCGGCCGTGCGATGTCAGCACAATCATGTCCACGGGCTGCTTTTCCACTTCTTCCAGGATCTGATGAGCCGGATCGCCGGAATCAAGCACTCGGGCTTCTACATTCAAACCCTCGGCCTGTAGACTCGAGCGGACACTCTCCAGGTAGTTGGCTACCAGTTCTCGGTTCTTCTCGTTGTCCATGACCGGTTCGCGAATCCGATCGTCCAGATTGTAACTTGGAAGGATGGGGCCCGGGCAGGCCTGCACCAGGATGATTTTTCCCTGCTGGGCCGAGGCCAAGAAACGAGCCTGTTCTAGCGCGCCTTCCGCTTCCTTGGATCCGTCCAGGGGAACCAGCAACGTCGCAAACATAGGAGCCTCCTCAGGCATTTAAGTTCTGGTCCGGGTCATTCTCGCCCGGGCTCGAGATTCCTCAGGGAACAATGACCACGGGACAGGTGCAGCGGGCCAGCAACTGCAGACCGATACCTACGGGTGGTCCGCCCCGGAAAGGCGTGCCCATGACCAGCATCAAGGCCTCACGTTCCTGGACCAGGCGCAGCATTACCTCGACCCGGCAGCCCAGTTCGACCAGAGTGCAAAGGTCTACATCGTCTGGCCAGGTTTCTCGCAGGATTGCCATTTTTTCTTCGGCCAGAGCCATCAGCCTGTCGTGAAAGGCTTCGGTGTCGCCGTCGCTTTTGTCGGGGTCTTCAATGGGCTCCACGGCGTGGACCAGCACCACATGCCCGCCCAATGCTCGAGCCAGCACCAGCCCCTGCTCAATCACCTGTGGCATATCCGGATTAAAATCGGTGCCGACCAAAATGGGTTTGCTCATAGAATCCTCCTGGTCACTTGTAACTTGTCACAAGGATAGGCAACTGTGCCAACGCCTGGCTATGATCCTTGTCAGGGGGGGCTGGCGGAGGCAGCCGGGAAAGCGGCTGAATCATGAGTCAGGAAGTTTGGATCCAGGGTCGCTATCGTCTCGACAAGGTGCTGGGAGAGGGCGGCATGGCTACCGTTTATCGGGCCTGGCAGGTCGGGCTGGAGCGCTGGGTGGCGATAAAGCACTGCCGCCCTCAATCTGCCGATGAACTTGAGCAGTTTCGGGAGGAAGCGCGACTGCTGGGGTCTCTCCATCATCCGGCGATGGTCACCGTTCACGAACTGATCGAGTCAGCCGACGAGGCCCATCTGGTGATGGAGTTGGTGGAAGGTTCAACGCTGCGCCAGTGCGTCGAGCGCGAATTGCCCCTGGAGCAGCAATGTCTTGACTGGATGGAGGAGATTCTCGATGTGCTTGAGTTCTTGCACGGCCAGAATCCCCCCGTAATCCTCAAGGACTTGAAGCCTGATAACGTCATGGTAGAACCCTCGGGTCGACTCAGGGTGCTGGATTTTGGCATTGCCAAACGGCTGGTGGCCGGAGGGGGCACGCAGTTGTTGCTCAAAGGGGTGGGCAGCGAGCACTACGCTCCGCTTGAGCAATACGGCCAGGGTTCGACCGATCAAAGGTCGGATTTTTATGCGCTGGGGGCCACCCTCTACTTTATGCTGACGGGAACCGACCCTATGCCGGCCTGGCAGCGGCTGGCTAAACATCAGGATTTGGACCCTCTTCAGCAGCGAGGCAATGTGTCGGAGACGACCTGCGAGTTGATACGCCAGCTAACTTCTCTCTTTCCTCAAGACAGGCCCGGAAATGAAGCCTTGATTCGCCATGCTTTGCGCCAACCTGCCCCCACGCCGACTCGACGAAAGAAGGCGGCTGTTGAGGTGACTCGGGTGGCCGCTCCCCCTCCTGGCCGGTCTCGCTTGCTGCAGGCCGAACTGCGTCAGCGCTGGGACCTGAGCGGCCTCTGTCAGGGTCACAGTTTGCTGGCCTGGAGCCAGGCCGACCTGCTGTTGGCTGGCCCCACCTTGAGAAGGCTACAGATTGAGCCGGCCAAAGTTATGCAGGATTGGGGCCAACAACTGCAGCCTGCAGCCCTGGCCGTCTCCAATGATGGGCGGCGGGTGGCCCTGGCCAGCAAGGATCGAGGGCTCTTGTGCTGGCAGGCCTCGGGTGGGTCTCCAGGCTCGGCAATCTTGGAAGGCGGCCCCTGCCAGTGGCTCCGTTTCGCCGGCAATCAATGTCTGTTGACCCTTTGCCAGGGGCAACTTTCCGCCTATAGCTTTCCAGAGGCCCGCAAGCTGCGCAATTTCGGCCCCCAACAGTGGTGGTTACGCTTTACCGGTCATCGCCTGCGCGCCTGCCAGGCCGATCGGCGACGGGTGGCTGCCGCCGCCAGTGACGGCGCGCTCTTTGTTTGGGAACACGGGACGGGTGAATTGCTCTGGCAGTCGCATCAGCCCTCGCCAACTCTGTGCCTGGATTTTAGTCCAGACTCGCAGTTTCTGTTGAGCGCCGCTCAGGACGCCAGTCTGAGCGTGTGGCAGGCCGAAACCGGCCAGTGCTTATTGCAGACCCGGCTGGAGCGCCCCTGGCAGGCTCTGCACTGCCTGGATAGGGCCATTCTGGGTGTTGAGGCCGAGGCCATCGTGGTTTGGGATTTTTCCAACGCCTGCCCCCGCTTGCAACTGCAAATGCCCGAGGGAGTGCTGGCCACCGCCCTCTCTCCTGCCGGCAAGTTGGCCTGCTTGCTGGGCAACGGTCGCCTGCTGGTTCTCGATTTCGCCTTGAGCTGAGGGGGGGCCAGGAATCTCGGCGCCTCCAACCAATGCATCAAAGAGAAGCGCGTTTGCGCCAGTTTAGGATGAAAGAGGCACTTTCGATGTCGGATCTACTCGGAAAATTCAATACTGCTAAGGACGATGTGACCAAGCTCCCCAGCGCTCCAGATAACAGCACAAAGCTCAAGCTTTACGGTCTTTTCAAGCAGTCGACCGAAGGAGACGTGACCGGTGACAAGCCAGGCATGTTTGATTTTGTGGGCGGCGCCAAGTATGAGGCCTGGAATGCGCTCAAAGGGACCAGCAAGGAGCAGGCTCAGCAGCAATATATTGCGCTGGTTGAGGATCTTAAGGCAAAAGCCTAAAGCGCCATGTAGGTCCTCCAGGTTAGGGGAGCAGTCGTGCTGTCCGAGTTTGGAGCACCTGAGTCACTTTATATCACGGGCAGCGACCTCTCTCTGTGAGATTTTCCCAAACGCAAAAGGAGGGTTGGCTGCCGCTGTCCTCCCTGCAGGGTAGGACAAATCCTGGGTTGTAGCCAGGACACCCCGAAGGGACTGCGTGCTCTACCCACCGGCTGGTGTAGGGAGGGACTTCCGAACCGAGGCGAGCAATTTAACACCTGCGCAAGCATTTTGAGCGGTCTTTGAGCGAGCGCTGAGTGCTCTCTGAGGCAGCCCCGGTAAGGTGTGTTTATCAACCAACGCACTCGAAGGGAAACAAAAACGATGAGCAACCTGATTTCGACCCCCAACGGAAACGTCTTCGCCCCAGGTCTCAAGGACCGCGCCGCCAGCCAGCAGGCCCGGGTAGCCCAGGGAGTCTCCAGCGGCAGTCTGACCGGATCCGAACTCGGTGTTCTTAAGGAGATGAGAAGCGAGGCCCGCGAATCGTTGGCCGAAGCCAAGGGCAACAATGGCTGGGTGGGGCCGCAGGAACGCAAAGATCTGCACCAGGACCTGAACGCCATCAGCCGCACCATCTTCGCGCTCAAGCACAATTAAGGGCCCGTCGCGAAATAACTCAGACACATCATCGATCAAACCCTGGCCAAAC
>JADMJV010000008.1:0-22819 GCA_018780265.1 bacterium
GTGCCAACTTTAGATGGATCCGCCGAGGTCACCGTTCCTCCCGGAACACAGCCCTGGACGGTACTTCGGCTTGCCGGAAAAGGTCTGCCTGTTTTCTCGGGCCCGGGACGCGGAGATCTCTACCTTCGCATCAACGTGCAGGTGCCTATCAGACTTAGCCCAGACCAGCAGAGTCTGTATCAACAATTGATCGAACTCGAAAAGCCGCAGAAGTGACCATGACCGCCATGGCCCTACACCCAGGGCGCATCCGCCGCCGCCGGGAGCCGTTAGCGGTGAAACATAGGTAGTGGCAGACTGGTCGACCCGGGTTAGTGTCCCTGAGCGTGGCGGCGAAAAAGTTCTTTATGCTGGGTGACCAATCGCTCGATGGCACGCAAACTCGGGTCCAGACTGCGAGGGCTTTCGACCACAGGCTGGGGGGTCTCATTGCTCCCGGAGGAGAGCCACTGCTGGAGAAAGTCCAAAGCCTGATCTTCGGTCTCCAGGGGTAAGTGTTTCAGGTTTTCAGAGCTCACGCAGCACCTCTCGCCCCCATCTATGTCTTGAGACGCAGCTTAGCGTGCCTGACTGAAAAGAAGCTAAAGCGGCGAGCTATTCCTCCAGCAAAAATTCATTCCACATCCGCTGAATCCGCAGACGAGTGGACGAGATGCCCGGAGTGTGCTCAAACAGTTCGTTCAAACCTTCCTGCACCTCTTCGAGCAGTTGGGGCTGGGAAAGCAATTCTTCACGAAGTGAGCCGTAGGTAGCCGCCGTGATACCCACCAGTCGGGCCGCCGCGTGATCGGCAACCGGGTCAAGGCGCTTGCGGAAAACCTCATCCTGAAATGCGAACTCGCGGGTATAAAGAAAGCCGGCCCAGTTGGTGGCCTGGTACCAGTGCAGCATGAGACTGCGGCACTCGGCCTCGAAGTCGGTCTGATCGGCCTGGAGTGCCTGCAGGCGATCCATCAAGGTGGCGTGGGGAGCCGAACCCTCTTCGAGATACAGTTCTACGGCAGCCTTCGCCAACTGGAGCCTTTGCGCGTTGTCCAGGGCGCTTGACTGATGCGCCAGCTGGCTGTGACCGCGGTACATTCTCACCAGATGGCGAAAGACAAGGAAGCACAGCTCTTCGGGTGGCATTCCCTCGATATCCCGATGGAATACCAGCGTCAGGTCAGGCTCTGCCGAGGCGTCCACCAAAAAGTGTTCGGGGCCATCATACGTCAATACCCGTAACTCGGGGAACTCGAACAGCGTGTAGTCCACGGCCCGCAGGGCCTGGCGCAAGGTGCCGACAAAGGCTGCCGGTCCGGTGGATTCTAGGCGCTCCTCAAACCGTTTCGAGGGGACGGGCAGTTGCAGGCCGGCTTTCGGGATGAGGTTATCGCGTAGGAAATTGACGACCTCCTCTTCATCTTCGTTGCCGATCTGCGAGACAAAATCGCGATTGAGACTGCGCTTGCCCAGACCCACCGCACCTTCCTGTTTGACCATTTCAGCGCGGGGAGTGGTGCCAAATTGATAGAACAGGCCCAGGCGCTCGGCCACGGTCCCCGAGGCGGTTGACTCGGCCGCCGAGAGCAGGGGAAACAGGTCTCCCAACTCTATCCCACCCAGAGCCTCATTGAGGTAGGGCACGATATCCTGCTGATTTGCTTTGAGACGGGCCACCGCCAGGTTGGCCCTGGCCTCATTCTCCACCCAGACCTCGACTTCAAGAGCCTGATCCAGCATCTCCAGAGCCAGCGAAGGCTGACTGCTGACCTGGGGCAAAGCTTCGGCGATCTGGTTATACTTGGCTTTGGCGGCCGGGGGCAACCACTCGGAACTTTCAGGGACTGTCTCCGACTCGACAGGTTCGTCGACGTGCATCTCGTCGAGCAGCGCCGCCAAGTCTAACGGGGGGACTTCGGGCTCGGTGGGTTCCGGCTCGGGTTCAAGGCTTAGATCGATCCCGAGACTACCCATGGTCGCCTCCAGAGCCGACGACTCAGCAGCGGCAGCTTCCTCTTCGTCATGAAGATCGAGCAGCGTGGAAAGGTCGGGCTCTGGTTCAGGGGCAATCATTGCGGGCGACGGCTCTATCGGCACCGATACTGGCTGGACGGCTTCGGGCTCGTGCTCAGGCTCAACGGCCACAGGTTCGGGTTCAACGACCTCGGGCTCAGGCTCGGGCTCAACGGGCTCAGGCTCGGGTTCGATGGCCACAGGCTCCGGCTCACCGGGTTCTGGCTCGTCGAGGGGGGGTGGTGGACCTAGCGACAGGGTGGAAGGAGGAGTGACCTGAACGACCGGGACTGGCGGGCTGACCGGTTCCGGCTGCCTGGCTGCTTGTACGGCCGCGGCCACCGGAGCAGGCGAGGTTGAACCCCCTTGCACGGCCTCCCAAGCTGCTCCCAGGGCCTGTTTGAGAGCTACTTGATCGTGCTCCTCCGTAAAGACCTGACTGCCGGTATCCTGCAGGGTGTCAAAGAGCTCTTCCAGGCGTTGGATGTCCTGGCAATTTTTGTCCATCTCGAGCAACTCATAGACCTGGTCCACCAGGGTGCGACCGGGCATGCCCAGGGCCAGGTCAATGTGACTCATGAGCAGTTGATAAGCGGGGCCTTCGGCAGCCTGTTGGGCGGCCACTGCTTCAAAATCGTCACCGCTGAGAAATTGCTCTTTGAAATCGTTGACCATCTGCTCCAGCTTGGAGATGCGCCCCTCGCGGGTGGACAACTCGTCCTGGAGCTGAGTCATGTTTTGCTGGCGTTGAGCCAACTCTTCCTTCTGGCGCTCAAGTTCGGCTTCGTGGCTGAGCATCTGCTCACGACTCTTGATCAGTTCGCCTTGTAGCTCTTCGACGGAGTGATCGAGGCGCTGACTGCGCGCGACCGCCTCGGCCAATTCGTGATTGAGCTTGGCCACCGTTTCTGCCAGTTCTTCTTGCAGTCTGGTGATGGACTCGGCCGATTCTTGCTGGAACTTCCTGGCCTGTTGGTCCAACTGTCGATTTTTGAAAGCCAGGTGTACGCCCTCCGTGGTTAAGCGCTTGACTTCATCAGTCAGGCGCTTGTTGGTGGAGCGTAACTCCTTAATTTGCTCGAAAGCCTTCAGATCGGGTTCGCCCAATTGAGCCCGCAGGCTGGCGTTCTCCTCTTGAAGATGAGCTAGTTGCTCCGCGAGTGCATCGGCCGACATAGAAAGCTCCATTCAGGATCAGAGTGAGTGTCTCTTTACTATCGTCCCAGCAAAACCCTGGTCAGTCGGAAACCTGGAATAAGCTGACTCCCAAAATCTGTTGCAAATCGTCCGTCCTCTCCAGCATCACGCTGCGGTGTCCCCCGGTTCCTTCCAGCTTGCCCCGGACCAGCAGACTGGGCGCGCGCGACAATGTAGCCTCATACTGCTGAAAGCGAGAGGGAGTGGCGGCCACCTGAATGCGGCCGGTCTCATCTTCGAGCATCAAAAAGGCCATCCCCTTGGCCGTGGGCGGACGCTGGCGAATGAGCACCCGACCAGCCAGCACCACCGAACGCCCTGGTTGGACCTGGTTGAGGGCGGCGATGGTGGACGCTCCCAAAGCCAGCAAGCGCTGGCGATGATGGAGCATGGGATGACCGGCCGCGCTCAACCCCTGAGTGGAATAATCCCAGGTCATCTGCAGCTCTCCCGACAGAGCCCGCAACTCGGGCACATCAGGGGCTATCTCGCAATTTCCACACAGATCCAGCTCGAGTGGGGCCTGGCGAGGTGGAGGAGCGGGCTTACGTCCCCGCGTCAGGCGGGCTCCCGGTCCGCCGGTGGCCCGGATGGGCCGACCGCTGCTGGCCTGACTGGGACGGCCTACCCCCACCCGCCAGAGGGCGCGGCGGCGCGGGCCAAAAGAGTCAAAGGCACCAGCCCGGGCCAGCGACTCCCACTGTTCAGTGGCCAGCGGCACCTGGCTGAGCAAAGACTGCCAGACAAAATCGCTACTCTCGTCTCCCTCGAAGGTTTGGGCCCAGGCCACAATGCGATCGGCGCTCTGCAGATGAATCTCAGCCACCTGAGTGAGTGGTATACGCACGGCTCCGTCCTCGACGCGATAGGCTTGGCGAGAGCGAAAGATGCACACCGGCAAGATCTTTACCCCCATGCGACGGGCTTCTTCCAAGATAGTGCTCATGGGAAAAAAGCCGGGCTTGTGCTGCAGTACCGCGGCCATATAGGCAGCTGGAGCGTGGCGCTTGAGGTAAGCGCTGTGAAAGACGGTGCGCGCAAAGGCAGCCGCGTGGGATCGGCAAAAACCGTAACCCACGAAGGCCGACACCTGGTGGAAGACCACCCAGGCCAGCTCGCCGCTGACCCCGTGCAGATCGCGGGCCCCTTCTACAAAGCGCTCGCCCATGGCGTCCATATTGCCGGGATCGCGCCACTTGCTCATGAGACGGCGAAACTCGTCGGCTTCGTCCAAAGAGAGGCCAGCGAACTGATGGCAGATCTCCAGTACCTGCTCCTGGAAAACGATGATGCCGTGCGTATCGGCCAGAATGGAGGCCAGGCTGGGATGGAGGTATTCGGTCTCGATCTGACCGGCTTTGCGCTGCAGGTAAGGATTGACCATGCCTCCCTGCAGCGGTCCCGGTCGAAAGAGGGCCACCTGGATGACCAGATCGCTAAAATTGCGGGGCTGGGTGCGGGCTAACAGGGCCATCTGGCCGGGACTCTCAATCTGAAACAGACTCATGGTCTGGCCGCTGCGGATCAACTCAAAGGTGGGCTCATCCTCCATCTCCAGATCGTCGAGCTCGATGCGTTGGCCGCAATCCTGCTGATGCAACTCGACAGCCTCCGAGAGCACGGCCAACATGCGCAGACCCAACACATCGAATTTGATCAGGCCTAGCGCCTCCACATCATCTTTATCAAACTGAACCTGACGATAGCCGCCAGTGGAGGTTTGGATGGGGGAAAAGTGCGACAGTGGCTTGCGCGTCAACACCACTCCCCCATTGTGAATGCTGAGATGACGGGGACAGTGCTGAATGCCCTGGACCAGGGCAAACAGCACATCGATCAAGGGAGTTTGACCCACCAACTGCTCGATCTCGGCCCGGCGAGCCCGCATGCTGTCCAGTCCGTCCCACTGGCCGATGCCCTGGCAGACCTGGTCGATCAGGGTGGCGTCCCAGCCCAACACCTTCATCATCTCGCGCATGGCGCCGCGCACCTGATAGGTATTCACATTGGCCGTCATGGCCGCGTGCTCTTCGCCAAAGCGTTGTTCCATCCAGGCAATCACCTCGGCCCGCCGCTCTGAATCGAAGTCCACATCGATGTCGGGCATGCCGCGCCGCCCGCGGTGGAGAAAACGCTCAAAAAGCAGACGATGGCGCAGCGGGTCGACGGTGGTGATGGAGAGGAGATAAGCAATAATCGAGTTGGCCGCCGAACCCCGTCCCGCATAGCGAATGCCGCGGCTGCGGGCAAACTCGGTGACCTCGCGCACCACCAGAAAAAACTCGGCCAATTCCAACTCCTGCACCACGGCCAGCTCGTGATGGAGTTGCCGGAGCGCCTGAGCCTGAGCATCCGGGCGGTAACGCCGGGCCATGCCTTGCAAACAGAGTTCCCGCAGATAGGGATCGGGCTCGACCCCGGCCGGGAGCAGAGCGGTGGGGGGGGTGACGAATTCTGGCAACAGGTCCAACTGGCAACGCAGGGCCACGCGCTGGGTCTGCTCGCAGGCTTTCATGTAGGGCTCCAAATCGCCCGAGAGCTGTTGGAACAGGTCTTCACCCGAGCACAGAAAAGCCCGATCATTGACGGGTCGGTCGGGATGAGGATCGCCCACGGTAATGCCCAGACGTACGCAAGTGAGCGCATCGTAGCGGGCATAGTGGTCCTTGCCAGCATAGCGCACGGCGTTGCTGAGCAGGCAGGGAAGCTGGCACTGTTGGCCCAGTTGCAGCAACTGCTCCAGACGACGCCGATCGCCGGGGCGCCCGTTGGGCGTGACCTCCACATAGACCGCGTTGGGAAAGCGTTGGCCGAGCTCTTGAAGCCACTGCCGAGCCGGACCGCGTTGGCTGAGCAGATGGTCGAGACGGCTTTCCCAGCCTCCCGTCAAAACCACCACATTTTCCGCCTGAACCTGCTTCCAGTGAAGCAGCCCCCCTTGCTGATGGTAACGACTGGATAACCTGCACAGGTCAGCGTAGCCTTCCCGATTCTCGGCCAGGAAAAGAAGCGGGTAGGGCTTCTCCTCAGGATATTGGATGAGCAGGGTGATACCGAAGAGGGGCCGCACACCCACCGCCTTGCAGGCCCGAGCAAAGCGCACCGCCCCGTAGAAACCGTGCAAATCGGTGAGGGCCAGCGCGGGCTGGCCGAGTTGGGCCGCCCGCTGAGCCAGTTGTTCGGGCGACGAGCCGCCAGCCAGGAAGGAGAACCAGCTGCGCACGTTGAGGTGAATCACAAGAATGACCTTCTATGTCTCCCACACCAACCGCATGTAGCTTACGAAATCAGGTAAACCTTTGTCAATCAGTTTAAGCAGTATGATTGGATCATGACTAAATCCGTGATTGTCGTGCTATCCTGTGCGAATGCTTCCTTACCTAGGATTCAATCAGAAGGCAGACGGAAGGGGACACGCCCTTCAACGAGTCTTGCCCATACCGAAGGGGACCAATGATCCGACAAAAGCTTTCAGGCATAGCCTTTCTATATATCTTTCTAGCCGTAGCCACGCTCAGCTTGAGCGGATGCGGTGGCTCTACAGACGGGACCAGCTTCTTTACCGGCGGCAGCAGCAACAACCCGGTGCCGGCGACCGTCAACATATCCGGAACTGTAGCCGGCACCCAGATCGTGGCCCTGAATGCCTCGACCAACGCCGAAGCAGCCCGAGTTACCGCTAGCGGCACGCCGCCCACCTTCGCGCTCAGCCTGGCCACCGGAAGCTATCGCTTTTTTCTCCTCGAGAACGAAGGCACCGCTCGCCAACGCAACTACTTGCTGACCCAGGGTGCTACCACGGTGTTCACCTTCGCCTCCACCTCCAACATCAACCTGAATCTGGGCTTTGTGGATACTTCTTCGGGCAACGCAGTCGCCCAGAACAACCCGCTGAATGTTGCGGGTGTTTCGGCCGGCGGTTCCGACACCTCGATCCCCGCCGCCTTGGGCGGGACCAACTTCGCCATTGGTGACCTGCAAGGCACCTTTAGCATTCATCAGTTTAGCGCCTCCAGTCCGGTCGGGGCCAATCCCCTCTGGGAGCGCACCACCCTTACCATCAACGCCCAGGGGTTGGGCACTTTTAGCAACACGGTGGATAGTCTGGGCGGTTCGAACAACTCGAGCAATGTTCAGTTGTCCCTTTCTCCCGCCGGCATCCTGACCATTGCCGGGCAGTCAAATTTTCAAGGAATTGTGTGGTTGGACAAAAACAAATTCGTGGCCGTCAACGGCTCCACAGATCGGGAATTGATCTTTGGCCAGCGTCAGCCGACCGGCCTGACCACGGCCAATCTGGCAGGCACCTGGATTTATAGCCAGATCTCCTCCGATAGCCCCTTGGGAGGCTCGCCCACCTGGGGACATGGAACTATGGTTTTTGACGCCAATGGCAACGCCGTCCAGTCCAATGACACCAATAGCGACTCCGGTCCTTCCAATGGCCCGATAGGCGCATTTGCCGTGGCTGCCGACGGTACCGTCACCCAGGCGCAGGACAATACCATCCACCTGACTCTGTCGCAAGACCTGAATTTCATGGTTGGCACTGGCGACCTGGGCCAACCCGCGCTGTTCACCCTGGTACGTCAAACAGGGGCCTTTACGCCGGCCGACCTGGGAGGCAGTTGGAACAGCCGTGGTCTGGCGCTGGTGCGCACCACACCCCCCACCACCGAACAAGCGCTCTGGCGCCGAGCCAAAATTTCCGTGAATGGAGCCACCGGGGCGGCCACCGTAAGCTCTGCAGTGGTAAGTCCGCCAGCCACCGCCAGCAACGGCTCCATCGGCAATTGGAGCATCAGCGCAGCTGGTATCGTAACCTCGGCCAGTGATGCCACGCTCTTTGGCATTATGTCGCCAGAAAAGAATCACATCACCTTCACCAGCGGAACGAACCCATTTCGGGAGCTTTTCGTGCTTAACCGTTAAGCTGAGCACACGGGTTTAAAGGCCGCGGAGTGAGTTCTCCGCGGTCTTTTGTTTTTCCAAAATGGTTGCTGAACCATGGAAATTGAGGGGCGGGCCACCCGACGAAGGCATTTTTCGTTCTCTAGACGCTATATACGCCAACCCCGGTAGGACAACGTGGCCCCCCGGGTGGGCGACTTTGGGGTCCAGGTCCGTATTTGGAGGGTCTCCGATCGTCATAGCCGGCCAGGCCCGAACCGGCTCTGGCCGACCCACTCCCCTGAGCGGGCACTCAATATCGATCCGATGTGCCGAGGTAATGGGGTCATCATCGCGAAGGGCGGGCAAAACGATGCCTGGTCGCTCAGGGGCAGGCCCTCAATCCGAAAGGGGATATTGGAATGGTCGAGTCCTCAGAAGAATTGAACCAGGCCTGGATTAAGGCTTGGGTATCCTATGGCTTCGGCGACTATGAGGCCGCCTCACGACGGTTCAAGGTGTGGTTGCAGCGATTCAGCGTGGAGCGGAAGCGTCAGTTTTCTCATTGGAGCGCTCGAATGCAGGCCAACTGCGAGCAACTGATGGCCGAAATTGAGCGGCATCTAAAGCCCGCAAGGCGCAGCAGTCCGCAGGCTGAGCAACAGAAGTTGAACAGCGCCTTTTGGGCGGGGCGACATCTTATGGTGATGCTTTCTCGGCAGGACCGCACGATGGAAGGGACTGTGCCCATCGTGAAGTCGCTCCCTACCACTCCTGTTCGTGCGCCATCGCGTGTCCCGACTGCCTCGCCTGCGCCTGCCCCTAAGGTTGCACCGAAGCCCACGGAATCTCGCCCCCGTCAGGTTGCCAGCGCGGCGCCCCCTTCTCCGACTCCGGCAGGCCAGGCCCCTCCTGAGGCCGTTCCCAAGTCCACCGAATTTCTCCCCCCGGAGGCTGCCAGCGCCCCGCCGCCCGTTGTGACGCACCAGGTCTCGGCTCCAAGCGAGGCCGTTGCGCCTCCTCCTCCAATCCCGCCCGCCCCCGCTCCCGAATCCCAGCCAGAGGAAGTCAGCCTGGAGCTGGAGGAGGACTTGGGGGATATCTCTTTGGACGACATCGACCTGTCAGAACTGGACGGGGAAGATTTAGACCTGGGCGACCTCGATCTTGATGACGCAGCCCTGGAAGGACTGGATCTGGAAGGCCTGGAGGATCTGGAAGGCCTTGAGGGGCTAGAGGGCCTGGAAGATCTGGATGGGATAGAACTTGACGACAGCGATTTGGAGAATTCCGTCTAGTCAATCGGTTTGTTCCTAAAAGACCCCTGGTTGTGACTCCGCGGTGGGGGGCGGGGTGTCAACTCACGGTCGTCTCTTCAAAGGCATCTCCGCCCGCCAACCAGTGCGCGGTGATGCGGTCGAAGTCGCGCGACAGGGTCGCTACGGCCAGGCCCAATACTACGGGGCGTCGGTCGATGGTCAGCTCTTCAAACACCTTGAGCGTGGCCTCCTGGACCAAGCCCGGAAAGCCGTAGTAGCGAATGTTCATGGGAACCTGGCGGGCGGCCTCCTGACTCTCGACTACCCGCTGGCACTCGGTGACATCGATGGAGTGGTAGGCTCGGCACACCAGGGGGCGGTGCTTGTAGACCGTGCAGCGCGTGTCGGCCCCCAAGAATGGGCAGGGGCGGAAGATTTTCTTCAATTCGTTGCCATTGCGTGTTTCTAATTGGTAATCCAGGGGTGCAGACAGGCTGGCGGCAACACCCACCGCATCGAGGATATGCACTTGCAATTGCTCGTAGCAGCACCAGGCGCAACTGGCCCGGCAGTTCAACTGGACAGGGACCTCGGGATAAAGGCGGGTAGCGGCCATTTGGGCCTCGGCGCAGGCAGCATGCACGGAGTGGGCCAGGGCCTTGGCTACCGTACCCGCGTTGTCGTGAGCCAGACTGTCCAATATCTCCAGGGTGCGGCGGTACTGCTGAGAGTAGATGGTGTCCACCGTCTCTTGCAGTGTGTTGACCCGACTTATGGCCGGGGGGCTGGAGCGCAGCAGGCGCTTCAGGCGCTTTTTCATGGCCCGGTTCATGGGACCACTCGCCCCAAAGCAGCTTGGGCGAACTCCGTGAGAGTCTTGCTATATTGGTAGCGACAACAAACCAGATCCTCGAAGCTGGAGGGTTGCAACATGGCAGAGAAAATACTCCTATGGAAGCAATAGAATCAGGATATCCTGGTAATCTGACCAAAATCCTGCCTTTCTTGGAAGGCAGTCATAAGTTAGTTAGAGCCACGATAACCCTCTGAACCCAAGGACAAAAAGCTTCTGCTCGCTATTTCATGGGCATTGAGTCTAGCCGGGACAGGCGCTGCATCACGTCGACCACCCAGTCCACCCCCTGCTGCAGGGATCGCACTGTAACGGCTTCGTCGGGACCGTGGGCGCCGTGCTGGGTATACAGCACCGGCACAAAGGTCAGGGCTTCCGACTGAGGACTGACTTCCATCAGAAAACGCGTGTCGTTGGAGGCGGTGGTGTTGCCGAAAAGCACCGGGGTCTGGGCCCCGTAGACCGTCCCAATCGACTGCTCGGCGGCTTGAAAGAGAGGACTGTCCGACTTGAGGCGGCGCACCTTGGCGTCCATCTCCTCCGGCCCCATCAAGGGCTTGAGTTGAAAATCCGGACCGATGACTCCGTTGAGATCCGCCAAAATGGTCTTGGGATTCTCGTCCACGGCCACTCGCAAATCCAGGGTCACCTGGGTGGTAACTGGCTGTTCCGAAAGATTGGGGTCGTGCTGGCTCTTGGAAGTAAAATAGTCTAGCACGCTCAATTTCTGGCCCCAACCACCTTTATCCGCGACCTTCTCCACCCGAGCCAGGGCACGATTGACCACGTCTACGGCGTCCCGATCTCGATCGGAGGTCGAGCCATGGTTGCCACCGTGGTAGTTCTCCTGAGGCAGGGTCAGTCGCAACTGGCCGTTCTGCTCGATCACCCGGATGTCCTCACCCGCCTCCTGGCGCATCGAAACGATGGCCTTGTCGCGCGCGGAACCGGCCAGGTCCAGTTTCAAAATCACGCTGGCCGAAGACGGTTTGACATTGGGGCCCACGGGAACTCCGGCCGTATTGGTGTTGAGATAAAAGTCCGTCTTGCAGAAGTCGCTACGATTGGCAGCCGCATTGCCCTTGCCCATGCGATTTTGCATAAAGCCCCAGTTGTAAAAGTTTCGGATCAAGAAGCCCTTGAAGCCGCCCACGGCATTGCCCATGCGCTTCATGGCCTTCTTGGTTTCGCTCTTGTCGCCCAGATAGGTCCAGTCGCGCTTCTCGATAAACTGGTCCAACTTGTCCAGCGTTTCACGCGTCTTGTGGATGGCCTCATCCGCAGAGGCGGGGTTTTTCAATTGCAGTTGCATGGGGATGGTGTACTTCTGGGCCACGGCCAGATAAGGTACTTCGCGGTCACCGGCCAGGCCGTTGAGAAACTCGGGCGAGAAGACACCGCTGCCTTCCACGATCCAGTATTTAACGTCCGCGAAGAGTTCCGGCTGCTTGCGTGAGAGCAGCCAGGCACCATCTTTGCCGCCGAACTCTTCGTCCGGAAAAACAAATAACTTGATGGCCCGATCTGGCACCTCGCCACTCTGCTTGAGGTGCTTCATGGCCACCAAAATCTGAGCTGCCGGGCCTTTCGTATCGATTGTGCCGCGTCCGATGATGGACTCACGACCGGCCTCATCGGGGGCGATGTTGCCGCTAAAAGGCTGACCCAGCTTCCATTCTCCCTCGGGCTGAACCACATCGGAGTGGTGCACAAACCCCAGACTGCCGGCTTTGGGGTCGCTGCCCGGCAAGGTCACAATCAGCATCGGTTTACCGCCGGTCGTTTCAAAGCGGTTCACCTGCAGGCCGGCCTCCTGAGCGAAGGCGCTCATCCGATCGACCACCTGATTCTCGCCGGCAACCAGATTGTCGGGTCCCGAATTGATGCGTACCAACTCCTGGGTCAGGCTGACCACTTCCTGGCGCAACTGGTCACTTACACCCACCTTGGAGGGACCTGGCGGTTCTTCCTTGCGCGCGGAGCCCGAGAGGTGCACGTGATCGTGGGGTAGGTGGTCTCCCAAAATCGGCGGCGTGCACTTGGGGCGCGCCACGGGGGCGGAATGAAAAACGGGAGTGATCAGCATGACCTTATGAGGGTAGCAGAGCTGCCCTCATCCCTCCTTGCCGATTTGTAAACCTCTACACCGCTTTCAAGCGACCGCCTGCCACTGCCAACTCTGGTTTGATTGAGGCTGGCGGCCGGGGCACCACCAGCCAGAATTGACGGAGATTCTTCTCCCAATCTTTGAGGACTTCGCCCGCTCTCAAACTGCCCGTCAGATCCAGGTGACGCTTCACCCATTCTTTGAGCAGACATTTCAGGGATTCTTCGCTCTCCCAAACCGGCATTGCCGTAACGCTGTCGTGGTTGAGCTTACCCTGCAAGTCTCCGTCCTGATCCAGGATAAAGACTTGACCTCCGGTCATGGCTGCCCCCAGATTTCGGCCCACACTGCCCAAAATCACCACCAATCCCCCGGTCATGTACTCGCAGGCGTGCTCGCCAGCCCCCTCCACTACGGCGCTGGCGCCGCTGTTGCGCACTGCCAGTCGCATACCTACGCGGCCGGCCGCCAACAGCATGCCACCGGTGGCCCCGTAGAGGAGAGTATTGCCTGCGATCCAGTTTTGTGTGCCACCCAGCGCATCGCGAGTGGGACGAATCACAATCTGACCGCCGTGCAAACCCTTGCCCACGTAGTCGTTGGCCTGACCCACCAACTCCAGATACAGGGCCGACACCCCGAAGGCCCCCAAACTCTGGCCCGCGCTACCGCGCAGGCGCAGTTTCACGGTGCCAGCCTTGAGGCTGCAGTCATGTCCATTGCGCCCGTAGCGCTTCATCAGATAGCCGCTGAGGCGGGCGCCAAAAGCCCGATCGGTATTGAGAATGGTCAGTTCTTTGACTTTGCTGGACACCCCTCGAATCTCCAACTGGTCGATCACTTGCTGGTCCAGATCGCGACCGTGGCGTGGCTGCTGGGGAGAAAGTCCGGGCTGATGGGCCAGCGGGTGATCATCCTCGCTGCGCTCGAGCAGCACGCTCAGGTCAAGATGGCCGGCTTCGGCCCCAAAGACCACCTGCTCCAGCAACTCGGTGTGCCCAATCACCTCTTGCAGAGTGCGAGCGCCCAGGCTGGCCAGCAACTCCCGCACTTCGTGAGCAACCCCCACCAAAAAGGCAATCACCCGCTCCGGGGTCCCGGGAAACTTGGCCCGCAGCTTGGCGTCTTGGGAGGCAATGCCCACGGGGCAGGTGTTGTTGTGACAGGCCCTGGCCATCAGGCAGCCTTCGGCCACCAGGGCACTGGTGCCGAAGGCAAACTCGTCGGCCCCCAGCATGGCGGCGATTACAACATCGCGGCCACTCTGAAAGCCTCCGTCGACGCGCAGACGAATTTTGGCCCGTAACTGGTTGGCCACCAGAGTTTGCTGAGCCTGGGCCAGACCCAGTTCCCAGGGCATGCCGGCGAACTTGATGGAAGACAGCGGCGACGCCCCGGTGCCTCCTTCGCTGCCGCTGATCTGAATGATGTCGGCAAAGCCCTTAGCCACGCCGGCCGCCACCGTACCCACCCCTTCCTCGCTGACCAATTTAACCGATACCTTGGCGGTGGGGTGGAGTCGCTTGAGGTCGTGGATCAGTTGGGCCAGATCTTCAATCGAGTAAATGTCGTGATGGGGCGGCGGACTGATCAGATCCACACCCGAGCGGGTATGGCGAACGCGAGCGATCTCCTCGGTCACCTTGTGGCCCGGTATCTGGCCCCCTTCGCCGGGCTTGGACCCTTGAGCCATCTTGATCTGCAGTTCGTCGGCGCTGAGCAGGTAGCCAGGGGTCACCCCAAAGCGGCCCGAGGCGACCTGCTTGATACGACTATTAGCCGGGGTGTCGTAGCGCTCCGGGGCTTCCCCGCCCTCCCCACAGTTGCTGGCAGCCCCCAATCGGTTGAGGGCCACACTCAAGGTCTGATGAGCTTCGCTGCTCAGGCTGCCGTGACTCATGGCCCCGGTGGTAAAACGCCCCACAATGGACTCGAGGGGCTCCACTTCATCCAGATCCAGTCGGGGTCGGTGATGAAGAAAGCCGAAAAGGTCGCGCAATCCCACCCGACCTTGCCCATCAAGAGCGGCCACGTAGCCTGAGTAACCTTCGATACCATGACGGAATGTGTCGTATGGATTGTCGTCAAGGCCTAATTTTTCGGCCGCTTTCTCTACGATCTGGTGAAGAGCTTTGACCACTCCCGGCGAAAAGCGATGACGCTCTCCGTCCTTCTTAAACTTGTAGAAGCCCGGCCCGGCATGAGCGGCAGCCGGCTCTTCCTGAGCAAAAGCCAGGCGGTGCCATTGTGCCTGGCGCTCGGCCAGTTGCTCCAAGGACAGGCCCCCCAGCCAGGCCGGGGTGTCTGGGAAGTAACGCTGAATCAACTGACCATCCAGGCCCAACGATTCAAAGACCTGGCCGGCTCGGTAGCTGGACAGGACGGAAATGCCCATTTTTGCCATAATTTTGAGCAACCCCGTATGAATGGCTCCGACGAACTTTGTCTGAGCCTCTTCGGCCTTGTCGGGGGCCAGCTTGGCGATGGTATCCAGGGCCAGATACGGGAAAATCGCCCCCGCTCCATAACCCAACAAACAGGCAAAATGGTGAACCTCGCGGGGCTCACCACTGACTACAATCAGTGTGGCATTGAGGCGCAGACCGGCCTCGAGCAGGCGGTGATGGACGGCACTGGTGGCCAGCAACGAGGGGATGGGAGCCCGAAAAGCGTTGACGCCACCGTCATAGAGCACCACCAAAGAGGCCCCCTGGCGCACCGCCTCGACGGCTTCCAGGCAGATCTGCTCCAAGCGCTCCTGAAGTGCGGCCGGCCCGCTGTTGGCCGCCCACACGCAGTGTAAAACGATATGAGGCAACCAGCGTGGACTGAGGCTCATCAGCCGGCGAAACTCCGAAGTATTCAATACCGGCCCGGGCAGGTCCACCAGTCGGCAGACTTCCATCTCTTCGGTCAACACGTTAGCCCGCCGACCCACCCAGGTCCTCAGCGACATCACCAGTTTCTCGCGCAAGGGGTCAATGGGCGGATTGGTAACCTGAGCAAAGCGCTGCCGAAAGTAGTGAAAGAGAGGCCGAATCGTGGAGGAGAGCGGCGGCGGTGGGGTATCGTCGCCCATTGAACCGATGGGCTCAACCCCTTGATTCATCATAGGCCGCAAAACGGCAATTTCGTCTTCGTGGTTAAAACCGAAGGCCAGTTGGCGGCGGTGCAGAGTTTCCTTGCTGGGGGTCTCCAGCCACGAGTCCTGCACCTCCTCCAGGGGCAATGCGAGCTCACGCTGGGCCATCAGTTCGCCGTATTTGTAGCGCTGAGCCAGTTCCTCCTTGAGCTCATGGTTGCTCACCCAGCGCTTCTCTTGCAGATCGATGGCGATAATCTCGCCGGGCCCCAGCATACCTCGCCTGGCCACCAGATCGTCGTCAATGGCCACGCAGCCCGCCTCGGAGGATGCCACCACCAACTGGTTGGTCAACAGGGTGTAGCGCATGGGTCGCAAACCGTTGCGGTCGAGCAAAGCGCCTACCCAGCGACCGTCAAAAAAGGCCATGGCGGCGGGGCCTTCCCAGGGCTCCATCAAGCAGCCGAGGTATCGATAAAAATCCCGCCAGTTCTGGGGCATGCCGCCGCCAGGCACGTTTTCCCACAACTCGGGCACCATCATCATCAGGCTGGGCAATGTCTCTCGACCGCCCCGCACGAAAAACTCCAAAACGTTATCAAAAGCGCCGCTATCGCTGGTGTTGGGCAGAATCACTGGAGTCAAATCGCTGACCTCTTTGCCGGCCAACTCCAGGGCCACCTCGCGGGCCCGCATCCACTTTTGGTTGGCCTGCAGGGTGTTGATCTCCCCGTTGTGGCAGATCATTCTGAAAGGCTGGGACAGGTGCCAACTGGGAAAAGTGTTGGTGCTGTAGCGCTGGTGAAAGAGGGCCACCGAACTCACAAAATCTGGCTCGCGCAAATCTGGATAAAACACGCCCAACTGGTCAGCGCTACACAGCCCCTTGTAGATCAAAGAAACGCTGGAGAGGCTGGCGACGTAAAAGTCTTCCACCTTCTCTTCCCGCATCATGCGTTCGGCACGCCGGCGGGCCTGATACAGAGAAGTTTCAAAGTCGCTGGCCTGCCCCTTGGAAATGAAAAGATGCTGCATGTGGGGGCGAATTGAAAGGGCGCGTTGGCCCAGTGCCTCCAGCCCCAGTGGCACTTCGCGCCAAAGCAAGGGCTCCAGGTGATAAAAACGCAGGCACTCTTCCAGGCAGCGGCGAGCCCGACTGCGCCCACGGGCATTGCTGAGTGGGAGGTAGACGCTGCCCACAGCCCACTCGGGACCAGCCAGGGGTTTGCCCGTGAGCGACTGATAGATCCTCTCAAAAAAAGGCTTGGGAATCTGCGTCATCAGCCCGGCTCCGTCGCCCGTCTTGCCGTCGGCCGCAACGGCCCCGCGGTGGGCGTGGTTGGCCAACGCTTCCAGGGCCATAGCCACCACCTGATGGCTGGGCTGCCCTTCGATATGGGCCACAAACCCCACTCCGCAACTGTCTTTTTCGGGACCGATCATGGGTAATCACACTCCAGGTTTTTCCGGTTTTACCACGCCGCCAGGAATTGCTCAAGGGCGGCTGCAACCGCGCTGCAACACGCGCCGAGCAGGGTTCGGGGCCGCGGCGGCGCACTCCCGGTTATGAAAAAGTTTCTATTCTGCCTGCTGGCCTGCATTCCCGCCGCAGCCGACCCCTCCACCTGGGACACCTCCAGGGCCCGCCCCCTGGGAGCCTGGAAGCCTGCTATCGCCGAATACAGTCGACGTCACTATGGAGAGCCTCAGTGGCAACTGCAGCCCAAGTGCATCGTGTTACACTACACGGCCGGCCGAGAGTTTCCTTGGAATCTCGTCAATTCTGCCGATTTTGCCGGCGAAAGCCCCGGGTTGGCCAGCCATTTTGTGGTAGATGGAGCCAGGATTTATCAACTGCTGCCCCCGGAGGTCCGCTCCCGGTCGGCCTACGGTATCAATCACCGAGCCATCAACATAGAAATGGTGGGTGCCGATGCCCAGGACCTGATGGCCCGTGGCAAAGGCACCATGGACACGGCTGCCGGCCTGGTGGCGGATCTCATGGCTCGCTACAAAATACCGCTGCAAGAGATCTATTCCCACCAACAGGTGGCTCTGATGGACACAGACGAGGTGCCGTGGGTTCTCGATCGGATCAACCCGGAGCCGTATCACAAAATCGATCCGGGGGTGGAGCCCATGCGCTATATCCTATCGAGGGTTCGTCAGCACCAATAGAACATCACGGCTAGCGTAATCAGGGCGGCCATCGAGCCCATCAGGGTGCTCAAGGTCAGAAAGAAAAGCCCCTTGACGGTGGCCAGCACAAAGTGAAGCGTGCGTCGACCCTCAACCACAAACGTCCCCAAACCGGGTTGGGGGTGTCGCAAAGTCACGTAGGCCGGTCGCAACAAAATCGTCAGCCCAAAGCCTAGCATAAAGACCGGCACGAAAATCAGCATGAGTTGAGCGAATACCCAGGCGATCTTCGATGCTTTGTAGAGCCGGGCATCCTGTTCACAAAACCAGGCCACTACGGGGTCTCTCAAAGCCGGACTGTTGGGTGGGAAGGCGGCCCGACGATACAGATCCAGACTTTTGAGAAGAATCAGCAGGCCCAGGCCCATCTTACCCAAGAGCAGCACCCAGAACAGCCAGTTGCCGTCGCCGGGTGGAGGAAACATGATCACGGGGATGGCGATCACAAAGCCGATCGTTCCGAGCATCACCTGACTCAGTCGCTTCAGCATGGCTCCATTATAGCATCGTCTGGCAAATCCGTTCGTCAGCATGGTTTTTAGTTCATCCCCTGTTAAACTTTTCAGACTTGTTTGAGGGCATACTGTGGTCAACACAACACATCAACCCAGGAGGCCAGGTCCAATGATTTCCAACGCATCTAACGCTTATCGTCCCGGTGAAGTAATTGTTCGCTTGAAGGGGGACACCCAATCTCTGGCCTCGACCGATGGCTTTGCCGACAAATACGGTGCCACCGTCACCGACAGCTTTGACTTCGGAAACCAGGGTGGAATACTCGACCGCGGCCAGATGATGCAACTGAAGTTGCCGGCGGGCCTCAGCACCGAGCAGGCCATCGCCAAGATGAAGCAAGACCCCACCGTGGCTTACGCCGAACCCAACTTCATCTATACGCTGCCCGAACAGCCCGGCCAACAACCCCCGGCCCAACAGCCTCCCGTTCAGCAGCCCACCCCTCCCCAAAATGACGGCCCCGCTCAGTTTCTGCCCAACGACCTCACCGACCAATTGTGGGGAATGAACAACACCGGTCAGGGCGGCGGCAAGGCCGACGCCGACATCGACGCCCCTGAAGCCTGGGCCATTCACACCGGTCGTAACGACGCGCCCATCATCGCTGTCATCGACACCGGTATCGACTACAATCACTCGGACCTCAAGGCCAACATCTGGACCAACCCGGGCGAAATCGCCGGCGACGGTATCGACAACGACGGGAACGGCGTCATTGACGATGTGCACGGCTACAATGCTTTCGCCGACAACGGTGACCCCATGGACGGCCACGGTCACGGCACCCACTGCGCTGGCACCATTGCCGGCGTAGGCGACAACGGCGAGGGCGTAGTCGGCGTAAATCACCACGCTCAGGTGATGGCCGTCAAGATCTTCTCCGACGAGGGTTCCACCGACTCGGCCGCAATTTTGCGCGCTATCGAATACGCCACCAAGATGGGGGCCAAAGTGACCTCCAACTCGTGGGGCGGCGGCGGCGCCAGCGAAGCCCAGAAGGAAGCCTTCGCCTCCTCGCCGGCTCTGCACATTATGGCCGCTGGCAACAACGGCTGGAACAACGACTGGGTCCCCAACTACCCCAGCAACTATGAAATTCCCAACAACATTGCCGTGGCCGCCAGTGACAGCAAAGACAACAAGGCCGGCTTCTCCCAATATGGTGTCAAGTCGGTGGATATCGCCGCTCCTGGCGTCGACATCTACAGTGCCGCTCCCGGCGGTGGATACCAGATGATGAGTGGCACCTCAATGGCCACTCCTCACGTCTCCGGCGTAGCCGGGCTGGTGGCCTCGATGTACCCTGAGGCTTCGGCGGAGGAACTCAGGGCCCGCATTCTCAACGGCGCCGACAAACTGGACAACTGGAAGTCCAAGGTGGCCGACGGCAATCGCCTCAATGCCTATGGCGCACTGACCAGCCAGCCTTAAGCAAGGGGCATTGAACCCGATATCAGGGCCAATGCCAGCCACAGGCGCGACTTCGGTCGCGCCTGTTTCGCGTGTACGGCACGGGATGAAATGGCTACTCATCATGATCGTTTTGGCCTCGGTGGCCGGTTGGTATTTCACCCGCGACGTCATCCCTCGCCCCATCCGAATCGCCACCGGCACCCGCTCGGGACTGAACTTTCAGTTAGCTCAAAATTTGGCGCAAATGCTCAGCTCGCATAACATCCCGGCCGAAGTGCGCGCGTCGGACGGATCCCGGGAAAATCGGCAACTCTTGCTTTCTCACGAGGCAGACGTAGCCATGCTCAAAGCCGGTTCGGTCAACTTTGATGGCCTGGAAGTGATCGCGCCGCTCTGTCCGGATGTGATTCTGGTGGTGGTGCGTCGCGATCGTCACATTCAACAAATTTCAGACCTGAAAGACCGCAAGGTCGTCTTGGGCCTGGAAAATTCCGGCACCCGCGAAGTGGCCAAACTGCTTCTGCAACACTACCGGGTCTACGATACCATCCGTGAATCCGACCGCTATTTTGCCGAATTATCCAAGGACCCCAGTGTGGACGCAGCCATCGTTTCCACGGCCATCACCAATCCCGACCTGAGCGCTTTAATGAAGTCGGACCAATTTGAAATTCTGCCGGTGGAAGAGGCGGGAGCCCTGGCAATGCTCTATCCATTCTTTCAAGAAACCACCGTCCCCAAGGGCGTCTTCCTGGGGGCTCCGCCGATTCCCAACACCAACATCTCCACCGTAGCCGTGCCAGACCTGCTGGTGGGTACGCCCGGCAGTTCCCCCAAAATGATCGACGCGCTGCTCAGCGCTCTCTACGACCACCGACTTCGCCCTCAATTTCCCACCCTCTATCCACGCAACGACGCGGCCAACTGGACCCTCACCCCCCTCCATACGGCCTCGCGCAATTTCCACGACCCCTATCGTGGCCTGGGTACGGCTGCTGCCTTTCTGGAGTCGCTGAGTGCGATCAAAGAGCTCTTTTTGGCTTTCCTGGCTTTGGGTTGGCTAGGCTGGGAACGCTACCGGCGAGTCCAAGAAGTTACTGTCCGCGAAGCTCTAAGCCAGCAAAAAGAGCGCCTGGATCTCTTCATTGACGAAACCGTCAGACTGGAACGCCTGATGCTGGCCTCCATGCAAGATCAACAGGCCTTGGAAGGCCTGTTCGTTCAGGTGAGTCAGTTAAAACTCCATGCCCTCACCGAGTTGACGCACGAAGAACTGCGAACCGATCAGGGATTCACCATCTTGTTGGCCCAATGCCGAGATCTGGTCGACAAGATTCTGCACGGCATGGAAATGCTGCAGCGCAAACAACCGCGCGGCGAGTGATTTGACGAGCCGGAAACTTTCTGCTAACCATCGGCGCGCCCTGGCCGACTACAATGCGACTGCAACACATATACAGGAGCGACCATGCACATCCAGAGCAGCACCCCTTTCACCCACTCTAACCCGATGAGCCGTTCTCTGCCCAAGTCAGAGAGCCAACAGCTTCCCCAGGACAAATTGACCCTGGTAGAGCCCCCTCCCCCGGGCTACAATCCCAATACCCCTACGCCGGGCGGTCAGTATATCGTAGGCGGCGTGGCCGCCATCGCCCTGGGCGCGCTGGGTGCCTATGCGGGCCTCCACGGCGGAACGGCCGCCACTCTCGCCGGTGTAGCCGCCGGCGCGGTTACGGGCGGAGTAGGTCTGGGCGTGGTCGGAATTATGGCTGACCTGGGATCTTTCGGCGGCAGCAACAAGGCCGGTAAAGCCGCTGTCGTTGGTGGGATCGCCGGAGGCGTCATCGGTGGACTGGTTGGGGCCTTCGCCACCAACACTTTCGCCGCAGTTGCTCTGGGTGGTCTGGCGGCCGTCACGGGCGGTTACGCAGCCACAGCCTTTGCCAACGAAGCCTTCTCCAACTAGCCGTTCACTGAGTGGACCTCACTCCATACGGGAAAGCCAATCAGAGTCGTCAGTATCTCTGGGGGGTAGTGCTTGTCTTCATTGTATCCCTGGTCAGTCACTATGCACAGGGCTGGATCTCCGAAGACAACCTGATGCTCTACTACCTCGTATCGGTGATCGTGGCTGCCCTCTATTGGGGCGTGGGTCCGGCCTTGCTGGTGTCCGTGCTCAGCTTTTTGGCACTTGACTTTGGCGTTTTTCAGCCTCGTTTGCGACTAAACACTCCAGACCTCCAGTATTTCCTCTCACTGGTAACCTTTGTGGGGGTAGGCTACGTCATCAGTCGGCTCTCCAATCGGTTGCGCACCCAGGCTCACGAGGCCGAGCAGCGAGCCCAGGTGTCCCTGGAACTGCAGCAGTTTGGGCGAGACCTGACTCATTTGCAGACTCAGGATGAGGTAGTCAGGGCCTTTGAAGAGCACGCCGGGCGACTCTTTGGCGGGGGGGTCCGACTGATTTTAGGAGGCGAACAGCTTTGCAGTGTGGGCGGGGAACTGCCCGAGGATCACGACGAACTGCTCTCCTCTTTCAGTCAACAGGCTCAGTTAGCTCTGCAGCGGGTTCACAGCGAGAATGAGTTGCGCCAGGCGATGCTGGTCGCCGAGCGAGAGCGAGTTCAGAACGCCCTTCTCAACTCTCTGTCCCACGACCTACAAACCCCCCTGGCCTCGGTGGCCGGCAGCCTCCAGGTGGCCACCGACCCTTCCATCACCCTGGAACCCGACGTCCGCCGGGGACTGCTCCAACTGGCGGGCGAGCAAACGGAACGGCTGCGCAGACTGGTCAGCAACCTGTTGCAAATGACGCGACTGGACGGCCCGGGCCTGGTTCTCAATCGCCAGAGCGTGGAAGTCGACGAACTGATCGGTGTGGTTCTGGACCAGGGTCCACGCACCTTACGCGACCGGATCACGACCAACCTTGACGCGGGCCTGGCCGAACTGGACATCGATTACGTACTGGTGGTGAACCTTCTCCTCAATCTATTGGAGAACGCCCACAAATATACACCCGAAGGCACTCCCGTCGAAATGCATGCATGCCAGGACGAGAACAGGATCCGCTTTGACGTGCGCGACCGGGGCCCGGGTATTCCGCCCGAGGACATCCCGCGCATTTTCGACAAATTTTACCGAGCCAAAGGCCTGGAACTGTCCGGCAGCGGCTTGGGTCTGTTCATCGCCAAAGGCATCGTCGACGCCCACCAGGGCAAGATTCAAGCCCGCTTGCGGGAAGGGGGCGGCCTGGAAATCTCCTGCTGGCTCCCCTGTGCCGGCTCGTGATATATTGAATACCATGA
>JADMJV010000008.1:22829-69655 GCA_018780265.1 bacterium
CCTTTCTTGTTCTGTTTGCCTCAGCTTCCCTGGGTATCGCGGCCAACGCCCAGGAGGGATTTTCGCCCACCCTACCTTTCGGGACCAAGGGTATGGAGCGCACCCAGGCGCCGGTAAACAATCCCTATCAGGGCCAATATTACAATCGTTCCTATTATTACTACGGCCCCAATGGAGTGTCCGGCAACGGCTACTATGCACCTTACAGACCGGCTCCCTACGGGCAAAACCCATACCCCACAAGCAATAGCGCCAACTACAAAAGCCAAAGCCGCGAGTACAACACCGTGCCCGGCTACAATCAGCCCCTGGAACAGCACGCGCCCCCCGGCTACTGAACGTTGAGTCAAGAACTGGCCCACTATCTCCATCAACTGGCGTTGGAGGGAGATCGGGAATCGCAGGGGGCATTTACCGTCGACTACAGCAAAGCGCTGGAAAAGCTCTCAGCCAGGTTGTTCTCCGATCAGAGCTGTTATCTGCTCAAAATCGTCCAGGCGGCCTTTCACTCGGAGGCGCCCGAAGTAGACGTGCGCACTCACCGAGACCGCCTGGAAGTCCACTTCACCTCCAAGGTGTTTACCAGCCAACAGATGCACGGCCTGGCTCAAATGCTGCTGGAACCTTTGGGCAGCGAGGCCGAGCGGGGCACTTCCCATCTGCTGCGCGGCATTCACGCCGCCCGCGCCCTGAGCGCCCTGTCGGTGGGGTGGGCCGTGCGCGACCAGGAGGGAGGCGTGGGCCACCTCTTTCAGGGTGACGATCTACAATCCCAAAGCTTGCCGGCACGGCCAGGCCCGGGCGCCGAATGCGTGTTCTCCCTGCGGGCCGGCCCCGGCCTGGGCAGACGCGCGGGCGCCAGTTGGGCCGCCGAACAAAAGGCCCTGAGTGGACGTTGCATGCTCAGTCCTGCTCCTGTCCGCTGGGACACGCGCTTGCTGAACCCGGGCGTTCCCCGGCTCAGTTCGACATGCTTACTCGACCGGATATTTCTGTCGCAGCGGCCGGCCAATCAACTGCTGGCACTACCCCACCTGACCGAGATAAAAGCGGTAGTCTACGATTTGGGCACTGGATACAAAGACCACTACAGTTACGGCGACACGCTATTGCACCAGTGGCGCAGCTATCGCCCACGCAATCACCACAACCTTTTTGATGCAGCCACGACTCCCGAGTTTCAGATGGTGGAATCGGACTTCATTCAGGAGGTGTTTGGTATTCCCAAAGGCACCTACGCGGTCAACCACGGCGTCATCCGTCCCGGGCGCCTGGAAGGCAACAACAATGGCTATCAAATTCTTTATATTCACGAGCCGGAGCGATACACCCAAACTCCTTTCCTGACCCGCCAGGGGCGTTTTGGCAAGAATTTCGCCTTCTGCGCCCAGGCCTGGCTGCGTTGCCCGGCCCAACCTCAAGGACCAAGCCAACTCTACCTGCTGCACGACGGAGTTTTACTGGATCCGCTTGAAATCGAGCTGGGCCTGGCTGGAGTCAAAGCCTTTGTGGCCGACCCGCTGGCCAAAACCGATCTGTCAGGACTGACTCCGATTCGCGACGAGCGAGTCAAGGATATTGAACGCTGGTTGCGCGAGGAGGCCGCCCGCGCCAAGAAAGAGTTGCGCAAAGCCTTGCTGTGGGCCGACAAATATGGATTTAATCAGGCCTGGGTCGAGTATGTATTTCAGGCCCACAATCTGGCCCGAGACGATTAGATAACAAGGGTGTTACACATGATTGGCGGTGACCCCCTATCCTGGTAGGACCAGGAGGTCATTATGCGAGTCTCTAGTCAACTTCCCCCACAGGCCCCCCCCGTCCCCAATCGGCCGGCACCCCCACCCAATAGCGATAATCCACTGGAAGCGGACAGCTTTGTCTTTGACTTTCCTTCCAACTACCCGGCTCCGCCCGCCGAACTGTATGAACTGCCCAAAGACGAGGCACCCAGGCTCAATCGACCGGTGCTGCTGGTGCACGGTTTCAACGGCGACCCCGGAAACTGGCTAAATATGCGAACCTGGCTCACTCGCAGCGGTGAGAACAAGGACGGCGGCGTCATTCAGGCCAATGCCAACATTGACCCGCAAGGCAAAGTGTTCACCATGCAATTCGCCCGCCCGTTCAATCCGGTCTCCAACAACTCGGCCGAACTGCGCCAGGCGATCAATAACATTACCGCAGCCACGGGATCGTCTGAAATCGATGTGGTAGCCCACAGCATGGGCGGCCTGGATACCCGCCTATACTTAGACCAGGGCGACGAAAAGGTCGACAAGTTAGTGATGATCGCCACTCCCAATCATGGCAGCGTGCTGGCCGATATCGAACTGACCTTCCGCGAACTTGGCATTCCCATTATGCCCTCTACCGACGACCCGCTGGTGCGACAGGCTTTGACCGACTGCTCGGAGGAACGGGGTGACAACAACCCGTTGCTGGCACAACTCAATAAAAATTGGGCCCGTCAAAAGAGTCGGGCCGAAATCTTCGTGATCACCGGCAACGGCCGACCCACGCTGGCCAACCGCTTCACGCTGACCCTGCGCGGAGACGGCGTGGTGCCCCAAAAAAGTGCCCACATGGACGGAGTGCCGCAGCGCAATGTATGGTGGACCAATCACAGCGGCGTCAAAGAACATCCCGACGCGCTCTTAATGACCGGGGCCTTCCTGACGGGCAGGGCCCTGCCCGTCCAGCAGGATGAACCGCCCGACGTGCCCGCCGCCAAGGAGATCGTGCCCCAACAAATCAATGCGGACAAGGATCAACTGAACTACGTCATCAAGCAGTAACGAGTGAGCGAATTGGAAGCGTTCCTGGCCGAGCAGGCAGCTTACCAGTCTGCCGGCCGTGGGACATTCACCGTGGATCCGGCCCGGCAGCGCGAGCTGCTGGGCCGTCTTGGTTTGGCCCAAAGCGAACTGGGCTTTGTCAAGCTGGCTCAGGGAGCATGTCAGAGCGGCGCAGCCCAACTGGACCTGGTTGCCGAGAGCAACTCGCTGACGGTTTCCTTCCATCCGACCCGGGCCCCGCGCCAACCTCTTTGGGAGGGCGAGGCGCTGGCCCTGAGTTTGCTCTCCCTCAGTCAAGAGTATGAACTGGACTGGAGCTGGACCTTTGACGGATGCCGGGTCACAGGTCAGGCCAGGGACCATCACTTCACCGAAGCGCAGTCCGTTGCAGCGCTCGGCCAGGCTGCCAACCACCTGGAAGTGCGCATCAGCAAGTCAAGAAAAAGTTGGTGGCATCGTTCCTGGACCGCGGCCGTACACAAACTGCTGGCACGCCGCCTGATGGGCACGCCGATGACGGCAACCTGGAATGGACAGCCCCTCACTCAACCCCTGCGGCTTTCCGCTCGGGCCGAGGCTTTCGTCTACAGCCCACCTCAAGAAAGCGGTGGGCTCTGGTTGCCCATCCAGTCCAGCGCCAGTCTACGCCGAACTCGCTGTGGCGGCGCTGAAGGGGAAGCCGCCCAGTCGCTGGCCGACCCACTGGAAGTGGGCAATCAACCGGGTTATCGGGGCTGGGCGGCACTGGGGGCAACCGGCGCATCCTGGTCAGAGACCATCTTTGTCCTCGACGGTGTAGCCCTGGAGAAGGAGAGCAACCTGCTCGACCGGCCCGGCATTGTGGCCGTAGTCAGCGCAACCGGGCTCAACGCAGACCTGGGGGGCCTGCACTTGATTCACGATCAAGCTTTTCGCGACCGACTGCAGAGTCTGCGCGGCGAAGTTCGCTGGCTGGACGCCATCAACCAGACGGGGCGTTGAGGTTGTACGAACTCATACCCAACGAGGGCTCGATAAACGTATCCGAGTCGTGCATGACGGCCTGAGGCGGCAGATTTTCGGAAAGCGTCTCGACGCCGGGTATCCGTTTCACAGCCGTACCGATGGCCATAAATTCGACCACCCCACCGCTCAGATTCTTGATATAAGTGCGCACACCCACCACATCGTCGGCTCCGCAAGCCTCGGCGTCACGGGCGATCTTGGCAATGGCATTCTCGCGCGCGTCGTAAATCAAGGCGGTCATTTCCTTGATTTCTCCGGAGACCAACGACTTGAAGAGGGATGAAAAACTGCCCACCATGCCAATCGAGTAGACAGAAACTCCCAGCACCAGCCGAATCGGGCAGTAGCCCTGGCGAATCACGTTCCACATCTCCTGGTTGGTGAGATCGCTGGTGATCGGCTCCTGCGTGTATTCGGGCGGCAAGGCCGGGTGGTGGCTGGCAGTCCCGATCATGATCATCTCGCGACTACCATAAAAGGGCGTAATGGTGGTGCGAATCCCCAACACCGCGTTGGCTCCGGCCGCCTTGGCTTCGGCTCGAATGCGGTCCAGGGCCAGATGTCGAGTGCGATTGAAGACCTCGGACCACTCTTTCACTTCACCGCGGGCCATACTGCGCAAGGCCCCGGCCAGCCCGCCGCCGATACCGATCGAGTAAGCCACATTGCCAAACACAAAACGCACCGGCCGAAAGCCGCAATCCAACTGACAGTAGAGTCCTTGCCCGTCAGCCGAAGTCGAAAAATTCTCATTCTGCTCATCGCTATGGATACAACTACCGATGGAGAGAAACTCCAGGCCAACCGGGTGCATAACCAGTTCGCTGGTCACTCCCGTAATACCGCGCCCCCCCCTTTGCTCGGCTTCGCGAATCAGCTTTTCATAGGCACGACGTCGTCCATTGTTGATCCACTCCGTGTACTGGCTCACCTCACCGCCGGCGATGGTCTTGGCTAACGAGGTCAGACTGGAGAGCAGTCCCAACGACCAGACACTGTTGCCCACCACCAAGTCGCCAGCCTGATAGCCCTTTTTCTCCAGGCAATACATTTCGTTGCCGGACAATCCCGTGACAATAGGCATATTTTCTCCCCGCTTTCCCGGCCGGTCTTTCTTCCAGGAGCCGACGTGCCTGCCAGAATCTGGCCATCAAACGCAAAATAGTCGACCTCGTGCCAGACTTCGCCAACGAATTGACCACGAGATGCTTCGCGTTCGTAGTGCAGCGTCCGGTTAATTCGTCCCTACCCCGGCAAATTTTGTCCTGAGAGGACGCCAGTGTTGGGGGTGCCGCGGTCCTCCCTGCAGGGTAGGACAAGTCCTGAGTTATAGCCAGGACACCCGAGCGGCAGACGCCCCCGCTAAAGACCGGGACAACCTCAATTGAAGTCTTCGTCGAGCAGATACCAGTCCGAATCGATGGCTTCGTAGCGCATCTCCGTACCCTGGTCCAGAGGCAATTGCCGATAGCCGGGATCCAGGATGTAACTGACTCGAGTGAAAGCGCCCCGATCCAGGTGAAACTCCCAATGTCCGGAATCCAACGATAGCCCTGAAACCGCCACTCCTGTGTCGCCAAGCAACCCGACCACGCGTCGATAGTCCCTCTCGGCCTGCTCATCGAAGGGTTTTGCCTGGGTGGGCGCCCTACGGGCCCAAGTCGAGTCAGGGTCGGCATACTCCCCACGCGCGTAGTGCAGATGTCGCCCGCCGGTCTTCCAGTAAAAGTGCTGCAGGCGGAATTCTTGCAACTCGGGAACGATCTTTCGCAGTTGCTGTGTCTGCCTTTGGGCGATCCAGGGCTGAGGCTTGCCCTGATTGAGAAGGTGCAAAATCAGAGCGCTAACCAATCCGAACAGAACCAGACCGAATACAGCCCGGCGCCACATTACAGATCGTAACGACCGATCTCCACGTTGGCGTTAGGGTAGCTGTAGCTGATTTCGCAATACTTGTAGGCGCTGCGCCAGCAGCCAGTTTTGTAGACTTCCACTTTGTGCAGGCCGTATTGGGTGGGAATCCAGTTGGGGGCGTAGCCGGCCGGAATGGGACCCATATCGGCACCGTCGACATACAGAGTCAATTCGGCTTCGGTATAGTTGTAAAGCTTGACGTAGCCCTGACAGGAGTAGGCGCTCAAAGGTGAGGCGAGCAGGCCTACCAGGATGAACATCAGAACTGTGGTGACAAGTTTACGAACCATGATTGACTACCTCCGCAACATCTGGTCACAGGGTAATCAGCGGGCCTGAAAAAAGCCGGAAAGCTAATGGCCTCTTTGCAGACTAATCAAGCACAAAATTGTTAATATCCACATGGTGGCGTGAATCTCTCGAGCCCGACCGGTGGCAATTTTCAGCAAACTGTAGCTGACGATGCCCCAGATCAGGCCGTTGGCGATATTGAAGGTCAGGGGCACCATAATCAAAGTAAGAAAGGCCGGTAGGGCCTCGGTGATGTCGTCCAGTCTCAATTTAAGCAAAGGTTCCATCATGAGAAATCCCACCAGAATGAGCACGGGAGCGGTGGCCTGAGCCGGAATCAAAGTCGCCAGCGGGGCCAATATTACCGAGCACAAGAAGCACAGTCCGGCCACCACGGCCGTCAAGCCGGTGCGCCCTCCCTGGGCGATGCCGGCGGCGCTCTCAATGTAGGTGGTGGTAGTGCTCACACCCAACAGAGCACCTACCATGATGGCCAACGACTCGGCGATCAAGCCGCGCGGCGCCTCGTCAAAGGTGGGCTTGTCGTGGTCGATCCAGCCCAACTTGGTAGCCAGACCCACAAAGGTCCCAGCCGTATCAAAAAGACTGACAAAGGTGAAGGTGAAGACGATCTTGGCAAAACCCAGATGCACCGCTCCGGCAAAATCCAGCTTAAACAGCCCCTGACTCAAGGCGGACAGGTGCGGCCAACTCAGTTGAGCCAGCGAAACCAGCGGCTTGCCGTCCGACCCGGGCACCACCAGTCCACAGGCGGTGACCATCAAGATGCCCCACAGCAAGGCCCCCTTCACCTGGCGATGCAACAGGGTGGCCATCAGGATCAAGCCGCCCACCGTCAGCATGGTCGCCGGGGTAAAGACCGGACCCATCTCCACCAACGTCTCTGGATTGCCGTGCACCAGACCCACGTTTTTCAGTCCGATAAAGGCGATAAAGAAACCGATAGCAGCGGCCGCAGCCAGCTTGATATTGAAAGGAATGTCCTCGATCATTTTGGCCCGAAACGGCATCAGCGAGAGAATCAAGAAGATCACGCCGTCCAGAAAAACTGCCGCCAGAGCGGTCTGCCAGGGCATGCCCATCTGCTTGACCACCGTGTAGGTAAAGTAGGCGTTCATGCCCATGCCGGGCGCCAGCGCAAAGGGTAGATTGGCGATCAGTCCCATCAGGATGCTGCCGATGCCGGCCGCCAGGGCGGTAGCCACCAACACCGCCCCTCGGTCCATACCGGCATCGCCGAGAATAACCGGGTTGAGGAAGAGAATGTAGGCCATGGTAGCAAAGGTAGTCAGGCCCGCCAGCATCTCGCTGCCCACCGTGACCCCTTTTTCTTCCAGTCCAAAGCGTTTCAGCACAAGCTCCTCCAGGATCGAGGGGGGCGCCCCCGAAGCCAGACTGTCTATGCGAATCGCTGCAGGACTCCTTTTTCTGGCTCTCAGCCTGGCCGCTACGGCCCGACCCCTGGAAGCCATGTTCTGGAACCTGGAGTCGCCCGGTCACGGCAACCAGGAAGGCGAAAAGAAGACGGCCGACCTGGATTTTCTGTGCCAGAGAATCGAAGCCGATTTTGGTCAGACCGACCTGGTCGGCTTCGCCGAAGTGGAACCGGAGTGGGGCCCGGCCCTGGAAGCCGCGCTGGAGCGAGCCAGTGGTGCCGACTTTGAGGTTCACATCAGCGCCAGCGGGGGACACGATCGGCTGGCCATGGGCTGGCGAACGGAGCGCTTTTCCAGCCTGGAAATCGGCCAGGTCGAGTCAATCGCCGGCCCACTGATGGTGGCCGGCAAGCAGTTGCGCTTTCGTCCCAGTTTATACGCCCGACTGCACAGTCAACAAGGGCCCCTTACGCTGGTTGTCAACCACTTTGCCCGCTCTCAACCGGCCACCGGGCCCACCGCTCGCCGTCAACAATCCAACCTGCTACGCCAATGGCTGCAACACATCCAGGACCCCGTGATCTGCCTGGGCGACTTCAACTTTGACTACCACATTCGCGAAGGAGACCGCGACAACGCCGGCTTTTCCGTGCTCACCCAAGGGGATATATTCCAGTGGGTGCGCTATCCCGACCCGCTGCCACCCACCCAGGGAGAATGCAAAGACGGAAAACCCTACTCCAAGTTTGAGAGCGTGCTGGACTTCATTTTTACGGCCAACGCGGCCCGCAAGTGGCCCGCCCAAAGCCAGGTCTTGACGCGCCCTGACGACTTCTGCCCCGAATCAGAAAACAGCGATCATCGGCCCGTGCGCGCTCGCTTCGAAATACCCTGACCAAGGTTCCCGGGCGCACATCTAGAACCAACGGCCATGCATAGTCCCCTGTTCACCGATTTTTACCAACTGACCATGATGAGCGGCTACCTGGATGCCGGCAAACAAAACCAGAACAGCGTCTTTGAACTGTTCTTCCGAAAGATCCCCCAACAAGGGGGCTTCTGCATGCTGGCAGGCCTGGAACCCGCCCTGGAGTACCTGGAAAACCTGCGCTTCGCCGACGAGGAAATTGCTTATCTAGACGGCCTGAAGCTGTTTAACTCGGCCTTTCTCGACCAGTTGCGCGGCTTTCGATTCACTGGCAAGGTCTGGGCCGTGCCCGAAGGCACCGTGGTCATGCCCCACCAACCCTTGATGCGGGTCGAGGCCCCCCTGCCGGAAGCGCAGTTGGTAGAGTCGGCCCTGCTCAACTTCATCAACTTTCAGACCTTGATCGCAACCAAGGCCGCGCGCGTGGTCCACGCGGCCGGCCCGGAAGGTTCGGTGCTGGAATTTGGACTGCGCCGCGCCCAGGGACCCGACGGGGCTATGAGCGCCAGTCGGGCTGCCTTTATCGGCGGCTGCGACGCCACCAGCAATGCGCTGGCCGGCATGCGCTATGGCATTCCGGTGCGCGGCACCCAGGCCCACTCCTGGGTCATGTCCTTTGCCAGCGAACTCGAGTCCTTTCGCGCTTACGCTCATCGCTATCCAGACAGCGCCCTGCTTTTGGTGGACACTTACGACACGCTGGGCAGCGGAGTCCCCAATGCCATTCGGGTAGCCCGCGAACTGGCCGAACATGGCCATCAACTGGCTGGCATTCGGCTCGATTCAGGCGATCTGGCCGCCCTTTCCATCGGGGCCCGACGCATGCTGGACGAAGCCGGATTTCCCCAGGTGCGCATCGTGGCTTCCAACGACCTGGACGAATTTCTGGTAGAGAGCCTGCGGGCCCAGGGAGCCCGCATCGACACCTGGGGAGTGGGTACACAGATGGTGACCAGCAAACAAGAGCCCGCTTTAGGGGGGGTTTATAAGCTGGTATCGATCGAAGAAGCGCAAGGCTGGCGGCCCTGCATGAAGCTGTCAAGCAACCCCGGCAAGGCCACCAGCCCGGGAGTCAAGCAGGTCTATCGCGGGCAACACGGCGATTCTTTTGTAGGCGATGTGATCGCCCTGGCCTCCGAATCCGCTCCGACAGGCCATTGCCCCATTCATGACCCACTCTACGTAACGCCGGCCCAGACCATCCAGGCCGAGCGCTACCAACCCTTGCTGGAAGCCGTGATGGAAAACGGCAAGCGCACCCGCCCGGCACCCTCTCTGACCAGCCTGCGGGAGCGCGGACTCAGCCAACTCAGCCGTCTGCCGGTGGGTTGCCTGCGTCTACAAAACCCACATCTCTATCCCAACGGACTTTCCGACGAGCTGTTCCAACTACGCCAAAGCCTGATGAGCAGGGACAGGTGATACTCAGGCGTCCGGAGTGAAGCCGATCGGATTGCCCGCCTCGGCGGCGGATTCTCGGTTGAGCACACTATGGTGTCTGCCATACAGCAGGTAGATGAACAGGCCCACCACCAGCCAGATAAAAAATCGCACCCAGGTAACTACAGGCGAGGCCATCATCAGCCAGACGCAGGTAACAATGCCCATGACCGGTATCAAAGGGGCAAAGGGAGCCGTAAAGGGCCGACTGGAAGCATGAGGCAGGCCCCTAAAGGCCAGCCCCACCCACAGGCTGATGGGGGCACAGACCAGGGCCGTCAACCGATCTCCCAAATGGGAACTGGAGGCGCCCCAAATCACCAGGGCGAGAGACAACACCAGGGTGAACGCCGCACTGATGTCGTAAGGCCGCTCCGTGGACGATGACTTGCGGCCATCACGATATCGCAACAACAAAACGGCCGCGCACACAATCACGAAAGCGAACAGGGTGCCGATATTGCACAAATCAATGACGGCGGCAATGTCCATAAAGGCCGCCGCCCCGCCCACCATAAGGCCAGTCAGGATGGTGGTGACATGGGGAGTTTGATAGATCGGATGAATCTGCGCAAAGAACTTGGGCAGTAGCCCGTCCCGGGCCATAGAAAAGAAGATGCGCGGCTGGCCCATCTGAAAGACCAGCAGCACGGCAGTCATGGAAAAGAGCGCACCCACTGTGACCACAAAATGCGAGAAATGCAGCAGGCTTACGTTGCTGGCGCTGAGTCCGGGCCGCCCCTGCACAATCTCCAGAGCGGTGGCCATGGGGTCGGCCGTTCCCAGCTGCGAGTAGTGGGCCATGCCCGTCATCACCAACGAGATGGCGATATACAACCCGGTGCAGATGACCAGCGAGCCGATCATGCCGATGGGCAGATTGCGGGACGGGTTTTCGGTCTCCTCTGCCGCTGTCGAAACGGCGTCAAAACCGATATAGGCAAAGAAGATCACAGCCGCGGCCCCGTGAATGCCTTTCCAGCCATTGGGAGCGAAGTCGGTCCAGTTGCCGGGATCCACAAACAAGAAGCCCAGTCCCACAAAGAAGACCAGCACGGCCAGTTTGATCAATACCACCACATTGTTAAAGGTGACCGACTCTTTGACGCCCCGGACCAGCAGCACGGTCATCAGTAGCACGATGACCATGGCCGGCAAATTGATCGCAAAGCCCTTCCCTTGGTGCAAGGCGATAGCAGTAGGGGTCATGATCGAATCGCTCAGGTGTATCTTAAAACCCTTCAAAAAGGACGCGAAGTAGCCGGCCCAACTGATGGCCACGGCCACATTGCCCACCGCGTATTCCAAAATCAGGTCCCAGCCGATAATCCAGGCGGCCAGTTCGCCCAGGGTAACGTAGGCATAGGTATAGGCGCTGCCGGCGATGGGGATCACCGAGGCAAATTCGGCATAACAGAGCGCGCAAAAGCCGCAGGCGATGGCCACCAGGATATAGCTGATGACCACGGCCGGGCCGGCCCCAATGTGGCCCCCGCCTCCCGCCGCCGCAGTCCCGGTGGTGGCGAAGATACCGGCCCCAATAATGGCACCAATCCCCAGCGCGATCAGGTCTTTGGCACCCAGCACCCGCTTCAGACTATGATGACCCTCCTCGGGGGGCGCCTCGAGAATCTGCGAGATAGACTTGGTGCGAAAGTAGGCATTCATGCCCCCTACCCTACCCCACCCGGTAGTCCCAGACTTTTCTGTCTTGTTACATATGGGCAGGTATGCCAGTCGATTTGAAAAATTGGCGTACTATGAGACACTGGCTGATGCTCGTCTGGCTGCTATCCACCGCGGTGTGGGCCCGCGATTGGTACTCGCCCCTCCACGAGGGCAAGTCCTACGTCAATCCGTATCTCACGGTGGCACGCGCACTGCGCGCTCCCAAGGCCAATTGGGACGGGCAACTTGTGCTGTGGACCGGGCGACTGCGCCAGGTGAAGGCCCGGGGTAACGGCTGGACCATGATTTTGGAAACGCCTGACGGTAAAATCTCGGTGACCTGCCCCAGGCCCGTGCTCACTCTCAAGCCCGACCCCCGAGAAGGCTGCAAGGTAGCTATCAAGGGAGAAGTCCGCCTGAATCAGGGACGTTTTGGTCAACTGATCGGCCGTTCGGTGATTTTACTCGAACCGGCCCAGTGGAAGTCGGCCGGCAGTCACGAAGAATTTCTCAGCCAGTGGATCCGCTTCCACTGCCCCCACGAGAAGGCCGCCGTGAGCGACGCACTGGCCCGCACCATCCTGGCTCAAGCCCGCGACAACAAGATCGATCCCTGGCTCTTCGCCGCACTTCTGCAGGTAGAATCGGCCTATCGCAAAGACGTGGTCTCTCCGTCGGGGGCCATCGGCCTGGGCCAGTTGATGCCTTTCACCGCTGAGGGCCTGGCAGTAGACCCTTGGGACCCGCAACAAAACGTGGCTGGCTCCGCCAAAATGTTGGCCGGCCTGTTGCAAGGCTGGAAGAGTACGCTCGACCCCCGGGTGCTGGCTCTGGCTTCGTACAATGCCGGCCCAACTCTGGTGCGCCAACTGCAAACCGTGCCATCCATTCCAGAAACCAACAACTATGTATATTTCATCGGTTTCCTGCAGGAGCATTTGAGTCGCCTTAACCCCTGAGCAACACCTTGACCCAATCGCGGCGCCCAATGGCCCCCGGGAACTCGCTCAAATCCAGCACCTGATCCACCAGCGGTCGTGGATCGACCAGGCCGGAGCGCAATGCCTGCAGGGCCGGCTCAAAGCGACCGCAACGGGACCCCACCAAGGTCAAGGCGTTGACCACCAGCGGCGTCATATCAACCGCCTCGGGTCGGGCCACCGTCGACTTCAACACCACGGTCCCGTGGGCCCGAGCCATTTGAAGGGCCTGACTCAGGCCCTGGGCCGACCCGGTGGCTTCTACTACTGCCGGCCAACTGCCCGAAACCTCGCTCACAGCGTGCAGTCCCAACCGGCGCAATCGATCCAGCTTGCCGGGATGACGCCCCAGCACTGTGACTTCGTGATCGGCCTGCAGTCCCAGCGCGATTAAGCTACCCAGTCGACCGTCCCCCAAAATCAACACCTTACACGAGGCCGGCAGATGCTGGCGCACCTCCAGGGCAGCCGCCAGGGGCTCGCACCAGACGGAAAGCGTAGGGTCAAGGTCGTCCACGGGGTGCAGGTTGGCCAGGGGCAGTTGAAAACTTTCGGCGAAGGCGCCGTCCAGGCCGCGTATCCCCAGAACGGTGCGCCGGGGACAAAGGCGAGCGTCTCCTTGGGCACACTCGGGGCAGTGACCGCAGCCTACATTGATCTCCCCCACCACCAACTTGCCGAGCCAGGGGGGATCTTGACATTGAGTGACACGGGCCACAAATTCGTGCCCCAAGAATCCTTCAAAGCCTGCGTAGCCCTGAATCAGTTGCAGGTCGGTCCCACACACCCCCCCCAGCACAAGACGCAGCCTGGCCCACCCTTGAGGCACCTCTGGCTGAAGCCGGGATGCCCACTGCAGCGAGCTCCGGCGGACCTGCCACCCGAAGATTTCAGACATCCCAGAATATTCTTAGAAATTTATTGGCAACATACTTTACAAGCGATTCACAAGCTGTTAATATCTGAAAGCGGTCGCAAGAAGCGGCCGAAAGTTTTCCTCCTGTGTGTGTGTGTGTGTGTTGTATGGCCCGGCTAACCCCGGGCCTTTTTATTTTCCCGGCAAAGCAAAAGAGGCCCTGAGCGGAACCTGTCACGGGTAGAGCTATTTCTTCCCTTTTTGCTCGGGCAACTTGCGAACTTCCGCCTTCAATTCGTCCAGTTTCTCCTCAGAGATCTCCAGACGGTGCGACACAGCCTGGATGTAGCGCAATTCGGGCGCATTGAGGTTGCCTCGGGACATCGACAGGGCCAACAAAACCCTCATCAGATCCTCCTTGTCGGCCTGCGGCCCTTTGAGAATTTCGTCCAAATTGGGCAACTCGGGGGCTTCTTGCATCATTTTGCCCACTTCCAACAGATCCTTGGCGGAGAGACCGAGTTCCGCCAACATTTGACCCAGAATGATGCGCTCTCGGTCATCGACGGTTCCGTCCGCCCACACTATCTGGATCAACCCTTTGATCGTCTCGCGGTAGCTAGCGTTCATGCTCAGGCTCCTCTCGGGGGTCCTGGCTCCTTCTTGTGTTTCCAGGCTTGTCCTGGCAATGAAGCCAAAAACTCATTGCCAGATAATACAGAGGGAACAGATTGCTCCACCAGAAACAGCGCTCGGCCCATTGGGCCGTGCTACCCAGGCTGATCACCACCAAAATGCCCCACAGACTCATCATGAACATGTTAAAGAGGCGCCAATGAGGCGTCTTGGTGGGATAAATAAAGCGAATCGGCAGCAAAACCGTCAACGAAAGCAGCATCACGATAGCCCCGTTAAGACCGGGCGGTAACTGCCAGCGCCAGAGATAAAGCGCCACGATATTCCACAGGGAGGGAAAGCCCAAAAAATAGTTATCATCCGTTTTGGCCTGCGTATGAGCCATACCCAGTGCGCTGCACATCAAAGGAATCGCCCACAGCAGAGGGGGTAGCCAGCCCCACAAGCTCATGGAAAATATGGGCACGATGACCCAGGTAAAATAATCGACCATATCGTCCAGGCGCCGGCCGTCGATATGGGGTGCGTAGCGCTCAACCTGGCAGCGACGCGCAAAGGTGCCGTCCACCGAGTCGATAAAGACGGCGATCATCATCCACAAAAAGGCCGCCTGTTGGTGATGGGCCCAGGCCGCATCCAGTGCCAGCACCCCCGCCAACACTCCCGAGGCCGTAAAAAAATGGACCATCCAGGCCTTGATTCGTGCATTACCCAAAGTGCTGCACGATTCGCTGAGGTCTGAGGGGTCCCTGCGAGACCCCTCAGACGTGACCCATCAGGGAGTAGCCGGATAAGTCTTGGTCTTGGTGGTGCCGTTGCCCGTGGTGACCGTGGTGGAGCCGCCAGTCTCCTTGTCATATTGAGTTTCGCCCTCAGCGCTGTACGTCTGACCGGTATTCTTGTTGGTTGCCTCCACGGAACTCGAACTGGTGCCGCCCTGGCCGGCCTTCCATGAGCCGCTGCTGGAGGCACTGCCGGTCGAGTTCTTTCCATTCCAATTGGCGCTATTCTGGTGAAAACCGCCCTGCGTGGTGACCGCGTTGACGCCCTGAGAATTGAAACTGCCCCCATTGGCACCAGTGGCCTGGTAGGTTCCGGCCCGGGCCGCCCCCTTGCCGGGTACCACCACGTGCCCCCCGGTGCCGCTAGCCGTCCCCTTGGTGCCCGTGGCCGTGCCTGTGTAGACCCGGCCCGCCCCTGCGCTGGTGTGCCCCCCTTTGGTGTTGCCCGAGACTTGAGGTCGAGCTTGAGCCACCATAGCAGTCGCGGCCAACGCGGCTGCCCACACGGCAATTTTGGAAATCTTCATTGGGAGTTGCTCCGTTCTCTAGATAGGTTGACTTGCAGAGATTAACCTGACGGCCACAACTATCGGCCGGAATTCAACAAGGATTAGCGGACAAGCTGTGAAGATTTTGTGAAGTTTGACAGTCGCATTGCGGATTTGCTACCTTCCTAGGACCAACTCCGCGTAGCTCAGAGGATAGAGCGGCCGCCTCCTAAGCGGCAGGTCGGCGGTTCGATTCCGCCCGTGGAGAATTTTTATTGATTCATGCCTTACTCGACCCGGCCTCAACCCCCAACCTGGACCCGACAGCACTGGCTGATCTTCGCAGCCATCCTGTTGCTGGCGCTGGCCATGCGCGCTGTTCTGCTGAACTTTCCGCACGGCAAATTCTTCGATGAGATTTACTATGTTGATGCCGCCAACGACTACCTCAATCACCGGCCGGACAGCAACAGTGTTCATCCCCCACTGGCCAAAATTCAACTGGCCGGCACCATGCTGCTGTTTGATGTGAGCAAGCTTTATGGACTGCACCATCTGGAAGACAACATCGGCTGGCGCCTGTGGCCCCTGTTGTGCGGTGTGGGCGTGGTGGGCCTGACAGCCTGGTTGGCCCAATCCATCACTCAGCGCCCAAGACTGGCCCTGCTGGCGGCCGCCCTGGTGGCCGTCGATCACCTCTCGGTGGCCGAATCGCGGATCACCACCCTGGACTCCATTCAGACATTTTGGATTACCCTGGGTATTTGCTGCGCCGCCCACCGCCTGTGGCGCATCCAGGACGATTCCTACTTGTGGTTTAGCGCTCTCAGCCTGGGAGTGGCCACCGCCTGCAAATGGAACGGACTTTTCGCGGCCGCCGGAGTCGTGCTGGCGCTGTGGACAGTCAGACCGCACCAAGAAAGCCACCAGGCCCTACCTGGCCGACTCAAGGTGCTGGCCATCTTTGCGCTGTGCATCCCGCTGGTCTATGCACTATCCTACCTCCCTTACGTGTGCACCGTCCCCGAAAAGAATTTCAAACAGGTGGTCGAGGCGGTCCAGGCCCAACACACTCGCATGATCAAGTTCCGTTACGATGCCAAGCAGTTTAAACATCAGTATTTGAGCTACTTTTTCCAGTGGCCCTTCGGCATCAAGCCGGTTTGGTTCCACTACAAGAGTGAGGCCCAAAGCACCTGTACCGGTATTGTGGCTTTCGGCCTGATCCCGTTCTGGTGGTTCGCCACCTACTTGTTGCTCGAGACGTTGGCCGGCGCCTGGCGGCGAGAGTCGATAGACCCGATGGGACAATTTGTGGTGCTTACCTACTCGGCGCAGTGGCTGCTGTGGGCCAGCAGCACCACTGGAGGCTTCTTCTACTACATGCTGACGGTGGTCCCCCTGATGGCCGTAGTAGTGGCCCGCCAGTTGGACCGCTGGCTGGACGAACCCCAAAGTTTGCCTCTGGCCAGGACCTATTTGGTGGTTTTGGCCCTACTCACTGTGCTCTATTTCCCTTTCATGTCTGGCCTGCAGGTGCCCTATAAATACTTTCAGGCGCTCTTCTTCTTGCCTATCTGGATCTAGTCAAGGACTCGGCCTCTCCTGATCGAAGGGCCCAGCCGATGCGCGGCAGCCAATTTATCAGTATCAACATTAAGCTGGCCTTAGCCATCGTGCCCTTGATCCTGGTGTTCATGGGATTTAACTTCGTAGTCATTCTCGATCACGAACGCTACATTCTTCAGCGGCAGACCGAAAAAAGGGCCGTATCCCTGGCCCAAACCCTTTCCATTCTTTCGGCCGACGCTCTACGCACTTTTTCTGAATATCAACTGCAACAGAATGTGGTCCAATTTGCTAAGGATTCCGACATCGTCAGTGTGGCCATCCTGGACAATCAGGGACGCATCATCGCCCACAACGCGGCCAGTGAGCGCGGCAAGAAGGTGGATTCGCGCAACGCCAGCCAGGCGCTGGCAAGCGACCACGACGAGACTTTTTACTTCAAGGAGACGCGGCGCCGCATTCTGGAAATTTTTTACCCCATCCGAATCGACCAGAAGCGACACGGAACCGTGCAGATTCTCCTGTCTATGGACGGTCTCGACCGAGCTCTCAGCCGCTCTCAGCGCTACCTGACGGGCCTCACCCTGGTGCTGCTATCCGGGGCCGTGGTATTTGTGGGTTTTCTGGCCCGTTGGTTCAGCCAACCACTGTTAACGCTGGCCCACGTAGCCCGCAAGTTGTCGCGCGGCGAACTACAGACTCGAGCCGAGGTATCTGCTTTTGACGAAGTCGGCCTGATGGGCACCGCCCTCAACCACATGGCATCCCGCCTGGAGGGCATGATCGAAAGGGAGAAGGCAGCGCGTCACGAGTTGCAGCAACGCGTCTCCTCGCTCCTCGAATTTACCGACAGGGTGGTGGCCGGCGATCTCAAGGGTCAGGCCGAGGCCGGCCAGGACGACGAAATGGGTCGCTTGACTCTGGCGGTCAATGAAATGGTGCGCCATCTGCGCATCATTTTGGAAGATGAGCGCTCGGTGCGGGAAAATTTGGAACGCAGTCGAGCCGAACTGGAAGACGCCAACGAAAAGCTCAAAGAACTGGATCGAATGAAGAGCGAGTTCCTCAACACGGTCAGTCACGAGCTTCGCACTCCACTCACGGCCATCAAGGCCTTCGCAGAAATCTTGCTGGACAATGAAGGCGAAGACCTGGACACTCAGATGGAGTTCCTGGGAATCATCAACAAGGAAGCCGACCGGCTCACACGACTGATCAACAACCTGCTCGATCTGTCCCGCATCGAAGCCGGACGAATGAACTGGCATTTTGAACCTTCCGATCTGGAGGAACTGGTCAGTAACGCCTACCAGACCTTGCGACCCGCAGCCGAGAAAAAAGAGGTCAAGTATGTCGTCGAACATCTGAACGAGGGCTTACCCGTTCACTGCGACTACGACAAAATGCAGCAAGTATTCACCAACCTGGTTGGCAATGCTCTGAAGTTCACCCCCAGCGGAGGCACGGTCTCCCTGACCACGCGCCGGGTCGGCGACAAGGCCGAAGTGGTTGTGGCCGACAGCGGCATGGGCATTGCCCCTGAGTTTCACGCCAAGATTTTTGAAAAGTTCGGCCAGGTAGACACCTCAGAAACCCGAGAAATCAAAGGGTCCGGGTTGGGACTCCCTATCGCTCGCAGTATCGTGGAAGCCCACAGAGGCACCCTTACGGTGGACAGCGAGGCTGGCAAAGGTGCCCGCTTCATCGTGCGTCTGCCGCTTTTTGGGGTAGAGGTGGGCTCACTTGTGCACCGCTCCGCCGACCCCGAAGCCAGCTACGATGGACCACGGATTCACCAGAACTTTCACCGCACCGTGCTGATCGTCGACGATGAGCCCAGCATCCGCCGATTTTTGCGCCACCTCCTCGAGCAAGAAGGATACGACGTGCTCGAAGCCGGGTCGGGCCAGGAGGCACTGACCCGCTGCCAGCGCGAACAGCCCGACCTGGTATTGTTAGATTTGCGACTCCCCGACATGACGGGCTTCGAAATTCTCAGCGAACTCAAGCGAAACGAAGAAACTACCGAAATCCCCGTGGTCATTCTATCGATTGTGCAAGACCGCGAAGAAGGCTTCCGCCTGGGAGCCAGCGACTATCTTACCAAACCCGTCGATCGAGACCGGTTGATGGAACGCATCCAGCGCCTGATCGGCACTCAAGGCAGCTTGAATATTTTGGTGGTCGAGGACGACCCGTCTGTGCAACGGGCCTTACAGGCGATCCTGGAAAATCATCATTACCAGGTCAAAGCTGTATTCAGTGCCGAAGATGCCCTGGAAACCCTAAAAGAGTGGCGTCCTGCCTTGATCCTTCTAGACCTGATGTTGCCAGGACTGAGCGGCAACGATTTTCTCAAAGAATTGAAACAACACACGGACCTGGCCCAGTTGCCGGTGGTTGTGCTGACCGCCGCGGATTCGGACTCACGCAGCGAAGCCAAGCTTTTGGGGGCCCACAGCGTGGTGGGCAAGCCTTTCATCGAGAACGAACTGACGGGCTTGATTCGAGGGATATTCGAAGGGGAGTCTTTCCAGCAAAGCGAAAGGCCCGCCAGCGGAGGATGATTTGGGGAAAACGATCCTGGTCGCAGATGATGAACCGGCCGTCTTACGGTCACTGGAGTTCATCCTCAAAAAAGAAGGCTATCGAGTTCTGACCGCGGTCAACGGGCAGGAGGCTTATGATTTGGCCAGCGCCAATCTGCCCGATCTGGTCTTGTTGGATATCCAGATGCCACGTATGGACGGCAATCAGGTGTGCCGCCAACTTCGTGATACGCCTGCCAGTTCTGAGTTGTACATCATTATGATCACGGCCAAGGGCCAGGAATCGGACCGCCTCAACAGCATGGAGTCCGGCGCCAATGAGTATATCACCAAGCCCTTTTCCCCTCGCAAAGTGATTGCCCGCGTAAAAGAAATCCTGGGCGAATAGTCTCATGCCCCCGCAGGTCGAAACTCATCTGGAATTACTCTTGGAGCCCACCCTGTTAGCTGGCCTCAATGCGGCCTTCAGCCAACTGGGAGTGGGTTGGATATTGCGCCAGATGGACGGCCAGCTCTATTCTCCCTGGCCCGAGCACATTCCCGGCAGGGATTGGCTGGCCCAGGTTTCTCTGCTGGAGGGAACCCATCGCTGGGACAATGGTGAGGCGCGCCAAAAGCTACTTGAAATTGACGCGGGGCCGCTGGCCTGGGTGTGCGAACTGCGTACGGCCAAATGCAAGGCACCCAGCCTGATCGAGCACGCTCACGATATTGTCAAGCGCGAGAGCAGTCTGCGTTACGAATTGCAGAGCACCCTGGAGGAGCTCATATCCAAATACGAAGAGTTGACGGTGGTTTATGACAGCGCCGAAACCATCGTTAGCATCACCGACCTGGACGGTGTCGCTCAGAAAATTCTCAACGAGGCAGCGGACCTGCTCGACGTGGACCACGCCTCTTTGATGTTGGTCGAAAAGGACCGGCTGGTCGTCAAGGCGGCCCGCGGAGCTCGTTGCGACCTGATCAACACCAGCCTGCCACTGGACGCAGACCAGATCTCGGGCCATGTGGCTCGCGAGGGAAAACCGGTGCTGGTCGAGGACCTGACCACAGACCCGGTTTTTGGGCGAGGCGCCCGTGACCAGGAGGGGGCTCGTTCACTGGCCTCCGTGCCTTTGCAGGTGCGCGGGCAGGTGCTGGGCGTACTCAACGTCAACCACAAACGCAGCGGTGACCCGTTCAATTCGGGCGACCTGAAACTGCTGATGGCGCTGGCCTCCTTGGCGGCGATCTCGATTCAAAACGCCCGCACCTACCAAAACGCCATCACCGACCGCCTCACCAACCTGTACAATTACGGCTACTTCCGCGAACAGTTGGACCGCTTCCTGGAGAAGGCACGCGAAGAAAAATCGACCGTCAGTATGATTATGTTCGACATCGACCATTTCAAAAATTTCAACGACGTCAATGGGCACGACCTTGCCAACGTAGCCCTGGTCGGGGTGGCATCCCTATGCGTGGCCAATTCGCGCCAGCAGGGGGACCGCATGCCCGATCTTGTGGCCCGCTACGGGGGCGAAGAATTCATGATCTTGCTGCAGGGTATCTGCAAAACCGACGCATATCTTACGGCGGAGCGAATTCGTAAGCAAGTGGAGAACACCCACTATGAGGGGGGACAAAACCAGCCGATGGGAAAATTAACCATCAGTATGGGTGTAGCCAATTTCCCCGAGGACGCCGATTACGCCGAAGGGCTGATCAAGCAAGCCGACCAGGCTCTCTACAAAGCCAAACGAGGTGGCCGAAACAATGTCCAGCTCGCCGGGTGAGGCCGACTGGCTCGATGATGCCCTACCCCTGCCCAAAGCCGGGCTGATCTGGCCCTGGATTGTAGTCGGGTCGCTCCTGTTTGTGCTGGGTCTTTACCTCTTGTTACCGGGAATTCAGGATCGACCGTCCAGATCCACCCCGTCCCCAGCGACTCCCATGGACTCTCCCACCCAGCTGGCGCCACAGGTGAGCGACCAACGCGCCCTCAATCTTCTCTTTGTTGACAGCGCCGCATCAAGCTTTGATCAGGCCGCCGAGTCCATCCATCGGCAACTGAGCGCGGCCACCCGGGGGCGGGTGGGACTGACCATTCATCCATCCGGCCTCTTTCAGGGCAAAAAGCTGGACGAAATGTCCATTATTGAGCAAGTGCGCAAGGGTCAAGCCCAGATGGGCCTGGTGACTTGCAGCCCCCTGACCAACTTCTCGCCCGCCTTCGAAGTATTCGACCTGCCCTTCTTGTTTCAGACCTTTGAGCAGGCGGACCGCGTTTTGGAAGGTCCCATCGGCGACAAGCTGCTGAAGAGCCTGGAGACCCAAGATTTGGTGGGACTGGGAACCATGGAAGTTGGCTTCAGAGTCTTTTCCTCTTCGGTGCCTTTGCCCACCCTGGCCGATTTTCGAGGCAAGCGGGTGCGCGTAATGCAAAGCTCCACTGCCATACAGATGGCCCGGCAACTGGGCTGCGAAGCCGTACCTGCACCGGTCGACAAAATCTATCAGATGGGCAAAGAAGGCTACATCGACGCGGCAGATAGGACTTATCCCACCTACTGGGACTTCAAGCTGTATGAAGTGCAGCGCTACATAACGGAATCCCGCCATAGCTATACCATGAAAGTTCTGATCATGAACAAGGAAGCGTATCAAGGCCTGGATGAAGAAACCCGTCAGAGTCTGCGCAAAATCGTCAAGACCGTCGAGGTGGAGCAACGCAAACAGCAGCGCCTGGATGACCAGCGTGTGAAGCAGGAATGCCGCAAGCAAGGGATCCAAATCTACGAGTTGGGCCCGGGAGAGACCGCCCATTTTGTGGAAGCCTGTCAACCACTCTATGACGAGTATCAAAAGCTGCGTGGATCCGAATTGGTGGACGCGATTCGAGCCTTCACAAAACCCTAGTTACAGTTTAAGCGTCAGGCAACCCGTCAAATCAACCAGGACTTCAGGTAGATCTCTCCCTGGACCGCTAACAGTATTACTGTCAGTATTGGCAAATCAGTGAGCACTCGGGAGGAAATGTTATGAAGTCTTTGTGGATTCTGTTTTTATTGTTGGTCGCGCCGGCATCCGCCTGGTGCCAAATCTCTGGACCGGTCATTCGCGACCTGGGCAATCAGTATTTCCTGGTCCAGTGCAACTGCCAGCAACTCCAGCAGGACGAACTGGTATCAATTCTGCGGGGGGGCCGAGAAGTGGCCCGGGGTAAGGTCATGCGATCGCAGCCAGGGGCCTGCACCGTTTTGGTAGAGGCCGGAGAGGTGGTTCGCTTTGACGTCGTCATGTTGCTCAAACCCGTGGCCGCCCAGTCGGACCGTGGCCCCTCCATACCCTGCGCAGTAGCCCCCACCCGGGCAAAAACCCTGGCGCCGATAGCCAAAGCCGACAAGAAGGACTTCTGGAGCACCCTGCACACCAACGGTCGGGTCTACCAACTCAACACGGGACAGATGCTGACTCCGTAGCTTACATATGAATGGCCCGGCCGTCCACGGCCAGGGCCGCTTCTTTGACCACTTCCGAGAGAGTGGGGTGGGCGTGACAGACGCGGGCGATGTCTTCGCTGCTGGCGCTGAACTCCATGGCCACCACGCACTCGGCAATCAAGTCTCCGGCGCTGGGACCCAGGATGTGGACACCCAATACACGATCGGTTTCCGTGTGGGCCAAAACCTTGACCATCCCGTCGGTCTCATTTTGGGAGCGGGCTCGCCCGTTGGCCAGAAAGGGAAAAGTGCCCTTGCGGTAAGGCACGCCGCGCTCCTTGAGCTGCTCCTCGTTGAGGCCGACCGAGGCTATCTCTGGATGGGTGTAGACGATGGCGGGAATGGCATCATAGTTAACGTGGCCGTAGCCGGTGGCGATAAACTCGGCCACGGCCATGCCCTCGTCCTCGGCCTTATGCGCCAACATCGCACCCGGAATACAATCGCCGATAGCCCACAATCCGGCCACATTGGTGCGGAAATGCTCGTCCACCACAACCTTGCCTCGCTCGGTCTTGACGCCAGCTTCCTCCAGTCCCAACCCATCAAAGTAAGCTTTGCGACCCACCGCCACCAGCACGCGGTCCCCTTCCAGACGCAACCCGGACTCCGTCTCCACCAAGGCAACCTCACCCTGGCTGCGAGCCGAGGTGACTTTCTGACCCAAATGAAACTCCATGCCCTGCTTCTCGAAGATCTTTTGGGCCGCAGCGGCCACTTCCAGGTCCGTCCCTGGCAGAATTCGGTCCAAAAACTCGACCACACTGACTTTGGCTCCCAGCCAGCCCCACACCGACCCCAATTCCAGCCCGATCACGCCCCCCCCGATCACGATCAGATGCTGAGGAACGGTCTTGAAATTGAGCGCTTCGGTACTGGTGCAGACCCGATCATAGTCCACTTCCATACCCGCAAAAAAGCTGGGCACGGAACCGGTAGCGATGAGAATGTGCTTACACTCCAGAGTGCGTTCACCCACCTGGACCTGTCCTGGGCCGGCAATCCGCCCCAGTCCGTTGACCCGTTCCACCTTATTCTTGGCCAGGAGACCCTCGACGCCCTTGGTCAGAGTTTTCACCACCGTATCCTTACGGCGTAGCATGGACCCGAGGTCCAATTCTACACCGCTGACCTTGATGCCGTGACGCGCCAGACCGTGCTTGGCCTGGTGAAAGAGATGGCTGGATTGCAACAAGGCCTTGCTGGGAATGCACCCCACCCTCAGACAGGTGCCGCCCAAGGCGCTTTCCTTCTCCACGCAGGCCACTTTCAGGCCCAGTTGTGCGGCCCGAATGGCCGCCACATATCCTCCCGGGCCGGCCCCGATCACTACCAAATCGAACATCACACCTCCAACAGAATGCGGCTGGGGTTCTCGATACATTCCTTGATGCGCACCAGGAAGGAAACTGCTTCCCGACCGTCCACCAGCCGATGATCGTAGGTTAAAGCCAGATACATCATGGGCCGGGCCACCACCTGACCTTCGCGGACTACGGCGCGATCTTCGATCTTGTGCAGCCCCAGCACCCCGCTCTGGGGCGGATTGACAATGGGGGTTGAGAGCATGGACCCATAAACGCCGCCATTGCTGATAGTAAAGGTCCCGCCCTGGAGCTCTTCCAACTTAATTTTGCCGGTCTGGGCTCGCTGGCCAAAATCCTGTATGGCTTTCTCCACATCGGCAAAGCTCAGTCGCTCGGCATTGCGCAGCACGGGCACCAACAGCCCCTTGCCGCCGCCCACTGCCACCCCAATATCATAGTAGTTCTTATAGACCACACTGGAATCGCGAACCTCGGCATTGACCGACGGAAAGGCCTTGAGAGCCTCGATGGTAGCCTTCACAAAAAACGACATAAAACCCAGCTTGGTGCCGTGTTTGGCCACAAATTCGTTCTGGTAGCTCTTGCGCAACTCCATCACGGCGCTCATGTCGACTTCGTTGAAGGTGGTCAGCAGGGCGGCCGTGGATTGAGACTCTACCAGTCGGCGGGCGATGGTCTTGCGCATAGGCGACATGGGAACGATTTCCTCACCGCGTGCCCCTGGCGATGGGGCCGGGACGGGGCGGACCACGTCCTGCTTGAGCACCTGACCGTCCTTGCCGCTGCCCGCTACCTGGCCGGCTTCCAGACCGGCCTGGGCCAGGGCCCGCCGGGCGGCCGGCCCTGGCTCCTTGACGGCCGGGGGCGCGATGACCGGGGCGGCTCCCTCCTCCATCGTGGCCAGCAAATCCCCAATCCCGGCGCTGGTGCCGGTAGCCAGAAGCACCTGGGTCAAGATGCCGGACACAGGAGCGGGCACTTCGACATTGACTTTGTCCGTTTCCAGCACCACCAGAATGGTGTCCTGGGCCACGCTCTGGCCGGGCTGCACCAGCCACTCCCCCACCACAACCGTGGAGATTGATTCGCCCACCGAAGGGACTTTCAACTCGACTGCCATCTACACAAACTCCTTTAACTTAAGTGGGAACGGCCATCTTGAAGGCCTGTTCAATCAGGGACGCCTGTTCGATCTTATGGCTGGCCCCAGAACCCGTGGCCGGGCTGGCCGACTCGGGCCGCGACAGAGGCAAGAACGGGTAGCGGTCGTATAATTTGTCATCAAATCTGCACCGGAGAAAGGGCATGGCTCCCATGTTGGCCGGCTCTTCCTGCACCCACAAGGCCGGGGTTGACTTGGGAAAGACCGACAGAGCCGACTTGAGCTGCTTGTCGGGAAAGGGATAGAGTTGCTCCACCCGGACAATGGCCACATCGTTGCGATTGTGTTGGCGCCGGTAGGCCTCCAGTTCGTAATAAAGCTTGCCACTACACAGGAGCGCACGCGTCACGTTGCCAGACGGTCCCGCGCCGCAATCGGGCAACACCCGCTGAAAACTGCCCTCGGCCATCTCCTGCAGAGGAGTGACACATTCGGGGTGACGCAACAGGCTTTTGGGAGACATCACCACCAAAGGCTTTCGCAGAGGACGCAAAACCTGACGCCTCAAGCAGTGGAACAATTGACCCGGAGTGGTGAGATTGACCACCTGAATATTGTCTTCAGCGGCCATACCCAAAAATCGCTCCAGGCGGCCCGAACTATGTTCGGGTCCCTGCCCTTCGAAGCCATGGGGCAACAGCATGACCAGACCGTTCAGTCTCGACCACTTGTCCTCACCCGAGGCAATGAACTGATCGATGATCACCTGAGCCACGTTGACAAAGTCGCCAAACTGGGCCTCCCAGGCGGTCAACCCCTCGAGGCGGTCGACCGACAGGCCGTATTCAAAGCCCAGCACGGCAGTTTCCGTGAGGGGACTGTCCCATACCTGAAAACGCGCCTGATCGGAGCTCAGTTGGGTGCCGGGGATATACGGCTGGCCGTTCTCGTAGTCGTAGAAAATGGCGTGGCGGTGACTGAACGTACCGCGGCCCACATCCTGGCCGGTGAGGCGCACGGGATAACCCTGCACCACCAGGCTGGCGTAGGCCAGATTCTCAGCGCTGCCCCAGTCCAACGACCGCTTACCGGCAGCCATATCCTTGCGGGCTTCAAGCAACATCTTTTGCAATTTGGGATTGGGCGTAAATCCGGCCGGCACACTGGCCAACCTTTCCAAAAGACCGGCCAGAATGGCCCCGTCCACTTCGGTAGCCACCTCGGGAGTATCTTTGTCCAGCCCCCCCCGGTAACCGCCCTGCCTGGCCATCGATTGGTAGTCATAGTCCTTCTGGCGGGCCTTGGCCAGTTCGGCCTCCAGATACTCGCGCCGCTTGTGGGCAATATCGTCCACCTCATCGCGGGTCAAAGCGGGCTGAGGCACTTTCATCAGACTCTCTATATAACGCTCGCGAACCGAAGGCATCCGGGCGATCTGCTTGTACATCAACGGCTGTGTGTAGGTGGGATCGTCTCCCTCGTTGTGGCCACGTCGCCGATAGCACCACATGTCCACCACCACATCCTTGTGGAACTTCTTGCGGTATTCCATGGCCAGACGGATGGCCTGAGCCACCGCCTCAGGATGCTCTCCATTAACGTGGATGATGGGAATCTGCAGCATTTTAGCCACGTCGGTGGGATACAGACCCGAGCGCGCCTGCCGCGGGGAAGTGGTAAATCCGACCTGATTGTTGACGATGATGTGAATGGTGCCACCCACCGAATAGCCGGGGATTTCGCTCAAATTGAGCATCTCCTGAACCACGCCCTGGCCGGCGAAAGCGGCATCGCCGTGAATGACAATGCCCATCACCCGCGCGTGCGAGCCCGCACCCAGAACCTCCTGACGGGCCCGCACCCGGCCCAGTACCACCGCACCCACAAACTCCAGGTGGGAAGGGTTGAAGCACAGGGCAAGTTCGATCTTCTTGTCGGTGGAGGTGGTCCACACGCTACGGTGGCCCAGATGGTATTTCACGTCGCCCCGTCCAAAGTGAAGCTCGGGGTTGGTGTCGTCAAATTCTCGAAAAATCTGGCCCGGATCTTTCTGCATGATGTTGGCCATCACGTTGAGTCGGCCGCGATGAGCCATGCCAATGACGATATCCTCGATGCCAAACTCGCCCGCGTCTTCCAGGGCCAAATCGAGAAGCGGAATCAGACTCTCGGCCCCTTCCAGCCCGAACCGCTTGGCGCCCACATACTTTTTGTGGATAAACTCCTCAAACATCTCGGCATCGGTCAAACGAGTCAGAATACGAATCTGCTCGGAGTGACTCAAAGAGCGAACATTCTGGGTGGTTTCCATGGTCTGCTGCAGCCAGAATTTGGGTTCCGGATCATCGATGTGCATGTACTGCACACCCACCGCACGGCAGTAGGTGTTATGCAAAATCTGCAGGATGTGCTGGAGCGGAACCGGGTCTGGCAATCCCAGCGAAAGGGCCCAAAAACGCGTCTGCAGGTCGCCTTCGGTCAATCCGTAATGGGACAACTGCAATTCGGGAAAGGGTGCCGGTTCGCTCCCCAGCGGGTCCAGTTGGGCGGTGCGGTGCCCTCGCACCCGGTATGCGCGAATCAACTGGTCCACCCGTTCCTGTCGGTAGGCGTCCCCTTCCTTGCTGGAGGGAGGATTGAAAATCGTGCCGGGCCGATAGCTGGGCCCCAAAGCCAGTGGCTGACCGTTTATGCCCATGTGCTCGAAATAAGCACGCCAGGTCGGGTCGACCGTGGCCGGGTCCCGTTGATACTGTCGCAGTACATCCTCGACAAAATCAAGGTTATCGGCGTTAATCCAATGACTCATGGGTTCTCCTACACCGGGTCGCGCAGCAGCACGAACTCCTCGGCGGCCGTTGGGTGGACAGCCACGGTGCGATCAAAGTCCGCTTTGCTCGCCCCACAGGACAAGGCAATTGCCAGGGCCTGAATGATTTCGGGCGCGTCCGAGCCTACCATGTGGCAGCCCAGCACCCGCTGGTCGGATCGTCGAACCACCAGTTTCATCATAACTTTTTCCGGCTTGTCCGGCAGAGTGTATTTCATGGGACGGAAGCGTGTGCGGTAGATTTCGACGTCCCCCGGATGGGCGCTCTCCGCCTGAGCCTGAGTCAGACCCACCGTGCCAACGGCCGGTTGGGTAAAAACGGCCGTGGCCACCTGGGCCGGGTTATAGAGGACCTCGGAACCGTTGAACAACCGCTCGGCCAGGGCTCTCCCCTGAGCGATGGCATAAGGCGTCAGTTGAATACCGCCCACACAGTCGCCAATGGCAAAGATCCCTTCGACATTGGTCTGGCAGCGCTCGTCGATAAGCACTTCGCCGTCCCGACCCACAGCCACCCCAACCTCCGAGAGTCCCAGCGAGGCTGTATTGGGAACCCGACCGGTGGCGGCCACAAAAACATTCGCCTTCCATTGTCCCTGATCGGAGTCGACCAGGATGCTTCCGTCAACCTCTTTTTGCAAACTCTGTAAGCGCGCCCCGGTGACAAACTTGACCCCTCGACTCTCCATCTGCTCCATCAGGGTGGTGCGCACGTCCACGTCAAACTCGGGCAAAGGCAAGGGACTGCGAAACATGACCGTGACCTGACTACCCAGGCCCTGAAAAATCCCCGCGAATTCGAGCCCAATATAGCCGCTCCCCATGAGCGTGATGCTGGCGGGCAGACTCTCCAGTTCAAAGAGGTCGTCAGAAGTCAGCGCCAGTTCGATGCCCGGAGCGCAGGGCAGAAACGCCTTCCCGCCCACTGCGATGGCCAAATACCTGGCGCTGACCCGCTGACTCCCGACCTCAACAGTATTCTTGTCGACCAGTCGGGCGCTGCCGTCCAGGCGGGCCACGCCCGAACCATCCAACAGGCGACTGTAGACCCCGTTGAGACGATCCAACTCCTTGTCCTTGTTGGAAATGAGTCGAGACCAGTCGAAAGCGGGCGCTGCGGTTTCAAAACCATAGCCGGGAAGGAGAGCCAGTTCGGAGCGCAGGGCACTGGCGTAGACCAGCAGTTTCTTGGGCACACAACCGCGATGGACACAGGTGCCCCCGTAGGCGGATTGTTCACACACAGCCACCCGAGCGCAATGAAGGGCGGCGCGCCGGGCCAGTCCTACTCCCCCAGAACCGGCTCCGATCACTACCAGATCGTAATCATATTGAGCCATGCAAACCCCTTTGCGTCCTGCCAGTCGAGTCCTCCCCACCCGACACAGGAAAGCAAGAATGGGCGCGGCCCAACGAGTTGCGCGTCTGCAAATGAGCGTCGCAACACCCCAGTCGCCAGCCGTCAACCTGAAGTTCACGCTGGCTGGAATTTTTGACGCTGGCTTGATGGTGAATCCATGGCTTGCACCTAGTTTTCGGAGACCACTTGAAAGGCGCATATCCATCATGAACATTCCCCAACCCGGCCGACACAGTAGGAGAGACTATCGCCCTGGAGAGTTGTTGGTTCGGTTGCAGCCCGGCGCCGGTTTCAGCGCCGATGTACTCGACCAACTGGGTGGGGAGGTGTTGCATCGTTTTGAATTTCCCACCGCCAACCTTATGAAGGGCGGCGAGATGCTACATCTCCAATTACCCAAGGGCACCACAACAGCCGAGGCCATGGCCGCCCTGGAGCACGACCCGCGCGTGACGTATGCGGCCCCCAACGACATCATCCATGTTGACCAGGGTCTGGCCGGAAAGACTTCTGTTCCCAATGACCTGGACAAGAAGTTGTGGGGTCTTCAGGCCATCCAGTCTCCCGCAGCCTGGGAAACCACCCGTGGCTCGCGCAACGGTCCTGTTATTGCCGTTTTGGACACTGGTTGCGACGTCAATCATCCCGACCTGAGAGACAATTTGTGGACCAATCCCAAGGAGATCCCAGGTAACGGACTAGACGATGACGGCAACGGTGTGGTTGATGACGTGCACGGATTTTTCCCCAAGGAAAACAACGGCAACCTGACCGATAAACTGGGACATGGTAGCCACACTGCCGGAACCATTGGAGCCGTTGGCAACAATGGTCAGGGCATTACAGGCATCAATTGGGAAGCTCAGATCATGCCCATCAAGATCTTTGACAGCCAGGGCCAGACCGACGTGGCCCTGATCGCTCGGGGGCTTGAGTATGCCGCCCGGCACGGGGCTCGCATTACCTCCAACTCGTGGGGCGGCACCGAGCCCAATCCGGCCCTAGAAGATGCCTTCAAGAGCTGCCCGGCCTTGCACATCGCGGCCTGCGGCAATAGTGGGCTCGATACCGACATTGTCCCTCACTACCCCAGCTCCATCCCGCTAGCCAACATGATCTCAGTGGCCGCCAGCGACCGTCGCGATCGGCTGGCCAGCTTCAGCAATTTCGGGGCGGAATCGGTGGACCTGGCGGCCCCCGGAGTGGACATTTATTCGACGTTTCCCAAAGGAAGATACAAGACCCAGAGCGGCACTTCGATGGCCTGCCCCCACGTAAGTGGCGTCGCAGCTTTGATCGCCACTGCCTACCCTGAGGCCAGCCACGAAGAGATTCGTTCTCGCCTGCTGGAGGGGGTCGATCTCAGTCCCTCCTTACGGGGCAAGGTGGCTTCGGGCGGGCGTCTTAATGCGGCCAAGGCGCTGGCGCCGCGCTGAGCCCGAACCTGGGAGCGCAGGAGCATGGGGGTGTCGTCCGGAATGCCCCCCATCGGGGGATTTTCCATGGCCGTCAAGCAAAGAAGACTATCTGACCGTTTTGCGTTCGCTTCTCAGCTACAGTCCGTCAAGAATGAACGCGATCTGTTGACCATCACCCGGGACGAAGTCGAGCGAACGACCGGCTACCATCGCTGCTGGCTCTATTTGCTGACTCCCGACCGCAGCGCCTTCGAACTGATGGACGTGGCCGGACCCGTTCCCTCGGAGTTTCACGAACACTGTCTGATTTTGCCCGTGGCCGGTGATAGCATGCTGGAAGAGATCGCGACCGGCACGGAGCCGGTGGTAGTGGTGGATGCCCGTCTCGATCCGCGCACGGATCAGGAGATGGTCAAGAAAACCGGCAGTGTGACCTTGATCACCATTCCGGTCAGGCTGCCGGACTATCCCCTGGGAGGGATGGGAACCGGCACTTTCACCGAAGAGGGAGCGCGCCCGCCCACGGAAGAGGAATTGCTAACCCTGGTGGACATTGCTGATCAGGTGGCCATCGCGCTGGCCCGTATTCGCAATCAGGCGCAACGTCAATCGGCCCAGCGCGAGCAAGACCGTCTGCTCTTCCACCTGGCTCAGTTGAAGAGGCAGGAGAGCGCGGTGGTTCTGGCTTCGGGACTGGTCCAGGAACAGAGTCAACTGTTGGATGCGGCGCTGGGCTGCCTGGCCAAACTGGAGGAGGAAGGGTTGAATCCGGCCCAAGCGTCCGATTTACGAAACCTGCGGCGCACTCTGGAACAGATGCGCGAATTATCGGCTCCTCTGGCCAAGTTTGGAAAGCGGCGCCCGGCCGAGATCCTGCCGGTGGATCTCAATGACAGGCTGACGGAGATTCTCTCGATAGTATCGCGCTTGCTGCCCTCGGGAATGGTCGTGCAAACGGAATTCGAGGCCAACCTGCCCAAGGTTCTGGGTGATCCGTCGATGCTGGACGACGTCTTTCTGAATTTATTGCTAACGGCCAAAGAGTATCTGCCGCCCGGTGCGACTCTCAGCCTGCATACGCGGGCCAACGAGGGCTGGGTGGAAAGCGAAATGCGCCTGTCCGGCCTACCTTCCACTTTCGCAGTCGGGTCCGGTCTTGAGATGAACCTGGACTGGGATCTGTGCGACTATATCCTACGCCAACACCAGGGCAGCCTGGAGTGTGACAGCTCAAGCCCGATTTATCGGTGCCTGGTTCGATTGCCCGCTCAGCGTGACGGGGCCCGTCGGAGCCGACCAGGCAACGGGTAGATGGGCCTGACGCTGCTACAAAATCTTGCGTCGGATCATCACTTCCTCGATCAGGACACCCCATTCTCTGCCTAACAGTCGGTCGGCCTCAAGCAGGCTCAAGGCAGCATCCCGGTAGGAAAATTTTTGGGTGGGGGCCGTCTTGGAGACGAATTTGCCATAAATCTTGAGCAGTTCCTCATTGGCTTGCTCCAGGGCGCCGGTCGGTGACAACCCTGATTGACTGAGCCGGGCTGTCATTTTCTGTAAAATCTCATAGGTAGCGCCCGTCCAGATTTGTGAAAAGCTGTGGGCGTCGGCCCAAAGTTCTTGGGGGGACCGGGTTGGCTGCTTGGGCAGTTGGGCGGGGTCTACCCACACCTGATCGTTGATGGCCGTTCGCAGCCAGGGGCCTCCGTTATGGTCTGGTTTGCCGCCCATGGCTTCGATGCGGTGGTTGATCCCTGTTCCGAATTCCTCGGCGAGGTCGGAGATCGAGTTGTGGCGGCAAAGGTCGCCCCCAGTTTCCTCGATTACCTGTGCCGCCATACCGGGCATTTTGAGGTGCATAAGCAGACAAAAGACGTCGCTGAAAGCTTCCAGAAATGCGGCCCCTTCGAAGGACCAGAATCCTGGCTCATTGTACTGGGGGCGGAAGCGGTCCAGGATGGCGTGCCCCTGCTCATGGGCCACCAGTTCACTGGACATCCCGGCATAGACCATTTGTCGGGTAATCGGGTCGCGGTTGTGGAAAAAATAGAAGCCGGGTTGGTGCATGTTGGCGGAGTGCCCGTTGGAATAGAAGCAATTAAAACCCTGATCGTAGTCGGGGTAAATGGGCAATCTGACCTGTCCGCTGGACCAATTGGGCGGCACCAGGTCACAGTAGGTCTTGAAAAGGTCAAAGTTCCGCTGAAGATTGGCCAGGATGCTGGCGGGCACGAAGCGTTCCGGGTCTTGCACTTCATACACATACTGCCCTTGCCGGTTGGCCTCCAACCTGTCGGTCAGTTCGAAGTCCGCGGATTGCAGGTTGTGATCTTTGACTTCCACCTGCAGGCTTACCCAATCGATCTGAGAGCCCTTCACGCTTGGGTCCTGTCGCTTGAGTGAGAATTGGGCCGACTGGGCTGCGGACGGCATGGGCCGGTTGGGGGTGATGTTCATGGGCCGTCTCCTATCGATCTGCTTTGCCCGGTTCTATCCTGGAGGGCCGCTCGGAGCCGTGATTAGCCCGTCAATTCGGGCGGGCGATTGTGAACAGCGAGTTACCGTGCGCTGCCCCGACTCGGCGGCATTTAACAGTCCGTTCATATCCCTGCGAAGCTTTTCACCGGTCCATGACGGCGGGGATATCCCGAACTCATAGAGTGGCCCCCAGGATCGCCAGAAGTGGTGGTCTTTCACACACCACACATTGGAGAACACACATGATCAACACGATTGCACCTCGGGCTTTCACCTATTCGGCCCCAATGAAGGCTCAACCGGGTAATATCCCGGCTTCCCCAGTTCCCGCTAACCCGGTGGACGGCATCGACCTCTCCCAGGTCGACACCGCCCAGAAAGCGGCTCAACTTCCCATTCTCGACCCTGGCTTTCAGTTGGGTCTGGCCGGCGCTATCGCCGGGCTGGTCCTGTCTTCGATGGGCGGCAGCGGTTCGGCTGAGGTAAGCCTGGACTACTCCAGCCAGTCTGGAGCCAATGAAAGCAAACTGCATTACGGATTTTCCGCCGACAACCTGGATCAGGCCATTGCTGTGTCTGGCACCTACAATGGCCAGCCGGTTGGCGGTGGTCTGGTGGTCGATCCGGCTACCCAGGGCCTGAACTGGAAAGCCGAGCTTGGCGCCAATCTCGAAGACTATACCTTCGCGCTCGACGGTCCTACGCAGACGTCCGAGATAGAATTGCTGCTGCGGGGCAAATTGGGTAGTGTGGACGCCGACCTGAAATTCTCCGTCCTGGGAGATGTTTCGAACCCCAGCCCCGATACGATTGAAGGTTATAAGGTCAGCGGCACTCTCGGGGGCCGGGCCTACGAGGCGGTCACCAGGTACGCTCTGAATCCCGATCTGGGCAACATGCCTCAGCCGCCTGTGGGTCAGACCCTCAACATCGCCACGGTTACCACCACAGGTTCGCTAGGCGACCTGGAAATCAACCGCCAGTACGAGATTACCGGCCAGTTGAACTCTCAGGATAGCCTGACCGCTACGGCCAGCGGAGGCGGTGTCAACGCGGGTATCGACACTCAGTCCAAGACCGTTCTCAACTTCCACCGCTAGGCCGGGGCAAGCCCGGGGCGCTACGCCCCGGGCTCGGGCAGGTCTTCCATCCAGAACTGGATCAGCTCGATTTCGTCCAGCGACTCCAGTTCATGCAAATAGCGATTCACCTGGCGGGACAGACCCGCCCCTTTTGCGGTGCGCGCGGCCGACTTGAAGGCCTGGGTGGCTGGGCCGACCATGTTGAACTGACGATAGAGAATACCCAGTTCGCAGAAGCACTCGGATAGCCAGACTCCACTGGAGCCGCCAACAAGAGCTTCAATGCACGTTCTGAAATGGATCTCCGACTCTTCCAATCGGTTTTCGGCGCGAGCCAGCATGCCGTCCAAACAGCCCAGGAAAGTCATTTCTCGATGCAGGCCATGCTCTTGGAAAAGGCCGGCGGCGCGCCGACGCATCTCGGACGCTTCCTCAGGGTCACCGGACTTGGCGCAGGCAAACCCCAGATCCATGTAAACGCGAGCCAGATTCCCCCAGTCCTCGACGTTTTGGAACAGAGCGACGCTCTCATTAAGATTGGTCACCGCCTCTTCAAAACGCCCGACCTGCATCAAACAGCGGCCCAAATTTCGATAAGAATAGCCCAATGCATAATCATTGTGATTCCGGCTGCTCAGCTCAAGGTCTCTTTGGAAATATTCGATGGCCCCGTCCATGTCCTCGGCCAGCATGGCCACCTGGCCAAGCTTGCCGTAGAGCGTGGCCAACTCCGCATTCGCCCCCAATTGAAGGCACAGACACTCACTCTTCTTGAAAGTCAATACCGCTTCTGTCAGCCTGTTGGCTCCCTGTAGAGTGCGCCCAATGCTGTCGTACACTTTGGCCTGGCCAAAAACATGGCCGGCCTGAGTATAGAGAGCCAGGGCTTCCAGGTGCAGATTCATTGCGAGCTGGTGATCGAGACGCTGACTGGCCATCACCCCGAGATAGCGCAGAATACGCGGCTCTGCCAGACTCCGGCACTGGCCATTACGCAGAGTCTGAAGAGCCTTATTGAGCCTCTTCTCGGCGCTGTCGCGCTGGGACAGTCTGAAATGGTAGAGACCCCACTGAGAATCGAGTGCGGCGCTCAATTCGGCCCAGGTGGGGTCACGCTGAAAAGCCTGGGTTTGAATCTCCGCTTGCTCTAGCAGGTCACGGCACAAATCCATCTCGCCCGTCTGGCCGGCCAAGGCCGCCTGACGTTCGGTGCATTCCAGGGTCCAGCGCGGCAGCGAGTTGTACTCGGCCAACTGCCCCGCCTTGTGAAGATATTCGCGGGCCTTCTCGGGCTCGCCTCGCATGAAAAACAGCTCGCCCAGTGCCAACTCGGCGCGAATACGCACCTCCACGTTGGAAGGCGACTCCAGCAGGCTGTCCAGCTCACGCCTGGCTTGCTCCCAACGACCCACCACCAGACTCGTCTCGGCCAAAATCAAGCGGGCTAATTCCAGCTCTGGACCGGGCGCAAAAGAGGTTACGGCCCGCTCCAGCAACTGATTCGCCCGTCGATGATCCATCTCTCGGGTAGCCCGCAAAGCCTGATCGATGACTTGAGTCAGTTCGGCTTCTGGTACCGCGGCTGCTGAATGTTCAGGCAAGGCGACCCCCTCCGTGTTTTGATGAACGAGCTTCAAATCATGGTTCGCCAGGCCTGCAAGCAGGCCCTCCGCCGAGATCTGCTGGCACCCTATGAGACTCGGTTGTGACTTCCGTCAATCCACCGTGACAAGGCCACCCACCCTTTGAACACAATGTGAACATGAGGCTCGGGTCGGGGAGTCCCAGACCTCAGAAAGGTATGAGGACAGCCGCATCAAGCGTTATTTCGGCTCCTTTGAATACCAGACCGTAGTCCTGTTCGGAAGGGTGTTCGCCCAAAGACCTTCGAAGCGCGGGTCATGGCTAAAAAAAGAAAGCCCCATGCCCCGGCCCCACAGCGTCTCAACTCGCCGGAGTTGATCGAAGCCGAACTGGAGAGGCAGCGTAAAGGGGGCAATTTTACCAAGGCGCTGGAGTGTGCCAGAGAATTGGGCCCTTATCGAACGGGTCCTCAATTGGCCCTGCTCACGGCCGGGCTGCAGCACGAGTGGGTCGAGTCATTCCTGGAGCGGGGTCGATTCAGCGAGGCAAAGCGCAAGATTGAGGAATTCCGTTCTCCGGAGAGAGACCAGAGTCTGGAGTGCCTGGCGGCTCGTGTACGTGGCTTGGAGGGAGACTGGGATGGACTCCTCCAGGAATGGATGGTCGCCGACAATCAACAGCGACTGGCTGTTGAGGAGGCCATTCGCTGCGAGCTGGTCGACCTGAGTAAGCTGGCCCATTCTCGGCAACTCCCGCTGGAGCACCCGCTGCGCTGTGCCGCGGCGCAATTGGAGGAGGCCTTTCAGCGGGCCACCAGCCACCCCGATGTTGCCTTGAAGCTGCCCGAGCTTTCTCGGCGTAGTCCATTGTCCGGTTGGCGTCTTTTCATCCAGGCTGTGCATGCCTTCTATCGCTGCGACGACGACCTTTGTCGTCGTTTCGTGAGTGGCATTCCGGCCGGTTCGGCCGTTCTTCGCGGAGCCGTCATCTTGGAGGCCGCCCTGCAGGGCAAGGTGGCCCCGCCGCTGGCCAGGCAATTGAACGGTGGCCATGCGGAGCTACGAGCAGCCCTGGCCCAACTGGATGCGGACTTTGGCCGGCGGGCGGCGGTCGGCAAGCTGGCCGACCGGGTCCGTCAAACCCTCGGTTTGGTGCAACAATCCGCGCCTCAATTGCTGGACTCCTTTCGGCAGCGGGTGTTTGTGACGGTCACTTTTCATCAGCTGGACATCACGAAATTTGCCCAGCTCATTTATCCGATGCCTGTCACCGCCTCGTTTTGGAGAGAGTGGGCTCGCGGTTTGCGGGGGAAAGACAACGTCACGGCCGTCTGTTGCTGGGAGGAATACCGCCACCACGCTCGAGCCGAAAGCCTCCTGTCACCGCTGGAAGAGAGCGCTTTGCTGGTTTTTATGGCCGAGACGCTGGAGAACGAGGACGCCAACTCTCAAGACTTGAAAGGCCGGGCTGGAATGCTGCACCAGATGTATTCCAACCAATCCGCGTCGGTGCGGGCGATTTCGCCGGTGGCGTCGAGCGGAAAGCTTCGCTCGGACTACTTAAACATCGAAAAAATGTATCATAGGGCCTGCTCCCTTCATCCTCATCCCGAGGCCTTCATTTCGTGGCTCAAGTGGGAGGGTCTGCAGACTTCCGGGCAACCCGAGAATGCGGCCGAAGCCTGGCTCAAGCACCATCCCCGCGATCCGCGACCTCTGCTGGAACTGGTTGAAATTTACGAATCCAAAAAGATGACTGGCCGGGCTCAGGCGTTCTTGATTCGGGCTCTGGAGGCAGACCGTCTTAACCCGCGCCTGCTGGAAGCCCAGATGCGCCTGGCGGTAGCCAACCTTTGTCAGCATCTCAAGAAGGGCAAAATCCATCTGCTGGCGCCCCAATTTGCCACTCTAGAGGCCTCACCGCTTATGAAGCAGCCTCATCGCCTGACACTTTTGGCCGCCTTGCGCTGCCTGGAAGCCGATGCGGTTGGGTCCAAGGCTGCTCCCGCCCGGTTGGAACAACTGAGTGCCGAGCTGGGAAGCCGGGCGCTGGCGCTGCACCTGCTCAAGGAGTTAGTGGGCGTCAAATTTGCGGGCCGTCTCAAAATTACCCAGCAGGCCATGAACCTGGGAACAAGGGACGTGCTGGTTCTGCCTCAATTGGCTCAACTTTCCACGGATTTGCGAGCGGATTGGGACATTCCAGAAGAGTGGGAAGGCACTCTCATCTTACAACTTACGAAGTTGGCCAAGCAGATTGAATCGCCTCAGTTGGTGGCAATTTGTCGGGCAGCCCTGGAGTTTGATCTCCTCGAACTGGCCTACAGCGCATCAGGCCTTGGCCTCAAACGGCCTCTTCCGTGGCCGGCCCGCTTTCTGTTCTACCGAGCTCTCAGCTTGCCGGAATGGAACATGGACGGCTGGCAAGAGTGCCTGGCGGCAGCTTATCAGTTGGCCCTGGAACAAGGGGACAGCGAATTGCAGCGAGAGATTTTGGCCGAAGCTGCGGATCAAGAGTTGCATCCTGGCGATCTGGCCATGCCCACCTACGAGGCCCAGGCCATTTTGAAGGGCGAGGCACGCGCCAAGAAGTATCCCTCTGGTGGAGAGTGGGATGATGCCCCCGATCTGGTGGCTATGCTCTCGCAGATCTTGAGTGGCCAATCTTCGGGCAGGAGCCAGAAATGAACGCTGAACAAGCCAAAAGGCTGCTCGGATTGCCAACCGTAGCCGACGCCGAGCAAATTCGGGCGGCCTACCTGGCAAAGGTCAAAGAGTTTCCCCCTGAACGTTGCGGTCAGGAATTTCAGGAAATTCGCCGGGCCTACGAGGTATTAAAAGACCCCTGGAAACAGGTTCGTGCTTTTTGCGAGGCCGAGCCTGGGGGATTTTCCGACCTGCTCGAGAGCGAACCGAAACGCCAATTTGTGGGGCCTCAAGCCTGGCAGGAAGCGATGAAGCGAAAATAGTGGTGGACCATGCCCGACTGCAAGCCTTGATCGAAGCGGCCATCACAGAGCAGGTGCCGGAGGGGATTCCCGCCGAGATCTGGGAGGCTGACGAAGAAGAGCTGCCCAGTGAATACGCCATGTGGTCAGCCCTGACCAACTTGAGCCAGGAAGTTCGCCTGCAGGGGCGTGCCTTCAAAAATCTCGAGGACACCCTGTTGCCCCTGAAGGAAAGTCTGCAAAATCAGGATCAGGCCCTGAGCCTGGCCCGTGAAACAGCCGACAAAGCCTTTGAGGCGGCCCAACGGCGCCTGCACGAGGCCCGTCTGGAAGGCGAGGAACGAGCCCGGGCCGAGTTTCTGCTTACTCTCATGGATGCCCATGATCGTTTGTCCTTGAGCCACCAATCTGCGCAGGCCACACGCGCGGCGCTGCCCCAGGGACGGCGCTGGTGGTGGGGTGGTTTACGGGAACTTCGGGGAGCCAGGGAGGCCGTAGACTCGCTACTGGAAGGCAGTCGTTTGAGCCTGGCAGGCATCAGCGCCCTGCTCGAGCGCCACCAGGTGCTGCCTATCATCTGTGCCGGTCAGCCGTTCGACCCGAATACGATGAACGCCATTGCGGTGGAGGAAAACCGCAGTCAGCCGGATGGCACCGTCGTGGAAGTTTTGAAGGCCGGCTATGTGTGTAAAGGTCAACTCATTCGCGCGGCTCAGGTTAAGGTGGCCCGCAATCCCAAAGGAGAAAACCCATGAAGCAAAGACCCGCGGTTGGCATCGATTTAGGCACCACCAATTCAGAAATTGCAGCCTTTTGGGGAGATAGGGTCCAGATTTTGAAGTCTGGCCAGGCCAGCATGCTGCCTTCCTGCGTTGGCATGACCCCCGAGGGGCAGTTGATGATTGGCCAGCCGGCCCGCAATCAACTTTTGCTCTATCCTGAGCGAACCGTGCGCAGTATCAAGCGCAAGATGGGCAGCCAGGAGCAAGTCAGCCTGGGCGAGCAGAGCTTTAGCCCTCAGGAGATTTCCGCGCTAATCTTGAAAGAGTTGGCGAACTGGGGCTGTTCCCAGTTAGGCCAGCCGGTAACCCAGGCCGTCATCACGGTGCCGGCCTATTTTTCCGACGCTCAGCGCCAGGCGACGCGCGAGGCCGGTGCTTTGGCGGGACTCGAAGTTTTGCGCATTCTCAACGAGCCGACGGCCGCCAGCCTGGCCTACGGCTTTGGCCACAGTGGCCGCCAAACAACGCTGATTTACGACCTGGGAGGCGGCACCTTCGATGTCTCCATCGTCAATTTCGAAGGCGAAATCACGGAAGTGCTGGCCAGTCACGGCAACAACCAGTTGGGGGGCGATGATTTTGACGAGCTGGTGCTGGAACGCTTGCTGGAGGAATTTCAAAAGCAGCATGGAGTCGACCTGCGCCAGGGACAGCCCAAAGCCATGGCCCGATTGCGCTGGGCGGCCGAGGAGGCCAAGAAGCAACTGAGCACACAGCCCTTCGCCCAGATTCGCGAGGAGGCCCTGTTGCAAGTCAAGGGCAAACCCATCCACTTGCAGATGGAGCTGGGTCGCGATGATTTTGAATCGATGATTCGCCCTCTTCTCGACTCCACTCTGGCCAGTGTATCGAAGGCCCTGGAGGGCGCGAATTTGAGAGCGTCCGACCTGGATGCGGTCTTGTTGGTAGGGGGGTCGACGCGCATTCCGTTGGTATCCCAACTCTTGCTCACCAGCACGGGACTGGCACCGCGTCAGGAAATCGACCCCGATCTGGCGGTGGCTTTGGGAGCCGGCGTGCTGGCCTCACGTCTGGACGGTCGTGATGTTGGCCGGGTGCTGGTGGATGTCTGCCCTTACTCCTTTGGAACCTCCCACCTGGGCCTGCGCGAGGGCTATCCCTACCTGCACTGCTATAAGGCCATTCTTCCGCGCAATACCCCCCTACCTCTGACTCGAAGCGAAGCCTTTTGCACTGCCAGCCCCAATCAGAAGGCGGTGAGCATCGAAGTTTTTCAAGGCGAAGACGAGGACGCCCTCAAAAATGTTCTGATCGGAGAATTTCGTGTGGAGGGCCTGCAGCCTACGGAAGGGCCTAATCTGGTGGTGTGTCGCATGAGCCTGGATCTCGATGGCATCCTGGAGGTGACGGCCACCGAAAAAGAGACCGGTCTTTCCAAGCAGATCTTCATCCAGGGCGCCGCCCGCCAAATGTCGGATCAGGATATCGCTTCGGCCAGAAAGCGACTGCAGTTGTTGCATCAGGGTCCTGAATTTGAATGGGAAGAAGAAGAGGAAGAGGAACTCGAGGAGGCTCCCACTGAGCCGGCCTATCAGCAAGCTCTGGAATTGGTGCTGCGACTCGCTCAACTGCAGCCCCGCCTGCATCCCGACGATGCCGGGGAGGCCGAAGAACTGCGCCAGCGCATCGACCGGGCGGTCAAGGAGCGCAACCTTGACGGGCTGCAGGCCGCTTCCCATGAGTTGAGTGAACTGCTCTTTTTTGTGGAAAGCACTCCTCGGTGAAGGTCGAGGTTGGGCGCTGCCCGGTGTGCCGGGCAGCCTTTCGACAGTCTGTGCAGTGCACTCGCTGCGGGGCCGACCTGGCCCCTTTGATGAAGCTGAGCGCCCGGGCTTTTCAACTTCGCCAGGAAGCCCGAGAGGCTCTGGAGTCTGGAGAATTTGCCCGGGCGCTCCAGCTAGCCAGGCGAGCCCAGAGACTTTGCCTCACACCGGGCGGGGCCAGCCTGGTAAGGCTGGCAGGCCTGGTCAGCAGGGTAAAAATTACCGAGAGGTCCACCAAAAGTTGCAACGGCTGCGCTCTTCGGCCTGAGGATTGACCACCACCACCGCCTGCTGCAAAGGGTGAGGCCAGCCACGTTGCACTCGTTGAGGCAAGCCAAAACCGTGCAGCAGGTGGCCCTTTCCAACCAGCACCACCACCATTCGGTCCTGGCTCAGGGCAGCCCGAATCTGGGCGGCCATAAACTCTTCCCAGATCGTCTGCACCTTGAGAAAGCGTTCAAAGGCCTCCAGACTGACCGGACCGGCGTGAGCTTCAAATACCTTGCGCAGGCTCTCGGGGTGGGGCCCAAACTCATAAGGCTCGGGCGTCAACCCCACGCGCTCCTCCGCTGTCAAACCCTGGACGCCCAATTTGGACAGGGTTTTGCCGCTCTCGGTAGAGTTGCGCAGAGGCCGCAGCTCCACCGTCTGCTGCTGACACACCTGCCAGATGGGCAGATACTGCTCCCAGGCGTGCCCCCAGCGCTTGTCCCACTCCGATAGGGAGCGCAACTCCTCGTCATCGATACGCCCCTGACTGTAGTCGATGAGCACAGGCTGACTGGGCAACTGAAACATCTCGGCCACCACCGTCACGGCCCGGCGCCGGGACAGAGCCTGCAAGGTATCGCGCTGCAACTCGTGGTCAACCACCCCGTCGTGTTCCTCCCCCAGGTAGAGGACCCGGGCCTGGGCGCAGCGATCCACCCACTGCGACCAGCTAAGCGGCCCCCGCTCATCTTCGCCCTGGCCATTGAGGGCCAGAGCGGCGTGACAGAGCAAAGTGAGGAATAGAAACCAACGGACGAAATGGCGCATAGGATGCGCCGGTTCGCACAGTAAGCCAATAGCTCCTTGCCGAAGGGGCCCGGAGGAAGCGGTCAGGCCGCGGCAAACAGTCAAAGAGATAGGAAAGAATCATTGAACTACCTGGTTTCCACCTTTTACGCACTGACCCCACTCCGTGACGAGCAGATCCAAGAAATGCGCTCCACGCTTCAGGAATGGCCCCGCGGCACTCCTCCCCTGCTGGGCATGGTACTGGTGGCGCCAGACGGGATCAACGCCACCATCGCCGGCTCCCCCCAAAGCGTGAGCCAGTTGGAGCAATGGTTGAGCCAGCGCCTGCCTATGTCGGCCATCAAGCACAGCCACAGCCCCATTCCTCCCTTCGGGCGCTGGAAGGTGGTGCGCCGACGCGAAACGGTCACCAGCGGAGTGGTAGGCCAGAGCGGGGGCGACGCCCGCCGGTTGTCCCCGGCCGAATGGCACGCCATGTTGGAACAGGAAAATGTTTTATTGATCGACGTACGCAACGACTACGAAATTCGGTTGGGCCGATTTCGCGGCGCTGTCGACCCCGGCACCAGCACCTTTACTCAGTTTGCCGACTTTGTGGCAGGCCTGAAGGTAGCCAAAGACCAGAAGATTCTGACCTACTGCACGGGCGGGATTCGATGCGAAAAGGCCGCCCCTTATCTTAAGGCTCAAGGCTTTGAGCAGGTCTTCCAGCTGGATGGGGGTATCCTCCACTATATGCAGCACTACCCCGACGGTTTTTTTGAGGGGGAATGCTTTGTTTTCGACGAGCGCGTCTCGCTCGACCAGCAGCTTCAGCCCACCACTCGCTACCGCCGTTGCGCCCTATGTGGCCAACCCGGTGAAGACCCTTGTCACTACTGCCCGTGAGACCCGCTTTGCGTTTGCTGGCCGAACAACGGGGAGAGGTGCCCGCCCTGCTGCTGGCTGGTGCCCACCATCCCCTCTTGCACAGCAAGGCCGTGGTCCAGCCCCACCGGGGGGACCGGCTCACCCTGGCAGCCCCCGACTGGGACGGCCAGGAGAGGTTTTCGGAAATTCACCTGCTGGCCACTCCCAGTCGCGAAGAGACGCTGGCCTACCTGGGCCTGGCCCGACGGGCACTGGCGCCCGGCGGTCAACTTTACATGTCTGTCGAGAACGCGCTGGGCGCCGACGGCTGGCGCAAACGCCTGCAGCCCCTGTCGGCTCTGAGCAAACACAAATGCCGATTGCTCCAACTGAGCGCCGAGCATCTTCCCAACCAGGGGGACCCGCTCGAATTGCGCCCGCCCAACGCCCAGGCCGATTTCGTCAGCTGCCCGGGGTTGTTTAGCTGGGACCGTTTGGACCCGGGGTCACAATTTCTCACCCAGCACCTACCCAAAAGCTTACCTGGCTGCGGTGCCGACCTGGGCTGTGGTCCGGGACTGCTGGGCCGCCAACTGTTGACCCGGGGCTGCCAGCGGCTGGACTTGATCGATGTGGACCAGCGAGCCGTGCAGGCCAGCCTGCAAAACTGCGGTGGCGACCCGCGGGTGCGGGCTCTGTGGCTGGACCTGGTCAGCGAACGCCCCCCCGGGGGCTACGCCTGGGTCACTCTCAATCCGCCCTTTCACGGCTCGGGCCGGGAAAACCGGGCGCTGGGGGTGGCCATGCTCGGCCGCGCCGTAGAAAGCCTGAAGCCATCGGGTCAACTGTGGTTGGTGGCCAATCAGCATCTGCCCTACCCCCAGGTGCTGGCCAGCATGCCCGTAACGGTGATAGAGGTCCATGTGGGTCGGGGATACAAGGTGATGCGATGCCAAAAGAACGCTTAGACAAGATGCTCTCCAATCTCGGCTACTGCAGCCGCAGCGATGTGCGCCGCCAGTTGCACCGGGTAAAGGTGGCCGGTCAGCCGGCACTCAAATCCGATCAGAAAGCCGATTGGACCGAAATCAGTTGGGACGACGAGCCGGTCGATCCCGACCCACTCTGGATCTTGCTCCACAAGCCCGAGGGCGTGACCTGCAGCCACAAGGATGTGGGCAAGTTGGTTTTTGAGATGTTCCCTCAGCGCTACCTGATGCGCAAACCGGCCCTATCCTGCGTGGGCCGACTGGATAAAGACACCACCGGAGCACTGTTGCTGACCACCGACGGGCCGGCACTGCACCGGCTCACCTCGCCCAAGTCTCTGGTGGACAAGGTCTATCGTGTGCTGCTGGCCGAGCCGCCCAACCCCGCCCATCTGGAGCAAATCCGCCAGGGCGGCGGACTGCTGGAAGACGACGACAAACCCCTGTTGCCGTGCCAAGTAGAGGTGGTCGGAGAGCGTCAGGTGGAGATGATTTTGCACGAAGGGCGCTATCACCAGGTAAAGCGAATGTGGCTGGCCCTGGGCAACGCTGTGGAAGCGCTACATCGAGTGCGCTTCTCGCGATTTGACGTCAAGGGTCTGGCCGAAGGCGAATACCGTTTGCTCCGTCAGGAAGAAGTCAGCGGGCTCTAATCCTGGTGCGAAACCGTGCCGAAATGCATGCCGGCCGGCAGGGCCATGGTAAACCAGAGCAGTTGCATAATCGGGGCGGTCCAACTGGCCGAGAGTAAGTCGTGTTGCAACAAGGTGGTGCCCACGATGGCCAGCGTTCCCAGGGCCAGCAACAGCCCCAGTCCAGGTTTGGCGAAGCGCCGATAGCTGGCAAAGCCGGCCGCAAATCCAAAGAGCCAGAAGGGCAAAGTGCCCGAAAACTGCCACCAGAAGCACAGCAACAACGGGACCAGCATCAAGCCAAGCAGCCATTTGTCATCGCCGCGCGACTGTTCCCAATAGAGGCGCAAACGATTTAGCATAACGGCAAGATTGGCAACCTCGCGGCCTTTCCCTGCCGGCTCAATCGCCAAACCAATCGACGCGCTCCCTCCAATTGGAGGGAAATCCCATATCGCCAGCCGCTCCCGGGGTTTCCTCGAGCAGCGGAAGAAGACGGTGAACCCAGGAATTACCGGGAGAAATCACGTCCAGCAATACATCCAGAAAAACCAGCGTGTTGTAGAGACCTTCGCGGCCCTCGCTTTGAGACCCGGCATCGAGGGCTTGCAGGGACTTGTTGCGCACGCGAGGCCAGGGAAAGGGCGCCCAATTGCGATTCCAAAGGCGAGCGTGATGGGCGCACAGATTACGAATTCCGGTCAGGTGGGCAAGAAACGGCAGCAGCACCGTTTCCAATTGACCGTAGGCCAGAGCTACCGCCTCCCGATCCTTGGCGTGACGAGCGTTGCCGATCCATTTGGCCAACTGGCCCAGCGATAGCATTTCGCTGCAGATCCAGATGGGAGGCAGGCGAACTCGCGGATACTTGTCCTTGAAGCGCACCGTGAACTCGTCGTCGCTGTTTTCGTAAAAGTGCAGCAGCGTATCCAGACTGCGGCGGTACAAGTCGTGGTCGGAAAAGAGACTCTCCTGACCCAGACAGAGCGGTCCATGGCGCAACGACATCTCGTTGGACCAACGGCTGCGCAGCGACACCTCGAGACGCTCCATGGCATCGAGCAAGAGCAGACGCAGCTTGCGGTCAAACCGGTACAGTCCCATGACTTCTTCAAAGTCGAGTCCGTCCACAAAATGATAGCTGTCTCCCTTGCCCCGCTCAAAGGGCTGCCAGTAAGGCCGTAGACGATGGTAGTTGATGTGCTGCAGGTGAAATTCGGCCTCGCCGGGGTTGGCGAAGGCCATGCCTTTGCGGGCCAGCCACTGGACCTGTCGGGCCGGGGTAAGGGGTTCTTCACGAAAATCCATGGAGTCGGCTGGATTGGCCACCTCCGGCAGGCTCCCTGGCGCTTTTCTGGAAATATCTCAAGTGGCAAAATTTCTTTTGCGCTGGGTCAGCCTGGCCAGTCTCGGTATCCTGCTGGTGCTGTGGGCACTGCGCTATCCCGCTGCTGAGGCCCCTCCCCCACCGCCCCTGCCGGCCGCCACCCCCATGACCATGGCCAATCCGGTCATGAACCCGGTCCGTAGCGGCGAACAACCGGCCCAGGAAAAGCTGCTCACCAAGCCGCCACCACCGTCCAAACCAGCCCGCCAGGTTTTGAAGGTGGCCCCGCCACCCGTCAGCCTGTGGGATCGCGTGTGCGCGGCCATCACCGTGCCCCGCACGCTGGAGTGGAATCTGGGAGGAGCGATGGCCGCGGCCTGTGTTGCTGTCGTGGCGATGGTGGGAGTCGTCAAGATGGCGCCGGAGCGAATCGTTGACGTTCCTGTGGTTGCGAACCCGGTTCAGACAATTGCCGTGAACACGGATCGGGAGTCAAAGGTGTTTGTCCGGCTGGTGTTGCTGCAACCGGGT
>JADMJV010000161.1 GCA_018780265.1 bacterium
ACAGCAAACTCAGGCAATTTGGGTTCCGGGTCAGTTCGTGGCTCCATCACTCGGGTGCACTGCGTCTCCCTCTGTGCCAAGATGGGGTGAAGGTAATGGAAGGGTCGAGGACTTTTTCGTGGTTGTTGAAGCCTTTGAGCTGCAAGTTGCTCATTTGGCCTGAGGCTGGTTTCCAGACTCGTGCCCACAGCCTTGGGTAGAGAGGGGTGAACGGTTACGGCCATCGGGGCCGGCAAATTGGACCCGTCTGTCTGATGAGTCCTGGTCCAGCCTGGACCTTTCGGCCCCTGGCCGAAATTCAAAAAGATTGGTTGCAACGAGGGATCGTGAAGGACCGCGAGGTGGTGTTTTACTGCGGCACCGGCTGGCGCTCCAGCCTGGCCTGCCTGGTGGCCCGCCAGCTGCGCTACGCGAGGGTGCGCAACTATGACGGGGGTATCTTTGCCTGGTCTGCCAGGGGTGGCCCGCTTACCGAGGGGGCGCGGGCCTGGCCGGCATCATCGGTTCGCCACCCAACTTAGGCACAGGCAGCGTTTTGCGGGTCTGAGGTAAGGCCACCTCTCCACGCACATTGACCGGTGGAGGCACGGGGGTCACCTGAGTGGGACAGACCACCGCCCCGCCGAGCTGTGGCTCAGGGGGAGTCTTCACAGAAGGAGTGACTGCGGGGGTTGCAGGCGGGGTTGGGGGGCCGGGAGGGTTAGAATTTTGGGCCACAGGGCCAGGATTGGCTGTCGCCTGAGTGGCCTTGGCCACCAGCGCCGCCGCAGAGATGGCCCCCCCCGCAAAAAGTATATCGGCCAGGAAGCGACGCCGCTTGATCTTCTCTTCGCTCATATCCTTTGGAACTTCGACAAAGACGGGGCCTTCCCCCCGCAGAATGGCCCCCGATCCAATTGTCATTCTCGCGGCCGAATTACTGCGCGAAACCGCTACGCGGTCGACTCCCGCATAAGTCAAATTTATGGACCCCGGGGGGTTTATACTTTACGAATGGTCCTGAGCCTGCCAGGCACGCAGTCCCCCGCGCAAGTTGCGCACCTGGGGAAATCCGTGTTGGCGGAGAATCTGACAGGCCTTGGCGCTGCGTCCGCCACTTTGACAGTAGACGACCCAGTCGGCCTCCGGGTTGAGTTCGGCCAGGCGCGATTCCAGTTGGCCCAACGGAATCAACGAGGCGTTCAGGTGGCCAGTTTCCCACTCCCAGGGCTCGCGCACGTCGAGCAGCGACACTCGATCCAGCAGACCGCGAAGCTGACCGGGATCAAGTTGACCGGGGTCATTTTGAATTCCGCAAAAGTGCTCGTAGTCGATCAAATCCGTGATGGTCGGTTGGTCGCCACACAATTTGCATTGAGGATCACGAGCCAGCTTCAGCTCATCAAAGCGCATGGAAAGGGCGTCAAAAAGAAGCAAACGCGCAAGCAGGGACCGCCCAACTCCCAATAACAACTTGAGGGCCTCGGTGGCCTGCAAGGTTCCGACAATGCCGGGCAACACACCCAGCACCCCACCCTCCGCGCAAGAAGGCACCATGCCGGGTGGCGGCGGTTCTGGATAAAGGCAGCGATAGCATGGTCCTCCGGCGGCGGGATGAAAAACCGAGACCTGACCCTCGAAGCGATAGATAGACCCGTAAACGTTGGGCTTGCCCAGCAAGACGCTGACGTCGTTGGCAAGATAGCGCGTGGGAAAATTGTCGGTGCCGTCGATGATCAGGTCATAGTCGGCGCAAATCTGGCGGGCGTTGGCGGCGCTAAAGCGGGCCTCATAGGTGTCGAGTCGCACATGAGGGTTGACGTCGGCCAGGCGGTCGCGGGCCGAATCCAGCTTAGGCCGGCCCACGTCGCGCGTGCCGTGGAGAACCTGGCGCTGTAAATTGCTCAGTTCAACCTTATCAAAGTCGACCAGACCCAGTCGTCCCACTCCCGCGGCCGCCAGGTAGAGGGCCAGCGGCGACCCCAGCCCACCGGCCCCTATCAGCAGTACGCTGGAAGCCTTCAAGCGGGCCTGTCCCTCCAGCCCCACTTCAGGCAAAACCAGGTGGCGGCTGTAGCGTGTCAATTCTGCCGGCGACATCATAGGCACGCCTTCGCAGCCCGCTGCAGGCTTTCCCGCCAGGGGCCCCGGACGGAATCATGGCCAACTTTCCCCAAATGTGATCCGGGCGAGTTGATTGGTGCTATGCTGTAAGTTGATGGACAACTGGATTGAGGTAGCTTACGATCTGGTTTCCGATGAGGCTTTGCAAGCCTTGCTGGAGGAGGCTTGCACCCGAGATGGTACCGAGTTGACCGATGCCACCATCAAGGTAGGCCAGTTACGCGAAGGTCTACGTTGCGGCCGAATCCAGTTGCGATTTTACCCTGCCGAGGAATGTTGTCACCTGGTCTGGACCAACCAACCCTCGCCTCACTGACAGGTGAGGAGATAGAGAGAATATGAGTAAAGAAAATTCTGTGGTGGCTATCTATGATAGCCAACTGGGGGTTGAAAACGCCTTGAGAGAACTGCGCAGCCGGAGCTTTGAAATGGGACACCTGTCCATTCTTCAAATCGACGGAGAAGCCGAAAATGGACCGCGCTACACGTTTGGAGACCGGCTTGGTTACTGGACTCAGAGGCGAGCGTATTGGGGCGGACTGATCGGAATCGCCTCTGGCTCCGGCCTCTTTGGGATCCCCGGTCTGGGTACACTGATGATCGTAGGGCCGGCAACGGCAGCCATGGCTCGAGTTCTAGAAGGCACTCTGGCCCATGCTGGCCTCAGCGCTGTGGGAGTGGCTCTGCACAACCTGGGCGTGGAGGAAGCCTCTATCGCCGAGTCGGAAACGGCCCTCAGCGCCCAAAAATTCTTGCTGGTAGTCACTGGCACCGAACCACAGATCAGCGCGGTCCGAGGCGCCTTGCTGCCCAACGAAGAAACAGCCTTAGCCAGTTAGCAGGCCGTGCAACTCCTCAAAAGCTCGCTGAAACGAATCCACCAAATTCTGCGGCTCTGCGATCAGACCAGGGTCCGAAGCGATCCCTACGCGGACGTCGCCCGCATAGCTGATAATACTGACGCCTAAGCCCAGCCTGCCCGAGCGCGGAACCCAGAACATCAGGTCGGCCACGGGATGACCGTCAATGCTCAGCGGGTTCTTGGGGCCGGGGACGTTCGTGGCCACGGCCGTGGCGCGCGACCCGAACAGACGAACGAGGGCCAACTCCAGAGGGCGAGGCAACCAGCCGGCTAACTTCAAAATTGCATAGATAACCTGAGCGTGAGGAGTGCACTTGAGATGGACCAGATGCTGCTGCACCGCCCGCAAACGCTTGAGCGGATCGGACTCACCCACCGGCAAGGATACGAAGGCCAGACCAAAGCGATTGCCCAGCAGTTCGTCGCCGGCAGCCCTTAAATCGACCGGCATGACCACATGCAAGCTCAACGTGGGCGCGATTTGGTGGCCTATGTGCAGCAAGTAATCGCGCAAGGCCCCGGCCAGACAGGTCAGCAGCACATCATTGACTGTGCATCCCACCAGCTTCTCTATGGCCTTCACAGAATCCAGTCGCAGGGCCCGCGACACTGCGGCGCGCTTGGGAACGCCCAACGGCCCCTTGTAAGGAGTGGCTGGTTCGGGCTTGAGCAACACCTGCGTCACCAGATCCAGCACCGCTCGGCCCACGGCTCTGGCCTGGCGCCAGGGGGAGATCAAGGCGCGCACATGAGGCACATTGTAGGTCTCCATGGGAGCATCGGTAAGAGTGCTGAGCACATGCATCATGGCCACACCATCTCCCAAAGCGTGATGAAGCCGGATAATCAAGGCTGTATGGTCGGGTAAGTCAACCACGTGCACCTGCCAGAGCGGCTGTCCCCTGTCCAGGGGCTGCGCCATGAGCTGACCCACCAACTCCAACAGGCTAGCTTCGTTCTCGACGCTGGTGTGGACCAGATGATAATTCAGATCCGGGGCCTGACCGCTGCTTTGCCAGCGCGGACCGCCTAGCGGGGGATCAACCACCGTCCAACCAAAGCGGTCGTGGCCCAAGAAGCGCTCGGCCAGTCGGTGGCGCAAAGTCGCCAGGTCTGCCCGTTCGCTAAGACGCAGCAATCCGTTGATAATCATCAAGTTGCCCGGCTCGTCCATGTGCAACCAGGCCGCATCGGCGTACGAAAGCGGACCCAAATCCGTCATAGGTCGAATCATAGCACCCCGGCACAATGATAAAGATCAGGCCACAGGGGATCTCCAGATCAGATCCTGAAGGACGCCCACCATGATTCCAAGCTATGTATCGAGACGCTGGCAGGAACGTGGCTACTCCGAGGCCCAGGCCCGGGCTTATTACGAGCCGGACCAGGCCACCCGAGAAGACTTGCTGGCGCTTCACAACGGCGGTCTGCTGAGCCTGCACGAAGAGGGGGGGTGGACCCGGCTCCCACCCTTAAAAAGGGGAGACGTCGCCAAACTGAGCTTCACCTCCCCACTCCAAAAGATTCAGGTCTTTGAAGACAGCGGTATCACTTCCGTGCGCCTCAACGACACGATTCAGTTTGAAGGCCGGGAACATCAGTACCACTATGAGATGATGGTGGCGGTGCCCCTCTCGCTGCTGTTGCGACCCAGGCGGGTGCTGATTCTGGGCGGTGGCTTTGGCCTGGCGGCTCACATGGCTCTCCACTTTGACGAGGTCGAAACCATCCACGTCGTCGAGTTAGACCCCCACGTAATAAGACTCGCCCAAGAGACGAGATCGTTGAGAAAAATCAACGGCAAAAGTTTGCTCCACCCCAAGGTCAAAGTTTTTCGGCAAGATGCTTTCCAATTCGTGGAACAGGATAGCCCGGGCTATGATCTGATCGTCTATGATTGCGATCTGACCGCCACGCGCCAATCGGACTCCCTGAGCCTCGAGATGCTGCTGGCCTTTTTCACCAACCTGCCGCTGCGCCTGAGTCCGGGGGGAGCCCTTTCGATGCGGGTCCCGATAGATTCGGGACACATGGACATGGTAGAAGCCGCTGAAGTTGCCCGCGCGCAGCCAGTCGTAGGCGGCGAGTTGGAGCGTGCCGCAGCGCTGGCCCGCAGCTTCTGGCCCGATTGCTTTCTCTTTGAGTTTCTCTCCCTCTATTCGGGGCGAGAACTCATGGTGCTGGCATTTCCTGACCATCGTCCCCAGGTCCAGCGTCGTCTGGCGGGTGCGAGCCAAACCTGCCATCGATTACTGGAAGAACTGTTCCCCGCTCCCTAAATCAACAAGTTCTCGCTTTGCCACCTTCTCATCCAAGACGGTTTGGTGAGCCAGTCAGAAAGGCAACTACTGCGGCCGTCCCGGTCGCTTATGCCCACGGCGGATCACCTGCGGCGAGTCGGTGGTGCAGCAAAAATGTCTCCCACAGCCCGGGATGTTCCTGTTTGATTTTGTAGCCCATTGAACCAGGTTGACGGGGATCCCCAACATAAATTCGCGCCGGAAAAACTCCAGATTCACCCCAGTGAACCTTCTCCCCCCCCCCGACCCGCGCAGACTCGTTCCATACGCATTCCGTGACGCTCGTAGAAACGTAGGAGTGGGACATCTATATAATCGATGTTGTGCTTCACAAAATACCAGTGACAGGCAGCGCATAGCGCGAACGAGGCGCCAGAGCCACGGTATTGTTGGTCAACAACAACAAATGGGATTTCGGCGGAGGTTCCAGGGGGAAATTCCAGATCTGGCCAGCCCTCAAAGGAGCGAATCGGGAAGCGGTCCCGAGGGCCGCCGATGATTAAAACCGCTCCAATGACATTTGCGCGGTGCTGAACTACCCACAGCGAAGAAACGCTCTCATAGACTTCGATGTAATCTTCGACCGGCCAACCTTTTCCATCAACTGCAACTCGTCTCACAAGTGACGCCGCTGGCTCACGGAGACGACTCCCATGCGTGGCCTCGGTTAGCACCAGTTCAGTGGCGTCGAATTGGGGCTCGGTCACGAGGTTGCCCCGCGAGAACGATGGATGATGTATGCACCAGTGAGGATAAGCACTGGGGGAATGTTAAATCCAGAGAGCAGCACGATTGGCCATTCTCCGAGGGCAACGCCGTAATTTAGCCAAACAACCTCATTAACCACGAGTGAAATGACCAAAACAGGTGAGAAATCATCCATGCTCTTCGTCCTGACCGCCTTGAGAGCTTGGACGTAGAGTCCTATTGTTATTGAGGCACTGCCCAGCACGGTCAAGACACGACTTGCTTCGATCCACATACCTTCTCCTCGGCATCTTGCCAACAGCAGGTCCAATATGATTGGACGTTTCTGGATGGTACCTGTATGTCCTTTCCCTTCTTTCATGAGCCCATAGAATTCCCTGAGATGAACGACCCCTCGCTCGCACCCAGTTCAGCTATAGCAAGTTGCCTCCGAGAAGCTCGGACGAGGTTGCGCTTGACCCGTGAGGCGTTGTCTGAACTGGTTGGTGTCTCTGCGAAATCCATCCAGCGCTACGAAGAAGCTCGACAAATTCCACGAGTCAAAACGCTGGAGAAGCTTGGGCAGGTGCTCGACATCCCCGTGGATGAGTTCTTTCGCCAAATTGAATCTCCAAGGCAGCGGACACGGAGCAGGTTCGACGAACTGGCGGCTGGCCAAAGGGAGATCCTATCGCGGCTTGACGACTTCCTCGCGGGCTACCATGTCCTCTCGGCTCGAGTCAATAGCCTGGCGCTAGCTCTCGAGAAGCACATCGACACGGTTTCAAGTCGATGCGGGATGGGGACTGATTGATTTGTCTCACACAATCTTGTCACCCACAGGGTTTGCCCTCGCGCCCAACTCTGAACCCGGTCCCGCACAAGCTTGTAGCCAAAGACTCCTCATGAACTGGTGCCTGAGGGCGACCCCAAGGGCCCTCAGAGCTGTCCGAAGGCAAATCAGGACCCTTTTCTCCC
>JADMJV010000037.1 GCA_018780265.1 bacterium
CTGCCGTGGACTCCGGCTTAGGATTGAGGTTGCCGAGAGCATTGGCGAAATGGCCTGCGTGTAAGTTACCTGATGCTGGCGCGCTCTGGGGATGTGCTGCACCCAATCCGCGAGGAAATCAGGCGTGCTCCCACACCTTGGAGGCGGCTCGGGGCGGAGAATAACGGACCTCGCCGGTGGATTCGACGTAGGACAGGTGTTTGAGCGGGAGTGCAGGGCGGAGGATGTAGTTCAGCACCCTTTGGAGGCGAGGCTGGTCGCCGGGCTGGCTGATGGGGTCGCCGATAAAGGCCGAGAATCCTGAGCGCTCTAGAGGCCAGGACTCGAGAAGGTTCGCGGTCTCAGGCTGGAGGCAGCGACGAGCGACCAGCGATTTGAGAATGGAGTGGCGCAACTGGCCCAGCAGGGAGGCCTGGTCCCAATGCCCCAGCGCGTAGTAGCTGCCGTCAGGAAACCAGACGCCATCGGAAATAAGAATGTGGTAATGGACATGGGTCTTGAGCCCGGCACCAAAGGACTGCACCGCCATGATAATCCCCGGTCGGGCTTTCTCGCGTTGGTCTCGACGGTTTCGGTGGCATCCGATCTGAGCGGCGGTCCACCGGGTAAGGACTCGGTGAATGAGCCGGCCTATCTGGCGATGCAGTCGGGGGTTGAGCTGAAAGCGTTTGCGCAAACCCATCTTCTTGGGAAGCGTGATCGACCAGAATCCGCCAGAGGGGACTCTGGTGAAACTCACGTTGCCGGTAGGGGGGGCCAGACCGCAGGAAGGCACCCCTTGGGTTTATCCGGTTGCGGTCAACACATGGTGAACTGGGTGCGGCCGTTCCTTTGCCAAAGTAATTCGTCTGTTCGTCAGGCGAGCGGCGTCGAAGTCGATGCGCCGATCCAACCCCCAGACGTGCCTCGACTGGCTGACTGGGCAGACCAGGCCCAACAACGTGAGGGTGCCCTGGCTGGGCTCGCCGATGGTCCCGCCGCCGGCTACCGTGGCCGGGCTCAGCCAGGTCAAAACCACCAGGGCCAGCTTCTGCTAGCCCGGCCAGCAGAGGAGGCGCTGAGGATGCCCAGAGATTGAGCTGCCCGGCCAGCAGCCGGCCCGACAGCCAACCCGGCCGGGTCAGACCGGTGGTCGTCAGTACAAGGCCCAGCGATGCCAGTTGCCGCCACCAGGGTCCGGGCTGCCTGAACAGAGCGCCCACTGCCACAGCCTCTGGCAACCGAGCCTGGAGGCGCTCCAGGCTTAAGAATACCTGCCCATCCCCATAAGGTTGAGCCAACTCGCGCCGAAGCTTCTCCTTCCAGCGATGGCGAGCCGAAGGATGGGCGCGACTTAGGACCTGCGCCAGGGACAGATCCTCTCCCAGACACGCGCTCACTCCATCGCAGCCCAGGCAATGAAACAGAATTCGAGCCACGTTCTCCACAAAGAGAAGGCCAAAGTATGGCGCGATACCCTCGCGTCGACACAACTCCAGAGCTAACTGCCGAGCCAGGTCATCTCCCAGGTCGAGCAATCCACCGCCTGTCTTCAGCCACGTCCAAGGACAGCTCTCAGCTGCAGAAACCCGTAGACAGCGTAGGCGAGACCCAAGACCAGGGTCAGAAAGCTGACGACACAAAACCCGTTGACCACCTTTTGATGGCGGCCCATGGCCGCCTCAAGTTGCAACTGTTCCTCAAGCAATTCGGTCGAATCGCTTGCCATTGGCGCCCGATATCTCACCTCCCCGGGCAATTCCTGACCTGACAGCAGCCAGATCCGATCGCAGTGGCGCCATACCTTGCCCAACCAGGGAACTCGATAGCCAGACTGCAGCCAGACGCCTACAAAGAAGGGACCCAGCCAGCCCAGCAGCCAGCTGGCGGCCCAAGCCGCACGGAATTCCATCCAGTAGCCAATGGCAAACAGCTCCACAGCACCTAACGCCAGCACCAGCAGTAGCATAGAGACCAGAACCAGGCGCTGACGCAGGTTGAAATAGTAGTTTCGCCAGGCCTCCCAATGGCCCGCCTCGTCGGTGACCTCCGCCGGATTCAACCCCAAACCCCCTGCATGCAGCACCGGCCGCTTCTCGCGCGTCACCAGCCAAACCAGCGGAATCGCCCCCCAGCCGGAAAAAAAACCGAGCGCCACCGGCCCAAGGATATCGGCATTGTGGCGCCAGGACCGAAGGCCGCAGATCAGCGCCGACAGGGGATGCCCAAGAAGAAGGAACAAAGGCCAGAGCATTCCCTCCTTGATTCGCCGCCGAGAGTCAAATACTTTCTGATAAGGGCCACGGCAGGCAGCACCCCCCTGGCCGTAGAGGCTTAATGCGCATTATTGGTGACGTTCGAGTGTTGCCAGGTTGTGAAACTATCGGTCTGCACAGGGCGTCACATGAACAAGAAAAGGGGGGCGACTGGCGCCCCCCTTTCCTTTAGAAGCGCAGTGAGTATGTGGACATCACTTGAATGCCCGAATAGCTGAAGGGGTGGGCGTTTTGAGGCGCCATGGCCACGTTCAGTGAGGGGAGTGTGGGAGAGGCCAATACATTGGCCGGGATGTGGTCAGTTTCGTTGTAGAGCTTGGCAGTCAAGCCCCAACTACTCTTTTCTGACAGTTTCCAGTCAAATCCGATTTCGGGAATGGACTGAGTGATGTCCCAGGTGTTAAAGCTGCTGCTATTACTGGCCTGGGCGAAGTTGGAATAGACTCCGAGCGGATCGATGTGGCCAAAAACGTTGAGTTGCGTGTAGGCGGCTCGGACGGCAAAGTCCTCGGTCACATCGTAACCCACTCCCAGGTTCCAACCCTGAATCGTGAAGTCGACTCGATTCTGGCTTTCGCCCCTGATGCCCAACGGCCCGGGCAGCAGACTGGCCAGGTTGCTGTTGCGCCGATAGTTGTAGTTGAGGAAGAGACCCGAGAGAGTCACGCCCTGCTCCGCCTTGTCATCAAACTTCCATTTGTGACTGCCGGACACCAGGAAATGCTCCATAGTGCCTTTGGGATCTTCCAGCGGCAAGGCCAGAGCATTTGTGCCACTGGCCGCAAACGTTTGGGGGGCGAATCCCAAGAAAACAGGGTCCATAAATCCGGGTGAATAGCCCAGCACATTGGTATTGGGAGTGCCGGGCGCCAGCGAATTGGCCGAGAAGCGCACATCCTGCATCGACGATCGCACCTGGGTGAGGTTGCCGTAGTTGAACGAGAGTTTGCCGTTGGGATTAAATTTCCAACTGATGGTTCCGCGCAATCCCTGTCGGTTGTGAGGCATGGCCGCGGTGTCGTGGAGTGAATACAGATTCCAAAACTGGTTGAGGTCAGGAATTCTCCACAGCGGAGTGGAGATTCCCCCGATGGTGGGAATCTGTAGAATGAAGGGATCGTAGGTGGGATCTACCCGCAAGTAGTGCAGGTCCACGTCGACCTGGTCATCAAAAAAGCTGGCTCCCGCCCCCAGGCGAAAGGCATTGCCGCCCACCCCGTAGGAGGAGTTTTTCTGGGGCTTGTAGTCGCTGTGAGCAAACTCGCCAAACACCTTGGGCTTGTATTCGTTGTCGAAGTTGTAATGCAGACTCAAACCATAACTGGTTTGGTCCTGAGGCCCGATGCCTCCCACGTTGAGGGTGCCGGGAATCCCGGTTATCCCGTCGGTGGCGCCCGCCATTGGCACGGGGCGCTTATCGCTGGTCGAGCCGATTCCCCCCAGATTGGTCGTGGCCAACTGGTTGGTGTAAAAACCTTGGGGATTGACCCAACCCGAGACCAGATTGGGCAACTGGGTCAGGCCCACAGCCAGGGGGGCTCCCCCCGAAGCATCATTGGCGGCGTGCAGCCAGTTGAGCCGGCCCACGCCCCGATCTTCGTCGAAATGGATGGCGATGTTGGCGCCCTCGGCGTGGCTGAAGTAGGAAGCAGATCCTCCTGTGACCAGATCGATGTTGCCATCGGCCAGACGGGTCCCCATGACCTCGTAGCTGAGGCGGGGCGATTTCTCGTCTTCGCCCAACTGATGGCTACCTGTGACCTGGACGCCGAAGCTATTTAAATTGGGCGGCCCACCCACGGTGGGGTTGGGCTGCATGGCATAGACCAACGAGTCGTAGCGGGTCTTGCCAAACGATCCCACAATGAGTTGCGTGCCGGAGGGCTTGTGTTTGACCCAAAAGTTGTCCAGCACCATTCGGGTGAAGGGGGCATTGTTGAGGGGTTGCAGGCCGGCCGCGCCGGGGCCTACGCCGGTCGAACTGGTGCTGGTGAAAACATTGTTCTGATAGGGTGCAGAGACCCCCCAAAAAGCGTCGATCACCTGGTTCCCTTGAGACGTGAAGGCCATCAGTTCCATGCCCGCGTCAATGTCTTCGCTAATCTTGGCATTGACCCCCAACAGCCCTTTGACCGTGAAGGTGGCGCCGTTGGTGAGGGGGCGGCCGTGTAGCCAGTCGGTCACGCCGGGAACACCGGTTACGAAATAGTTGTTGGGCAGGCCGGCCGCCGGGGAGGGAGCCGTGATAAAGGCTCCCGCTCCCAGGGTTGAGCCGACCGACTGATTGTAGTCAATGGCTTACACTCCGGTGGCCGCATTGGTCATAGCCGGGCTGCCGGTGTTTTGGAAGGTCTGGGCGCCCACGCGACAGGTAATTTCGCCATAGAACGTGATGCGCTCGAGTTCCGTAACGCGCTGGTCGAGGCGGCTGACCCCCTCCTCCAGGTTGGTAACGCGCACTCCCATCGCGTCGAGTTCGTCTTTGAGCGCCAGGGCCAGCTTGCGAACGTTGTCCAACTCGGCCTTGGTGGCGAAGGTTGCATTGGCCTGTTCCATCTTGGCCAGCAACCGGGCTACGATCATGGCCACTTCCCAGCGACTGGCTGCTCGGTCCCCCTTAAAAGTACCATCGGGGTAGCCTTCGAGAAGGCCCTGAGCGGCCAGTTTGGCCACCGCGTCTTTGGCCCAATGTTCGTCTTTGACGTCCGGAAATAATGGGGCTGCCGCACCCGACCAGGCCAGAGAGAAGAGGATTGCGGCACCAAAACCTAACTTTTTCATCATGCTCCTACCCCCCGTCCTATTTAATTTCTCTGGGGAGACTCTAAAGAGTCGGAGGGGAAAATAACGTGATCTGGATCAGATTTGCAAATTTCACGGTTCGCAGGCCTGTCCGGCTGTTCGTCTAAGCAAGGTCGGTGGCCATCAAGGATTTACAGGTGGGCGTGGTTGGGGCCAGTATCGCCGGCCTTATGGCAGCCCATGCCCTGGCTCAGCGGGGGGCCAGGGTGGAGTTGTTTGAGCGCTCTTTGCACCTGGGCGAGCGCGGCTCGGGGGTGATGCTGGAGTCGCGCGTGGCCTCCTCGATCGGGGGGTTGTGCAGCCGGGCCTATAGCCAGCGTCTGGTGCTGGGATCACAATTGCAGGCGTGCTGGAGCCGACCGTTGTCCAAAATGGCCTGTTCATGGGGCGAACTTTATCGTTGCCTGCGCGCCCGAGTGCCTGATTCGGCCATCCACGCCGGCCTGGCCGTGTTGGACTGCAGCCGCGACGGCGAGATTTGCTTTAGCGATGGGAGTCGTCGCCAGTTTGAGGTGGTTGTGGGGGCTGATGGTCTGGGCTCTACCGTGCGCGGCTGTATGGGCCAAGACTTCCAGCCCACTTATTGTGGCTACGTGGCCATGCGGGGAATGATCGAGGCGGACCGGCTACCCGGCTCGGCTCGAGACCTCTGGCAGGCGGCCCGCAACGGCTCTCTGCTCAACCTGTATGGGCGGCGCACTCACGCCATTGTCTACGCACCGCCGGGGGCCAGCAATTCGCTGATTAACTGGATGTGGTACTGCAATGTCAATGACCTGGAAGCCCTCTTCACCGACGCTCAGGGGCAGCTGCACCGCTGGAGCCTGCCACCCGACCATGTCAGGCCGGAGCTGCGTCGGAGTTTACTGGAGCAGGCTCGAGCAGCACTGCCGGGGCCTATGGTGGACATGATGGAGGCCACCGAGGGGCCCTATCTGCAGGCCATTTGTCAGGGAGTTCCCGAGCTTTTTGGGGCAGGAAAAATCGCCCTGGTGGGCGATGCCGCCCACGTTTCGCCGCCCCACCTGGGAGCGGCCACCTCGATCGCCTACCAGGACATCCATACGCTGGTGGATGCGCTGTGCTCCGGCCAGTCCTTACATGACTGGGGCCAGCAGCGCCGCCAGGCAGTATTGTCGGACGTGCAGATCGCTTATGCCTTGGGCCAGGCTCTTCAGTTTGGGGACTATGCCTGGGACGACTGGGAAAGCCGTGACTTTGAGGAATGGTGGGAGACGATGACCGAGGGGCAGCGCCTCTACTTTGACCGTTAGGTCACCGAAATAGAGTTGAAACGCAGGCGCAGAGCGGCCAGGCCGGCCACATAGTCCTCGGGCGGACCGGCCTTGAGCAAAGACAGGCCCCGAAAGAACTCGTGGTGTCCCAGCGAGGGGGTAAAGGTGACCAGTATTTTGATGGGCTGGTCGGTCTGGTTGTTTTTGGGCACCACCACACTGACCGGTCCAAACTGCTGGCGGGTCTCTCCCACCAGAATGAGGGGGTCACCGCTGACCCTGACCACGTAAAAGGTCTCCACTGTGGTCAGGTGCAGGTGCGGGTCGGCCCCTATAGTGTGCGCTGGCACCTCTCGTTCGTACATCTCCAGGGCGTGATCGGTGTTCTCGCCAATCACCTTGAAACGCACCAGGCTGCCTGGCTCCATGGGGAAAATAAGCCCCTGGCCGGGGGCGGAAACAAGCGGCTTCATAGCAACCCCAGAGCGCGCCGAGGATTGCGAGACATCATATGGATCATATCCGAGATAGCATAGCGGTCTTCCAGCAAGGCGTGCATGAGAGAGGCAAAAAGCGGTAGGAGATCGTTGCCCCCCTCCCGGTTGGACGGCGCTTGGCTGATTTTG
>JADMJV010000015.1 GCA_018780265.1 bacterium
ATTTTTTTCCCAAAAGGGCCCGGCAGCAATGTCCGGGCCTTTTTCTTTAGTGCAGGCCAGGAATTGAATTCTCGAAGGTTATTCAAGCCGATTTGGGAACACCCTGGCTAATGCGCATCCTGGAAATTGGCTGGATGATAACAACACGGACCTGGCTGGTAATGGCGACCTTGCTGATCTTGACCCGTTGGGTGGGTTTGTGCCAGCCGATTCCGACTCCAGTCGCCTCGGCCAGCGAGGGCAACCCTTCTCCGACTCCGGTCCTGACCGAGGTGGCTGCGCCGGCCACTCCTCCCATTGGTCTCACGGAGATGGCTTCCAGTTTGGAGTCGAGTCGTAGCCAGTTGGATTCCATTGAGTCCAACTTGAATCAGGATTCGACTCCCAGGGACATCGACCGGGGATTGGCGGCCCTTTCCGACAAGGTCTCCCAGCGCTCACCCGAAACCAGGCTGAAGTTGGCTCAAGATCTGACAACCAGCGAACTGCGCGATCTGGAAAATGATTGGAAAAACCTGTCCCAGCCCATTGCCGATTGGCGAAAGCGCCTCAATGGACGAGCCGGCGATTTGGATAAATCCCAGCAGGCTCTGAAGGAACTGAATGTTACCTGGCAGGCTGCGCAGAACCTTGAACTGCCCCCTGCATTGGTGGCAGAGATGCAAAAGTTGGTCGTTCGTATGGATGCGGCCCGCGAAAAAATCAGAGCCGACCGAGATAAAATGCTGGTCGTTCTGGATCGACTTAACACGGTGGACAACCAGATAAAGTCTACCCTTTCCCTGATATCGACCGCGCGCGACGAGTTGGTGAAGCGGATTTTTGTGCAGGACAGTTCGGCTATCTGGAAGGCCGACTTCTCCCACTTGTCGAGTCGAAATCTGGTCCTTTTCACGCTGGACTCGTGGGATAAGCAGCTAGAAGACTTATCTCACTATTTTTCTGAGCACCTCGAACGCTTTCTCTTTCATCTGCTCTGCTTCGGGCTTTCTTACCTCGCCTTGAGTTGGGCTGACAAACGCGTTCAGGTCTGGGTGGAGGTCGAGCCATCGCTGCAGCGTCCCGCCCAGGCCTTTCGGCATCCGGTGCCCACTGCCTTGCTGCTGGCTTACTTGCTTTCGCCGCTCATTTATCCTCAACAGCCCATCATGCTACAGGCGCTGTTGGGGGCTACCGCGCTGTTCCCGGCCAGCCTTGTGCTGAGCCGACTGCTTGACCCATACTACGTGAAGACTTTCAAACTGGCCATTGTTATTTTCCTGGTGGACCGGATTCGTGAGACAGCCGAATCCCAACTACTCTTGTCTCGAATCATTCTTACCGGCGAAATGACCGTCATATTGGTATTCCTCGCCTGGCGCATCGTTACTTCTGCGAAGGATACCTCCAACATGTGGGTGCGGCCGGTCATTGCCGGCCATTTCGCTTTAGCGTGGTTTGCGCTAAATTTGGGGTTCGTCAACCTGGGTAGCCTGGTCGGAAAGGCGGGCCTGTCTTCCATTTACCTGGCTATTCTATTGTTGGCTCTGGTGCAAATTGTTGACGGACTGATTTTGCTGGCACTGAGGACTCCACCACTGTCCTTATTTGCCTCGGTACGCAATCACCGCCCCCTGTATCGCGACCAACTGCGTCGAGGCTCTCGGCGGTTGGCCAGGTTGGTATGGTTTTTGATGAGTCTGAGCTACCTGGCTTTGCTCAATCCACTTTGGACCTGGCTCTCTGCGCTATTGGCCGCCACTGGCCATGTGGGCGCGCTGAGCGTAAGCCTGGGGGGAGTATTGGCCCTGGTATTGTCGGTTGCCATACCTTACCAGTTGTCTCGGATCTTGCGATTTCAACTTGAGCAAGATGTTTACCCCCGCCTGGGTCTTACCCTGGGGCAAACTTATACGATTTCTACGACGCTACATTACCTACTGCTCATTACTGGCTCTCTATTTGGTTTGGCTGCCGTAGGTGTGGACACCACCAAGTTTGCTGTGGTCGCTGGCGCTCTGAGCGTGGGCATCGGTTTTGGCCTTCAAAATATCGTGAACAACTTCGTGTCCGGCCTTATTCTTTTGTTTGAAAGGCCCATTGAGGTTGGCCACGTCATCGAAGTGACCGGTCAGGTTGGCACTCTGCAGCACATTGGGTTGCGGGCCAGCGTACTGCGTACGCCTGACGGGTCGGATGTGATTGTACCCAATGGCGAGCTTTTGTCTACGAAGGTCACCAATTGGACGTTGCGCGATCAGCGTCGTTTGGTCAGGGTGGACGTGTCCGTGTCCTACGGTAGCAATCCCAGTCAGGTTCAGGCGATGCTGCTGCGATTGGCCGGCGAGCATCCCGATGTCTGTGCCGAGCCTCCCCCGCAAGTCGTGCTCGTGGCACTGGCCGATAGCGCCTTGAATTTTCAGCTACAGGCCTGGACGGAGAAAGCGATTGGGTGGATGGGCATCCGTAGTGATCTGCTGATCTCGGCCTATGAAGCCCTGAATCAGGCTGGCATCGAGATTCCATTCCCGCAGCGTACGATTCACGTGGTTTCGCGGCCTGATGAACTCTAGCGCCGCCCAGCATGCTCAACTTGAAGTCGTAGATGAGAACGAGGACTATCTTGTCGTCAACAAGCCCGGGGAGCTGGTCTGTCACCCCACCGTGGGCGACGACTTTTCTAGTTTGATCGGGCGTATTCGTCTCTACTTTCAGGCTACACCTGAGGTTCGTCCCCACTTCGTAAATCGACTCGACCGCGAGACCAGCGGTTTGATTTTGATCTCCAAGCGAAAGCAGTTGCACAAGTTCTTTTGCCAGGCCTATGAGAGTGCTCAGAAGGTATACTGGGCGGTGGTTCATGGGTCACCGGCCGGTGATGAAGGCTTGATTCACAATTGCCTGGGTCCGGCCCGTGGCAGCCTGGTTCGCCTCAAACAGGCTGTTGTCCCCGAAGGAAAGGAAGCTCGTACGGCCTGGAGGGTACTGCGTCGGGGAGATTCCTTTAGCCTATTGGAGGTGCGCCCGGAAACCGGCCGCATGCACCAAATTCGAGTCCATCTCGCTCATCTGGGTCATCCCCTGGTGGGGGACAAGATTTATGGGGCGGATGAAGGTCTGTTCCTGGAATTTCTGGAAAACGGCTGGACGGATCACCTGGAACGAGGTCTGGCGGGCGTGCGCCGGCAAATGCTAAGTGCCCTCGAATTGAAGGTGCTTGACCACCACTGGTGCGTAGCACCGCCTCAGGATCTGGCTGACTTTTGCTCAAGCATTTCGTTCAGCCGTTTTTCAGAGCCCACTGTTAGCCTTGAGGCCTGATGATAGACTTTCACCACTGGGGGTCACGGCCATTTGAGCGCGCCCTGACTTACCCCTGCGACCAGTGGTTACCCGCTCCCCGTCATAGCCTCTTTCGGGCGGTAACGGTGCAGGCCACACCTCAGCACCTGTATCGCTGGTTATGCCAACTGAAGTTGGCCCCCTATAGCTATGACTGGATCGACAATTTAGGTCGCCAGAGCCCGCGCCAGTTGGTGCCGGGTTGCGAAAATCCGGTGCCTGGCCAAACCATGATGATGGCCTTTCAGTTGGTCGAGTTCCAAGCCGATCAGCACCTCACCATGGTCTGTAGCAACTGGCTGATGGGCCAGATTGCGATTAGCTATGTCGTGCTGGATCAGGGTGATCATTGTCGTCTGGTCGTGAAATTGAATATCCGCTACCCGCGCGGGCCCATTGGTTGGCTGGGTCGATGGCTGCTCCCCGCTGGCGATCTCGTCATGATGCGCAAACAGCTACTCAATCTAAAAGGCCTGGCCGAAGAGCGGCACGGACGCTTTCTGTCGCAAAGAAGCCCCGGCCACTGGCTTCACTATGTCGAAGCGGGGGCTCCCGGCAAGCCCATCCTGTTGCTCGTTCACGGGGGCACTGGCAATTGGAGCAACTATCGTTCTCAGGTTGCCGAATTCGCTCCTGACTATCACGTTTTTGCTCCTGACCATCGAGGCCATGGGGCTTCCCCGTGGCCGGGTCCGGGGCACATCGACGACTTCTACTTCGACCTGGAAGAATTTGCCGAGAGTTTGGGAGCCCCCTTCGAACTGGTGGGGCACTCTTTTGGGGGTTACCTGGCCGTGCGCCTGGCTGCCAGTCGTCCCCGGTGGGTGCGTCATTTGGCCCTGTTTAACACCGGCCCGAACATTCCACGCGACCCGAAGTTCAAAGTGCTCGAATCGGCTACGCTGGCGGCCGACTGGATCGCCCGACCCGAAGGTGTCATTGCAGCCCGGCGCGAGGTTTGCGACCATCTCATTCAGGAGTTGATCGACCAGTGGGACTGCACCCCATTCTACTCTCAAATCGAGTGTCCGGCGCTGGTGGTGCTGGGCGGGCTCGACCCCCTCATGCCTGTTGCGGTCGGCAGGGTGGCCGCCCAGGCCATACCCAACTGCAAGCTCAAGGTGTTGCCTCTGGCCGGACACGTCATTATGTGGGACCATCCCAGAGTTGTCAATCGACTCTTGCGCGAACTCTTTCAACTGCCGCAAGGTGGAGGCCATGAATAAGGGCCAGCTTCTTCGTTGGGTCTGCTTTCTTGCCTGTATCCCTTCGGGGGGGGCGCTCTTGCTCAAAGTTTGGGGACTGGCCTCGATGGTCGCGGGAGGTGCCCTTTTCCTCGCCTGCTTGCCGATACTGGCCTTTGCCTACGGTTGGTCGCTGCGACATGATTTGTCACTCGAAAGCGCCCTGCGCGTGGGCTGCTGGGGAGGACTGGCCGGCACCGTGGGTTACGACCTGGTGCGCGTGCCTTTTCACCTTTATGGATATCGCGTCTTCGCGCCCATACAGGCTTACGGAGTCTGGTTACTCGACTCCGACTGTTCAAGCGGCCTGACCGAGGCACTCGGCTGGCTCTACCATTTCTCCAATGGCGTTACCTTTGGCATTCTGTATGCGCTGGTTGGGAGCGGCCGACACTGGGGCTGGGGAGTCTTGTGGGGCCTTTGCCTGGAGAGCATCATTTTGTCCACACCCTTCGCGCACATCTTTCACATGCAGGGCAACTGGCCGGCTCTAGCGATTGCCTATGGTGCTCATGTCGCCTACGGCTACCCATTGGGTGTGATCGTGCAGAGGGGATACGACCTGCCCCACCGGTTCAAAATGTTGTCAGGGCTGTTGCTGGGCTGCTTCCTGTTTAGCTCCATCCCCATGGAGTGGTCAAAAGATAGGCGCGTACTTCCAGCCACCTTGCAGGTGGAGGTGGACACGCTTAACCCCAAATGGGTGAGACTGACCTCCACTACCACGGTGACCTTTTTCAATCCAGGCCTCAACCCGGTCACGGTCATTCAGCCCAGTGGCAAGCGTCAACTTGAAGTGGAGCCTGGAACCAGGCACAACTGGGAGTTTAGCCAAACAGGCATCTATCAATTTTATGTGAAAACTCCGGGCCGATCGATCAGCAGCTTTGTGATTGTAGATCCGGTCGAAAAGTTGTAGGTTCATCAGGCCCTCTCCCGAAGACCCAGCCATGACGACACCACTCCGCGGCCTTGATTTGCTTCGTGAACCCCTGTTCAATAAAGGCACCGCTTTCACTCTGGAGGAACGGGAAGCACTGGGCTTGCAGGGCTTGTTGCCGCCCTGCGTGCACACTCTGGAGCAGCAGGTAGCTCAGGTCATCGCTGATTTTCGCCAGAAATCAAGCGATATCGAACGTTACCTTTACCTGTCCGGTCTAGAAGATCGCAACGAAACGCTCTTTTACCGCGCTCTCTCTCAGCATCTGGAAGAGATGATGCCTATCGTCTATACTCCTACCGTGGGCGACGCCTGTCTCTCCTGGAGTGACGTTTTTCGTCGTCCTCGTGGGCTCTATATCTCCCTTCAGGATCGAGGCTCCATCGCTGCCCTGTTGCGCAACTGGCCGCATCCGGTGCGAGTCATCGTAGTCACCGATGGGGAACGCATCCTTGGACTGGGGGACCTGGGCGTGGGGGGAATGGGAATCTCCATCGGCAAACTGGCTCTTTACGCGGCCTGCGCTGGCATTCACCCGCGCCTGTGCCTGCCGGTGATGCTCGACGTGGGCACCCAGAATCAGCATCATTTGCAGGATCCCCTCTACCTGGGACTGCGCCGGCCGCGCCTGCGCGGGGACGAGTACGACGAATTTGTGGCCGAGTTTGTCTCCGCAGTGCAAGAAGTAATGCCCAAGACTTTGATCCAATTTGAGGACTTCGGCAATCTCAACGCTTTCCGCCTTTTGGACCATTGGCGGCAGCGGGTTTGCACCTTCAATGATGACATTCAGGGCACGGCCGCGGTCACGCTGGCCGGGTTGCTTTCGGCGCTGCGGATTACGAACCAAACTCTCGCCCAACAAAGGATTTTGTTTTTGGGGGCGGGTGAGGCGGGTGTGGGCATCGGCGATCTGATGGTGTCGGCTATCGCCGACCAGGGCCTGCCCCTGGAGGAAGCTCGCCGCCACTGCTGGTTTGTGGACACCCAGGGCTTAATCGTGCAGAGTCGCTCGGGCCTGGCCGACCACAAACTCCGCTACGCCCACGACCACCCTCCTTGCACCACCTTTCTCGAGGCCATCGAGCGACTGAAGCCCACCACGCTTATCGGCGTTTCCACCATGCCTGGCTCTTTCAATCAGGCGGTCGTAGAGCGGATGAGTCAACTCAATGAGCGGCCCATCCTTTTTGCCCTTTCCAATCCTACCTCGAAAGCAGAATGCACCGCCCAGGACGCCTACCGATGGTCGCGCGGGAAGGCCATCTACTCCAGCGGCAGCCCTTTTCCACCCTGCCAGTTTGAGGGCAAGAAACTGGTTCCAGGACAGGGCAATAACGCATACATTTTTCCCGGAGTCGGACTGGGGGTGACCGCCTGCGAGGCCCGTCACGTCAGCGACAAAATGTTCTCCGAGGCGGCCCGCGTGTTGGCCTCCTGCGTCACCCAGGACGACCTGGAGGTGAGTCGGGTATATCCTGCCTTGTCTCAGATTCGTCCTGTATCCGAGTTGATTGCCGTGGCCGTGGCTCGAGTGGCCTTTGAGGAAGGACTTGCCGGCATCCCTCAGCCCTCATCACTGGAAGATCTGGTGAAATCCACCATCTGGAAGCCCGAGTATTCATGACCGATGCTCAGTTTTCCCAGTTGGAAGCCGAGCTCTTCGATGAGTATCCCCTTCCTCTGGCGGGACTTCATGGCGCCAAGCATTGGCGTAAGGTAGACCATTATGGCCGTTTGTTGTCTGTGCGCAGCGGTGCCGATCTTGAGGTTGTGCGACGCTTTGCTCTATTTCACGACTCTCAGCGGTTCACGGAAGGCTGCGACCCGGAGCACGGCTTGCGGGCCGCCCACAGGGCCCGCCAGTATTGTGCTGACGAACTTAATCGGGAGCAGATGCAGCTCCTGTGGCTGGCCTGCGAAGGTCATTCACGCGGCATGTGCAGCGACGACCCTACGGTCGGCACCTGCTGGGACGCCGATCGTCTCGATTTGGGAAGGCTGGGTATCACCCCCTGCACCGCCTATATGAGTACGCTCTATGGTCAGCAACTTTCGGGCCCTTAGATCGATTCAGAACCGGCCGGCGACTGGCAGACCCGGTATAATTTTTATTGACCGCACTGGGGACAGAAGCGAAAGGGTTGCTCCCGCTGGTAGCCACATGCCAAACATTTGGACCTGCGTTGCACCGGCAAGGCGCCCAGTAGTCGTGGATGGGTACGACAGACCAATTCACGGAGATCTGAGCCGTCGGCCAGGTCGCAAGGCATCACCTCGCGGTATTTGTGCTCGTCAAAACTGCACAAGGTGCGACACTCGACGCAACGCATCGAAGTCCCGCGTAAAGTGCCTTTGCCCATAGAGACGTAGTAGAGGTGGGGCACTTCGTACTGGTCGATCACGGCAAAGGCCCTTACTTCCTGACAATTGGGGCAGATGTCAGCTACAATCCCGCGGGGTTCTTCGCGTCCTTTGGTGCCGCCAAATACAATCACGGACGCGCGCGCAGAGAGTCAATGACAGCCGGGCCGGCCGTCCCTCGAGGCCGGAGCCACGCCGCCGCCCAGCAAACCGGACCAGCCGCTTGAAAGCTGGGAGAGAGATAGCACCATCTGTTGGGAGAAGTCAAAGGCCGCTGGGGCCCCGAGCGAAAGGGGAGTGACTCCGCCAAACACCGACTGCAGACCCGACAGTCGGGCTCCGCCCAACGTGCCGAAGAGGTTGCCCCCCAAAATTGTCGATTGGGCGATGCGGGCATCGACGGCCGACAACTGCTGGTCAGCTGCCAGGCCGGTTAAGTTGGGGATAGAAAATGCCATAGTCCGAGTATACGGGGCGGCAGGGTATAAACAAGGTAGATGATTTCTTAACTTATTGTAAACAACTGTCAGTCCAGGGGCCGCTTTCGTCCTCGCCCAGCGGTTCCTGGGTGCGCAGTTGGTATTCCAGCACTTCCAAATCGGCTTCCGAGGCGTCTCGTCCCTCACTCTGGCGAAGGGCGATTCTCTCTCGCAGAGTGGCCTCCGGCGCCTCCAGGTGAACCATCCGAAAAGGCACCTTTTGCTGGGCGGCCAGGTCGCGAAAGAGGTTCCGTTGGGCTCGTTTTAGGAAGGTTGCGTCCACTACCACCGAGTGGCCGCAGCCCAGCAGCACCCGGGTCAGTTCTGCCATCGTCTGGTAGGTAAGTTCTCCGTGCCCCACGCTGTAGATCCCAGCAGCCAATTCCGATCCCGACGATTGATCCGGAGCCAGGCCGTGCAATCGCTTGCGAATTACGTCCGAACGCAGTCGAATATAGCCCTGCTTCTCCAGTAACGACTGCGTTAAAACGGTCTTACCGCTGCCCGACAGGCCATGAGTGATCACCAGCCGGGGTTGCCTGGCTTGCAAGCGCTGTTGGGCCTGTTTCAAGTAGATATCGATCTCCTCATCCACTTCAGGATGTCCTTGCCTTTTGCGTAAGGCAACCACTTTGGCTCGCACCATCCAGCGATAGATCTCGTAATAGTCCCACAATTTCAGCCCGGCGTAATCGCCGCTCTCTTCCAAGTAGGCGTCCAGGGCAACCCGGCCCAGGTCGGGGCGGCCGCGATGCTCCAGGTCGCTGACCAAAAAAGCCAGGTCGTTGACAGTATCGGTCCAGCGCAAACTGGGGTCGAATTCAATGCCGTCAAAGGGCATCGGTTGTCCATTCATTTCGGCCACGTTACCCAGGTGCAGGTCGCCGTGTACCTCGCGAATGTGTCCGGCTGACTTGCGCATGGCCAGCACCGGCTCTAAAGACACGTAGGCTTTCTCGGTCCAACGCTGCAACTGGAGTAAGGCCTCGTGGCGCTGTGGTTCTAACTGCAGCAGAGTCGTGAAGTTGTCCAGGCAGGGCCCCTGAACCGCGGCCGGCTCGCCATAACTGGAGCGGGTCGGGGCTACGGCAGCGTCGGCGTGAAAGTGAGCCACGAAGCGCCCCAGCCTATCCATCTGATGGGGTGTCAGTCGACCCTCCATCAGTTGCCGGTCGTATAGACTGTGCTGTGAGAATTGGCGCATCTTGACGGCGTATTCCACCACTTCGCCCTCGCCCTCAAAGCGCAACTGGGCCCCGTTTCTGTTCAGTGTAACCACGTCTATATAAAGTGCCGGAGCCAGTCGTCGATTGAGGCGGAGTTCCTCGTGACAAAACCGGCGGCGCCTCTCCAGGGTGGAGTAGTCGAGAAACCCATAATCCACGGGTTTTTTTAGTTTGTAGACCCACTCTCCCGTCAAGATAACCCAGGAAATATGCGTCTCCAGTAACTGCAGTTCAGAAACGGGATGCCTGTATGCCTGTGGCACCAGGAGTTGTTGGCTGTCAAAAGTCGTCACAAGAATACCTCACCCTGATCTAAATCAATCCGCCCCCCACTATTTTCCTTTATACTCCACGCGGAGGCTTTGTTGCCATGAAGATACTGTTGCCCCTCGATGGATCCCCCCTCTCTGAGTCTACTTTGCCCTTTGGCCGGGCTTTGGCTCGTCGCTGGCAGGCCGAAGTGGCGCTGGTTCGGGTCAGTGATCCAGGTCTATCCGTGGCCCCCGACCTGCCCGAGAAGGTGAGAGCCGTCATGCAGCAGCGTTCGCTGGCTGCCGCGGGGGAGTACCTGGCCCACCTGGAGGCCACCTTTACCGATGTGCCGGTGATTTCTCATCAGCCTTTAGGCCGACCCCGAGAGGAGATAGCGCGACTGGCCGACCAACTTGCCTGCGATCTCATCATCATGGCATTCCACGGACGCACAGGTCCTGACCGCTGGTTGCTGGGCAGCGTCGCCGAAGGAGTGCTTCGGCGCAGCCACTGCCCCGTCTTGTTGCTCCACCCGCCGGCCTCGGATGTTGCGGAATTTCGCAATGTCTTAGTCCCTGTCGACGGTTCGCCCGATTCGCTGCGCGCTTTCCAGCGCATAATCCCCTATTTGGCGCCGACCGGTAAGGTGACCCTGTTGCAGTGCACGGGCCTGGACGGCGAGCAGCTAGGGCCCGAGGAGGACTCTGCCTACCTGGAGCTGATCGCCTCTCAAATGCTTGAAGTCAAGGTCGATGGCCTGCAGCCGGAAGTTGTAGTGCTCCACGGTCGACCGGCCCAGACCATTTTGGACTGGGCTTCCTCTCATGGCTGCGACCTCATTGCTATGTCTACTCATGGTCGGACAGGAGCTGCCGGCCTGTGGCTGGGCAGTGTCACCGAAAAGGTGGCCCGCACGGCTCCCTGTCCGGTGCTGGCTATTCCGGGCGGGCACGCAAACACTCAGCCAGGCGGCCTGGACGATCGCCTCCACCCGGACTAAACGGGAATCAAAGCGTCTCTGTAGAAGCCCCCACCATGGAAAAGAAGACCCTGGTCCTGATCCCACTGCTCTCGGCTGCGGCCACCGCCGCCTGTTGTTACTTCGCAGCCATTGACAAAGATGTCAAGCAACCCGGTCAGCGAGCCTTCATCAGTTGGGACGAAGAAGCCCAGACCGAAAGCTTCACTGTTCAGCCTCAGTTCGAAGGCAACGCTGAAGACTTCGGCATGGTCATACCGACTCCAGCCAGGCCGAAGTTGCAGGAGATGCCCCGCGATTTCTTCAAAGAATTGGCCATTTTTACCATCCTCGAACCTATGGATCTCAGCAAATACAAGATGATGAGGAACTACCCCAGTGCGGCTAACGAGGGCGCACACCCGACGAGCAAAGCATCTCGGCCGGCGGTGCGGGTGCTTGAGACCGGCGTGGTGGGCAATCTCGACTACAAAGTTCTCGACGTGGACCGTGCAGACGCCCTTTATCAATGGCTCAAGGCCAACCGCTACCATTACGCCGGGGACGAAGCCACGCTGGGATTTTACGTCAAGCAAAAGTGGAACTTTACGGTAATGAAGATTGACCCGCGCCAAATGAAGAAGCAAGCCGACGGGAAATTCCTGGGTGACGTGACCCCAACTCGATTTACCTTTCACACAAAAAAGGCCATCTATCCGCTGCGCATCCCCCGCATCAGCGTCAAAGACAGCACGGATGTATTGCTTTACGTCATGGCCAAGAAGAAGATGGATATGGATGGGGCTTGGTCCTACGAAGGTAATTTCTTGAGCATGTGGTCTCAGGCCCTCAGCTATGCTATTCCCGACAAGCTCACCAGCCAGGAGCGCCAGTGGCAGCAGTCCCTCCAAAGCAAGGCCCCTCAGCCCACCGCCCAGGGGGCGCAGTTGGAATGGGCCGGCAAACTGACCCGGGCCCGCCTGGACGTACTTACGGGCAAGAAGCCATACAATCGGGAGGCTCCCGCGGAGGACGTCAAGAAACTCAAAATTCTGGCCGGTCACCTCAAGCAAGACTGGTATCTCACCAAGTTTCGCAAGCGCTTCCAAAAGCAGGAGATGACACAGGATATCGCGCTTGTTCCGGCTCGTATCAACGGATCCGAGGATGACCTGGAATATATTTCTATCCTGCCCACTTCGCCCCCATGAAGCGTCTGGGACTGGCCCTGGCGTTGCTGGGTTGCGTGGCCGCGCAGCCCAGTCCCTATTCCTCTCAGCGTCCCGGAGGAGCCAACTCGGACCCGCTGGAAAACCCTCGTGATCTGAGCGGTCGTTCCGTGAAGACCGCACGTATTCGCATGATTCACGACCGCTATCTGCCCGGCAGCAGTGGCTGGCTGATGGAGCACGACCCCTGGTTGGCCTACCAGTGGGGGCGAGATCTGGGACGTCGTGAATTTAGCCACGCAGACGGCGCCTTCGGCGACAGCGGTCGCCTGGGCGGGAAAATTCTTGACGATCAGGCTACACCCCTGATGAGTCGCGATCACATCAATTCTTGCGTGGCTTGCCACAATGTGCCTTTCCGCGATATGGGGGCCGGCATGACCATTCAAAAGAACGCCGGATCCGGCCGCAACACTCCGCACAGTTTTGGGGGTGGAGTGGTCGAGATGATCGGTCAGGAAATCCGCTCTCAATTGCTGGCCCGGGCTGACCTCAACCAGGACGGCTGGCTGAGCTTTCGTGAAGCCGAGGGTGAAGCCTGGGTGGCGCCTATGCCGGGCGAACGGCAAAGCTATGGCCGCTACAATGATGGCAACCAGGATGGTCGCCCCGATCTAAACCCGATTCTGTATGTCTGGTATGTCGACAAAGGCGGCCAGCGCATCCCCTGGGCGCGCAATCTCAAGGCTGCCGGAGTGGCCGGCTACAACTTCGAGGTGCAGGTTTTCGGTCACGGTCAGCGGGATCGGGTGGGTCACGGCGCTCTCAGTTCCACTCTGCGCGCCGTCAGTTCCAATGCTTGGGATATCCATTCAGGCCTCCAGGCCCACGATCCAACCGCTTCCACTGAGGTTACTCATGACGGCCTGTGCAAAGTGTCCTACTGTGGTGCCCAGCAATATTATACCGGTTTTACCCGCGATTTGGGCACGGTTTGCAACGGTCACGGCGTCAGTCTTGATGATCCCGACCGCGACGGCGTTTGTGAAGAGGTCTCTGAGGGCGACATGGACATCCTCGAATTTCATTTGCTCAATCACCCTCGCCCCGCCCAAAAGGTCGATAGACGTTTTCTTACGGGTCAGCGGACCTTCGGCGCTATCGGCTGCACCGAGTGCCATCGCAGTCAATGGCACATTTCCAACGATCGCCGTTTTTTTGACCTGGAGACCGACTTTCAGCAGGGGCATATGACTGGTCAGTTGCACAGGCTGTCTGGCGGACCTCGGCAGTTCGTCGGCATCTACAGTGATTTCCGACATCACGACATGGGCGACGATTTTTATGAGACCCAGTATGACGGAAGCCGAACCCGAGCCTTCCGAACTTCGCCGCTGTGGGGCGTGGGCAGTACAGCACCCTATGGGCACGACGGGGCCAGCCTTTGCCTTGACGACGTCATTCGTCGTCATGGCGGAGCAGGCCAGGCTGCCAGGATTGCTTACGAGGGACTGTCGGATCCGCAACGCGACGACCTTCACCACTTCTTGCAGGGGTTGGTCCTGTATAGCACGGATAGTTTGCCTTGCGATATCGACGGTGATGGCGTTGTATCCCAACATCTTTTGGTGTGCGGTCAGGATACCGGTCGGGAGGTTTTCAATCCCGAGTGGCTTTTCCGCCACCCCGGTCAGATCGAAGGAGTGGTCGAGGCGCCTGATGGCGGGACCATCATCAGCAGGGCACTCGTAAACGTCCAGCAAGCTTACGGTCTGACCTTACGAGGCCTCATTGATCGCGATCAGGATGGCTTTCCCGATATGCTCAGGGTACTCAGTCGTCGGTGAGATCGTGGTCTCATTAAATGTAACGCGCCGTTAACAATTGATTGTCCCCCGATAAGGTTTCGATAAGGGTTAGCCCCTTATACTCGGGACATGAACGCTATAATTTGTGAAACCTACGGGTCCGTAACGCTTTCTGGAAGACTTTGGGGCCAGAGCGTTCCCACCTATGTCCAGCTGATCACCCTGCAGGGGCATTCGGGGTTTGTCTCGCCAAGCTGTCAGGCTGTCACCCAGTCGGTGCTCTACACTCCCCCCTTGCGCAAGAGTTAGGACAGCCTTCGTTTTCACCAGGTCGGAGAGGGGTGGGGGAGGCCGTCCGCTGTTGCGCGAAGCGTTGGAGGACAGCCGGTAAATCTCTTGGAGGACTCTCTTGGAATATCGTAAGGAATTGGAAGAGAGGGCTCTGCAACAGTTGCCCGAGCAGCCCGATTTTGCCGCTTCGGCCGTTCTGCAGGAGCAGTTTGCCCGAGCCCTGTGGGGGAGGGTTGCCTTTGGGGACGAGCCGGACGTTGGGTCGGCTCGATTTGCCAACCTGCCTCTCTACGCACAGGAGGTCGAACTGCAGCGTCAGCATGGCCTGGCTCTGGTGGCCGTGGCTCAGCGTCAGGCCGATCCAGAATGGGCCCGCCAGATCGCTTCTTTTCCGCTTTATGCCAGCGACCGATCTTTGCCTCAACTGCACGCGCGGGCCCTGAGCGCCTGCTCCGAGGCTCTCACGGCCCGAGCCCGCGAGCAGTTTCTGTTACTTGCTCAGGCTGAGGCAGTTGCAGAAGAAATTCAACAAATCCCCGGTTTTGCCGAAAGCGCAGCCATGCAGATTCACTACGGAGACGCTCTCTATAGCCTGATGTGGGGGTGGCGTCAGGCCGTGCCGCCCACCCAACAAAATCACCGCAAAGCCCAAAGTCTGGTGCGGCGGGTCCGAACTCTACCCAAGATGGATACCGAAGAGGCTCTGCTCACTCGCTGGCTGCCCGAAATCGTCCGCGTCGAGCCCCACTTTGCCAGTCGGCTTCCCGATCTGCCCGGCTTCGCCACTTCTGGCATCCTGCAAGACCACTACGCGGCCTTCCTGTCCATGGAAGCTTCGCGGGCCTGGACCGCGCCCGACGCTTTGGCTCGTGCCCAGGAGATTCCGGCCCTGCCCCTCTTTGCCCAATGGCCCTCCATGGCTCAGGCCTACGTGCTGGCCCTGGGTCACGTTCTCTGTCGGGGAGGGGCTGACGACATTTCCTTGATGCAGCAGGTCGTCGAGCAACTCCAGTCGGGCCTCTCTCCCAATCCCGCACCCGCCCTGCGCGGTTGGGACGCGCTCCTGGCCTTGCAACCTGACAACGACGACTTCCGTCGCGGTCGCGGAGCCTGGCTGGCCCGTTTTGGCTTCCCCGAGGAGGCCAGTCTCGCCGACGTGGTGCGCCGCCGTTGGACTTCCCCCTGAACAGGCAGGGAGAGCCGCCGCTGCGCACAAAGGCCCACCCATCTCCATTTGAAGAAGGCAGGACAAAGAAGTGCTGACGCGTTACCCATCGGATGTCCCCAGAATCGCTGCGGCACTGGCCGTGTCACTGATCTCCTCGGACGGTGTTATCGACGAGGAGGAGAAGGCTCTGGCTATCGAGGTTGGCTACAAGATGGTGCCTGGATTTTCCAAGGCCAGTTTCGAGAGGCTCCTGGAGGAAGTGGACCATCTGCCGTCTGCCTACCAGCTGGCCGCTCCCCTTCGCAAACTACTCGATGACGAAACCAAGGATACCATTCTGCAGTATCTGGTGGCTGTGGCCGGGGCGGATCATCAGGTTGTCCAGGTGGAGGCCCAAGAGCTCCAGGCCGTAGCCGATGCCTTGGGAGTGCCGCTGCCTCCTATCACCATCAGCACACCCGAGGATTGAGACCATGCCACAGTTACAGCACAAACTGGCCTTTCGCGAGGTCCTCAAATACCAGCTTGACGTCTCCATGATGGAGGACCGCGACGACGACGAAGCGGAATTCGAACTGTTGTTGGTGGTCAAAGTTGGCCAGGACGGCCAACTGTCCACCGAGTCTCGACTTCAGAGCCGTTCCGGGCCGGTCAAAGTTCCCGACAGCTTTCTCAAGCCGGGCGACTACAAATTGGCGCCGGGCCAACCCCTTCCGCCGTTTCTGCCGGCACTCCCGGATCGGGTCGTCGAGGCCGGCGATCTCTGGACGGTCGTTGAGAAAGGGCCCAAAGACGAGGTGGTCCAGGTCTTTTATGAACTTACTTCTCTCAAAGGCTCCGTGGCCGAAATCATCAGTCGTAAAGTCATCGAAAGTCCCCGCACTGAAGTGGAATGCCTGTACGAATTCGACCTGGAAAAGGGCCGCGTGCTGTTGGCTCAGACCGTGACCGAAACTCAACCTGGCAAAGGGCCACAATGTCGGGTCCTGTGCGAATATGAGCTGCAGGAGTAATTCCTGACATCAGGCACGTCGACTTCCCAGACTTTTTAGTATCCCGGTGGGCAGTTGCGACCGCCGGCAGGCGGTGGTGGCGGAGGTTGGCCAGGCGGCGGCCCGTGAAAAACGGTGGCAACCGGAGGTGGCGGTGGCAAAGGAGGCAGCCATGCTTCTTCGTCGGCCGTTGGGGGGGCCATCGGCTCTGGAGTCGCTATCTTCTTGCGCGTTCGGGCCAAGGGATAGGTTTGTCCAGGCAGGTCGGCCAGTCGAGGCGGCCGCTCGCCGGTCCAAGGCTGTGCGGCGGGTGCGGAAGGCGCATCCGAGGGCGTTGGGGGGGGCGGCTGGCGGGGGTGGGATTCCTGCAATGCGGCCACGGACCTGGCAAACAGGTCCGGCAATTCAGCAGGGGGAGCTTCATTGCGGTGTTCGCAGTCGGCCCAGGTGCGGGCGATTTCGGCCAGGGCCTGCTGGGGCTGGTGGTGCGCCAATAGACTCTCGATGCGTTCTATTGCCGGCACGGGACCGCTCTTCAGTACGACCGGGGTAGTCAACTCTTGCGGCCGCGGGACCGGCCTGACTGGCACATCGGTCACCTCGGGAGGGTGTGAGTCAGCCAGGTAAAGGCCACCAAATAGCAGCGCCAGAGCCCATCCCAAACCCCCCCACACCACTGTGGCCGGCCGCTTGCGGAAGTCGTCTGGTAGCCTCAAAATTTCTCTCATGACTCGACTATAGCTGCCAATTGTGGATGCAATATGGCGACCTTTTAGAAGACCCCCAGCAGGCGACCGACAATCCCGGCCAGGCCAGCCAGCAGCGCAAACTTGAAGAGCCTCGCGGCCGGGTTGGAAGCGACTTTGCCGCAACCCTCACAGGTTTTCCCGGGCGCGGGAACAGGGCGTCCGCAAGAACATGTGCGGGCTTCCCGAATGGAAATGACGGTATATCGCATCTCCTGTTGCAGAGTTTTGACCGCTTCGCGAAAGTTGGCGGCTTCGATCAGGTCGTTGATCAGCTGTCCCTGGCTGTCCCGGGCTTCATAATGAAAGGTTGGCACAATTTAGCTCCCTTCGTCCTTACTGTCGGATATATGGTCGGTGACCAGCTTTTCCAGCACTTTCAGGGGAACCGCCCCGTGGACCAAAACCACGTCGTGAAACTTGCGCAGGTCAAAGCGAGCTCCCATCTCCTTTTGGGCCTTGGCGCGCAGGCGCAGAATCTCCAGCATGCCGATCTTGTAGGCGGTGGCCTGAGCTGGCATCACAATGTGGCGGTCGACCATTTTCTTACAGTCGAGCGGGCTGTTGGGGGTGTTGTCCAGGTAGTATTGTAGGCCCTGGGCGCGAGTCCAGCGTTGTTGATGGATGCCCGTATCCACCACCAGTCGCACGGCCCGAAACAACTCCATGCTCAGGCGTCCAAAATCAGAGTAGGGGTCCTGGTAGAAGCCATGCTCTTTGGGAAGCTGTTCACAGTACAGGCCCCAACCTTCGACATAGGCCGTGTAGCCGCCCATCCGTCGAAACTTGGGGATTCCTCTCAATTCCTGGGCGATCGAGATCTGCATATGGTGTCCGGGAATCGCCTCATGGTAGGCCAGTGCTTCCATCTGATACTTGGGCATGCTGGACATATCGTAGAGGTTGGCATAGTAAAAGCCGTCCCGTGAGCCGTCCAGGGCGGGTGCTTCATAGAAAGCCTTGCCTGCCGACTTCTCGCGATAGGACTCCACGGGCTTTACTACGAGAAGTGCTTTGGGCTGGGTCAAAAACAGTTTGTCCAACTGCCCCCGCATGCGATCCACAATGGCCGTGGCCTCCTTGAGGTAGGCGGCCTTTCCGGCTTCATCGTTGCTGTACAGGAAGCGTGGATCGCTTCGCATGAACTGGAAAAAATCAGACAGACTGCCCTCAAATTTGAGGCGCGTCAAAATGGCTCGCATCTCTGCGTGAATGCGCGCCACCTCGCTCAGTCCCAACTGGTGGATCTGCTCGGCGCTCATGGAGGTGGTGGTGACCGTCTCGAGTTGGTGCGCGTAAAAGCGCTGGCCATTGGGAAATTTCCAGACACCGTCGCTCTCACCGGCCTGCGCCCGTTGCTCCAGCAGCACCTGCCGCAGATTCTCATAGGCCGGTCGGAAGCCATTGCGCAGGGCGGCCTGTGCCCTCTGGCGCAACTGCTCCTCGTCCCGGCGAGACAGTTGCAAGTTTTTGAGCTTGGCCAGAAAATCTGCGTAGATGGGATGAACTGGTTCGGCGGCTTCACTGAGAGGAAAACCCACCAGCAGATTGTCGATGTCCGACAACACATAGTCAAAGACGAAAAGGGGCGGCAATATTCCGTTCTTCTGGCGTCGACGCAACCCCTCCACAAGCTGGTCAAAGAAGGCCGGCAGGCTCTCCAGACGACGAAGGTAGTTGACGGCGTCGGATCGCGAGCCCACTTTGTGCGCATTGCTCAGAAAGGCGGGCACTTCGGCGTGCCAGCCGTACATCTGATTGACCGGATAATCGTAGTCGGCAAATTCCAGACTTTTCTCTTCCAGATCGGCTCTGGCCAAAAACAGCTGAAGCGACAGCTTCGTCTCCGCATCCAGGCTCTGGCCGCTGGCCAGTTGGCGAGCCTTCTCGGCCCAGCGCCGCATAAGCCGGGCTCGCATTCGCGGCTCGGCGGGTCCCAGATCGTCCCACTCAAAATTGCGATCTCGGCTGCCCTGGCGAGTCAATTCCACCGGGGATCGGTGCAAAATTTCGTCGTAGGCCTGGTCAAACAGTTGGTTCAGTTGCTCACTTCGGTTGATCGGCGGCGGGAGCGGTTGGGCCAGGACCGTCTCCGAGGAGATTACCAGGGATACGGTCATCAGCAGGGCCAGCCATGGAGTTCGCATGCCCTCTAGCATACCCTATCGTCCAACTTTCCCCTTTCAGGCCTCGGGCAGGTTCAGCTCCAGCACAAAAGTTGCTCCCTGACCCACACCAGGGCTGCGCGCCCACAATCGTCCCCCCATTGATTGGGCCGCCAGGGCGCTGTTGTGAAGCCCAAAGCCGTGACCCTCGGGCTTGGTGGTGAATCCGTGAGTAAACAACCTGTCCAGGTGTTCCGGCGCAATCCCCGGGCCATTGTCCTCCACCTCCACCCGAACCAGACGGCCCACCTGTTTGATTCGCAGGCGCAGCGTTTTGGGGTCAATGGAGCTGCCCAGCAACGCCTCCAGAGCGTTGGAGCAGAGATTGACTAAGATCTGCATCAGCTTGTGGCGTTCCAGCGTGATGGGCGCATCCAGCGCGTATTCTCGGATCACCTTCAATCCCTCTGGAACGGGGTGGGAGGCCTGACTCATGGCCAGCGCTCCGTCCAGCAACTGAGCCACATCGACCAACTCATGCAGGGTGGAATTTTTGGTGTGGGCCTGCTGCATCTTGATTACTTGCTTGACGTGCTCGAGGTTGCTGAGCATGGCTTCTAATTCTTGCATGGTGGCCGCCTGGTGCTCTTCCAGGTGGAGGGCCAGTTTGGACAACAAGGTGGGCACCTTTTGCCCTTTGGGGTCGTGGCTGAGGTAGGCGGCCAGATCCTGTGAATTCTGGTTTAACAAAGCCACCGTCTTGCTCAGGCTGGGCAGTTTGCTGCGACGCATTTTGTCGGATACCAGGCTGGCCGACACGCTCACGCTGTTGAGGGCGTTGCCCACGTTGTGCAGGGTTCCTGTGGCCACCTCGGCCATGCCCGCCTGGTGCGAAAGGCTGAGCAGTTGCTGCTGCATGGCTTTGAGTTCGGTGATGTCGCGAAACAAAATCACCGCTCCCGCAGGTTGTCCCTCCTGCAAGACAGGGGCGATCACAAAGGCGGACGCAAAGCGGGTGCCGTTACCGCGGTGTCGGACCCAGCCGTCTTCGTAGCGCACCCTCTCTCCTTTGGACAACCTGGCCTGTAACGAATCCGGGGCCAGTTGGCTGTGGCTGGCGCTCTCCAGGGATAGCTCACTCAGCAGGTTCTTGTCCAGCAGTTGGTCTGCTGTGCAGCTCAGCAACTTCTCGGCAGCCAGATTGACCCGGTTGACCGTCCAGTCCTGATTGACATGGATCAGTCCGTCGCCCACCGTCTGCACCACCGTCTCGATCAACTCCACAGGGTTGGCCACTCGCCCCACCACCGGAATACTCACCAGTAAGGCGGCTATCAGGGCCAGGATTCCCAGCCCGCCCAGGGACCAGCGCGTCTGGTAAACCAGTTCCACGGCCTCCTGGTTGTTTTGCAGCAGGGCAATGTAGGCTGCCGGATTGGCTCCGTGGCCCAGTGCGGCCAGCACTCCCCGATATTGGGTCACGCCCTGGTCTGCCTCGATTTCCAGCCAGGCATCCTGAGTCTTGGGGTTGGGGACCTCGCCGACGGCTGTGGCCAGTTGCGGCGCCAGAGTGGTTGCCGGCAGTGCACAGTGCTCATTGCTGGCTACGATCTTTCCCTCGGCATAAAGCGACACATCGCTGTCAAATTCGCGAGATACCCGCTCGACCAGATTCTGTTCGGCCCGATAACCAATCGTCAAGGTTCCCTGCAAACCCGTCAGCTTTTGAGTGAGCGGTAGTGAGGCCATGCGCCACACTCCCTGGTCAAGCCTACAGTAGTCATGGCTTCGTCTGCCTTGCATGGCCGCTTGTATTGGGCCCAACCCGGACAGGTCACGCCCGGGCAACAGGGGCCCCGAACCATCCTGGTCGGTGCGCAACAGCAGTTGCCCCTTGGAGTCGGTCAGCATCACGACCTGGTAGCTCTCGGCCAATCCTCGCAGAAAGTCCACAATCGAGCTGTAGTCTTGAGCGCGCAGCAGCGCAGCCAGGCGTGGGTTGGTCTCGATGGCGGCTGCCATCAGGGACAAGGCCTGACCCCTCTCGTCGTCACGCTGCTGAAAACTGGTCATGGACCGCTGCAAGTTCTGACTGACACGCTTTTTCACGTGCTCGCGCACCTGTGCTTCCACCAGCGCCAGGCTGCCCACCAGGGTACCGGTCACGACGCATAAAATCAGCAACAGGATTCGGTGGCGGAGCTTCCATGAGGTCAGGCCGGGGAACACAGACCAAAGTTTCCTCGCTTTGGCTGGCTGGCCCTGCCCTGGATGGGAGGTTGCTGCAGGCCTTCCGGGGAAGTGGTCTGGCCTGAAATGAAGCAGTTAATTCCGTTCGAGATCAACAGGGAGGCCGCATGAATCGGCGTATTCTGGTGGTCGACGACAATCCGGCCATCCACGAGGACTTTCAAAAGATTTTGGGCTCGGCCGGGGCTGACGGTCTCGCCGATCTTGACCAGCTAGAGTTAGAATTGCTGGACATCAGCGATCCCCAGGAAGAGTCTGCCCTCTACCAGCTTGACTATGCATCGGGTGGGCAACAGGCCCTGGAAATGCTTGTCCAGGCCAGGCAGGAGGGCAATCCCTACTCGATGGCCTTCGTGGATATGCGCATGCCGCCGGGCTGGGACGGACTGGAGACCATCGAACGTCTGTGGCAGGAAGACCCCCAGCTGCAGGTGGTGATCTGCACCGCTTATTCGGATTATTCCTGGGACGAATTGCAGGCGCGCGTGAAGAGTGCGGAAAATCTTTTTCTGCTCAGCAAGCCTTTTGACATGATGGAAATTCGCCAGGCCGCGGCGGCCATGACGCTCAAGCGTCATCTTACCGCATCCGCTACCGCTCACATTGATTCCTTGGAAGAAACGTTGGGCCAGTCCCGCGAGAAATTGCAGGAGACCAACCAGCGCCTGAAGGCTATCCTGGACGCTGCCCCGGTGGGCATTTTGACGGCCGACGCCGACTTTCAGATTCGGGGACTGAACCGAGTGGCCCAGGAACTCTTCGGGCTTACTTCTGAGGAGGCTGCCGGACGGCCTTTGCAGGCTCTGCTGTCGGTTCCCCACCCGGCTGAGGGCAGTTACATCTGTTCCGGATTGCGCGTCGACCAGAGCAGCTTCCCGGCTCAACTCAAACTGAGCCAGCTTGCGCTCGACTCCGGGCTGCTCAACATCTGCATCGTGGTGGACCAGACCGAAAGGCAGCGGGCCGAGGCCGAACGTCGCCAGTTGGAGTCGCAGCTTTTCCAGGCCCAGAAGCTCGAGAGTCTGGGGATTCTGGCCGGAGGTGTGGCCCACGACTTTAACAATATGTTGATGGCCATTATCGGCTATTCCGAGACGGCCCTGCTCGATGCCCCCGATTCTGGCCCCCTGCGAGACATGGTGGTCAACATCAAGGCCACCGCCTTGCAGGCCGCGGCCGTAACCCAGCAAATGCTGTCCTACGCCGGCCGAGCCAGTTGCTCCATCGAGCCTCTCTCTCTCAATGAGGTGGTCAGAGGCTGCGCCCATCTCCTGAAACTGAGCGTTCCCGCCCACATTTCCTGGAACCTGGAACTCGCCGAGGCTCTGCCCAAGGCCGAAGCCGACCCGGGACTACTGCAGCAGATCATTGTGAATCTGGTGATGAATGCGGCCGAGGCCATTGGCGCCGACCAGGGCTCCATCACCCTATCCACCGGCAAGCAAAGCCTGGATCGAGATTTCCTGTCGACCAATTCAATGCCGCAGGCTGAGCCTGGCCTGTATGCCTGGCTGGCCTGTCGCGATAGCGGACCGGGCCTGGCGGGTTCACTCCTGGCACGAATTTTTGACCCCTTCTTTAGCACCAAGGCCGATGGTCGAGGGCTGGGGCTTTCCTCCGTTCTGGGCATCGTAAAATCTCACCAGGGCACGCTTCGAGTGGAGAGTGAGGTTGGCCAGGGCAGCACTTTTTGGGTCTATTTCCCGATCAGTCACCTGCCCTCCCCCGACCGACAGCCACGTCGAAGCCGGACCCCAAGGTCTGGAAAGATTCTGGTGGTCGACGATCAAGACAGTGTTCGCGGGGCCACCGGCGGTCTCATCAAACGCCTGGGCTTTGAACTGGTGACCGCCAGTCACGGCGAAGAAGCCCTGAACGTGTGCCGCGATCCGGAGCAAAAACTGGTGGCCGTGCTTATGGACGTCAGTATGCCGGGGATGGGTGGAAAGCAAGCCGCCGAGATGATTCACGAAATCAGGCCCGAACTGCCCATTCTCTTTATGAGCGGCTACGCTTCCGAGAACCTTACGCCGGAATCGCAGAACTTTTTGCACAAGCCCTTCACGCTGGAGGCCCTGGAAGACAAGTTGAACTCGCTGCTGACCCCTGCCCCCTAAGTTCGAAAGACGATCGCGGCCGTGGCGGCGCCGCCGCTGGTGGTAGCGCTGCCGGTGTTGTCCCGAACGATGGCCCTGAGTTGGTAGACATTGCCGGTAGTGGTGGGGGGAGTAAGGGTGATCGTGTTCAGCGTTTGACCGGCCTTGGTAGTGCTTTGACCTGAGCCCAGATAGATGCTGGTAGAACCATAGTCTTGGGGGTTTTGGCGACCCGCCTGATTCAGGTTGTGAGACACCTGACCGCCCACCAGATACCAGTCGACCGTAACCGGGCCATTGTCCGTGGCTGTCAGGCTGGCCGTCAAGTTGACTCTTTGAGCAACCGGGGTAGGATTGAGATTGCTCTCGGTGGCTTTAAAACTGCAGGCGATCCCCTGGTTGTCTCCGTCCGTCACTACAATTTGGGGGCAGGGGTCGGCCGAGATGCTCCCGCCCCACAAAGCCGCCAGCGCGTCGGTGCATTGCAGACGATCGGCCAGTGCGTTGTTCCACACAGCCTCAAAGGGTCGCGAATTGGGCTGGCCCCGAAAGGCGTACATGTCCAGAAAGAAGGCCGGCATCTCGCTGTCGATTGGCTGCATCCAGTTGAGCACCAGTCCTCCCACGCAATGGGCGTTGCGCGACTGGGCCCCGGCGATATATTGGCTGAAGCTGTTGGCGTAGTTAGCGGCATTGGTGGTCGAGTTGGCTTCCAGCGTATAGGGCCCCAGCGCCGGGATGTTGCGGCCGGGTATGTCATAAGAACCAAATTCGCTCACCACCCAGGGCTTTTCCCAGGCCCCCGAAGCCTCGGCTTGCTCCATGGTCGCGGGTAGTTGCCAGAGAAATCCTCCGCTCTCGGGAGGCTGGTTGGAGAAGACGCCGGCATAGTTGTTGATGCCCAGCCAGTCGAGGTGGGGCATAGCTGTGTTCATCTCTTGCAGGCGGGCAACCGTGACGGTGGGATGGGCGGTCATCACCGGCAGTTTACTTTTGGCCTGAATGGCCACTGCAATTCGATCGGTGGATTGCCAGATCTTCTGTTGCACCTGGGGGTCGTCGGCCAGCACCTCATTGCCCACGCACCAACCCACCTGAACGCTCTGATCCAACAGCAGAACCTGGTCGACCACCTGGAGCAGCAGCACTTCTTGTTCGCTAACCTGGGCCGGATTACTATAGTCTACCCCGTTGCCCTTGGCCCCGGTGCCCTTGTCGGTCTGCTTGGTCATAAACAGGCCCACCAACACGTAGATCGGTTTACCCCGTCGAGCCCGGGCTGCGAAGCTGAAGGCGGCTGCTACATCTTGGGCCTGTGTCTGGGCATCATCAAAGACAAAGCTGGTACCGTAAGTGCGCACGCAGTTGGCTCCCGCCGCCACCAAGTCGTTCATATACGAGTAGGAGCTGGAGAATGGGGTCAGCCCGCCGGCCGGGCGGTCCCGATTGGGCCCGCCTGCGCCCTGCAAAAAGACGGCTTGTCCATCGATCCTCAGGGCCAGCCGATCCTCTCCTCGGGCGACCACGTGGGACTGGCGCACAAATTCCACGCGGGCCTCATCGGCCGCGGCCGACACCCCGCTTCCGGCCGAACTCGCGGCGCTGGAGGTCAGGTTGACAGAATCGGATCCAGACCCACATCCGACCGCACCCAATACCACGACAAGACCCAAGAAAATCTTCATCCAGCAGCCTTCTTCGTCGTTGCCGATTGCCATTTTCTCCAGCAGGAATCCCGTCTGTCTGAGTCGGGAAGGTCATCCCCTTGTCGCACTCGGGCAGCCCCTCACCCTGAGGCTAGGGTCGCTTGAGCCGCACCCTTAAGAAGTGTGGATAATAGATCTCCGGAGTGGCCAGCAGGTGTTCAAAACTGAAACTGTTGGCCACATAGGTCAGCACCCAGTCGGCCCCGAGCTGTTCCGGGTGACATTTTCCGGCATAGATCATCAGCCGCTTGTCGTTGGACTCGGGGGGGTGATAGATTTTTTGCAGCGGCGTCCACGGTCCGGTTAGCTCAGCGGCGCTGCGCATGGCCAGGTCAGCCGCTCCAAAGCCTTCGGTTTGAATGCTGATCCAGCGCTGCAGGCGCGGGTCGCGGTGGACGGTCAACTCTACCGCCCCTCCCGTAAACAGGGGCGAGGGTTTTGCGCTCAACTGGGACTGAGGCACCCACTTTCCGGGTTGGTCCTGCACCACCGACCACCAGCTCGGGTCTGTGAGATTGCCGGCCAGGGCCTGGGCCACCGGCCAGCGCACGGCGTAGATCGAGTGGCCGGGCTCCTGGGCGCTCAGCGCATAAAGATCCTCTCCCTGTCGCATGATGGTGGCCGAGCCGACCAGCACCCCAAAGTCGTTTTGCTCACACTCCATCAAGCGCATTCGCCACTGTTCGGGTGGGTCAGCCGGGTTGCTGATGGCCATGGCGTCCCAGCCACAGGTTTCAAAGCCCAGCTCATTTTTGGCCGAGCGCACCTTCATCAAGAAGACCAGCAGGGTGCGGTCCAGCAAAATAGCGTGTCCTGGCCAGTAAAATACCCCATCCTCCCTATCGGGAAAGAACGAGGCCGGCTCCCCCCCCTTGGCGCCCCACCCAAAGGTTAAGCTAGCCGTAGAGGGGTCATAGCCCTGTTGAATGGCCACACTGTTGCGCACGATAGCCGCCTGAGCCCGCCCAACGCCGGCCCGCGGCACCACAAAACTGTCGCCAAACAGCCACAGCACCCGTCCCCCGCCCAGATCCAGCGAATAGGCCCCATCCCCGCCCAACCAGCGAGGATCGCGGCGAAAGAGTAGATCGGCTTGCGGCCACGCCTCTACACTTTCAATTTGAGGGGCAAGCGGGTCGGCCCCGGCTACCGACCAGCCCAGCAGCAAGCACAACCAGACAAGGTGTTGAACCATAGATTTCATGGGGTAAGCCTGGCAAGCCTCGTCTCTATCAGTTCCCTCTCCTGTGGTCTTAGTTCCTCAAGAAACCGAGAAACATCCTCTGAGGACACCATGCCGTGGTGAAACAACGCGGTTACATACCGGATGTCCTTGTCGCGCCCGGCCGCCAACTTGCTGATAGCTATATCCACCGCGCTGAGGCAAAGCCCCGTTACTCCTCGGGTATTCTCGTTCGATAGACGAACAAGTCGTTCACGCCAACTATGTGGCAGCACGGCGGTAGTGGGTGACACCCCATCGGCATGATAGCCGAAGGTCTCGTGAAACATAGAAAATTCGCCAAGGCAGCCGGTGATAAGATCGGCCTTCTCCGGCGCGTCGCGTGGATAGAGGTCGGCTTCGGCGGAAACGGCAAGCTCTTCGGGAGGAGTCGGATGAGAAGCGAGAATAGCCTGACTCCCGATTACAATCATCACATCCTCGTCGGCGACCGTGCCAGCCGCCCTCAAGATGTGCTCAAGCTGATCTAGCCGCACGAAACTCCCGGAATATTTCCAGCCTCTCCCTGGGACTCAGCACACCGCAGAAGGGAGCGCTCGAGCGAAGCCTTTGGCCAAGCTCCCCTTCATCCAACAAGCGAGTTCTCAGCTCTTCCCAAGGTAGGTCCAGCAGTTGGAGCCATTCGCCCGTCGCCTTGTTCGAATCATTGTCGTGCCACCTCTGAAGAGTGGCCACAGCCCGCTGGAGTCCTTTGCGATCGGGGTCTGTGTCGATTCTTGTCACGATCTCTTTCATCATGGCCAAGGACCATGCATCGATCCTCTGATGGGCGTCCATCGCTTTCAGTTCGCGCTCCGAATGCCGGTAGCCTTCGAGGCGGCGGCGGAATCACACCCGCTGTCCAGTCTGGGCAAGCGAGGATTCACTCGCAAGGGCTGTGGCACGAACTTGCGGTTGTCAAGCACCTACCAGCCAATAATGCCGGACACTCTGAAATTGTAGGAAAGTAGGACGGACTATAGACATCGGGCGATGTGAAGGACCTTCGACATGTAATGCTGACCGTGGCTGCCTCTGCGTGCCTGTCTACGGTGGGCAATCTCCATGTGGGACGAGAGTCAGTCGAATAGTCCTCGCACTTGACCCTAGACGGCTCTCAGGGCTGTCGCAACAGGTTGAGAAGCCGACCACTGGTCAAAGCCACGGCAAGGTCGGGTCGACCATCCGAATTGGCATCGCGCACAACCACGTCCGAAGGTGCCCCCGCGCTGGTGAGTTGGATCACCTGAGCGGGCAGGAAGCCTTGGGCACTGCCAGGATGAATCGCCACACTGGCATCGGAGTTGGTGCCAAAGGTCCGCTGACTCTTGCTCTGCACCGTGACCAAGTCGACTTTTCCGTCCCCGGTGAGGTCGGCTAATGCGGTGGCGCTCACCCGAAAGCCGCTGGTTCCGTATTGAACCCTACCCAGAGTGCCGTTCCCGTCTCCATAGGCCACGGCGTAGTAGCGGTTGCCCTGCCCCGTGCTGTAAAAATAGGTTGCGTCGAGGTTTCCATCGCCATCGATATCGCCCACTGTCAGGTGGGAACCGCCACGCCGCAAAACCTGAGGGGCGGACAGCAAGGGTTGAGCTGCAAAGCCTCCGGCTCCATTTCCCAGAAAGACCTGCAGTCCATCGGGCCGGCCAACAATCAGGTCGATCTTTTGGTCCTTATTCAGATCCCCGCCGGCTAGTTGGCCGGCCTCAATGCCAAGCTCCAGAGGTGGCAGTAGATTGTCGAGCGTGCCGTTTTGGCAAAGCCGGATACGCAGTTGCTCACCGATCAGGAGCGCCGCATCCGAACGTCCATTGCCATCAAAATCCGCGACCACGCCGTCGGCCACCGTCCCGTCGCGAAATTCCGTGTAAGTGGTGGAGGGCACTAGCGACGGGGGAACCACGCGTTTTACCGCCACGCCGTAGTCCACTCCGGAAGCGACCCGACGTCGGCCTGCGAAGAATACTTGCAACGGAGTGTTGTCTGTAAAGTTTCCCGCGGCCACCACCTGCAACTGAGTGGTGTTGGGCGTGGCGATCTGTGCTATGGCGCCGCCGGTGCCCGCTTCATAGTTGGCGCCCACCAGCCCATAGGGCGAGTCTTCCACAATCGTGCCGAGGCCCGATTGTGGCGTCTGAGGCGTGAAGTTCAGACCCAACGGATGGTTGACAACGGCCACGGTGTCTTCATACGGATATTGGAAATAATCCCATTGACGACTGTCAAAGGTGTATGAGGAAAATAACAGGGCTCGACCGCTGATGGGCAACGGAGGATGCTGACTGTCGAAAAAGGATACACCCGGTCGGATCGCCGTGACCCGCCGGCTGCCGTCGACCGAGACGGAGTCGCTACTTTTGACCACCACGCGCACGGCGGGGTGATCTGTCTGCTGGGAATCGTCGGTCAGCACGCTGAGGCTCGACAATTGCAAGTTCGCGCCCACGTCCAAAAGGTGGGTCTGGACGGGCTGGACCAGAGAAGCCAGGGGAACCGGGTCGACCACGGTGATCGGAACCTGATCGGTCAGTGAGCCGAGTTGCGCTGTAACCAAAGTGCTTCCCTGAAGCACAGCTCCAATCCAGTTCGGGGTGAATGGAAAGAAGGGCGGGGGTGACGTGGCAAACTCGGTGTAGACAGGAGGCTGCGGTGCGCGCCCGCCCAACACCCCGCCGGTCACTGCGATCAATCGGTCGGCCGTGGCAAAGGTCGTGGACTGGGTCACGTCCACGATCGTACCGTTGGCATAACTGGCGGTAGCTCGATACTCGGCGGTCATGCCCCGAGGCAGGGACAGCGTGGTTGGAGTGAGCTTCAAATTGACCAGGGTTTCGTTGACTGCCACCGTCAAAGTGGTGTTTCCCGTAATGCCTTGAATCGAGGCCTGGATCAGACAATCGCCCGGAGCCTTGGCTTGGGCCAAGCCGGCTTCCGAAATCGTCGCGACCCCAGGTGCATTGCTGCTCCAGGTGACGTTGCTGAGGCTTTCCTGGCTGTTGTCTTCGAATTGTCCTTGGGCCTGATAGGTGAGTTGCCCGCCTTCGAGCAAGGTGGCATTGACGGGCGCCACCTGGAGACTCTGAAGCAGCGGAGGAAGCACCCGAACCGTGGCCTGGGCGTTAAAATTTCCGACGCTGGAGGTAATCGTGCAATTGCCGATCCCTTGGGCAAAGAGGCGTCCGGCGTTGACCTCGGCGACGCTGGTGTTGCTACTGGTCCACTGGGCCGACTCGGTCACATCGGAGAGAGTCTGGTCGGCATAGGTCCCTTCAATCCGGAGCTCCTGGCTTTGACCTCGACGCAATTCAAGCTCTGAAGGTTGCACGCGAATCTGCACCAGTTCGTAAGCGACGTCGGTAAAAGTCGGATCCACGATCAAGGCGTCGCGATCACTGGAAACTGTTACCGAGTGGGTTCCGCGACCACGCACGATCGACCCCTGCAGGTAGTCGATTTCCAGAGTGCGCACCGAGAGCGGCACCCCTTCCAGCACTATGAGTGCGGCCTTGGCGCGGGAGATCGGCCCGTAGACAACATTCCCCTGCCCATCCCGGCCACGAAAGATCAGCTGGTCGATGTTGCTCGGGATGGCCCTGGCCAACACGGAGGTAATCAGAATCTTGCCCGTAGGCTGGGCCACCGGACCCGAACCTCCAGGGCCGGAACTGCTGCCCGCCGCTGGAGAACTGCTGGGGGTGGATCCGCCGCCGCCACATCCGCTCAAAACGCTCAATAGCGTTGCCGCGGCCAGCAGAGATCGGGACATTCGTCTCATCGACACATGGATTACTGAGTCTGCTGCGGATTCCCTCTACTCCTCGCGGTGGCCGATCAGGTGGGATATGCACGGATTTGCTTTTAGGCGAAAACGCAAGGGTGAGTTGCTTGTGAGTTGGTCTTGCAGATTCAGTGGTCGACTTTCGGGAGGCCGGGCTAGATGGAGTTTTCAGGTGTCGCTGGCCCAATCACTGGTGCTGCAACTGGGAATGGTGGTCTTCTTTCTGGTCTACAATTTCTTGTTTACGCTCGGGTTTGATCGAGTCTTCGGTCTGCCCGAAAGCGCCCTGGTCCGAGCACGGCCGCGACTCGTTCGGCGGGGTCGAGGCGGTTGGCGACGTAGGCAATCACGTGGATGAGGCCCAGGTGGGCGATCTTTTCGGCGAAAAATTCGCTGCCGATCAACGAGGCTGGTCTGTGCCTCTATCAAGCCGCCGACCATCAGAGCCACGCCAGGCTCCTCTTTTCAGACGGCAACAGGCCGACCTGGAGCCGCCGGCCGGATCGCTGTCGGCCTTTTCTGATGGCATCGTATCCCTGAGCCCACAAGGATTCTACGTCTGCAAAGCCAGGCGGGCTGACGGCAAAAACGACTTCTTCACGGCCGTCAATGGCACGGCCGGCAAAGATTATCTTAGGGAGCTCAAACTTAGGACCACCAAGCTTCGGGACCGGCAACCTGCCATTACTCGCCCATCAGCGAAGGTTCTTAGGGCCCAAGTGACCAAACCGCTCAAAACGGAAGGGGGGCTTAAATTGCCTACCGGCTCGAGCATTTACCCTCCGCCCATCCGCTCTTTACCAGCCAGACCGGCCACTTCCAGGCCCGCTATCAGTTACCGTCGACACCATTTGACCATCTCTTGGTGGGTCAGGCTACAGTGTTGTGAGCCCACCAGTTCCTTGTTGCCAAAGTCCAGCTTGCCGCCCCCAAGAAGAGGCACACGCCAGCACTCCCAAACATCTCGACAGACAAAACGGTAGAAGAGCCAATGTTGCGACCAGCGCACTTCCAGTCGCGGTCCGAAGCAGCCGGGATTGACCCGAGCCACCACAGAGAGCCCGTAGTGCTCGGCAAAGTCCGAAGAAACCTGGCACTTGGCGAAGACCGCCAGGTCGCAATCGAGTTCGCGCGAATAACCAAGGGTGCGCCAGTGGTCCACCACCTGGCCCAACCAGGACTCTTCTCGCGGTGTATGCGGGTGCTGAATCCGGGGCAGGTCCACCAGAGCCTGCTCGAGCGACTGGCCGCCCGGCGCCCAAAGCCATGCAGTGTCTTCTCGACGCATCAGCAGGGTCTCTCGAAATCTTAGCGGCAACTGGAGCAACGCTTCCTTCCAGCGTCGCAATTCACACTGAGGCGAGCCCACCTTCTGGTCGCACAGATAGGAGAGATCTATCACTCCAAAAGGTATGCCCCAATGCACCAACTGCCGTGAGAGTGGACCGGGCGCGGCACAGACCACCAGCACGGGTGTACTCCCAGGAAGGGTTCCGTCGACGGACCGCCACCCACCTCTAAACCCGTTGAATTGTCGCTGCAGCCCTTGAATCTTGGCTTCAAATTCGCGCGCCAGCTCGGCACAAGCGTAGCCGAGCTGACAATAAAGCTTATCTAGAACCCGTAACTGCAAAGACAAACCTACATCTCCCGCCACAATAGGCCCGACCTGAAACCCGACAAACTGCTCCGTGCCCACGACTTCAGCCCGACCGCTAAGAAAGAAGCACTGCTGACCGGGGTCCAATTTCAAGGTGTGGGTTCCCGGGGGGAAGGCGCGAACAGTGCACTTTGCTCCCTGAAAATAAGTGAGAGAGTTCATTTCCCCAGGATAAACACCCGGCGAGGCCCCATCTGTAACTATTTCCTACACCTTGGCAGCAGCCGAATCACGCCATGACGGCCACTCTTAGGAGCCGTCATTTAGCTCCAGGGGGGCCCGAGGCCTCCAAAATCGATCAGTTGGTCTGGCGGGGAGGCTGGGGTGGGGACTTGTGGAGCGCCCACCAGAGTGTAAAAATTTTCAACATTTAAGCCCTTTCGCAGTCATGCATTGGCAAAACATACTGACTGTCTGTTCATATAACTGTAACGACCTGGGGGGGTCTGAGCCCTATCCTGAGATCAAGACACAGTAGGACGACACAGTAGGAGGTTACCCCAGTGATCAATCCCACTAACCTTCAACTCGGCGGACTGAGAAATCAGACCAAGAGTGCACCCGCCAACAAGAGCGAGGGCACCCTGCCGACGGATGGTTTTCAGAAGAGCGAGAAACCGGCATTTGAGGAAGATCAGTTGCTGGTGCGACTGCGTGAAGGGATGAACCTTGACGGGGATAGTTTTGCCGAAGCTTACGGCGCTACTGTCAACGATGACCTCACTCCCCAGTCAGAATTGCGCGGTCAGGAGACCGGTCGACTGCTATTGCTCGACCTGCATCCAGGCCAGGACGCTCAACATATGAAGAAGCGCCTTTCCAACGACGCACGGGTGGAATACGCGGAACTCAATCATAACTTTTACATCGATCCTTCCAAAAGCGAGGACGAAGCCCCCCCGCGCCAGCCCACCCAGCCACCGGTAAGCAGCGTTCCCAACGACCTCCAGTCTGCTTTGTGGGGCCTGAACAATCAGGGCCAAAACGGCGGAAAACCCGATGCCGATATCGACGCGCCGGAGGCCTGGGCCATTCACAGCGGCCGACACGATGCCCCCATTGTTGCCGTCATTGATACCGGCATTGACTACAACCATCCTGATTTAAAGGCTAACCTGTGGGTGAACAAAGGTGAGATTGCTGGCAACGGTATCGACGACGACGGCAACGGCGTCACCGACGACGTTTACGGCTACAACGCGTTTGCCAACACCGGCGACCCGCTCGACGGTCACTCTCATGGCACTCACTGTGCCGGCACCATCGCCGCTGTCGGCAACAACGGAGAGGGCGTCGTGGGCGTCAACCAGCAGGCTCAGGTAATGGCTGTCAAGATTTTCAACAACAGCGGATCCACCAATGCCGCCGCCATCATCCGTGGTATTAACTACGCCACTCAGAATGGCGCTCGTATCACCTCCAACTCTTGGGGCGGCGGAGCCGCCAATCAGGCGATTGAAGACGCCTTCAAGAGCTCACCGGCGTTACACATCATGGCCGCTGGAAACAACGGTAGCGACAACGATGAGGTTCCTCACTACCCGAGCAGCTACGTGCTGGACAACAACGTGGCCGTGGCTGCCAGTGACCGCGCCGACAACAAGGCCAAGTTCAGTTGCTACGGCGCCACCAGCGTTGACATAGCCGCCCCTGGCAAAGACATTTTGTCCACCATTCCCAACAACAGCTATGGCTCCAAGAGTGGAACCTCGATGGCCACCCCCCACGTTTCCGGTGTGGCTGGCCTGGTGGCATCCCTCTACCCCAACGCCAGCAACGAGGAGATCAAGACCCGCCTCTTTGAAGGCGCCGATAAGCTGGACCATTGGCAGGGTGCGGTTGTGGACGGGCGTCGACTCAATGCCCACGGCGCTCTCGCTTATCAGTTCCCGGCCCCGCCGGCCCCTCAACCTCCCGCCCAACAGCCTCCGGCCAATCAGCGTTAAGCGTCCTGTAGCGGCCCGCGCCTGACATGTACGGGGCCGATCTGTTCAGTGTGTTCTACTACCACCAGCCATTCTTGCCCCTGTGGATCACCGGGGCCTTGCTGTGGTGGTTTGTGCAGCTGGCTTATCGGCGTCGTCGTGGTCTGATCGACTCGCGTCAGGTGTCGCGGTCGATCACCATGCTGCTCCTGGCCGTGGTCAGCGGTGGTTTGTGGTTGGGCCCCTTACCCTACTACTACTTCCTGACGGTGTGGCTGTTGGTCCGGCTGCGAGAATTTGCCCAAGATCGCTTTCTCCATCGCCTCAATATCGCTCTGGCCACGTTTATGCTGGTCAGCTTTGCGGGTCATACGGCATTGGATCTTCAGCTAGGAATAGAGCGCCCGGTTGGTCGGATTTTGGGCGGCTCGAACTACGCTCGCTGGCTTCAGGATTTTTTGGTCAGCGGTAGGGTTTCCAGCCAACAGGCGGTGGAGTGGGCTCAATACCGCCAGGGCAGGCTGCAGGTGAACGCCATTTACATGCTCCGCTACAGTCACGAAGAAGCAGCCAAAAAGGCTTTGCAAGAGATCAAGCGGACGGGCCCGGCAAACCTGGCTCGCCTGGCTGAACAGAGCCTGGGCTACGCGTCAACTGAAGAAAGCGCCACTGTAACCAGCCACCCACCAGCGTCGACCCCAGCGCACAGATAACGATGCAGCCAGAGATGGCTGCCAGGGTGCTTTGCAACAGGTAGAGCAGCACCACCAGGGCGGCTACTCCCGCCCCGAGCCGAAAGCAAAACGTGTCGATCATGGTCTTGGCCCGAAAGCGTATCTCATCCGAAGTGGGCGTGTAGAGTAGTTCTTTAGAGGCTTGAAAGATGGAGTAGCCCTAAATTGAGGCTCAGCGTGAATAACAGCGTTTCCCGAGAGGGCCAGATCAGCACGGCGATGGCTTTGAAGGCTGCAGCCAGAGGCAATAAAAAGAGGCCAGGCCCGGGCCCGAATCGGGTCAGAATGGCTCGCGTAAGCAGCATGCTTACCAGGCAGCCAATCAGGTTGGTGCCGGTGTACAGTTGGCCATAGAAGAGGGTTAACGGATCCCCACTGAGGTGAAATTCAAAGAGCAAGCGCTGGGTCTGATGATCCCCGAACTCTTCGAAAGCCATAACCAACAGAATTAACCCGGCGATGGCGCCTACGTAGCGGTCTTGGAAGAGCAAGCTCAGGGAAGTGCGCGGGTTGCTTTTGGGTCGAGGGTCTACCCGCAGCGAGTCGGGTAGACGGCTCCGATCCAAAATCAGGCCCAGTGCAAAGCACGGCAGCAGCAGGGCCGCACTGACCAGCAGCATATTGGCGCTTCCCAGCAGCGGGACCAGTCCTTTGGTGAGCAGGCCCCCGGCCGCTCCCCCCAGGATGCCGCCCAGCCCAATCATGCCGTAGTGGCGCTTTCCGTCCTCGGGAGTAAAAACGCTGTGGGTGAGGGACCAGAAAAAGGCCACCACGAAAACACAATAGAGCGAGACCCCCAGGTAATAGGTCCAGACCAGGACTCGAAAGGTTGTCGAGCCGGGCGCGCTGCCGCGCAGTACGGCCCAAAAGAGCACGATCAGTATGGCGCATACCGGCACAGTGCGTGCCGCCAACCAGCCCCCCCGGTAGACGCGTGCCAGCGAATCATAGAGTTGGGCTGCGGCGTAGGTAACAAAGACCAGCAGAATATGGACTTTGGGAAAGTTACCCACTCCCTCGGAGTCGAGAAAGAAGGCCTCGCGCACGGGTTTGAGCGTGTAATAAGAGGCCATGACCAGAAAAAAGTAGGCGAAGCAGAGGAAAACTCTGGCCGGCAACTTACTCGGTCTCAGCCATGCGCGCCAGGTGCCAGCGGCACCACTCGGCCAGACTCAGGCTGTGAGGCAGGCCCAGGTAATCGGTCAGTTGCCGGAAGGCGGGGGGAGTGTCGCCAAGGGTGAGCCCAAACTGCTGAAAAAACTCCAGGTTGAGTTGCCAGATACGTCTGGAAAAGGCGAAGCTCTGCGAGATAGGCAGACTGAGACGGTCAGCCGGATTGACGTAGGGTTGTAGATAGGGCACTCTGGCCAACTGTCCATTGGGGAGGACCACCACCAGCCCTCCTTCCCACGATCCCAACAGAAAATCCCGGAAATCTCCCAGGTCCACCAGACCGCTGGCACGCAGGTCGGGTAGCTGACACAAGGCTTCTTGGTGCTCAATTTTGCAGTGCTCGGGCAGGCAGGCTATGACTTCTTTCATGGTGTGTCCGGTGGCGATATCGTCGTCTACCAGCCAGTAACTGCCAGCCGGAATGGCGGCCAGTTGCCTGTCCAGGGCGGGCCACCCGGGACGGGCCACCAGTCCGGGCCGAATCTCGTTGGCGCACAGCTCAAAACAGCGCGAAACGCCCAGATTGTAAGCCCCCGGCATGCAGGGGTCGAGGCTCAGAATGGAGGCCCCCTGAGCGCGGTGCAGGGCGCCCTGGCGTTGTTCCTGGATGGAGAGTACGCACAGGTCCAGAGGGCTGGGTGGATCGGGTAGGCGGGCCTGGCGAAACCCTTGCTGAACGGCTTCTCCTACCCCGTCCATAAAGCGGCGGCAGGCTTGCTGCAGGGCCTCCGCGCCCAGCCGTTGGGCCCAATGCTGCACAGCCCACTCGCCTTCATCGCGCAAGAAAAGCCGGGTCGGTCGTGTGCCTGGCTGGGTGTCCTGCCAGTCCTGCCAGAGGGCGCGTACTGGGGGGGTCAGCACCCCAAAATCGCCCTGACGCACCTGGGTGGAGGCTACATCGGGCAGATTGACTCCGCGCAAGAAGGTGACTCGAGGATTGTCCCGGAGCAACGGGTGGGCCGCGTATTTGTTCAACCGGTCGGTGAAGCCGGGACGTTCTACACAGATGGCCTGGCCTCGCTGCACAAAGGTCAGGCTGAATCGCGCATTGTCGCTGCCAAAAACGTAATAGACCCGGATAGGTTGAGCGCAGGCGAGATGGCGGTTGAGATACGCGCTCAGGCGCTCGAGCACGTCGCTGAAATTGAGCGCTGCCGAAGTGTGCAGAGCCTCCCACTCATCTACCATCAACCAGTCGCTGTGGAGCACGGCCTGACGACAGAGATGGAGGCGATGAGCAGCCGAGGGGACCTGGTGGCCGCATTTACCCATGACGTATTCGTCGTGGGAGGGTGACAGATAGCCGCCCAGCACACATACTCCCTGTTTTTCCAGGGCCAGTTTGGCCTGTTCCATCATTTCTAGGTGGCCCGGGTGAACCGGACACAGGGCCCCGGTGGTCAGCAATACGGCCAGGGGCCGACCCTGATGGCCAGCCAGGTTGTTGCGGGCCTTAAAGGTGGGAGTGCAAAGCCAGTCCGTATCGGCCCGCGGGTCGGCCTTTGGGCTGCACCGCGAATCTTCGAAGTAACCGGCTTCCTCGGCTCCGTCCACGCCAATCAGGCCCGTCAGGGGCCCGTAAAAGGGATCTGCCTGCAGCTTCGTCGGGCCCAAGCATTTCAGCTCGGGTGCAGGTTGGCCGGATTGCCCTGGCAGCAAGCCGCAACGTTCAAAAATGATGTCGGTGCGCAGCAGTAGACGAGGGTCCTGGCCCGCGTAGGGTTGGCCGTCGTGGAGCAGGCGGTGATCAAAGAGCAGGGCGCGGCCGGCGACAGGCCTTACTCCCGTGAGGATTTCCGAATCCTTGGCCGGTCTTTCCCAATCCTCATGATTGCGCTCGTTCACCGGGAGACCGCGCTGGGTGTCGCGCAAAAAGCGGGTCTGGCCGCCAGCGTCCTCGCTCAAAGTATTGAGGTAGACCACCATGCTCATCAGCGTGAAGCGCCTACCATCCTGAAAATCAAAGCCGGCGTCGTAGTGGGGCACCAGTTGGCCCCCCTGGCGGTAGCAGATAAAGCGCAACACTGGATTGACGCCCACGGCTCGCCAGATCGGGTGCCCCCCATGATCGGTGGAACTGAGTTCGTCCAACACCCGTAGCTGGGGAATCACGGCGGCCAACCGGCGCCACAACTCGGCGGCCCAAACTGGAGAGTGAGCGGTGGCCCGTGTCGATCCACCGCTGCGCACCTCGTCGGAGGTGCGCCCGTGCACACCCACGGGAATCTGGGCCTGACTTAAGACTTCATGGTAAATTTGGGCGCACTCTTGGGGGCTGAGCAGGTCATCGATACACAGACAGGCGTCCCCAAAATCGAGGAGACGATGGCAGGTGGGGGAGGGGGCTTGCAAGGGAAGTGAGCTCAGCGGAAACTCTCCCACCAGTTTCCCACTCGGGTCTGGCCCGGCCGCCCAGGGGCCATAGACTTCGCTGCGCCAACCCCCCGGCACGGGACGCTCGAGTATATCCAGATGCACGGCCACCGAGCCGGCCAGATATTTGTGCAGGTTTTTACCATGCAATTCTTCCAGCGCGGCCGCCCAGTTGTTCCATTGAGCCGTGGCCGGCCTGTCCAACCGCAGTTGGGGTTTGCCGGCGCACAACCAGTGCTCGTAGAGTTCTAGGAAGTCATAAGGGGCGCCGATCATGGCTTCATCGGGTCGGCCGTCGTAGGTGTCGCCGGTGGGGGTGGCCTCGATGACGCTGGCGGGAACACCCAGCAGGTGGGCCAGTTGACGTACTTCGCTTTTGTGCAGGTCGGAGATCGGTTGGAGATCGACCATGCCGTCGGAGGCCTTGCCAAAAAAGCCGATATAGGCGCCTTCATCGCGATTGGTGGTGCCGCACAGCACGGCCAGCATTTCGTCTTCGGTCAGCAGGGCGGTCAGATAGTAGAGGGCGGGGGTGCGAATATAGGAAACCAGTTGGCCGGTGGCCCAGGGCAGACCCACCCGCCCGTAGCCCTGGTCCACGGCCGCCTTCATGGTTTCAAGCGATCCAGAAAGGTCGACCAGAGCGCCCTCGAGGCCGAAGGCAGCAGCCACTTCCCGGCCTCGGGCCAGGGCCGTGTCCTGGTTGCTGGCGCCGGCCTCCACAAACATGGGGATCAGGGCTGGCACCACCTTGCGCAGCGGAGTGCCTGGCATGGCCGCAGCCCGGACCAGCAAAGCCAGTACCACGGCCGAGTCGATGCCGCCGCTCAGGCCCACAACCGCAGCTCGAATGCCTGCCTGGCGAAAATAGTTGTCCAACACACACAGGCGGGCCGAGAGATAATTTTGAGCACGGAAAGCGCGTTGGGCCCTAAAGCGCTCGAGCAGGTCCAGAAGCTGAGGATTCACGGTCGCTGCTATGTGCGGCGCCCTCCGTTAAGAAACCTTTCAGGACGCTGGCCTATGCTGAGGACGTGAAAATCTCCCTCCACCCATCCATCCAGCTCCAACTGGCCCCGGAGCCTGGGCGCCTCCAAGCCGGACCAGGAGAGAATCCCTGGCAGATGGAGGCGGCTCAGTGGAAGCGCGAGAAGCGCTTCGAGAATCCCAAAGACTGAACAATTAGGATTGGCCCATGTTTCCTGCCTCCTTGCTTCTTTTGGATCGCCCGGCCATGGTGCGTCAGGCCGAACCTGCGCCCGCCACCCCCTGGATTGAAATGCTGGTGGGGTCCCTCCCGTCGGCTCGTCTTTACGTGTTTGGAGCCATCGGCGATTTGGTCGACAGGAAACCGCAATCATCAGGCGGGCTCAGGAGGTCTCTTCCGTGGGCTGGCTGAGGGTGTACCTGGCACTCTGTGTGGTGGCGGGCCATTCTTCCCGTTTTTTGCCCTGGGTCACCCACGACGGTCGCCAGGCCGTCCAGGTGTTCTATATTATCAGTGGATTCTATATGGCCTTAATCCTTTCCGGCCCGCAGTACCGCTCGGTCAAGAAATTTTATGTATCTCGTTGGCTACGAATCTTTCCTTCCTACTACCTGGTCCTCTTCCTGACTTTGGGGATTTGTTGTGCAACGGGGGTATCGACGGGAGACTGGTTACTGTTGAATGCTTTCTGGTCGCGAACGCCAGAAACCAATGGTCAGGAGGGATTTGTCCTTGCGGCCCTGACCAATTTTACCCAGTTTGGCCAGGATTGGGTTTTGTTCTTGTCACAATCAGGCGACCGCCCGCTGCACTTTACGGCGAATTTTTTGCTCGACCCCGCTCCGCTCTACCTGTTCTTGCTTGTTCCACAGATGTGGTCCGTGGGTCTTGAGGAGGTATTTTATGTCATCGCACCCGTGCTCAACCGATTGACCACGCCCTGGATTGTTGCCGTTATAGCCCTCTCTACCGTGGGCCGAGTCTATGCTTATCGATGGCTGGGACTGCAGCATGACCCCTTCACCTATCGGTTTTTCCCTTTCGAAATTTCGCTCTTTCTCTTAGGTGTGGTGGCCTTTCGGATGTGTCAAAAATTCGATGTGCAGGGACGACTTCCCAACTGTTCCGGCTGGAGGCCGTATCTCGCAATCCTTCTATTGTTGACGGCTGGCTGTGGACTTCACGCAGGCATGGTCAGTAGCGCGGGAGACTATTATGAATGCGCCGTACTCCTCAGCTATCCCGTGTGGGCTATCGTGGTGGTGATTTTGTTTTCACTCTGTGGTCACAACCAATTCGACCGGGCCATAGGAGAGTTCTCCTTTCCGATCTATTTGTGCCACTTCGTCCTGGTGCAACTTCTCTTATTGATGGGTGTTCAGCCTGCTTCACTTGGAGTCGCCAGCGTAGGGTCGTCTTTGTTGGTGGCGGCCGTCCTCTACCTCTTTTGGATCAAACCCGTGGAAAAGTGGCGACATAAGTTCGTCTCGCGACTGTCGTGAAGTCATTCTAACTATTTCACAAAGGGCACTTCAGTGCGGTTAAGAAACTTTTCAGGCCGGTGGTCTATGCTGAGGACATGAAAATCTCTATCCATCAATCATCCACGCCTGGCTGGCCCCGCGGCCTGGGCGCCTCCAAGCCGGACCACGAGAAGAATCCCTGGCAGATGGACCGGTTCGAGTTGCAACAAGAAGTTTGGGATGCCGACCGCAAGGTCAGCGACCTGCGCTCACAGGCCTCGTCGGGTCACACTCGGGCGCTGGTCGGAATGAGTGTTTTATTCACCTCATTGGGCGTAATGGCGGTTCAGTCAATCATGATGGGTGGCAGTCTGCCTGCGGGCCTGGCGGTTCCTGTGGCCGTTAGCGCTGGCATCGGGATGACGGCTTTTGGGACCGGCCTGTGGAAGCGCGACAACGCCGAAATAAATATGGACGTGGCTCGATCGGAAGCACGCCACATGCACAGCATTTACGAGAAGCGCTTCGAAAATCCCAAGGACTGAACAATCAGGATTGGCCCATGTTTCCGCCCTACTTCCCTCCCTTGGATCGTCCGGCCCTCGTGTGCCAGGCGAAGTCTGTACCCGCATCCCCTGGATTGAATTACTGGTGGGGTCGATGCGACCCTCCCGTCGGCTCGTTTTACGTGTTTGGTGCCACCGGGGATTTGGTCAACAAGCGAGCGGTGCGCGACGCCATGGTCCAACTGGCTGTCCTCGGCCACCAACCCCCTGGTGCTGCTTGGACCCACTGCTCAGCCGGCCAATGCCTACCTGGAGCGTTTTCAGCGCGGCGACGAAGAGTCGAAACCGATCAGTCCTTTCTCGACAATTTGGGCCAAAGCCAGCTGGCCAACCCCTCAGGAGTCGCTGGCCGGTTGGCGGGTGGCCGACCAGTTGACCCAACTGGTCCAGCAGCAGCCTTGGATTTTTTATCGGGCGGGCGCCACTCTGGAGCAGATCGCTGACCCATGAGGTTTAAGGGCGTTGGCGCCGAAGTCGCTCCAGGCGTCTCAAATCTGCCAGATCTTGAGGGAGACCGGCCTGTTTTTTGGAAAAAATCAAGTCCTCAATAGGGAACCGCCTCTGCCCGGTAAGTGCCCTCACAGCGGCGCTCCCAGGCCTCCTGGAAGTCCAGGCCCTCCAGGTGAGTGAGGATGTCCACGCGATTCGGGGGGACTCCCAGAATAATGAGAGTTTCGGGCCGGGTCAACTGCTCCAGCGTCAGACCCAGGTCGCCAATAAAGTCGCCAGGCCGTCCGAGATTCTCTGTGCGTTGTCAGTGGTTGCTTCAATCCAGAGGTCAATGTCTTTGGTATAGCGAGGACCTACGTGGTAGGCCACAGCATAGCCGCCAATCACCAGGTAGTTTGCCTGGACAGCGTTGAGGCAGCGAAACAGGTCCTCAAAATCCGAATATTGATGGGGCACGGTTTCTCCTGACAAAGCGAACCAGTACCCCTTCAATGCGAACGGCATGGGGGACTTGAAGCCACCAGTTTAGATCAGCCTCTTCGGCGTTCTCCAGAGTTGTGACCATAACTACCGGGGGCATGTTGGCTGTTTTCTAACTTCCGACTTGAGCTCCTGGTCATGCGGGAACTATGGCTGGGCAAGTAAGTAGTCCAGACCGGCCCGTGCCCTCACCGAGCCTGCCCCCTGAGCCTCTGGGCCGGCTTGCAGGCTGACCGAGGTGTGCACGAGCGCGGCTTTCGCCTGGGCCGCTGTCAGAGTGGGGACAGCTTGGGTCCAAAGGGCCATCACACCCGAAAGAGCCGCGGCGGCCTGCGAAGTGCCACTGTCGCTCAGGTAGCCGCCGCCCGTAACGGGCTGCAGCCAGCCTGAACCGGGTGCCGTCACGGTTGGGCCGAGGCTGGACTCGGGAGAGCGGTGAGAAAACTCGGAGAGCTGGTGGTGGGCGGAATTGTTGCTGGCAAAACAATCCTGGCTGGCCACGGCCAGAGCCGTCGAAGCGGCAGCCGGCGCCATCATGGGCGACGGTTCGGGTCCGTCGTTGCCGGCTGAGGCCACAACAATCATGCCTTTGGCGCTTGCTTCGTCGACCGCCTTGCTGATTTCGGCCAGTTGCACGGGGTCGTCGCCCGGGTCGGCGGCAAAGGACATGTTCAGGACGCGAATGTTATAACGCTCGCGATTTTCGGTGGCCCAGCGAATGGCCTCGGCGATCTTGTCCACCTGGACTCGGCCGGCTGCATCGGCCACCTTCAAAGCAATCAATTGCGAATTGGGAGCCACTGCGGGATACTCTTGGTTGCGGCCCAGGCCACTGACGATTCCCGACATGGCGGTGCCGTGATGATGATCATCGTGGATGTTTTGCTCGTTACCTACAAAGTTGTGATAGGCCACAATGTTGCCCTGCAGGCTGGGATGATTATCGATTCCGGTGTCGAGCACGGCCACGCCGACTCCCTGGCCGGTCAGACCACGTTGCCAGAGCTCCGGAGCCTGAGTGGTCTCCAGATTGGCCCAGTGATCTTGAATTGCACTTTTGGGGCGGTTGGGTAACAGGGCCGCGGCTGCGCCTCCCAAGGCCAGACCCAGACCGATATTGAGGGCCGGGTGCACCGTTCCCAGCAGTAAATCCATGGTGGATGCGCCCAGCCCCGCGGCCAGTCCGACCGCGGCTTGGCGAGCGATCAGCGGAGTGCGATGCTGCGAGGAGAATTCGCCGACCAGCATACTTTCGGCGGCGGCACCGCCGGCCGCACCAACACCGGCACCGGCAATCGGCCCCCAAAAGGCCCCGGCGACGCTGGCCACGCCCAGCGTGACTACGTCGGCGGCGCCCTGCTTCCACTCTTTGGGGCGTTGCAGTCGCGGCTGCAGGACCGGATGGATGGTCTGGACTTTCACGCCTTCAGAATAGAGCGTCCCCCTGAAAAGATCCTAAAGGGAGAGGTGAACTTCTTGCCCTGTTGCAGAAAGACGGCATGTGGCTCCGCGCGCAGCCAGAAAGGTCACAACCATGAAAATGAGCGCCAAACTCCCCGTCCTGGGCGTGGTCATTGCCTTGCCGGTAGGGGCGCAAGAAGTCCTGCCCCAACCGCCTCAGCCGTTTAAAGGCAAGGTTGGCCGCACCGCAGCCGAGTCCACGCCGGACTTCCCAAAGGCCATCACCGCGCCCAAGCGCGCTCCCAATGTCCTGATCTCTCCACTTTGAAAAACGGTCAGTATGGCGCCAAAAGCGGCACATCCATGGCAGCTCCCGATGGTGGCGGGGGCCCTCTGTGCCAAGCCTTTCAGCAAACTTTCAAGCTACTTCGGTAGACTGTCACCCAACAGAGACATCATAGGGGAGACAGTCATGATCAACGCGTTGACAGGCAACACCACGCCGCAAACTTACCCGCTTCGCGACAAGGAGGGGACGGCCTGGGTAGACGTGGACAAGAACGGCCGCATCGACGATTCTGATGCCTATTTGACCTTGGAGACCGAAAAAGGCGCCGAATATCTGGACCTGAAGGACGTTCGCCAGGCTCTGCAGAGCCTCAGTAAGGAAGGCAAACCGGTCTCGGGCGGAGAGTTGGTAGACCAACTCAAGAAACAGTATGACGACTCCACCCTACTGGGACTGGGAGTCGTTAACGGTTCCTTTTGTTTCGACATGATCAGCACCTACAGGCACCAGCAGACTTTCAGCATGCGGGGAGAGGAGGTCGAATACACCCTCGAGTTTGACCCCACTCTGCCTACAGAGACTTATCAACCGGCCCCGCCGCCAGAGGAAGCGCCCCTGCCTCAAGGGGCCGTGAGCGAGCCCACCTGTGTAGATCGCGACGGGATTTTGCACTGGCTGTTTCCGGGCGAGGTGCCTCAAGCCGGAGACAAAGTCATTGGCAATACCGAAAATTTCGCGGAGAACCTGGGAAAACGCTAGGGCTCTTCGCTTCCCAGTAGCAGCACCAGTTCCCCCAGGAGGTAGCACCAGACGAAGGCAAATGGGGCCAGCAGGAACTTGCCCAAAAATAGAAGGCTGATTTCCAGACCCAAGCCCATGGCCGAGCCAACCAGGCTGTATACCAGGATCAGGGGGACCAGTTTCTTTACACCGATCTTGCGCTTGGAGATGCCCATCACTCCAAAGGCAATGAACAACTGCATCGGCAGCATCATCAGCAAGTCCATCACCGGTATGGGTAAGAGGACCAGGATGCCGGCCAAGCCAGCCCCCACAAAGGCCAGCCCGCGAGCTTTCATGTTTCTACCCATCAAGAACTCCCTGTGCGGTCCCGCAGAAATTCACCGCGCCGGTGACGGCCGCCACCTCACTGTATCATGTCTGGCCCTACTCAGCGAGGGTTGCCCGATCGCCTGAGGAATTCTCCAAGATGGATTTTGTCGACTACTGGGTCCGGGCTCGTCGGGTGTTGGTCTTTACCGGTGCGGGTATTTCTACCGGTTCAGGTATTCCAGATTTTCGGGGCCCGCAGGGCATCTGGAAGAAGCGACAGCCCGTCTACATTCAAGATTTTCTGGAATCAGAGGCCAGCCGCGTCGAATACTGGGATTACAAGCTCGAAGGTTACCAGGGCTTCCGCGACGCCCAGCCTAACGCCGCCCATCTGGCCCTGGCCAAAATGGAGAAGATGGGAGCCCTGGATACACTGGTGACCCAGAATATCGACGGATTGCACCATCGGGCCGGAGTCACCGAAGAGCGGATTGTGGAGCTTCACGGTAGTAATCGGTTGATCGGATGCCTCACTTGCGGAGCAACCCAAGACCCGGCCGGCCCGTTTGAAGAGTTTCAACGAACCCGTCGCTGCCCGCTCTGTCCCTGTGGGGGCTTTCTCAAGCCGACCACGGTGAGCTTCGGACAACCTTTGCCCGAGGCGCTTCTGGAGCGCGCCTTTGGCGCCGCCGAAGTGGCCGACATGGTCGTCTCGCTCGGGTCCACCCTCCAGGTAGAGCCGGCCGCCTCGGTGCCCCTGCGGGCTGCCCGGCGGGGCGTGCCTTACCTGATCGTCAATCAAGGTCCCACCGCCCACGACACCCTGGCCACATTCAAGTCGCACGACGACCTCTGTGTACTGTTACCTGCAATCGCAGAGGGCCTGTCCAAGTGAAAAGATGGTCAGGTGTTCTGTGGCTCGTTTGCGCTTGCGCTTGCGCCTGGGCTCAGGCGCTCAGTTTGCGGGGGTTAATCCAGTGCCGCGGGCGGGGTTGGACAGCGCTGCGGACCCAGGCGGAGTATGAGGCCTTTGTAGACAGGCTGCCCAAAGAGCGTGTTCAGATGAAGCAGCCTGCCCCGCCCAGCCAGGACCCTTTGCTGAAAATGCCACCGGTAGATTTTCGTCAACACGCGTTGGTGGCCGTCTGGTCGCACAACATTCACATCGAGGCCCGGGTTGTAGCAGCCCACCTGGAAGGAATTGACATGAAAGTTGAACTGTCATTCGAAACCCCCAAGGATTACCGCAACTATGCCGCACCCGACGGATTTGGGCAGTATCATCTGTTGGAAGTTGAGGCATTTAGCGGAGAGTTGAAGGTCGACAGGGTCGATGAACCAGGTGACGATGGTAGGCACACGAGTCAGCGCAGTTGAGGAGGTGACCGCAAAGCCCAGGTCTGGCAAGTGGGTCTGGTCTCAGAATGCGAAAGCCAGATACCGGCCGGGTGGGAGGAGTGGGAAGCAGCCGTTGGAGCGCCCATCCGCGAAGGATTTTAGGCCAAATTGACCAACCCCCTTCTGTTTGAAGGGGGGATTCGAATGCCTACCAGATTGACGTTGCCCGATAGACTTGCCCGACCGGACCGCTTCGAACAATTCCAGGTTTGTATTTTCTCTCACAGCCCATAATTTTTACAACGTGCTAGGGTCAAGGTCTCAAATCTACCAGGACAGGGGGTGCCATCTAACCATGGGCATCAGGAAACGATCCCGGGGCAGCGCGCTCATCGCCGTAATGATGGTCATCGCAATGTTGATGGCCGTGGTCCTCGCCCTCTCCCACTACCAGGGGATAGCCCGTCAGACTTATATGGCCGAGGAAGCGGGCCTGCGTTTTCGCGAGGGCCTGCGCTACGAACAGCGCCGACTCTGCTTGAATATGCCGTCGCCCGGCGATCTGTTGGTTACGGCTGTCACCACCAATGTGACGACAGCGGGCACGCCGGTGATGGGCCCCTTGATGTCGGCCAAGATCTTCGACCGCACTAACGGCTTGCCCGATCTGAAGAATGTGGACAAGACCGCCTCCCACGATACTCTCAAGTTCACTCCCACCACCCCCGATGTGGGTTTGCGCGTGTTCGGCAAAAACACTTACACCACGGTGATGACCGCGGTTCCTGGCTACGCCGCCTACGCTCCCGCGGGCAATATCAAGATCGTCAACATGGAGGGTTGGGCCAATCCACCTTTCGGTGACCCACGCAATTCCGTGGAAGCATATTCGGGCGTCAAAGCGGTGGCGACCGCTCTCAAAAATGTCTCTGTGGCCAACGTGACCTATGGTGAAGCTCACACCGTGGACGGGAAAGCCACCGTGGACCTGGGGAACGGGGTGGCCTTCAAGAACAAGAAGTTCCCGCTACGCCAGTATCAGGCCGCCCTGCTGACCGTTATCAAGGATGCTCGCAACCAGTTGCAGACCAATGCTACCAGCAGCGGCGACAAAACCGGAAGTCTGGTCTCCAAGTCGACCGGCCCGGCCGCCATCATCAACCTGTTTTTCGGAGGAGGTCAGGGGTTGGAGGAGTTCCTCAGCCTGCGCAACGCCAACCACTTCTGGATGCCGATGATTCCTTCGTTTTCTCCCAGTCCTCCCTACCTCTACCAGTTCGCCTTCAGCATCCCCTGGCCGCCGGACAACGCCAACTACTCCTCTGCCGAGGGGGTGGAGAAGCAACTGAATGATATCGGTAAGGAGTTGGAAACGGCTGGTAAAGAGCTGGATGCGGCCAAGAAGGCGATGGATCAGGCGGAAGCCAATTACAATGCCAACAAATCCGTGGCCAACCTGACCGCCTGGCAAAACACCATCACGGTCTGGAACAATGCCAAGGCCAAAGTGGAAAACCTGACCCAACAGATGAACGCTGTCGCCGGTCCCCAGAAAGCGCAGATCGATGCCCAGTCCTCCGCGGGGATGAAAGGCGTTCCCCCCACTCGTGCGCAGGACCCCAGCGGCAACAATGGCCAGCCGACCTGGAACTACTCGATGGCAGGCAGCCTGCTGGCCAACCTGGTCAGCTTTTTGTTCAGCTTCGACCCGCAGAAACTCGCCGCTACCTGCTCCAATCCGGACGTCAAGCTGATTCACTTCGGCGGCAAGGACCGCGACTATCAGTTTGTTCTCGATGAGAGCAACATGACGCTGGATGCTACTCTCACCGTGCCGCGCGGGCGCACATTGAGGCTGGCCAGTCCGGGCACGATTCTGGTGGCCGGGGACCTGTGGTTGCAGCGCGGTTCGACTTTCGTGGCGGACTGCTCCAAATTGCGCGTGGCCCCAGGCCGCGGCAGTGATCCGAATAAGTTCTTCAGCCCCGGCGGCCGCATCTTTATGGAAGAGGGCTCGACTCTGATTTGCCCCACCGGCGAGATCGAGTGCGTCGGCTCGTCGAAATGGGGATCGGTGATTGTGGGTGGCGTGCCGGGTAAGATTCACCCTCTGACGGCTGGCATTTTTGGCCGGAAAGTAACCCTTAACAGCGGGGTCTTTGCTGGCACCGCTCTGGACGATCTGCTGGAGGGGCTGGGGATCACTGAACCCACCTTGAAGTCCATCAACGACGATTTGATGCGCCCCTTGCTTTCGGTCATCGCACCGAATGCGGCGAAAGTGCTGGGCCCCTTCTGGCCCCGCAAACCTTACTTTGCGCAGTACGCGACCACCTTCCAGATCATCTGCCCTCCGATTCCACCGTTCGGCATTCCGGGACCTCCCATTCCCACGCCCATCCCATTGCCTTCCAAGAATGTGCTGGTCCCTATCGCCCGCGGTCTCTCCTACGTATACTCTGTCACCTTGAACCTCAGCCTGGGTGAAAACTTCTACACTCACTCCGACTGGTGGATTTTCGGCGAAGGAGTGGTGCCCATGGTGCCTCAGGTAGACCCCAGCAAGGTGGTTAGCGCCATCTCCAACTTTGGATCGACGGCCCTGGATGCTCTCAATCCTGAATCACTGATCAAGAGCTTCGTCGATACGGCGGTGAACGATATGGTCACTTACGTGGTGAAGGAAGTGATCGTCGAAGTAGTGAAAAAGGTGGCTCTCAGCGTGATCCCCTACGCCGGGATTGTCAATATGGCGGGGGACCTGCTGTCCGACGCTGCCACCAACCTCACCAACCGGGACAGCAAGCGTGACAGCACGGGCAGTTCTTTGACGTCCAGTTTGACTGGCGCGATCGGCAGCAATGCCAAGACCACTCTGGCCAATCTGGCCGGCAAGTTCAGCATGGATGTGGAGAATGAGTTCCTGCGGGAATACAACGGTGTGCTGGTCTATGCCGACGAAACCATCGACATCGGAGGCAACATGGCCACCGGGTTTTTCGTAGCTGGCGGCAACATCAACGTCACATCCAAACAGTGCGTGGGGGCCTTGCTCTCGGACAAAGGCGACATCAATTGTCAGACGCTGCTGTTCTATCCCTACTTCAACCGCGCTTCGTTTTACATTCCCAAAGCCACTCCCAACGGCTGGCTGGAGCGCGCACTCGAATTTAAGTATGACTCTGGTTTCTCCAGCGACCAGGCCGTGGACGTCGGTCCTCCGGTCATTCCACAGCAGGTTTCCGCGCAAGGCTGGTTCCAATGAAAAAGCACACCGCCATCAGCCTGCCCGAGTCGATTCTGGCCATCTGTATCTGTTTTATGGCTTTCTTCGTGTTCATGAGCGTGTTCTCGAGCGCCTCAAGAGCCACCATTCAGAGCCGCGACCGCACGGCCGCCATCCTGCTGGCCAATTCCTTGATGGATGAATTCGAGGCACACTCCTACGGTTCTCCCCGGCCCAAGTCGTGGAATGAGATGCTGGAACGGCCCGTGCGTGTGTGGGTAGAAGGTCGCCTGACCGAGATGAACTTTCACAAGCAAGTGAAATTTAAGAACGGCAGCTTTGTAGGGGAGTCGGGCGGCAACGAAGAGGAGGACGAGTGCTTCATCACCATCAGTTGGCGCGAAGCCTCCGGGCACAAACAGACTCCCGTGGTCGACCCCAATGATAACAAAGTCCTGGTCGCTCGATATCCGGTGTGGAGGTAAGATGAGAAGAGCCGGTATGACTTTGCTCGAGGTCATGATCTACGTGGTTATGGCCCTGATGGCCTCTCTGGCCGTCGGCGCTCTCTTCTCCCTGGGTCGGTCGGCCCAGAAAACCACGCTGTCCGGTTACCTGGTCAGCGGTCAGACCGACACGGCCTTGAGGTGGATTCGTCGCGATCTCACCGAGACGGCGCTGGTCAGTGTGCGCACCTATCCCAGTCCCTTGAAGCCCGAGCAGGCGCCGGGCTGTTCTTTCGTCAGCGCTCGCGATATCTCCACAAACGATACTACCCAGAAGCTCAATATCAGCAAGTATGGCAAGCTGTTGTGGACGAAGAACGTCTTTTATAGCGTGAAGCCTGGCAGCGATGGGCGCCGCGGTGACCTGGTTCGCTGGGAAAACGGGCTGACCGTCGCCGAGAAGGATTTTGTACCCCGCTCCACCTCGACCATGCCCGACGCCTTTAGCAACAATGACGCCCGCCGTGTTCTGCTGCACGACATCCTTTTACCCAAACAAAAAGTCCCCAACTTGCAAGACAACACAAACTACCAAAGCGATGATCACGGTGGTTTTAATGTGCAGTTTGTGCGACGGACTGGTGGATCGGATGGCGTAGAATCGTTAACTCCCATCTGCCCCGGCGACACCAGCCAGCCTCAGGTGGATGCCAACAATACACGGCTGATCTATGTCCGTCTAGAGGTGTTGTCCGACGACAAATACAAACCCTCGTTCTATCAACTGGAATTCAAGGTGTGCCCCCGCTATTGACGTTTTCCACGCGCCGGGCAAATCAGGAAATTTTGGTCGAGTCGTAGGATTGAATCCTGGCCACCAGGTCTGTAGGTGTTAACATCACATTGCCGCCTCCAGGCTATCGGTGATTGTGGCGATGCAATCGGGTCCACAGATTGGAAAACCACGAGAACGGGCCGCTCGGTCGCTGCCAATCCACCCGTTGAGGGGTTTCGACGAGGTCCAAATCGTTCTGCATGCGCTGGCGAACGCCCGGGGCTTGCCCATAGCGGGTGTGGCATTGAGGCGACCAGTGGCTCAGCCAGTCCAGGTCTTGAAACGAGTCCAGCAATTCCACCAGCAGAGATTGTCGATGTTGCGTATTCCAAAGTCGTTCCGTCAGGCCGGCCACCAGGGCCCGGCGGGGCAACAGGTTGAGCAGAGTCCGGATGGCCACCCGGTCCCCCCTCTCGGCTCTGTGCAAAACGGCCACCTCTTCTTGCGTTTCTAGCAGAGGAACCAGATGCTTGCTGGCCAGCCGTGGCTTGCTGATATACACGGTTTCCAAGAAAGCTTCTCGACTGCGCACCCAGTGGTTCTTGGGGCGGTTCATGATCTTAAAGAGAACATCATCGAGAAGACGGCTTTCCGGCAATTGAACCAGGGCCTGCTCCAGACAAGCTTCCAGCGTGAAGATGTGCTCCTTCAAACCGGTGCCGTCGCAAGGGGGCGAGCTGAACAATTCCATGACCGCCTCGGCCGCCTCGGAGTGTCCTCGGTAGGTCCTGGTTTCGGCCTGGAGCCGTTGATAGAGCTGGTCAAATCTTGTGCGCATGGGGGCCGCCGGGCAGTATTGCGGGAATTTCTCCAGGAAGGTCCAGTTCATATTCTCAGACTATCAGTCCCATGTTACAGAACTCTGACCATGCGGCTCGAAATCAATATTCCCTGAAAATTTTCTGGCCCTGGCCGACCCTTCACTTGAAGACAGCCTGTTCCCGGATCCAGTTGCCCAGGGCCGCCGCCAGTTGGACTGTATCGATGCTGTTGTGGCCGCCTTGTAGCTCCACCCACGCTTTGGGCGCCTTGGCCCTGGCGAACAGTTGCTGTCCATGGTGAACTCCGATCACCTCGTCGTCACGGCCGTGCATGACCAGGATAGGGCAGTGGATGGATTCCAGCCGGTCGATGGTGGGCAGCTGAAAGCGCGACAGCCAGCGCACCGGCAGAAAAGGATAGGCCTCGCTGGCCCGGTCGGTAAGGCGCGTAAAGGTGGACTGTAACACCAGCCCGGCACATGGGTTTTGCTGGGCCAGGTAGGAGGCCACACCACCCCCCAATGATTCGCCATAAAGCAGCACGGGCTGCTTCAGGGCGGCCAGCCTGTCGTAGGCGGCCTGGCCGTCGGCCAATAGCTGTTTTTCTTCGACAATTTGTCCCTGGCTGTGGCCAAATCCTCGATAGTCAAACAAGACCACCCCCAGTCCAATGGCATGAAACTGTTGGGCCACCAGCAGACGGTCGGAGATGTTGCCCCCGTTGCCATGACAGTGGAGCAGCCAGCCTTGCTGCCCTCCTCCGGGTGGTGGGATCTGCCAACCGTGGAGCACGGCCCCGTCTGTACTGGGCACACTCCAGTCGGAGTAGTCCAGACCCAGGTCGCGGGGAGTGCCGCGCAACTTGGAGTCTGGAAAGAGCATCAGACTGGTCTGTTTCCAGGACACCAGTCCGCACACGGCTGCGTAGCCGACCACCAGACCGGCTACGGCTATCATCATCGTTTTGCGTAGGCCCACATGGCAACGGGGTTTAACCGGGCTCCCAAAAATCCTGGAAAAAGTTAACAACGCGGCAACAGGTTGGTCGCAGGCTGGCAATATTTGAAGGGTGAGTTGGACAGTTGTTTTAGAGACGTTTGTTAGAGTAAGCGCATGTCACCCGACCGCTTAGGAAGATACGAACTGTTGGCCACCTGGCAACTCAAGCTGCAAGAGCTGAGCCGTCAGGGCGAGTGCACTCGCCACCTGGAGCAGTTTCTTGATCGGGTCAACCAATTGCCCGGCGACGAAGTGGGCGAAATCGGCAATCAGTGGCGCCGCCGCCAAAAGAGTCAGCGCCCGGGTTGGATTGTCGCTTTGCTGCTGGTTGCCTGGACCTTGTGCACACTGGGCACTCCCTGGTTGGGCGCGGTTCCGGTGTCGCTGCTGGTGTCGTTGTTGGCCGTCAGCGGTGCTCACGCTCTGCAGCGCCATTGGGCCCAGGAAGAGGCCTTCGACCGCGAACTCTATATGCGCGCCAGTTATGTGGCCAACCGCGCGGTCTGGGCCTCTTAGGGCCCGTCCTGGAATAAGCTGGTCAAACCATGACTTGAAGCCCTATTTGACCTGTCCCAAATTCGCCATCGTAGTTCTCATACCAATGGAATCCACCCCAAGTTACCCGTGTGCCACTCCGAGCCTTCAAAAGGGAGAGAAGGGGAGGTGGAGAGGGCAAATAGCGAGCTTGCCCCTTAGAGCTGGTCGAAGAAGTAGCGGGCGGCCAGCAGAGTTAGAGTATTCTTCGGAATCTGAATCTGATCGCTGCTTTCTACCCGGTTGGCCTGCTGGATATCGTTTTCGAAGGCCGCCGTCAGCTGACCGGCCGTCTGGGTGTCGATGGTATTGATGGTCATTTCGCCTTCGTAACGGTGCGAGCGAGGGTGCAGATTGTAGCTGCCCACCGAGGAGTACATGCCGTCTACCACCATGAATTTGCTGTGCAGGGTGTCTCCCTTTTTCAGGTAGACTTCGGCTCCGGCCTGGATCAGGTCGGGCAGGCTGCCTAGAATGGGGGCCGACACAATCGGCTCATCCACGCTTTCGGCCGAGTTGGTCAATACGCGCACCCGTACGCCTCGGTCCAGGGCGTCCAGTAGACTCTGGCGCAGGTCGGGAGTGCTGATGACGTAAGCGTTCTCGATGTCTATCGTCTCCGAGGCCCCCTGGATGGCCTTGAGGGTGGCCAGCAAAATGTGAGCATCGCCTTTGGGTCCCGGAATGTGATTGACCACGGCGCTGCGCGCCGAGCCCACCGGTGCCGTCTGGCAACTCTGACCCTTTCCAAAGATTTGAGCAAAGAGCTTTTCACACTCGCCCACAGCCGTTCCCTCGATAAGCACGTCGGTGTCGCGCCATTTGGGCCCCTCGCCCTGGTGGCTGTAAACGTTGCCCACATTGAGCCCGCCGGCCACAGCCTGGTTGCCGTCCACGATCAGCACTTTGCGATGCTGGCCGTCATAGGGGCGATCGGTGCTGCGCCAGCGCACCACTTCCACACCCTGTTTTTGCAGAAAATCCAAGGTTTCGTTATGACCGGGATTGGCTGCTACCTGGCCGTCCACCACTACCTGGACTTCCAGGCCCTGGGCTTTCTTTTCTGCCAGTTTGCGGGCTGTTTCCCAGCCGGTTTCGTCATCGTAGAAGGCCCAGCTCATCATATGAATGGAGGTCTTGGCGTCCTCGATCAACTGGTTGCGGCGGGCAAAAGAAGCCGGTCCGTCGATGAGCGGAGTGATGCGGTTGCCGCTTTGGAATTTGGCACCCTGCAGGGCTTCCATTTCGCTGACAAAGGCGGCTTCTGTAAAGGCGCTCAGCTGTCCCGGACCCCGGGGGGGGATCTGTGAGTTGCGAACTTTGCTTAGGTTTTCGGCGGCCAGTTGTTCCCAGTTTTGGTAGACCTGTCCCTGGGTGGCGGGCGTCATGCCGTGGGCTTGAAACTCGGCGTCGATCATGCCGGCCAGTTGATTGACCAGGGCGTCGCGCTTGGCGTCGGGCATGGGTGGCAGAGTGCCCGATTGGGAGGCCTGCTGGGCCACCTGGTGGAGCACGGGCTTGAGTTGACCGGTGGCGTTGAGGGTGGCCAGCAGCTTGAGCATTTCGGCTTCGGCGGCCGGGTCACTCAGGGCCTGTTGCAGCAACCCCTCCAGTTGGGCGGCTACCACCTGTTGGTGGGCTGGCAATTTGGCGGCCAGTTGAGGAATGCGCGCCATCAAGGAGGGCAAGGCCGAGGCCGTAAATCCGTCTTTGGGGGCAGGTCCAGTCTGGGGGCGCGTCGGCGCCTTATAGGCTCGGGAAAGAATGGGTGTGGTTGCTGCCTGAATTTTCATAGCCCATGCATAATCTAAGGATATTGCCTGGGAACTTCCAGAGTGTTACCGGCCAGCCATTTCCTGAAACTGGGCCGTCTCTGTCAACAGATAGCTGCCGCCCAGAGTCCCGTTGGGGAAGAGATTGATGCTGGTGCTTTGCGAGGTGTCGAAGTTCCAGTAAGTTACCTCCATTCCGTCGTAGTCGTAGACAGGGTTTCCCCGATAGTGGCTGACTGGCGTACGCTGAGGCAGGATTTCCCAGTGGCGCTCTTCGCCGAAGAGGCGCCTCAAAACCAACCGCCGGATCCCCAACTGTTGGCAACGCTTCAAAAAGTCATCAATCTCGGGGTAGTTGTCAGGCGTGATCAGACACGAAATCTTTACTGGGATGGTGGCCCCCCGCAAGATCGCTTCCAGGTCGGGCACTTTGGGGGAGCCCATCATGCGTTGGTAAGTCTGCGAGTTGAAGCTGGGAAACGAAAGGCAGGCCTTGTCGTAGAGGTTGAACTCGTGCATGCGTTGCTCCGCCACCACTCCGTTGCTGTGTAGCGAATAGCTGGCGCCGGTGTGGATGTTACTGCGCAGCCAGTCGAGCAGCCGGGCCTGATGTCGGTAGAGCGATGGATCGGTGACTGTGCCGGTGAAGACCACCTGGCGAATTCCCAGGCGGTTGACCTCGTCAGCAAAACGCTCTTGATTGCGCAGAGGGTAGAGGTCCAGGTTGTTAACCTGGACGGAGCCGGGCAGTTGTTTGCCGATGCAGAAAGGGCAGAACCGATTGCACGGACCGCCAAAGAGAATGTTGGCGAAGTCCATCAGCCGGCCACCCGCAGGGCCAATTTGCGATGTTTGTGAAAGTCGCCGGCTTGCTCCGGGTCGCGCCCCAGCAGATAGGCTTTGACCGAGGGGGCGTGAAAAAGCGCGCACAGCCCCGAGAAGTGGTCTTCCCCGTGGGTGGTCATGGCCAGTGAACGGGGCTTCCACTCCATCAGTCCCTGGGCTACCGCGTAGTCGATTTCGGCGGGATAGGCCTGCTCCAGGGTCCGACCAAACTTGTCGTGGAATGCCTGCCGGTCGATTTCGCCGAAATAGAAACTCACACAGATCATTTTGGCCATCATGTGGACCAGGGGCAGTTGGTAGTGGTCTTGCAGCGGGAAGTTACCCGCGTCCAGCGAGCGGAAGTAGGGAAGCAGGTTCTTGCCCACGGCCCCATCGTTGTAACCAATGGTCGTGTGGGTAAAGGTCTGGGCTCCGAGGCCCAGCCCTAAGTAGGGCATGCCTTCAATGACTCGCCGAGAAATGTAGTCACTGGTGCCGGTATCTCCGGGCACGCGAGTGAACGTATTTTTGCCCGGGTTGGCCTGATAGCCGGCCTGGGCCAGCCGCTTTTTGGCCCAGCGGGCCAGCTGGCGCACCTGATCCAGACTCACCTGGTCGGCCTGGTGGGAGATGCGCGTCAGTTTGTAGCGCATGCGATACAGAGTGATCGCCTCCGGATTTAGAGCCAGCGCGTGTTCGAGAGTGGCCTGCCAGCTGGCCAGGGACTGACCGGCGAAGCCATACATCACGTCGACATTAAAGTCGTCAAACCCGGCCGCACGTAAGTTGGCCACCGCCTGGTGGTGGTGCTCTACGCCGTTGTTGTCGCGGTTGAGCAACAATAGAAGGTCGGGTTGAATCACCTGGATTCCCATGCTGATGCGTTGAATACCGCACTCACGGTAGGCCACCAGTTTGTCGGGCTGATTGGCTGCGATACTGGGGGTGGTTTCAATGCTGACACGTAGTTGATCCATGCCCTCGAAGCGCCGGTGCACTCGCTCCATGAACTCTGCGATCAAGCGCGCCTCTACGAAAGACGGTGTGCCGCCACCGATATCAAAGCCCCACAGGCGACGGGGCCCTAGCAACTCGGCGTACATGTCAAGTTCCCGGTAGAGCCGATTCATGTACTCTTGGGTTTGGTTCAGTTCGTTACGACCCACCACGGTGTACTCGCAAAAAGAGCAACGCTTTTCACAGAAAGGGATGTGGGCGTAGAGACAGAGATTGTCGATCCCCGCGAAGGCCTGCTGCAAACTTTCACGGTATTGGGCGCGCCCCACTCGGTAGGGTCCCCAGGTCTGCTCGTGGGCGATGGGGTAGGCGGTGTTGGATACATGGTGGTTGCGCTCGCCAGCTTCGAAGACGGATTGGGGAGAGAAGGATTGCTGGTCAGCGAAATTCGGAGTAGTCCAAGTCATGGGAAACCTCCTGGCCGATATAGTGTATAGAATACACCATGTCGGCCAAAATGGCAACCCTCGGGACTAAGGGCCCAAAATTCGCCATCCATTGATCCTGAAAGAGTTATCGACGCTAAGGAATTACTCGTGTGCCACTGGCAGGCCTTCTTAAGGGAGAGGGGGGAAGGTCGAAAAGGTGGAGAGGGTCTTGCTAACTTGCCGGCACCCTAATCGTCCCAATGTAAGGCTTCGGGGTTTCAAATTGGACCAGGGTCTCTCCTTCTCCCCGTCCTCTCCACCTCTCCCTTTTGTTCCCCCGGGTACTGACAGTTCTCAGCTGCCAGTTCGTTACTATGATTCACGAAAACGGTTGAACGATTCGATTTTACCAGGGTTTGATCCATAATGTGCCTGAGTTATTTGGCGATGGGCCCTAAGCTTACGGTGCGGGGGCAGCGCCCGACGGCATGGGCATCAGGGTGGTGGCTGATCCCCCCAGCACTTGAGGGGCGTGCCCGTCCCACTTTTCAACCATTTTCAGGTCTACCAATCGGGGATTTTTTTGCAGCGCGTCGCCCTGGATACGAATGGATTCGGCGTCGGCTTTGGCCTTGATGATGGACGTCTTGGCGTCGGTTTCTGCCTGTTGCTGTTTGAAAAGGGCCTTCTCAGTCTCTTGCTGTTGCACCATCTTGGCTTCGATGGCTGCCTCCAGTTCTTTGGAGAGAGCCACGTCTTCAATCACCAGGTCCTCGATCACCAGGAAGTTACCGATCTTGTGGCGCGCCCCCTCCAGGCCCGAGACTTTGATGCCTTCTCGGGTTTTGACGATCTCGGCAGCCGTCTTCTGGGCCGTGACTTCTTTGACGGCCTCCTGGACGCGGGGCACGATCAGTTGCTCAAAGGGGTCGCCCGAGTAGTCCCGCACCACCGAGATGGCTGAGGTTTCGGGGATGCGATAGAGCACCTTGAGCTTGAGTTTCACTTGTTGCAGGTCCGAGGAGAAGCAGTCGGCCAGAACTTCGCTGGTATTCTGGCGGACGTTGACCCGGCGAATATCGGTGATAAAAGGAAGCTTGAATCCAAAGCCGGGACCGAGCGGCTTGCTGTTGATCTTGCCCAGCGTCACTTCCACCCCGCATTCGCCCGGTTGAATGATATAGAAGCCTGAGTAGCGCAGCATTTCAAAGGCGCAGATGGCGGCTACGGCCACCGCGGCGTATGCCCCGTATTTGAATTTCATTCCAAGAAATTGGCGACCAGGGCGTTGACCCCTTTGTGTTCAGGGCAAAATCTTGGCTTGTTCCGCCCCCAACGGCAGACTGGCCGGCGAGGGGCGGAACAAGCCACTATTGTCATCGCGCCCTTGCAAAAGATATTTGGCGTCGGCTCGCCCATAGCTGGCCTGGGCCTGGCGACACAGTTGCCCGATGATGCTTTGGGGGCTGCGCAGCCGATTGACGATCAAGACTTTACGGGTGTCCGGAAAGTCTTGCATCATGTTTTGATCGCCTTCACTGTCGCCGGCCACCAGAATAGGACCGTAGCCGTAGCGGGCTACCAGGCGCCGCCGGATGGCCTGGGTCTTGCCCGGTCCATGGGTCTGCTCGTATCCCACCCGTGTCTGAGTCAGGATTCGACCTTCGTGGTCGCGTTCCAATTCCATGGCCAGCACTCTCTCGGTTGGATGGTTGTAGCCAAAGGCCGAGTTGCCCGAGATCTCTTCAATCACATCCACAAACGAAGCGCTGCACACCCACACATCAAAGCCCTGGGCTCGCAGAGCCCCATAGAGCTGTTGCATTTCGGGCACCAGCCGAAGTCCGCTGTTCCAGGTCACCGAAACCACCCCGGCCCTCCCTGGCAACTCGGAGGGACTGGTCCAGGTTATTTTGGCGATGGGGGCGGCCAGCTCGGCCACGATGGCCTCGTGAGTCAGCGCGGCCACCTGGCTTCGCGTCATGCCTGTAAACATGTGGGTGATCCACGGGTAGGACACCGGGGCTCCAAAGGTTCCGTCGAGAGCCTCGTACAGGTAGCGAATCTTGCTGGTGAAGTTGCCATAGTGGGGACTTTGCTTGACTTGCTCCAGGCTTTGGTGGCCGTTCAGGCCGGCGTAGTGTTCATACAGCCAACGGTAACTCTCCACGATATCGGTGGCGCAGGTTTCGATGGATATCGACCGGCCGGCCTGATTGTCGAATTGGCTGGCAAATGCCCCGGTCGGGACACCCACCCGGATGGCCTGCTGGAGTTGGTCTGGAGTGGCCAGGAAGCGCAGTTGGGCTACCTGGTAGTTGAAAGCGGCTTCTTCGACGTCTAGAAAAATCGAAGTGTTGTCCCAGTCGAATACCGCGTAGGGTGGCCTGTCTGCCTGGTAGTGAGGGCCGGATCGACCATATTCTTGCAATAACTGGTTGAGCTGCGCACGATTAAAGTCGTCCCAGTTGCCCCCAACCAGGGGTTGGGCCGTCAGTTGTGCACTCAGGGCCAGGCCCAGAAGCAGTTTCCATTTCATAGCGGGTCCTTCGCTGCCTCCCCGAAGAGCCTTTCATGCAGGTCGATCTGAGTTTTTTTCCTTGGGGTAGTTGCCGCAGTCCAGCCGCTCTGGTGCTGAGTGGGGCGGGCTGGAATACCCTGGAGCAGCCGGTGTTGGTGGGAGTGCTCCGTCATCCGCAGCGCGGCCATTACCTGATTGACACGGGTACCCACCCGCGCTTGTGGCAGCAAAACTGGTCTACCCGCCTCTTTTTGTGGCTGGCCCGGATGCACATCCCCGCCGGCCCGCCGCCGGTACCGATTTTGAGCGGGATTTTCTTGTCGCACTTTCACTTCGATCACGCCGCCGGCTTGCTCGACTTCCCCGATCTGCCGGTGGTGACTTCGCGGGCGGGGTATGCCTGGGGCCGGCAGCCGGCCGGACGGTTGAGCGGTTGGTGTAACTCGCTGATGCCGGCCGACCTTGAGCGGCGGGCCACCTGGGTGGAAGACCTGCCCCAACGGCAGTGCGGTCCGGTGAGCGGGGGTGACCTTTTTGGGGACGGGTCAGTGCTGACCGTTTCCTTGCCGGGTCACGCGGTGGGCCAGCACGGTCTGCTGTGCCAGACGGAGCGCGGCCGGGTATTCTTTGTGGCCGACGCGGCTGCCCACAGTCAGGTGTTGATCGGCAATGCCAAACAGCGCCTGCCCTGCCTGATCGCTTCGGACAGGCCGGCCGAGCGGCGCACCCGCGCCTTCTTGAGAGGCCTGCGCAATTGGTGCACGATGGTGCCCTCGCACTGCCCGGTGGCCTACTCTGGCTGGGACTGCCCAAAGGGATAGAGGGTGTCGCAGTAAGCGCAGCGCTCGGCGGCTGGATGCAACGGCTGGTGGCATTGGGGACAGGGTTTCAGGTTCAGGCCGGGGGCCACAAAAATCGGCGAGCGGCCCTCGATCACGCCAGGACGGGCATAGAACGCCGCCAGAGGATGCCAGTCGGAGGCCGGCCCCAATAGAGAAAAGGCATTTGCGCCCAAAAATACGGCCAGGAAAGGCAGGTCGTGCTGGGCCAACATCACCGCCGACCCAAAAGTGAGTCCGGCCATGATGAAAGAGCAGGTGGACAGCGGCACTATGTTGCTCAGCACGGCGGCGACCACCTGGCCTCCGTCCATGGGGTAGGCGGGCGTGAATACGTTGAAGCAAAACAGCAAAACCTGCATTTTAAAAAGAACATAGACCATGTTATGCCACACTTCGCTAGCCGGAAAGTGGAAGGGGCCCAGGGGATTGAGGTCCGACCAGGCCACGGGGTGGCCCACGCTGGCCAGGATAGCGGCGCAGGCAGCGGCCAGCGGAATATGGGTGAGGGGACCGGCCAGGGAGACCCAGATCGACTGTAAGGTGTGCCCCTTGTTAGCCCGCACGAAGGCCAGGCCACCCAGCGGCCAGAGCACGATTTGATGGGCCTGGCCGCCCACGCTGCGGGCCGCCAGGCAGTGGCCCAGTTCGTGGATCAGAACGGTGCCGAAGAGGGCCAGGTAGAGGAGCATCTTGACTCGCCCAAAGCCCTCGCCCCCGGACAAGAAGGGGAGCAGCAGAAAAGACCAGTGCACGCGAATGGCGATTCCTAGCAGACTTCCGATGTAGAGCCCCGACGAAAGTCCCACCCTCATGGTTTCGGAGGCGCGGCCGGGAGACCCCCCCACCTGTGCAATTTCACAGAGTTGCGTCACCCAGGCGCTGGATCAGGCTACGGGCGCTGTTGAGGGTGATCTGCTCGGCTACACTGAGACCGTCGCCTTCGCAGTTGGCCAACTCCCGCAAAAAGCGGTCGGGGTCGGGAAAAGTGCGCAGGTTCTGTTGCTCGGGGTTGCGCAGGTCGGCGCTGGCCACCCATTGGGGAGAGAGTCCGCGGTATTTGGCAATCTCTCGAAAGTCTTGCTGACTGAAATCGCTGGCGTAGTTGAGGCCCGGCTCGGCGGCCGGAGCGGGCTGCAGGGGCAGGGGCCGGGAGGGCAGTCGGGAGGCCAGGAATTCGGCCAGCCGGCGGCCGCGCACGGCCATTCCAGGGATGGCAGAGTCGGCGGCGGTGGTCAGGGCAGCCGAGGTGTTGCAGGCCAGATCGGGGCAGCGGGACGACACCAGCCCTTCGGTCAGCGGCTGGCCCACCAGACCTTGCTGTGGGTCGCTACAGATTTCCATCAGACCCTGTTCCAACATTTGCTCCACCAGCGGCGTGTGGCGCAGCTCTTCGCGGTTGTAGCCGGTGGCGCTGATGATCATACGCACGTTGCTGGACACAGGCAGATCGGTTTTCAGTCCCTGGGCGGCCCAATCGTTGCGGCGCTGACGCAGAGTGTCGCGCACTTTGGGGTTGGCAAAGGAGATTTCGGTGGTGCCATCGGCCTGGGGCGTCAGTGTGACCGACTTTTCGTCGAAATAGGCGCCCATCTCAAAAATCTGCATTCGTCCGGCGGCCTGCAGTTCCAGCAGCTGGATCATGGTGCGGGGAGTGATGGGGGTGCCGAAATTCTTGAAGCGTTCTAAGGAAGCTCTGCCAAAGTCGCGGTCATCAATAGCCTTTTCCAACACCACAGGATGGACGTTTTCCGAAGGGATCTGCACCTGGGCGGCTTCCAGTGGAGCCTTGGTAAAAAAGTCTACTTTCAGCGAGGGGTTTTGCGACAGCACCTCCAGCGCCCCCTTGACCGCCGACTCACCGCTCCCCACCATGGCCACGTGGGCGCCAGCCGGGAGTTGGCGCAGGGCCAACTGCACCTCCGGCGTACCCAGCAGGCGGTCCGACAAAATCAAGCTGCGCGGGGCTCCCGTTAAGGCCTGATGGAGCTCCTCATTGTGGGCCACTCGGTCATAGTCTTCGCGAAGCAGCACATAACGTTCAGGGTTCTGGTCGGCCAGCTGCTGCAAAACGGGCATCATCTTCGAGTTGGCGCCGCCCGGGGTGACCAGGCCGGTGGCCATGACCACTTTGCGGGCATAGACTTTGTGTCCCCGGGCCGTTTCCAGGCAAAATTGCCCGTCTTGCCGCTTCAACGAGGTTACCGGGGCCTTTTCAATCAACATGGAATTGTCGGGTCCTGTGGCCAGATGGTCGGCCACCTCCACAAAGTGCTCAAACAGTTCGGCCCGGCCGGTGGGCAGGGTGCCGTCGTCGGGGGCGCCTTCTACCACTCCCAGAATCTCGTGCCCGGTTGCCTGCGCAAAAGACTCACGGCCATGGCGTGCGTGGGCCACAATCTGGCCCAGCCCGGCCGGCAGCCCGCAGCTGGTGACCTGGTCTTCGGCCGCATTACCTGTGCGGATCAGGCTGGACTGCTGGCGGTCGGTGCGAATGGAATGAACGGTCTGGGCGCCTCCATCGGAGAAGGCCTGACCGGCGAAACCGCCCTCTAAGGTCAAAACCTGCACGCCTTTTTGAGCCAGATGATAGGAGGTGGCCAGCCCGCCAGGTCCGGCGCCAATCACCACCACATCGGCAATCGGATGACCGTCGGCGGCTTGATCCCAGCCCCGATCGGCAGCCATCAAATCGAGCGCCTTAGGGGACATGTAGTAGTTGCTGGTGCGAATCAGGCCGTCGGCCGACTGATAGGGGGCCTCCTGAATGGCCTTCCAGTCGGCTTCCGGCAGGCGTTGGCGCAATTCGGTCAGGGGGGTGGCCTGGGTCAGGTCGCCCTTGGGATAGAGATAAACGTCCCGAAAACCGGCCACAAAAGGATCCTGGGTGGTTTTGTCCACCAGGTCGCTGACCGCTGTGGTGACCAGGCGGGGGGGAGGGAGATAGCCGTGTTGGGAGACCTGCACGATAACAGACTAGACCCCAGAACGGAAAAATCTCGGAAACGCCTGATCTTGATCAGAGCGTCCTGCCAGCCTTTGGGCTATTCTTGGCCCATGAGCAAGTTTTGCAGCGCTTGTGGCCAGTCTCTTCCCGGCGATGGCCGCTTTTGTACGGGCTGCGGGCAGGCCGTCGAGCCTGCGGCGCAGCCGGACGTGGACGATGCCCTCTATTGGTCGGCCGAGTTTCCCCTGGTGACCAGTCGGTTTTTCTTGTGGGATATCTTCAAGTTTCTCTTCTTCACTTTTCTGGTGCTGCAGGTGGTCATGGTCTTCATGACTATAGCGGCCGGCGATAGTCCGGCGGATGCGCTCAAGTTTATCCCCATCTGGGGCATCGCCGTGGGGGGACTGGGAGTGCTGGTGTTGTTGGTTTCGCTGGTGGTGCTGGGCAATCGCTCGGGCGCAGTCTACCGCATGGACGACCAGGGCCTGGCCATGGTCAATCGCTCCAAGCTGACTCCCCTCAACGAGCTTTCGCAATGGCTGGGAGTGCTGTCGGGGAGTGGCCAGTTGTGGGCCAGTGGAGTGCTTGCCCAGGCCCAAGAGAAAATCTATATCAAGTGGAAGAGTGTTCACGCGGTGCGCGCCTATCCCTCGGACCGTGTGGTGGAGTTGAGTGATTCGTTTCATATGGCCATGCGCGTCTACTGCCCGGCCGAGGTCTATCCAGAGGTGGTTCGTCAGGCCGAGGCCCAGGCGGCCAGAGCTTTGCAAGCGCGACAGGCTCAAGGTCAGTCTACTGGCAAAGGGGGGCTGGCCATCTTGGGCTGGCTGTTCCTCACTGTGCTGGCCACTCTGTTGGGGCTGTGCTGGGATCCCGAGGTCAACGACGTCGGTTTTATGGTGGTCCTGACGGCCATGTTTGTCTTCATCTCCGGCATGCTGCCCGGCGTGCTCCATCGCGGTCTGGGCATTTTTGGCCTGCTGTCGGGCCTGTGCGCCCTGGCTCATCGACTTTATCATCTGGCCGACCCGCGCGTGTTGCGCATGGATACTGAGTTTTGGCCAGCCTCGTTTGCCAGTTTGGGATGTTTTGCGCTGGTGCTCCAGGCTTGCTACCAAATCTTCCGCAAGGATCAAGCCGGTCAAGAAACCGTCATGTTTGATGAAGATCTCGAGGAGGAGTAGCTAAATGACGTTCGCGCAGGACGAACTTTTGCACTTTCCCCGAAGCGGTCAGGGGAAATTCGTCCAGGTAGCGGTAGCTGGTGGGGATCTTGAAATGAGCCAGCTCCTCCTGGCAAAAATGGCGTAAATCTTCGGCGCTGACTTGTTGGCCGGGGCGTAGGCGCAGGGCGGCGGCCACCTCTTCCCCATATTTGTGACTGGGAATGGAGTAGACGGCCACGTCGAGCACGGCCGGGTGGGTGCGCAAGAAATCTTCCACTTCTTTGGGAGAAATGTTCTCGCCGCCACGGATGATGATGTCTTTGATGCGGCCCAAGATGCGCACATATCCCTGGGCGTCCAGGCTGGCCTGATCGCCGGTGGCCAACCAACCGTGCTCGTCCACAGCCCTGGCCGTGGCCTGGGGGTCGTTGTGGTAGCCCTGCATCACGTTGTACCCGCGTACACACAGTTCTCCAGCTTGGCCGGCAGGCATCTCCTCTCCACTGGCCGGGTCGCGAATGATGACTTCCAGTTCAGGTAGAACTTTGCCCACCGTCTGGGTTACCAGTTCCAGAGGGTCGCCGCGGCGAGTCTGGGTGATGGCCGGAGAGGATTCAGTGAGTCCATAGGCGATAGTCATTTCCTTCAGGTTCATGCGCTCGATCACCTGGACCATCAGGGGTTCCGGGCACAGTGAGCCGGCCATCACGCCGGTGCGCAGACTGGTGAAGTCGAAGCGTTCAAACTCGGGGTGCTCCAACTGGGCCAAAAACATGGTGGGCACTCCGTAGAGCGCGGTGCAGCGGTCGCGCTGCACCATCTCCATCACAGCCAGCGGTTCGAAAGCGGGCACCAGGTGCAGGCTGGCTCCGTGAGTATAGGCTCCCAACACCCCGATGACGCAGCCGAAGCAGTGAAACAGGGGCACGCACAGGCACAGCCGATCTTCGGGAGTGTAGCCCAGTCCCTGGCCCAACCAGTAGCCGTTGTTTACGATATTGCGGCTGCTCAGGCGCACACCTTTGGGAAAACCGGTGGTGCCGGAGGTGTATTGCATGTTGATCACGTCGTCCAGGTCCACCTTGGGGAGGTCAACCGGACCCGACTCTAACTGGTGATAGGCCCGCGTGCCCGGAGGAGGGTCGGGGTCTACATAGAGGCGCCAACGCAAGCCCGGCAGGGGTCCGAGACGGTCCACTTCGTAGCGAAAATCGAGGGCGCTGGTGCCGCGCATGTAGACCAGCGCTACAGCCTGGCATTGCTGCAGCAAATACTCCAGTTCGTGAACCCGCAGGCTGGTATTGACCGTGACCAGAACCGCTCCCAGTCGGGCCAGAGCAAACTGCAGTTCAATCCATTCGGGTCGATTGTTGAGCCACACGGCGACACGATCGCCGGGTCCGATACCCAATCGCTGCAAGGCTCCACTCACATACTCTACGCGCTGCTGCAACTGGCCAAAGGTATAGCGCGAATCCGACGTGACCAGGGCCACTTTGTCGGGCATTCGATCACTCCAGTGCCAGAGCAAATCGCCCACCGTCAAGTCGCGCACAGCATTCATGTTGGGCCAATTCCACAGAGTGGCGTTAGGAGCCTTGGGCACATCAGATCACTGACGGGGGGGGGCGAAACTGGAGATGCAGAATGAAGGCCTGGTGACATCACGGTCAGTTCGGAGGAAACCGCGTGGATAAGCCATCGCGTCGAGGATTGCAGCCCGACACGACGCCCACTTTGCTCACCCAGGCCTTTGCCGACTGCCCGGGACTGGAGAGTTTTTGCGACAGTTTGTGGGGCAACTTTTCCCCCAAATATGCCCTCAAGCACTTGCGCAGACGGGCCGCCCAACTGTTGGAAAAGATGCCCCCTCAGCAACTGCAGCACGAATTGGCCGAATGGCAACGGTTGAGCATTGTGCCCGAGCCCGACCCCACCAATCAGGATCTGGTGGGGGTGCTGTGGCAGAGCCCTCTCTTTCAAACCCTCATGGATACCATTGGATTCTCCCCCCCTGACAACATCGATATTCGCAACTACATGGCGCCTCGCTATCCTTCGCTTACCGAACTGGTGATGGCGCGAGCCCAACTGCAGGGCAGGTGTCAGCGAGGGGCTGTGGCCCGGGGAGAAATCCCCTACTGGCAGGTGGTCCTGCAGATTCAAGCCCCTCACCTCTATCTGGAGCCTTTCTTAGCCCAAGGAGTGCCTTTAGAAGGTTGTGATCTGGCCTGCGGCTGGGGGCGTATCTGCTTGACCCTGAGCGAGTACCGACAGCGTCGCATTCACGCCTGTGACCTGGCCGACTCTTCGCTGATTACGTTGCAAAAATTGGCCGCCATTCGCGAGTTGACGGGTGTGATAGAAACGCACCGAGTGGATATCCTGCATCTTCCCTTTGCCGACAACCAACTGGACTTCTTTCTGGCATTCGACATCTTTGAGCACATGGTCGACGACATGCTGCGCCCCTGTGTGCTGGAAATGTTGCGCTGCGGCAAGCTGGGCTGTGTGCTTTATGCCGAGATTCCCATGGAGGCCTACTGTCCGGCCCTGACTCATTTGCAAAATTGGAATCAGGTGTCGTTGTGCGCCTTTTTCGAGAACCTGGAAGTGGATGGGAAACGCTGGAAAATGCGCCAGTGGTCGCCCTTCATCCCCGATCACTTTACGTTTGTGATTGAATAAATCCGGTTCCTTCGGCCGGCAAGGCTTCGTGTTGGCGGCACTTCCAGAGCAACAGGGCCTGTCCGAAGAAGCCCACCAGAAAGTACCTGGGGTCATCCAGCGGGGCGTGATAGCCCAGTCCGCCCATGAGGATCACGCCCACCGTGGCAAACAGCCCGACGGATAAGAGTTTGCTGCCCTGATGCAGGGCCAGATGTGCCCCACCCAGGCCTACCAGCACAGCTACTCCAAAGATGGGGGCGATCAAGCGGTCCTCGACCCCGTGAGTACGCCCGTTGATCATTGAAATGGCGGCGGCTATGTGGAAGACCGTGGCCAACAATGCCAGCCCAAAGGCCCAGCGGGCCGGGCCGGTGTGGCGGGCGCAGCGCGCCACACTGGAGAGCAGTAACAGATAGAAGGCAACCAGTCCTAACATAGCGGCCTTGTGACCCGTGCACACCTCAATGCCACACAGGAATGCGGGCGGCATGGCCGGGTAACACAGGCAGAGCCAATTTAGGGCTTGGTTTCGTGCCTTCATCTGAGAAAAATTCCTGCCCATCGGGGATTCTCCTGGCGGCATAGGAGTTGGCTGGCCGCGGCAGAAACTTGCCTGGTGGCAGTCACGCAATGGTTATCTCAGGTCATTACCGAGGTAGGCCGGGCCATCGAGCGGGCCTGCTTTGGGCAAAGCCATTTTCGCATTACCACCAGCGAATTCTCCAGCACGCCCACCATCGACAATCTGGTGCAGGCCAAAATGGCCCTGGCCGAGGTGCGCCGCCAGCTCACTCAGGACTTCTCCATCGATCTGCGCTGGCCCATTTTGCTGGAATTGAAAGTTCCTCCCGCTCAGGGCTGGAAGGGGGCGGTTTATAATCCGGAGGGCAATATGGCCCGCCACACGGTGGTCGATTTTAAGGGGACCCCGGCCCATCAAATGTGGATCCGCCCCGGCTTGACTCGAGCTCGCTTCAAATCGTTGGTGGCCCACGAATTGGTCCACGCTTTTCAGCGCGAAGCCAACTTTCTAAACGAAAACCTCAGTCTGCGCGAAGGGATGGCGCGCTGGGTGGAGTTTCATTTCCTCAAAGGGAGCAGCGAGGCCGAACGCCTGCTCAAGCTCAAACACTATACTTTCGGTCGCTCGATTGAGGCCATTCTCGAGTATGAATTTCGGTCGGGGCGACCAGCTACCTTGACCTGGTTAAGATCGCACGCCTGAGCGGGGACCCGCTTGGGAAGGACAAGAGCCGGGTCGCCTTGTGCGTCCGCGATGAAGGGATTCAAGCACTGCGAGAACTCTGGGCTCCTCAACAATGACGCCCGCAACATGGGATTGGTCCGAGAGAGCTACTCTAATTCCGGGAGGGGATCTGTCTCCCCATCTTGGCACAGAGGGGAACGTGCGCCGGCTGATCCAGAAGGCGATCGCAGTTAGGCGCTACAGGCGGATTTCAACCAGGCTCTGGCGGAGTTTCGCCGGCGTGGCCGAGAGGTCGTATACCAGCAGGGCTGCGTTGGCCGGCGTGAAGTCCCCCCCCTGGCAGCGTGCGCCTTACAGGGCCAGCTTGTCATAAGGCATGGCAAAATGATATGGTACAACGATGCACAAGACAAGTAAGGCGACCTTCGTTCTTCCAACTCCATTGCTCGAGGAATTGCGACATTTTGTGCAGGCCGGGATGGCAGATTCACTGAGCGCTCTGGTTCGCCAGAGTTTGGAAATGCGCGCGCGCCAGTTGCGCGAGGAGGAATTGGAGGGGCAGTTTCAGGAAGCTGCTCGGGACCCGCTGTTCATGGCTGACCTTCGCGAATGCATGCAAGCATTCGACGGTACGACCGGCGACGGCCTGAATGCCTGATATCCGCTGGGGTATTTTCTGGGCCGACCTGAATCCGGTTCGTGGCGCGGAGCAAGCTGGAATTCGACCCGCAATCGTGGTGTCCCGAGAATCTATTCATCGCGCACTGCCATTGGTGGGCGTATGCCCTATCACGTCTCGCAAGCCTGGACGAAAAATCTATCCCACGGAGGTTGTAATCCCAGCCGGACACGCGGGTCTTACAATGGAATCGGTGGTCCTTGGCCACCAAGTCCGGACAATCTCCCGAGAGCGTATTGGTGCCCGACTGGGCAGTCTCGAGGACGACGACGTGAAATTAGCGATCCTACAAGCCCTGGCCGTGTTTTTCAGTCTGGACACTTAGGGCCCGTCAAAGAATAATTAACGCTTTACCGGCCACAGTCCAAGCCGGCTCGG
>JADMJV010000020.1:0-27057 GCA_018780265.1 bacterium
CCCAACTAGCCCCCGGCAGACTTTATGATCAATGAGGAGAATCCCATGGCCACTACCTCTCTGGCGCCCACGGCCGAGCAGATCTTGATGCAGATGGGCTCTCGGCCGCGTCAGTATCAACTGGTGGAGTCGGTCCCCCCCGGTTAAGTGGACCCTCTACGCACGGTTCATTGTGAGGATGCCCTGGCCTGGCTGCAGGCTCATGGCGTGCTGGCTGGTTGCTCGCTGGTCACCTCTCTGCCCGACTACTCCGAGTTCCCCTCACTCACCCTGAACCAGTGGCAGGATTGGTTTGTGGAGGCAGCCGCCTCCGTCTTGGCCAGTACACCCGCCGACGGCGTGACCGTGTTTTATCAGAGTGACATTCATCGCGACGGAGTCTGGGTGGATAAGGGCTACCTCTGTCAAAAGGCCGCCGAGGGCGCCGCTCATTCCCTGCTCTGGCACAAAGTGGTGGCTCGCGTCCCCCCCGGCAGCAGCAGTGGCACCCGACCTGGCTATTCGCACCTGCTCTGCTTTTCCCAGGGCCTGCGCCATGCGGGCCACCGCTCTAGCCCCGACGTGCTGCCCTCGGCCGGTCCCTCCAGTTGGGCCCGCGGCATGGGCCTGGACGTCTGTCACCTGATCTGCCGCTACCTGCGCCGCCACACTCCCAGCCACACTTTGGTGGCCCCCTTCTGCGGTCACGGATTGGTACTGGCCGTGGCCAACTCGGTGGGTCTGCATGCTGTAGGCATCGAGCGCAGCCCCAAGCGGGCCCGGCGCGCTTTGCAGGCCGCCCTGCTCTAAAAATCCCAGTAATCCATAGAGTCGGGGAAATGTTGGAGCAGCCCTCGCCTGCCGTTGTAAGAGAGCTGTCCCAGGCTGTACAGGGGGCCCTCGTGCAGCACTCGACCCGAGTCAGCTTCCCACACTACCGTCGGTTGATTGGCACCCACCGATAGGACCCGTCGGCCATCGCCACTGAGCCGGTGATTCTGCCAGCGGTAGGGCCGGCGCTGCTGCACCTGGCCCGAGGGCAGCTCCAGCACCAACACCTCGTCCCCTTGCACCAGCACGGCCCGGCTCCCATCGTTGCACACTTCTAGATTGCTTGCGTCGCCCATCTCGCAGTCCAATCCGTATACTTTGGAGCCGGCCACGAAGAGGGCCTTGTCCCCGTCCCCGGGCAGGAAGGCCGGCAAGTTGATCCAGCGTGCCTCAGCCACAAGGCAATGCCCCCGCCCCGTCTCCAGATCAAAGTGGCGCAGTTCGTAGGTGGCGGTCCATTCCCGGTCGCCGCGCACCAGGCAACGGCGGTGGCCAGCGTTTGCGGCCAGCAACGTGAAGCCTTCGGGAAGGGGATGTGTGGCCAGGCTGCCGCTGCTCGCGTCCACTTCCAGCAGTAGCCCCGGGCGACTGGCCAGCAGGCTGCGGCCCTGGGCGCTAAAGCCGCAACCATCCTGGGCCCCGGCCACTCGAGCCAGGCAATGCCCGTCGCTTACCCGCCACAGCCACAACTCCGCCGGGTCCTGCGCCAGGCAGGCCAGGTGGCTGCCGTCTGGACTGAAAAGGCTCGAAGTCAGCGAGCGCCAGTTGGGGCGGCGCAGCAGAGCCGAGTGCAGTCGATGTCCCTGGTCTGACCACAGTTCCAGGCTACCCTCGCGAACGCTTTCCTTCTCCCCATCGCTGTAGTCCCCCTGACGAACCGCCCACACCAGGTCAGCGGCGGCACTCAGGCCCGCCGAGGCTATTCCGCCGCCAGTCTTCCATCGCATTTCCATGGTCAGTCGACCGGGGGGAGGAAGTCGTCCACCGGAATGCTGCGACCAGCGAACTCCAATCTTTGGCCGCGAGCATGCCGGTGCGTGATGGCGTAGCTCCATCCAGTCGGGGCCTTAGGGTCTGGGGCAGGCTGGCTGTAGACCTCAACCACTTCTGCGCGCAAATCAACCACCCAATAAAGTGGGATTTGACCGGATGCGTATAGACTGGCTTTGTACCCCTGATCATAGGCTAGCGAGGTGTTGGAGATTTCGACAACCAGATCGGCCCCTTCCGGGTGGCGGCGATTTCGCATCAACTGGCGAGCCACTTCGAGGAGGATGAGGCAAAAGTCCGGCTCGGGCTCGGAATTGGTCCCAATTCTGAGAGGTAACTGAACGCGCACGCTGTGAGTAGCACCGAAAATTTCGAACAGTTTCCCCGTGGCCTGCCCCACGGCGTTAGAATGGAGTGGGTCAACGGGAGTCATGCTGACAATATCTCCTTGAATCAGTTCGATCCGCTCATTCTCCGCCAACAGTCCAATTTCGGCCAGGCGTTGATATTCGTCACAAGTCCATTTTCGGGTCGTCAGTTGCATAACGATCATTTCGACCCACGAAAGAGTTGTCCCCGCTTCGTTTACGGGTTACTCAGGGCAAAGCCGGCCGCGTTGCGGTGACCGCCGCCGCCAAAGCGTCGGGCCACCTCGGAGACGTCAAAATCGCCGATAGAGCGCAGAGACCAGGCCTGTTTGTTGTGCTGGTTGAGGTAGTAGACGGCCGAGAAGGGGGCGTCCGGGAAGAGTCGGCACAGGTCGTCGCCGATCTCGCTTTGGAACAGGCACGAATTGACCACCGGCACGGTGAAGTCGGCCACTTCCGTGAGCCGAGCTCGGCTCACGGCCCGAGCGATCTGCTGGCTTTGAAAGCGCAGAATGGCTTTGCCCTCTTGTTTCAGGTCCTCCACGCTCAATTCGTCCCACAGGGGAAATTCCAGTGGGTAGCATTGCAGCGCCAGCGATACTTCGCGGCTGTCGGGCAAGGCCCAGCGCCACAGATCGCGGTCTTCGACGTAGGCCAGCAGAGCGGGCAACTGGGCTTTGGGGTGCCAGTATTCCCAGGCCATGCGCGCCCCCGATTTGTCCATGTCAAAACTGGCGTAGTCCAGGCCGGCCAGGTCCTGCTGGGCCGATTTGTGGTGATCCAGCACCACAAAGTGGGCCAGACGCTCTTGCAAGGCCTCCAGTACCGGACGGGAGTAACTGAAGTCGAGTACAGCCACACGCGCCCCCGCAGGCAGCTCGGGGGGCTCGTCGCCATGGCGCACTGGCAAATATTCGGCACGCTCGCCCAGCACTTTCCAGGCCGCGTAGGCGGCTCCAAAGCCGTCCGAGCAGTTGGCGTGATAGAGGATGTGAGTAAAGGAATTCATTCGTCCTCGTCCTCCTCCACCCAAACATACTCTTCGCCCGTTTCCTCGTCGATCTCCACCCAAACTTCCTCGTCATCTTCCTCGTCGTCGTCTTCGTAAGCGGGCGATTCTCCCAGAAGGGAGCTATAGTCGGCCGGGCGGGGAACCTCCAGGCGTGGGGCCGGGGGGGCCTCAGCCTCGTCGTTCTCATCCTCATCCTCATCCAAAAAATCGGCCGCGGTCGCCATCTCCTCGGGGGGCACCAACTCCATCAGGCGCTCGCGCAGGGCCTGTTCGGCCGGGTTGCAGCACCCAAAGGCGGCCATTTCCGATAGGGCGGCGATGATCAAGTTGGCAGGAACGGCGGGTAACTTGTCCAGGGCTTCTTGAGGCTCACCCAGGCCAGCGTGGGCCAGCACTCGATAAACCGTCAACTGCGGAGGCATGGGATTGGGCAGTGTCTCCCAGTTGAGACAGACATCCAGCGCTTCCCGGTAGCGACGAGCCCGGTAAAAGGCCGAACTCAATTCGACGGCCACCGACTCGTCGCCGGGCTCTAACTCCAGCATGGCCTGCAGATCGGCCAGGGCTTCCTCGGTGGACTGGCTGCCGAAGGCCAGATCGGCGCGCAGACGCAAGGCTCCGCGGTGGGTGGGACACAGTTCCAACAGGTTCTCGATCAGCTCCAGAGCCTCTTGGGTCAGTTGGCGACGCACAAAAATGGCCGCTTCCAGAAACAGAAAATCGGGATCCTCGGAAAATTTGTCGCGGCCGATATCGAGCACGGCGTCAGCCTTCTCGCTGTCGCCATTGTAGTCTAACAAGGTGGCTTTCCAGCCCAGCACCCAGGGCAGGTCGTCGTTGGATTCTTGCAAGGCGTCCCAGGCCCGGGCCGGCTCCTCGCGGGCCAGGGCGCCCTCTACGGCTTTTTGCACCAACTCCATCTCCTGCGGGCAAAAGGACGCTCCCAGGCTGGCCACTTCAAAGGCATAGTCTGACTTGCCGGCCGCTTCCAGTAGTTCGATGGCGGCCAACGCATAGTCTGGCTGGTCGGGCACCAGGGCGAAGGCCTTGCAGGCGTGCGGCTCGGCCTCACTGATTCGGCCCGAGTCCACCAGAACCTTGCCCAGACTGTGGTGGGCGTAGGCATGGTTAGGGTTGGCCAGAACGGCCCGGCGCAGGCTGTTTTCGGCCAGTTCGGCCTGACCGCTGGCCTTGGCCGCCAGGGCCTGAGCTACCAGCAGATTGGGCTCGTTGGGGTGAAGGGCCAGTTGCTCCTCGACCAGGCTCATCGATTCCTCGGCTCGTCCCTCTTGCAAACTGAGCAAAGCGGCCAGGGCGGCCACGTAGACCCGGTTGTTTCCGCCTAGCTCGGTGGCCTGGCGTAGCATCAACTCAGCTGCCGCAAACTTGCCTTCCGAGACCAGTCGCTCAGCCTGTACGTAAAAAAACTCGGGGTCTCTGGACACTCGTTGGGCTTCTCCAGCGGCAACACTCCCCCCTCCGCTTGCTGAATACAAGGGGGGAGGGCAGATCTGTGGAAATCGCTGGCCTATGATGGGTAGATGGCGCAGCCGGCTTGGCTTGACGTTGGCCGGGCTGTGCCTGGTAGGCTGTCACCTCACCTGGGTTCGTCCCGTCAGCATGGACATGAAGCTGACCAATGACCGCAACGAGTTGCTCACTGTCGAAGGCAACTGCACCCTACCGGATGGGGCCGTCATGGAGGCCCACCTGTTGGAGAAAAATGGTCGGCGCTGGGCCTACGCCCGGGGCGTCGTGAAAAACGGACGCTATTTTGTCGTGTTGGAGGTCAGTCGCTGTCCCGGATTTCGTCCCCTCAACCTGGATGTGTTTTTCGACCCCTTGCTGGCCAGTGCCGAGGTTCAGCGAATAACCGGGGAGCGGGGCGAAGCTCTGCGCGGCGAACAGTTGGTGGAGTCGCACGACCGAACCTTATTGTTGCTCCACCAGTCGGTGGTACTGACGATGTCTGCCCGGCAGGTGGCTATTCGCCGGCTCCAAAGCGGCGACGGCGACATCGACGAGTTGCAGTCCTACCTGGTTCGCCATCCCAATGACGGTGAGAGTATGATCGGTCTTGGCCTGGCCTTTCTCAAGCAGCGTCCCTCGCAACACTACGTCAACTCTGAGGCTTATAAGATGCTTCAGGAAGGCATCAAGAACAAGCCTGCAGCGGGTTCTTTAGAGATGGAGGCGCGTTTGTGGGTGGCCCGCCTGGACGAAAAGGCTGCCCGCGAGGCGGCCGAGCGCGAGCGCCAGAAAGCGCCCGCCTACAGTTCGCGCTACGTGGACGACGTGCTGGTGTGGCCGGGCCAATCCCTGGGCGCCTTTCAGTTGGGGATGGGTTACCAGTTCCTCTGTCTCAGTTTTCGATTGCAGCCTACCGATCAAGCTGGCGTGTACATTATTCACGAGATGCCGGGTCTCAAGTTGACGTTCGAGGGCGGGACCGGATCTCTGATCAGGGCGGCCAGCCAGAGCCCCAGATATCGAACCCAGGAGGGCATTGGGCCGGGGTCCGATGTGGCCGACGTGCTTAAGCTCTTGCCTCAAACCCAGATTGTCTATTCGCCCGTCGAGATTCGCCAGGACGGTCGAGCCTACGCCAACGCCACCGTTCCTTTGCAAGGTTTGAATCTGCTGATAGAACAATCTTATGACCCCAATTTTCCTATCCCGGAGCAACTGGTCAAAGAGGTGGAAGTCTTTAAACCAGCTCCATAAAAATGACTTTCTCCATAAATAGCCGAAGCAGCGCGCAAGAGGTGAACAGTTCGTTGGCGGCACAAGAAGAAGAAGTTAGGGCGGGGGCGCTCAAGAGTCTTTCGGCTGAAGATGTCGAGAAACTGGCCATGCTTTCGGCGGTCAGTCGCTCCCTCAATTCTACTCAGGACATGCACGCCGGTCTATACTCCGTGCTGGGTGAACTCTTGACGGCTTTAAATGGCGACCGTGGCTTTGTACAGTTGCTGACTCCCGCGGGGGAGTTTGCCCAGGAAGTGTCCATCGACCGCTCCATCATCCCTCATGGCACGACCTTTAAATACAGTCGTACGATGTTCCAAAAGTGCCTCACCGAGCGCAAGCCTGTTTTGATGCTCGACGTCGATGGCGGCTCGGCTTCCGATAGTGTCGTTCTCACCGGTATTCGCTCGGTCATGATCCATCCACTGCTCAGCCAGGAGCAGATGGTTGGCGTCCTCTATTTGGACAGCAAGGTCAAGGCCGGTCGCTTTCTGGAGACCGACCTGCAGTTGCTGGGTATTATTGCCGATATGGTTTCGGTCTTTCTGGAGCGTTCGGCCAGCGCGGCCGCTTTGGAAAACAAGCAGGAAGAGCTGCGCAAAGCCAATCGTTTGCTGGCCGAGTCGGCCCAAGAAACGATTTATAAGTTGTCGCGCGCCGCGGAATTTCGCGACGATGAAGGCGGGGAGCATGTTCAGCGCGTGAGCCACTACTGTGAGGCCATCGCGCTCCAGATGGGGATGTCGAGGGCCGTGGCCGGGCGCCTCAAAATGGCCAGCCAGCTACACGACGTGGGCAAAGTGGGAATCCCGGACAGCATTTTGCTCAAGCCCGGGCGCTTCACCGAGTACGAGCGCGAAGTCATGAAGCAGCACACCATTATTGGCGCCAAGATTCTCTCTGGCTCCAACAGTCCGGTGATCAGTCTGGCCGCCGAGGTGGCCCTGACCCATCACGAGAAGTGGGATGGTAGCGGCTACCCCAAGGGATTGGCCGGTGAACAGATTCCGATTTCGGGACGCATCGTGGCAGTGGCTGATGTTTTCGACGCCCTCACCACCGAGCGCCGTTACAAAGCCGCCTGGACCCTGGACCGGGCACTGGAACTGATCTCCCAGGAGGGCGGCTCGCATTTTGACCCGGAAGTATCGAAGGCGTTTGTGGCTCTGCGCGATAGGGTGGAGGAGATTCGATCTCGCTACCAGCCTAACGTCGAGCCCGAGCCCGAGGTGGAGAGCGAAGTCGAACTGGTGCTGCAAACCCGGGCCCAGGGACGCGAGCTATTGGGCCCCATGCAGAAAGCCATCGAAGCCCTGGCTCGGGGCGAGGAATTCAGTTATGAAAAGCGTTCCGAGGCGCTTACCTCGGCCCGACGCCTGACCGGACTTTTGGGGTCGTTGGGCGCCGGCCTCGATCCGATTCGGCGTCTGGGTGGTCACTTCAAGCGCCCTGACCTGCTCTCCGAGCAAGCGCCCCGATTGGCTGCTCTGTTGGCCGAGGTGGAAGCGGCTCTCAGTGAGGAGCCCTCGGCTCAGGTCGAGCACGCAGTCAACACCATCCTGCTGGTCGAGCCCGACCCATACCAACGCGAGACCCTGGTGATCGAAGCCTTCAACCGCGGTCTTACTACGGTGGAAGCCAAAGATATTGCGGCCGCCCGTCAGGCGGTGCAGATGCGCGTCCCGGAAATGCTGATTTTAGAGGTCGCCCAGCCCGAAACGGATGAGTTTCTCGATTGGTTTTGTCAGGAACATCCCAGCGTCCCGCTGGTGGTGCTCAGTTCTGAGGGAGTCTTTAGCAAACGTCTGGATGTAGCTCGCCGCGGCGGTGCCGTCTATCTGCACAAGCCTATGCCCGCATCGGCCGTCTTCGACGCCATCGAGGAACGACTGGCCCGTCAGGACCAGCGGGTCTATCGGGTGTTGGCTCTCGACGATGACCCCATCAGTCTTAAGGTATTGGGTCGCAGCCTGTCGGCCCAGGGTTTTCAGGCCCAGATATTGAGCGACCCCCTCAAGCTCTGGTATGCCCTGGCCGACAGCCCTCCCGACATTTTCTTGCTCGACTGGGAAATGCCGTTGGTGAGCGGCGTCGATATCGTGAAGGTGCTGCGCAGCGATCCTCACCATGCTCGTCTGCCGATTATTGTGCTGACCAGCCACGAGGACACCGAAACCTATCAGCGGGCCCTGGAGGCCGGCGCTGACGATGTGCTCTGCAAGCCGCTGGATGCGGCTCGACTGGGCAGCCGAATTCTCAATCGACTGGGTCGCGACACCGCCGTTCGTAAGTCCTCGGCCCGCGATCCTCTGACGGGTCTGATGGATGTGCAAAGCGCTTTGCGCACGGCGGCTCACCTCTTCGCACTGGCAGTCCGCAACGGAGCGCCTTTCTCGCTGTGCCTGCTCAAGCTGGAACGGTTTGAGGAGATGGGCGAGACCTGGGGCCGGCCCCGTGCTGCCGAGGTTTTGCGCCGTGTGGCACTGGTCTTAGAGCGACGTTCGCGCCCCGAGGACATCGTGGTCCATTACCGCGATGACTGCTTTATGCTGGGTCTTTATGGGTCGCCTTCGGACGCCACCGACAAGTTGCTGGTGAGTTTGAACGCGCGTCTGGCTCAGGAGAAATTCAACGTGGACGATGGCAGCTTCGTGGTGCGCTGCAAGGCCTTTACCGCCTGTTACCCCGAGGATGGAACTCTACTCCAAGACCTGCTCGACAAGGTGAACTCAACCATGGCCGCCGGATAAGGGTCTCACCCTATCCGGCGGGTTGAACTCGGTTCGAACATGGCTGCTAGCACCTGTGTTAGCGGATGCCAGCATAGATGTTGGCATCCTATGATGAGCCGCTAGCCGGCCCTCGCATCTGGTTTCGTAGCAGCTCAATTACCTGGTTTTCCTCGGGCAGGCCGGAGTCGCCCAAGAGCCGGCGCAGGAAACTGGTTGGCTGCTTGCCGATGACGGCTTGACCGTCGACCAACACCTGGAACTGTCCCGGACGTCCCCGCTCCAGCCGCACCGTTTGTCCGAGTTCCTTCTCAATCAGGGCGGCCAACCTGGCCGCTTTGGGTTGATGGCCTCAGGCCACGCAGTGTTGAATCACAATATTCATAGTGCTTTTGTTTCCTGGCGGGGCCCCCTTCAAACGAGCCAGCAGGACGTGTCCAGGTTCGGCTCGATTCCGCCGGCATCCGGGCAACCCGTTGTGGCAGCAAGTTTCAGGTTTAGCGACTCGTGCCCATCAGCAGGGCTCCGGCGATCATTCCGCGCCGAGCCATCAGCACAGCGGTAACCCCGGGATGAAAGGTGGAACCGGCCAGGGCGCCGCTGGCCCCGGCCAGCAGGGCCCAGGCGTAAGGGGCAGCCGAGCCCAGCTTGAAAGCGGTTTTTTGAGTGCGGCTCATCTTCTCGGGATCGGAACTGGCCAGTTTGCGGGCCGCCTGATAAGCTTCCCGACCGGAGAGATAACCCAGGGAAGCGCCCAACACTCCCCCCAGAATGCCGCCAGGCACTCCTCCCCAAGCCGAGATTGCGTAACCCGCAGCGGCCGCTGGCACGGCGCCCAAGGCCCCTCCAATGGCGCCTTTGCCCAGGTGGCGGGCCATAACCTGGAGTTTGCTCTCGCCAGAACCAGACACCGACACCCGATCCACGCCCGTCGTGTCGCTCAGCAATGGCCTGCGGACCGGCGGGGGGAGGGCGATTGCACGTTTTTGAATGATCACACTGGGAGACTACCTTGAGGTCCGGAATTTTTTGTGAAAACGCCAAAGGTCGTAGCCACGTCTCGGGTTCGTCTCTTGACATTGCTCCGAAATTGGCCGCTATATTAGGAGTATGGTCCAGCGAGCGTTGCAGATTTCTCAAGAGGACAGCCTGATGCTTTTTGGCGCGCGGGGGACTGGCAAATCGACTTTGCTGAAGCAGCTATTCCCACCCGGGCCGAACTTGTGGATTGACTTGCTCAAGCCCTCGGTGGAGGCCCGCTTTTCCCGAGACCCCGAGGAATTGGAGCGCATTGTCCAGGCCCAGCCGAAACTAGAACGGGTCGTTATTGATGAGATTCAAAAATGTCCTCGCCTTCTCGATGTGGTGCATGGGCTCATCGAGTCCACTGACGTAAAATTCGTGATGACGGGCTCGAGTGCCCGCAAACTCCGTAAAGGGGCAGCCAACTTACTGGCCGGGCGGGCCTTTGAATACCACCTCCACGCCTTAACTCAAATTGAATTAATGGCTGAATTTCGACTGGAGGATGCACTTCATTGGGGGACCCTCCCCCGGATTCTGTCTTTGAACTCGGACAGTCGAAAGCGCTCCTTCTTGCAGACCTACAGTTTAACTTACGTCAAAGAGGAGGTTTGGGCTGAGCACCTGATTCGCCAATTGGAACCGTTCCGTCGATTTCTTGAAGTGGCTGCTCAGGCCGACGGCAAGATCGTGAATTTCTCCAAAATTGCCCTTGATGTGGGTGTGGACGGTAAAACAGTCCAATCCTATTTTGAGATCCTGGTGGAAACTCACCTTGGCTTCTGGCTAGAAGCGTACCATAGCTCCATTCGAAAGCAGATTCGTCTGGCCCCAAAGTTCCTGTTTTTTGACATCGGAGTATCACGAGCTCTCAGTCGCACCTTGACCCTACCCGTTCAGGAAGGCACCAGTGCCTTTGGGGAGCGTTTTGAGCAATGGGTGCTCTTGGAGTGCTTTCGACTGAATGACTACCTTTGTTGCGATTACAGGTTCAGCTACCTGCACACCAAAAATGGGGTAGAGATTGACTTGATCGTGGAGCGCCCGGGTAAGCGGTTGCTGCTTATCGAAATCAAGTCAACGGTCTGTGTCCGCGCCGATCATCTTCGCCATCTTGAAGCGATTGGCCACGATTTGCCCGATGCGGAAGCCTGGTGCATGTCCCGCGACCCGGTGCCTAAGAAAACGGGAAATGTGCAGGTCTATCCGTGGCAAGAGGGACTTCAAAAACTGTTCCCGCTTGACAATGACGCTCCGGTCCATGCAGGACTTTCATGAAATGGCCCAGGGCGAAACACCGAATTTTAGGTTCCTTTCGGGTTGGCCGGCTAGACTTGGCAAGTGCAGGTGACTCCCTTTTCTCAAGCCGTACGCGAAGGACTGCCCCGCTGGTGCAAGTCCGGTCAGTCCAGTTTGAATGCCTTTCGAATGCTGCAGTTGCTCGACAAGCCGGGCCTCTCCCCCCACGACGTAGCCACCCTGTCCGTGCTCAGGCCCCTTGCTCAGAACATCGACAGTATGCCCATTCCGGTACATTTGCTGCAACCCGGTATCTCTGTGGAAACCCTGGATGCCTACGAGGAGGCGGCGGCTCAAGGCGGCAACCCCTATTTCAAAAAGGTGGAAGAAAAGTATCAGGATGTCCTGCACCGATTTCAGTCCACGCCCCAGCAACTCTTTGCTTCTCAGGACCTTCGAGCCGAATTGGTAAGGCAGGGCTCCAATCCCAACTGCGTGTTCACCTCTACGGCCATCGCATTGGCTCATCAACGCCCCGTGGAACTGCGCGAAATGCTGCGTCAGACGCCTGACCGCCAGTTTCAAGTGCATTTTCGCGATGGAAGCGCGCCCCAAACGGTTGCCCCGGTGACGACTCGGGAAATCGTTAAGAACTCGTGTGCGTTTGAATCGGGTTTGTGGATGACCGTTTTGGATCAGGCTGCGGGAAACGTGGGAATGGTCTTCCGCTCGCGGTCTATAAAGAAAATGACCGGCCACCGCACCGATGTGGACCAATTGCAGTGGACCCGTCAAAGCACCACCAGGCGCAAGTTGACCGAGGCCACCCAGGCCCTCCGTGTAATGCTGGCCTGCCGAGAGGGGGACCAAATCACCAGCCCGCCCGGCTTGTCCTCTGGTCATTGCTACGCGGTCCTTGGCTATCAGCCTGAGACGGACAAAATCCTGTTGCAGGACCCCAACGGCGACGAGCCCCTTGACAGTCAAAATCAACCCAAAGATGGTCTGGCCGATGGTCGATTTGAAATGACGGTAGACCAATTCTACGGCGCCTTCACCTCGATCAACTACGAAATGGCCCGCTAAGGTTAGAGTCCTGTCAGGCTGGCCAGGCCCTCTCTCCAGGGTAAAACCGCCACTCCATCTTCGCTCTGAAAGGGCGTCGGAGTCTGGCAAAAGCAGTAGCAGGGAACCTCAGGATACTCGGCTGCAAAGGACCTCAGGCCCTTCCAATTCGCGGGAGAGGGCGCCTCACTGGACTTGATCTCAATCGCAGCCAAAGGTTCTCCGGTTCCGCGAGACACGATCAAATCGACCTCCTGGTCGGTGTTGGTCTGCCAGTAAGAGTACTTCAGGTCCAGTTGCTTGTATTCGTTGAGCCGAAAAGCTTCCTGAATCACGTAGGACTCAAAGAGTTGCCCAAACCGAGAGGTGCGCGGGCTGATTTCCAGGCGCAACTCTCCTCGCAGGGCGCTGGCGACTCCATTGTCAAAGAGGACCGATCCGGGAAAGGCTGCACGACGCTCTTCGCCAAAGCCGTTTTTCCCACACCTCTGGGCCCCAGAAGCAGGACCGACGCTCCGCTTCTAACGGCTTTTTCCAGACAATCGAGCCTTGCAATCATGCTGCACAATTATAATGGTTTTGTGCGGCAGTATCAACGGGTGCCCAGGCGGGAGACCACAGGACAGACCTGGCGCATAACCTGCTCTCAGCCTTTTTTAAGGTTTTCAAGGTAACCTTGAGGCAAGCAGATTAGAGGAGTTTTTCGCCAGTGTTTTCTCCCAAGGTTTCTTCGGTTTTTGAGTATCACCAGGGCAAGGGCTCCCCGCGCATTCCGGCGGCCAGCATTCGCGCCTGCCTGGCCCTGGCTCAGTCGCCCACGGACCGCTGTCAAGACGTTTTTGAACGCCAGGAGGGCAACACCCGCAAGGTCTCCTTTAGCGAACAACGCCAGGGCGGTAACGTCTTTGTCGATGCCAAAGTCGAGCCTGGACTTTGGAGCACGCGATTTTTCGTTGTCACTCGCGACCCCAGGGGCAACACCTGGATTGCCGACGCCACCGTTTCGCGTCTGACGGGTTGCGTCAGCGGCAAAACCATCGACAACCAGGGTTTTCATGAACTCACTCGAGCCTCCGAAGGGCACAACTTCTACGCTCCGGCCCTGCTGCACGTGTCCACTTTTGGAGATCGCAACGCCATGCCCTCACAAGACGAGCAGGACCGTAAGGACGGAATTCGTATGGCTGAAACGGCTCGCGCCTTAGTAGATGAAGGTCGTAATGGTAGCTGGGGTAGATTCCCTCAAGGGGACTACGTCTACTCCAAGGCCTACTGCGATGGCTAGCTGATGGCCATGCGCTGTCTAAGTGGGGCCCTCAAGTCGCCTGAGGGCCTCGTCGAGCGAGGCTGGCGCCTTCAGGTCGTGCACGAAGGAGGCAAACCAGGCCTTCTGCTCGTCCGTATCGGGCACGTCAACGCCCCGCAGGCCGCTCAACAGCTTCCAAATGCCCTGGGGGGGGACACCAAGCCTGGCCAGCAGGCAAGCGCATATCAACCCGGAGCGCCCAATTCCGGCTCGGCAATGGACCAGGACATGCTCTCCTCGCTGTAGCGATTGTTGAGCCCGGTCCAGAAGTTGGCGTAGCGCCTGTCGATCGGGAGGGCAGCCTCGGTCGGGGATGGGAAGCCGCAGAGCCTGCAACCAGCCGAGTTGCAGTTCTTGGATTTCATGGTCTTCGAGCAGATTGATCACCAGTTGGAACCCTTCCACTTCTTGAGTGGAGCGCGGCCGGGCCGAGCAGGCCAGGCGTCCGCTCACTCCAGCCAGGGGGATCCAGTACATCGTCTAGCTGGGGCGGACCGTTTCAGACAGTTCCTGCAAGAAGCGCACCGCGTCGTCTTGCATATGATGAAATTCTTTGTGGTAGTCTTGCTGGCTGCGGCGGATGATCTCCATGGCTTCCTCGGCGTCGTAGACGTGGGTGATTTCCACCGGGGGGTGGGTTTCGTCGGGCGACAGTTTGTAGGTCAGGAAATACTGGCGCAGGCGGTCAACCATTCCTTTGGGCAGGTCGTGAATCGACTGGATGTTGCCGTAGGCCATATCTTGTTCGAGCACGGCCACGATTTTGTCATCGGCCGAGTTGTCGTCGATCATACGCAGTCCGCCGATGGGGCGGGCGTTGACCAGAATGCCCACGTGGCTGACCGGCTTTTCGGTCAGCACGCAGATGTCGATAGGGTCGCCATCGCCGTGAATGCCCGGCCGTCCAGTGGCTGTGGAGCAGTGTTCGCCCACGGCATCGCCGCAATAGGTGCGCGGGATAAAGCCGTAGAGGGTGGGACAGAGGTTGCTGTACTTTTGGGGTCGGTCGCACTTGATGTGACCGGTGGCCTTGTCCACTTCGTATTTGACCCCGTCATAGGGCGTCAACTCCACGTAAACGTGAAAATGGCCTTTGCTGCCCGGCGATTCGGCGCTAATGCCGTGCCAGGGATGGGCCTGGAAAAAGAAAGAGAGTAATTTGCGTAGGTGTTGTGCTGTGCCGCTCATGGGCACGGGGGTTCCCCATCGCCAGGGAAGGTTCCCCCACGGCCAAGCAAGAACCCGCCCGCCAACTTCGTATTGGGAGGGCACCGTGGAGAGAGCCATCAGTGGCCTGGGATTGTTGGTCTTTATCGGGCTGGCAGTGGCAGCCTCGCGCAACCGTAAGGCCATTGATTGGCGCATGGTCGCTTCCAGTCTGGCCATCCAGGTGGTGCTGGCCGTGCTCTTGCTCAAAACCACCCAGGGCCGCATGTTCTTTGAAGGCTTTGGCAAACTGGTGACCGAGCTGATGCATTTTTCCGACAAGGGAGCCAGCTTCGTTTTCGGCTCGCTGGCCGACCCGGGCGGCCCCTGGCATTTTGTTTTTGCCGTCAAGGTACTGCCCACCATTGTCTTCTTCGCCTCGCTGATGAACGTGCTTTACTACCTTGGGGTCATGCAGTTTGTGGTGGCCCAGATCTCCAAAGTGATGCGTCGACTGTTGCGCACCAGCGGAGCCGAGACGCTGTGCGCATCGGCCAATATTTTTATGGGCCAGACCGAGTCCCCCTTGCTGATTCGTCCTTATGTTGCCGGCCTCACGCAGTCGGAACTGCTGGTGGTGATGGTGAGCGGCTTTGCCACTCTGGCCGGCGGCGTCATGTTCGTCTACGCCGGTATGCTGGAAGCCGTGCTCAAAAGCGCCCCGGGACACATTCTGACCGCCTCGGTGCTGTCTGCTCCGGCGGCCATTATGATGGCCAAAATCATTATGCCTGAGACCGAACAACCGGCCACCAGCGGCGATGTCAATATGGATATGCCCCGCAACGAAAGCAACGTGATCGAGGCGGCCGCAGCGGGCGCCTCGACCGGGATGCATCTGGCCCTGACCGTGGCGGCCATGTTGATCGCCTTCATTTCGCTAGTGGCCCTGATCAATGGGGGTCTGGGAATGGTAGCCACGGGCCTGGCCAGGGCCCACATCAACGTGCCCGAGAGCTTACACAGTTTGCAGGGCATTCTGGGGCTGATTTTTGCCCCACTGGCCTGGCTGCTGGGGATGTCGTCTAAAGACATCACGGTGGTCGGTTCCATGTTGGGTCAGGGCCTGGTCATCAACGAATTTGTGGCCTACACCGACCTGCTCAACACCGTCAAGAGTGGCGGCATCAGCCCCCGGGCAGCTACCTTGACCATTTACGCCCTGTGTGGATTTACGAACCTGTCTTCCATCGGCATCCAGATCGGTGGCATCGGCGGCCTGGCCGAAAAGCGCAAAGGCGATCTGGCCCGGCTGGGTTTTCTGGCCCTCTTTGCGGCCACCTTGACCAACCTCCAGACGGCCGCACTGGCCGGGATGTTGATGGAGGAGGAGGAGTTTCTGCCTGCGGCCATTACGGCTTCCCCCGCTCCTTCGGCCACCCCTCTGGCCACCGCCACTCCCTGACGTGGACCAGGAACAAACCCTCGATAGTTTTCTGACCGGTCTCTGCGCCGAGGGAAGTCTGGTCGATTCCGGGACCTTCCAACTGGACCCTAAAGCGGCCCTGGAAAAGCTGGAGAACTTTCATTACGCCGAGCCCACCACCTATTTCTTCCCCCTGGTGGCCGCCGCCGCTCCATTGCGGGCCAGCGGACTCAATGTGTCGATTACGGCCACCCGGCTCAGTCTGTTTTACCATTGCGCGCCGCTAGATCTGGAACGGCTTCAGAATCTGTTTTGCTTCGCTTTCAGTTCGCGCCGCGAGGGATTGCGACACCTGGCCCTGGGCGTGCTGGGGGCCACCCGGTTGGAGAAGGTGCGCGTGGAGATCTGCAGCGGTTCCCATCGGCTGGGCTACGCCCAGCGTCAGTCTCAGGTCTTGCCTTGCGAGGGCACAGTGCCCGGAATTCGGGTCGAGGTGGAGCGCATCGGTTGGGCGGCCCGCCTGGGATTGGCTCAGCCCCTGGCGGCTCCTATGCTGACCCGTTTGCAGAGTTTTCTCCGCTTCTGTCCGGTGCCCGTCGAGTGGAATCAGACCAACTTGGGAGGGCTGACCCAGTGGCCCAAGGCAGCCTCGATGCTCACCTTGAGCGACGCTCACGGCGATTATCAGGTGCCCCCTTCTCCCGACACCCGGCTCAGTCCGGGCGACTACTCGGCCCAAATCTCGCTCCATGTCAGCGATCCGGGTCTGCATTGGGTGGTGGATGGCATGACTTTCAGCGAGGATCCCAAGCTGTTGGGCTTCCCCTGGGCTCGGGCTGTGCTGGTGGGCCCCTGGAACACCGATATTTCTTACCAGCGGTTGGTGCGAGATGAGAGATATGAGCAGGTTTTGGAACAGACCCGCGAGCACCTCGAGGACCTGGCCCTTCGTCTCAAACCTAGAATCCAGTTGGAGAGCAAGATGCTGGATATCTCGGCCCATCTGGCCGCTCGCTGGAAGATTCACGGCTACGATAGTCGGGTCGAGGAACTCTACCTGGCGGTGATGGAGGCGCTGGAGGCTGTGGAGGTTTTCCAGGATGAATACTCCCTGGGCCACACTCTGTTGGGCGAAGCCTGTCGGCATTTTCGCCAGAAATACTCGCCCACCAACAATTTCACGCTCTGGTTTCGAGCCTCCACCCTGCTCACTCGGCCGGTCTTGGCCTCGTACTGGTGTCAGAGCTGGGAGGCGGCTCTGGAGCTGGCAGAGCAGGTTTTTTCTCCAGGCACGCCTGCCTATCGCCGTTTTCTGCTACAGGTGTGGGGTCCCTGGGGGTTCGCCGAACCTCTCACCCTGTGGACGCAGTGGAGTCAGCAGGTGCTCTTGCTTTTACCCCAAGCTGGCGACGTGGTTGTCACCGAACTGGAAGAGTTGGACAAGGCTGTGGCCCGCCGAATGGAACTACCCGATGGCGTAGAGGCGGCACAGATCATCACTTTTTGCCAGCAGGCTCGAGGCCGGCTGCCGCTGACTTTTCTCAATATGCACCACCGGCTCGACGAATGGGAGCAGCAAGCGACCTTTCGCCACCGAGCCGAGCGCTATCGCGGTGGGTCCTAGCTCGCTTTCTTGCGCGTCATGTAGCGCATCACCCCGTAGAGCACGGCTACAAGCCCGACCAGCAGGGCCACCATATGAGTGCGAGCCTTCATGGCTTTGACCATGCTGTCAGCATCCTGAAACATCTCGGGAGTGATAATTTGGGGACCAAACCAGGCCAGTACCGAGCACCAGATGGCCGAGCCCAGCACGGTAGTCCAACTGAAGGTCAAGAAATTCATTCCCGTCAAACCTGCCGGAATGCCGATCAGGTGACGCACCACGGGGAGCAGACGGGCAAAAAAGACACCCTCGCGACCATAGTCCTGCACCCACTCCTCGGCCAGTTCCAACTTCTCGGGAGAGATGAGGACGTATTTTCCATACCGGATCAAGACCGGGCGTCCCACCTTGTTGCTGACCCAATAGGTCAGGGCCGATCCGATCCAGCAACCCAGCGTGCCTGCGGCTACCACACCAAAGTAGGACATTTTTCCCTGGGAGGCCCAGTAGGCGGCGGGAGGAATGACCAGTTCAGAGGGAATGGGAAAAACGCTGCTTTCCATGGCCATCAGCAGGACAATTCCTGGATAGCCGCCGGTCTGCAGCACCGACATGATCCAAACGAAAAAAGTGTGGACTAGAGCTTTCACCAGGAGCGCGTTCGTTTTGAGAAGAATTCATCCTCCCCGCCATGCTTGACTGGTTGTCCCGCCTCATCCTCAGGCCACTGTCGACGCTGGCAGTGGGTGTGCTGCTGGCTATACTCAGCCTGTGGCTGGCTTATCATCGACTGAGCTTCACCACCGATCGAACCCAGTTGCTCGACCCGCGCGACCAGGTGCAGCAAGATTGGGCCCGCTATCGCGCGGAATTTGGGCGAACCACGGACTACGTACTGTTGATCAGAGCCGGCGATCCCGAGACAGGACGCAAAGCCACCGACCAGATGGGCGAAACCCTGCTCAAAAGTCCCCATTTCCGCAACGTCTTTTTTCGCCTGGACCTGCCCGAAGTGGCCCTGCACGGTCTCTATTTTCTCCAAAAATCGGAGCTGGAGAAACTCCTGCGCTGGCTGCTGGCGGCCAGGCCCTGGCTGGATCTGGTGGCCCGTCATCCCGGATTGAGCGGAATTTTACGCGAACTATCCTCCGAAACCGACCAGGCCCGTTTAGCCCGGCGCATCCGGCCGATCTTGCCGGTCCTGGTCAAATCCTTGGAATGCCTGGCCGATAGCCTGGAGAGCGGGGGGCGATCTCCTTTTCAAAGCCCGCTGGGACCCTACCGGGCTGATGTGCAGATGCTGCAAGGACGCAGCGTAGAGCCGGGTCAATCGCGCTTTTACAATCAGCTGGCCGACGGCAACACCACCATGCTGGTGGCCCTGCCCCGCGATACCTCGGGTTCCTTTGTGGCCGACATCGCCACCTTGCAAGAGATGCAGCGATTGGTGGCCCAGGTGCGCCGCTCTTTTCCCGAGGTGACCTTTATGATCACGGGCGAACCGGCCATTAACACCGAGGAGATGATCGAGGCCCGCGGTGACGCCACTCGTTGTGCCGCAGCCGCGTTGCTCTTCACATCGCTATTGCTGGTGCTGGCCTTTGGTCAGATCACCCGGCCTCTGTGCGCCGTTTTCAGCCTGCTGCTGGGCCTGGCCTGGTCGATTGGATTTGCCGCGCTGGCGGTGGGCCAACTCAATCTATTGACGGTCCATTTTGTAACCATCTTGACCGGGCTGGGCATCACCTTTGGCATTCAGTTGCTGAGCGAGTTCCAAAAATTGCGGGCCCTGGGACAGTTGCCGGCTGCGGCCATCGGGCGTAGCCTGGGCGAGGCGCGCCATCAGGGAGTGGGAGCCGTGACTACGGCCATCGCCTTTTTCTCGCTGCAGTTCACTTCTTTTCGGGCAGCCGCCGAACTCGGCTGGATCACCGGAGTGGGCGTGCTTTTTTGTTACCTGGCCACCCTCACCATGCTGCCCAGTCTGCTGCTGTTGGCCGAAGGGCAGCGGGTCTGTCAGGGTCACCCGGGCTATGGCCGCTGGATGTCCCCACTGGAAGTGTGGCTGCGTCGCCGACCCCGTTCGATCATGGGCCTGTGCCTGACCTGGAGCGTGCTCTGCTGCTCTTATGTAGGCCGCATCCCGTTTGACTACAATCTGCTGCATCTGCAGGGAGAACAGGCCGAGGCCATCCGCGTGGAGACCTACCTGCAGAGCATCGGCTATAGCACCCTTTACGCCATCTCGCTGGCGCCCGATGTGCCCCAGGCGCGACAACTGTCGGCGCGACTGAGGCGGTTGCCCAGCGTTTCCCGGGTAGAATCGGTCCTCTCGCTGGAACCCAACGACCTGGATTCCAAGGCACCTATCGTGAAGCAACTGGTCCAACTGGCTCCCAGTCTGCAACTGCCGCCCCAGGCCCAGGCACTGGGCGGACGACAGCTGCTGGACATCTACAACGCCTACCTTTCTCTGCGCAGCCGCCTGATGATCACCGTCGACAAGTTACAATCGGCTCCCGAAGGCCCCCGTCTGCGCAAGGTGATCGGTCGGCTAGAAAAACTGCTCAATCCCAACAACCCGGGCCCCATGGCAGCCGGGCTGATGAGCTTTCAGCTTGATTTTCTCAAAATCATGCAAGAACAACTGAGATTTCTCAAAGAACAAAAAACTTCGCCCCCCGATATGGTGGAGTTGGTTCCTCCAGAAGTGCGACTGCGCAGTGTATCCAGGTCGGGCGTCGTCTGCTTGCGGGTATTTCCCAAGCAAGACTGCTGGGAGCGCGAACCGCTGGGCCGCTTCGTGACCGAGTTGACGCAGGTAGACCCCCACATCACCGGCACTCCCGTCTTAATTTATCACTACATCGAGCAACTACGCCAGGCGTATGGCGTGGCCGGCCGCAACGCCCTGGTCGTGATCAGCCTTCTGCTGCTGGCCTACTATCGCAGCTTCCGCTACGCCGGCCTGGCTCTATTGCCCAAACTGATGGGGGTGGCCTGGATGATCGGTGGCATGGGAATGCTTGAGTCGGACTTCAATGCCGCCAACTTTCTGGCCCTCCCCCTCACCTTAGGAATCGGCCTGATCTTTGGAATGGAGTCGCTGCGCATGAGTCGCATGGCGGGGCGGCCCCTGATGTCGCGCCAGAGCGCGGGCTTCGCGGTAGCCCTGTCAGGTCTGACCACTCTGCTAGGCTTCTCCATGTTGATGAGTGCGGAGCATCGCGGCGTGGCCAGCTTTGGACTGGTCATGAGTCTGGGAGTGGGCATGAATTTGCTCACCTCTCTGCTTTTTCTGCCGGCCCTTATGAGTTGGAACCGCCTGCGCGAGTGAGCAAGGATCGTCCAGGCCCTGGAGGGAATCGAGGCCGGGTGCGAGCCTTACTTTTGTTTCTGCTAATGGCCCTGCCCGGACCGGCCGAACCACATCGCATCGCCTCCCAACGCCGCCCCATCCGCTTCGCCGAAGGGCAGGCTCAGGGAGCCCGCTGGATGCTGGAATGCCGGGACATGTGGGATGCGATGGAGGAAGATGGCGGGGTCTATTTTGAAATCGTGAACACCACCGAGGAAGCCCGCCAGCAGGTGCGCGACATTTTGGGCAAACCCAACGATGTCCGCCTACTGGGGGTCTATGACCTCAACATCGAGTTGACCCCTCAGGGTCCCGGCTTAACCGCCACTCAGTTTCTGGCCCTCAAAAGCCGTTGAAGATGTGCAGAGCGTAGAGATATTCGTAGATGGGTCCATGCAGATGGTCGGGCGGGACCCAGACGGCTCGCCCGATCTCGTCGCTCACCCCGGCCAACACGAAGAGCTTGGTCTGGTCGACTTTGATGGCCGACTTGATTTTGCTGGGGAATTTGGCCAGCAGATCATCAAAATTGTTGGGCACGACCACCGAGTCTTGCTGGAGTGTAATGATGCTCACGCCGTCGTCGGCCACGGCACTTAAGTCAGCATCTGCCTCCTGGAGGGCCTTGAGCAATTGGGCCTGAGAGCTGGCGCTGAGCAGGTCTTTGTCGACCAGGGACTTGATCGTATTCTTGCTGGACACCAGTAGTTCGATCTGGCCGGGGTAGCGCTCGCCGTTGGCCGATTTATTGAGGCCAGAGAAAAGCAGTTGTGAGGAGATTGTGGTATTGGGCCTGGCAAAGGCCGAGGCCACGGTGACCTGCTGACCGTCCACATTGCAGTCGCTCTGGGAGACCCCTACACTGGCCTTCATATTGAAGAAATCAATATTGAAGACGATGGGAAAGTTGGAAGCCGCCGAGTAGGTCGCGTAAGACAGAAAGGCGTCAGCGCTGAGCAGAGGCTTGACAATGTTGGTGAGCACCTGGTTCTGAATGTTGAATGGGTTGCCATCTCCTGCACTGACATCTTCGAACAGGTAGGCGTACGTGATGCGCGAGGTGCTGTAGGCGCCCTCCATGCCGACGGAGTGAGTAAGTCGGTAGAACGTGTCCAGCAGGCCCGGATGGGTGGACAGGTAGGTGTTGAACCAGAGCGAGTAAGAGCCTCCCTCGGAGTAGCCTGCCGAGAAGAGTTTGACGGCAGGGTCCCCACTCATAAAGCCATACTGGTTGGCAATGGTGGACTTGACGGCCGACAGCATATCCACCGCCGTCTGAGCCGAGACCTGGGGGTAAATCACATAGGGGTGGACATCCTGCCAATCGATACCCTGCCCTACATAGTCAGGAATGGCCACGATATACCCCTGTGAGGCGAAGACCTGAGCGTTGAGCTGAGTCTCGACATTGCCCGCATACTCCGAGCCCACCTGAGACTTATTGAAGGTGGTGCCGTGGAAGTAAACCACAATGCCTTTTACCTGGGACTTGGTGATCCCCAGCGGCATCAGCAGACCGCCCGAGACGTGAAAGGTCTGATTGCCGGTGGGAAGCGGAACGGTGGTATCGTATTCCAGCGCCTGGAAAGAGACGCCGGTGACCCCCAGCGGATTGTTGAGAATGGGCTTCTTATCCAGGTCGAAAAAGCCGGTCTCAGGCTGCCGTTTAATAAAGGTGACGTCGCTGACGCACTCGGGCGTGGCGGGAGTCACGTTGAGCTTCTGATTGAGGCTCATAAAGAGGACCTCGTAGCTTGCCTCCAGGTCAGCCACGGGTAGCACCAGGGTGGAGTTGGTGGGGCCCGTGGGCGGGGGCGGAGGAGTGACCACCGGGTAGTCGAGATGTTCGACGGAAAGAATATGACCGGCCAGATTGGGGTCGTTGATCAGAAACTGGTTCGCCAACGTCCGATCATCTAACCCAGACGGGCTCACACCCGAAGGGGATCCGGCCACGCCCCCCAAATTCGAGGTGCTGCCGCAGCCCGCCAGAAGGGCAGCCAGAAGCGAAAAATGAAGGGCTTTGCAAAGGGTCTTGTGCACGAGGGGGGTCCCACAATCAAGGTAGTCGGCCCCTGGCTTTCGGGTGAGGGGAGGGGGGTCCTCTCTCTAGGCCAGGCCCGCGTGTCACGAAGCAGATTCCAGCCCGAGGGGTCGGGCTCGCTCAGGGTCGTCAGGTCCACATCGCAAATGATGAGGTTGGGGTGCTGGCTGATATTCTCCAGACCCCCATTGGGGCCCACGAAGTAGCTCGGTCCAAAAAAGGGCTGATTCCAGGGAAGCGGGCCGCGTCGGTCGGAAACTCCATCTGCCACATGCGTTCCGACTTGGAACCAAAGGTGACGCTCGGGCAAAAAATGAGTTCGGCCCCACCCCGGGCTAAACTGGGCATTACATAGTGGAAATGGCGGTCATAGCAGGTCGCCACCCCGATCTTGCCTACCGAAGTTGAAAAGACGGGAAACAGTTCCTGGCCGTCGCTGCGACCGTAGTAGAAGTTCTCGTGGAACGAACCCTGTTCGTTACCGCCAAAGGGGATGTGGGCCTTGCGGAAGTCCAGTTCGTAGATGGGCGCTATCACAATCATCTGGTGCTGGCGGGCGGCCGCCCGCAATTCGCTGACAGTGGGCCCGGTTTGGGCGTCCTCGGCCATGGGGATCCACATGGGGTCGGTGCCCAGTGCGAAGTAGGGAGCTGGAAATAACTCTCCAAAGCAGATGACTTCCACGCCTTGCTGGCTTGCCTGGGCCATCAAGTCAAGGTGATGCAGCACGTTGGCCCGGCGGATATCGGGCAGGAGGTCTTTCAGTTGCCCCAGATCGGCCACATTCTCGGGCATTCCCTCATAGCGGTTTCAGGCTATTTCCTTCAGCGGGCGTTGAGCGAACCGCCGTCGCTGCTTGCCTTTTGGGTTACCGTCTGTTGAATCTGAGGCAGGCTCTGACCCTGCGAGTGGGCTTTGGCGGCCTGCACGCTCACGTTGGCGGCGGCCTGCGAGGTAAACTGACCTTCCGAGCGGATATTACCCACCCCTGAATTGCCCGCCCGCCCTTCGCTACCGCGGGCCGAGTTCTCCACCACAAAGGCAGCTCCGCCGGCCAACTGGTTACGCGCTCCGGGTCCGCCGTTGCCGGCCGATACCACCACCGGCACACCCATCTGCTGCAGTTGGGCGATGCGGTCACGCACGCCCTGGGAGCCGCCGGTGGCCTGGAAGCTCTGCTGGGAAAGGTTGACCGCGTCCACTTTCTCCCCGTTGGCCACGCGCCGCATCAGGTCATCGAGTGAACCCGAGATGTTGGCGGTCAGGTCGCCCCCATTGGCAATGTTGTAGCGGGTGGTGCGGATGGCTCCACCTTCGGGGTCTCCGTTTTCGATCAGGCTGGCGATCTGTTGGCCGTGACTGTTGGGACCGCTAAAATCATCAAGAACAGCCACGTTAGGAGTACCGCGCAACATCGCTTCAAAGCCCTGCCCCAGCGCCTGAGCACCGGCCATCCCTTGTTGGGCCTGTCCGGCGGCTGCCATCGGGGACATCGCAGCTGCGCCTGCGGCCCCACCAGCGTCCCCGGCATTACCCGCATTACCGGCATTTCCAGCGTTACCAGCCCCGCCCGCCCCGCCCATACCGGTCATTTCGCCCACGGCTTGCTGGGCCTGTTCCTGGCTCATCCCGTTTTGCATCAACAGGGCGATAAGAGTCTGGACCAGTTGCATCAGCATGGCCGGGTCGACAGGCGACCCCTGACCGGGTCGGCTCGGTGCGCCCAGTAGGCCCGGAAGGGCGCCTGTGTTGGCGGCAGGTCCGGGGATGCCAGGGATGCCAGGAAGACCGATGCCGGTGATAGCCAAATGAGTTCGCTCCTCTGAGAGTGTCCTTGTGTCCATTTATCCTACCTGCCCATCGTCAAGGGGCGGCTTAATGGCGCGTCGGATTGTTAACCGGCTGTGAAATTTGAGGCAAGGAGCGCCAAAAAGGCGCAAAGCGCTTTGGGAAGCGGTTTGCGCCCTGTTTTGGCCAAAGCGGCCGGATCGGAGTTTTAGGATTGCTTTCGATCAGGGAGCATCTTTGCGAGGCCGGCTGGCCCGAGGCTTATCCGGCTGACCCACCCATGTTCGCGAATCCGCATTGGCTTTCTTGGTTCCCGGTGCCTTGCCGCGTCCGGCGGGAGTGTACTCGGTTGGCTTGGCGCGCCCGGCCTTGCCCGGATTGGACTTGGTGGGACCGGTCTTGGCCGCGCCCGCTTTAGCTCCCCTGGGTTTACCGGCAAAAGGCTTGCCCGCAAAGGGTTTGGGCCCAAAGGAATCCTGGTTGGTCCGGCGCGGGCGAGCGGGCCTCTCTGCCCCCTCTGGGGGCGATGTCTCCTGGAACCTTGGGGGCCCGGGTCGGTCAGACGAATGCGGCTTGCGCGAGTGAGAGCGGGATTCCGAGGCCGGAGGGCTGGCCATATCCACCTTGATTCGCTTGTTCTTGATGCGGTTGCGCCGTAGATCCAGGATGATGCGGTCGGCACGGTCGGCCGGTACCTCCACCAGGGTGCGATTGTCTTCAATGTGGATTTTGCCCAGGTCGGATTTGCCGACGCCGGTTTCTTCGTGCATAATGCGCAGCAATTCGCCGGGATTCATGTCGTCACGACGACCCACACTTAAGCCAATCCACACAAAACTTTTGGGCCGAGGGGCCAGGTCGTCGGCTCCCTCGTCTTCGGCCATGGCGCTGTAACTGTGGTTCCAGAGCGCCTGCAGGGCGGCCGCTGCTACCGCCAGGGGATCGAAGTCTTTGCCCAGGGCGCGGGCCAGCGGCAGTTGCTCCTGGCAGGCCGGATCTTCCATCTGCTGGCGAATGCGTTCGGCAAAGCGCTTGAGGCGACCACTGGTGACCTGTTCCATGGTGGGCACCGGATAGGACTTGAATTTGGCTCCGCTCTCGCGCTCAATGCGCTGCAGATGGCGTTGCTGGTTGGGCTCGATCACGGTGATGGCCACACCGGCTCGGCCGGCCCGGGCGGTGCGGCCCACACGGTGAATGTAGTGCTCTACGTCCCAGGGGACGTCATAGTTGAATACGTGAGTGATGCCGTCCACGTCCAGTCCGCGAGCGGCAATATCCGTCGCTACCAGAATGCGGCACTGGTTTTGACGGAAGCGGTCCATCACGCGTTCGCGCTCGGACTGGTCCATCTCACCGTGCAGGCACTCGGCGGCATAGCCGCGCCGGCGCAGTTCGTCGGTCAGTTGTTGCGTATCCACGCGAGTTTTGCAAAAAACCAGCGAGGGGCCCGGGTCCTGGTGATCCAGCAAGCGTCCCAGGCTGCGCGCCTTCATGCCCGGTCGCACCAGGCAAAAATATTGCTCTACCGTACCCACTGTGCGTTGTGTGGCTTCGATTTCGATACGCTGAGCCGAGGCCATGTGGCGACCGGCCAGTTGCTTGATTTTGTTGGGGAAGGTGGCCGAAAAAAGGGCCATGCGGCAGCCCCCGGGCAATTTTGCCAGAATGGTGTCCAGCTCTTCTTCAAAACCAAAGTCCAGCATCTCATCGGCTTCGTCGAGTACGCAGTACTTCAAGTTGTCCAGGCTGATCGAGCCGCGCTCAAGATGGTCGATCAGGCGACCGGGAGTGGCCACTACGACCTGCACGCCCTGTTTGAGAACTTTGAACTGCTGGGGAATGGGCTGACCGCCGTAAACGGCCAGAGTGCGAACCCCTTTGGACCAGCTTTGCAACTGCTCGCTGACCTGAATGGCCAATTCGCGAGTGGGAGTCAAAATCAGCGCCTGCACCGGGCCGGGTGCCACTACCGTCTGAAGCATGGGCAGGCCGTAAGCCGCCGTTTTCCCCGTGCCGGTCTGGGCCTGACCGATGATGTCGTGGCCCGAGAGCAGCGCCGGAATGGCTCGCTCTTGAATGGGGGTAGGGGTTTCGTAGCCCGCGGCGTGAACAGCTTCCACGAGTTGGGGGTTGAGCCCTAGCAGGGCAAAAGGTGTAGACAAAAGGAATCCTCAGTTTCAATAATCGTCAGCAGTCTGCCCCTCTCATCCAAAGCTAAACCCTGGCCGGCCTCTAAAATCGGGCCCAGCCGGAAACCCCTTTTTAGTTTGGGATGTTCCCAATCGGGTTAAGCCATACGCATGGGGTGGACTATTCTGGTGGTCGACGACGATCCTGTGGCCCGACGCGTCCTTGTCCGCGCCCTCAGCCAGGGGGGGTTTGAGGCAGTCGAATGCGAG
>JADMJV010000020.1:27067-47849 GCA_018780265.1 bacterium
CCGGGCAGCCCTGGAGCTTCTGAACCGAAGTCGAGAGGTGGCGCTGGTCCTGCTCGACCTCTCGTTGCCGGATAAGGATGGGCTTCAAATATTAGGGCGAATTCGCCAGCACTATGATCTGATGCAGTTGCCAGTAATCTTGGTCTCGGCGGATTCGGACACCCACAGCATGGTTGAAGCTTTGGAACTGGGGGCCAATGACTATCTGACCAAACCGGTTCAGCCTTTGCTGTTGGTAGCCAAGGTTCGCCGCCACCTCACGCTGGCTCATCCCCCAGCCCCACTGCCCGGCCAGGAACTGCGTGTGGGGGGGCGAGCCGGCCCCTATGAAATTCTGGCTTTGCTGGGCGAAGGGGCCCATGGGCGGGTTTTTCGGGCCCGCGATGTGCGTTTGCAGCGTGAAGTGGCCATCAAGGTGTGGGCCGGCAGCGGGGGACCGGAGCAACTCGATCGGCTGAGCCGCGAAGCGCTGGCCATCGCTCGGGTCTCGCACCCCAACGTCGTGACGATTTTCGACGTGGGCGATCAACCCCAGCCGTTCATCGCCATGGAACTCTTACAGGGCCGCCCCCTGGACCAACTGGCATTACCCCTCCCGGTTGCCCAGGCCTGCGAATGGACCGGCCAGTTGCTAGACGGACTTGAGGCCGTGCATCGGGTGGGCCTGATTCACGGGGACCTGAAACCCGCCAACGTCATGGTGGGGTGCGACGGAAGATTGCGACTGATGGACTTTGGAGTGGCCCGGTGGGATCAGCCAAACTCACCCAGCCTGCTGGAGGGAACCCCTCCCTTTTGGGCACCAGAGCAACTCGACCCCAGGCTGGGCGGGGTGGGTCCGCGCAGCGACCTCTTTGCCATTGGCGGTCTGCTTTACTGGCTGCTGGCCGGCAAATTGCCTTTCCCGGCCAGCATACCCAGCCAACAAGCTTTTACGATTCTGTTCGGCACTCCTCACCCGCTCAGCCATTTGCGACCAGAGGTAGGCCAGGACTTGCAACTCGTGGTGGACCGAGCCCTGTGCAAGGATCCGGGCCAGAGGTACGGCAGCGCGGCCGAGTTCGCGCAGGCGCTCAGAAAGCTACCAATGCCGAACTGAGAAAACGCCGTACCTGAGTCAGGTCGGGAAAACGTTCCTGTGGGTTTTTGCTGAGCATGCGCAGCACACAGTCCTGCCAATCGCGCGGGATCTCGGCACGAAACTCCGAGAGCCGGGGCACGCGCTTTTCGATGTGAGCCCTGGCCACGTCCACCGGCTCACCCTCGAAAGGGCATCGCCCGGTTAAGATCTGGTAAAAGACAACCCCCAGTGCATACTGATCGGTGCAGGTATCACACACGCCCTGAGTCAGACCCTCTGGAGCCATATAGGTGGGCGTTCCCATGGCGTAGCCGTTGACCGTCAGGCGTTCGTGGCCGTCGGCCAGAGCCAGTCCAAAATCCAGCAGCTTCAGCGTACCGTCGCGAGCGACGATCACGTTGGCTGGTTTAATGTCTCTATGAATGATATTGAGGTTGTGGGCCGACTGCAGTCCGGAGGCGAGCTGGCAAGCCAATAAGGGGAAGTCTTCGAGGGGGAGGGGCCCACCCAGTAGGATGTCATCGAGGCCCAGTCCGTCGACCCACTCCATGACCAGGCACAGTTGGCCTTGAATCACTCCGCCGAAATAGACCTCCACCAGGTTGGGATGCCGCAGTCGCTGAGAAATCTCCAGTTCGCGCTGAAAACGCTGGATAAAGTCGGCTTGTTGATGGACGACTTTCAGCGCCACGGTACGCTGATGCTTGCGGTCGATGGCTCGATAGACGGTGGCCATCCCTCCGCTTCCCAAGGTGGAATCGATCAGATAGGGACCGAGTTGGCGGAGCGAGGGGCGCAGAGAGGCCTTGAGTCCGGGACGCAACCAGGCGGGTTGCTCCCCTTCCGGGATGACAACACGGTCGAGTGGGACTACATCCTTACTCTGGAACCAAGACGAAAGGGTGGAAAAGACTCCGCGCACGGTGCGACACTTATCAGCTTGGAGGGTCGATTCCTTCCGAACAGTTGGACGAGCTATGGACGTGTTTGACGGCACCCCGTACTCGCGGCTTCTATGCCCGCCATTTTCATGACTTAGACTTTTGGCCTAGATGGGCAGCTCGTTCCAGTAGTTGCTGGGTGAGTTGAAACAGTTGGGGGTCTTTGCTCTTGAGCAGATTGGGGTCTTCATAATAGTGTCCTACCCCCTCGGCCACGTACTCGGCCGAATTGCTGGCGGCGTAGTCGCTGACGGTGCCGCTGCTGGTGGCACGGCGATAGGCGGCTTCCAGACGGGCACTCCAGCGGCCATAAAATTGGGGGTCGTGGCGTTGCACGGCGTCTTCCACGGCGTGGCCCAGTTCGTGAACCGGGGTGTGGGCGTGGGCCTGGCTTGACTTGGCGACCACTTTGCTACTCTGAATCAAGATACGCCGAGTTGCCGAGAAATATTGACCGTTGATGCTGCTTCCCTGGTTGTTGGCAAAGGGGGCCATGGTTTTTCCGCTGGCGTTGGCCCAGGCGCCCACCACCGAGGCGTCCAGCAGGCTGGTGCGGGCCACTCCCCCCGCTCCGTCGGGGACGTAGGCCAGGTCGGGGACCAAAATCGTGTAGCCCTTGATATCGATCGGGATCTGTCCCGGGTCTTTAAGCCACAATTCCCGTTGGGCCTGGGAGGCCCGCGCCAGACTGTCGGCTCGCGCCTCCTCCAGGCGTGGTCCGTTGATGGCCTCCACCAGGGCGGTATATTCCCGAATGTGCTCTGGTTTTTTAGCCCCCACCAACTGGGCCATTACGGTGGTGCCTTTGGGCATGGCCTGTTGCGCGACCAGTTTGTGTAGTCCATCCTTGTCGCGCAGCAGACCGGCCAGGCTGGGAATGCTGTAGGGAATGGCTTCCGGACCCACAACGTCCAAAATCGCCTGGCGCTTGTTGCGCTGCATTTCGCCCAGGCGTTGGTCGAGCGACTGAATCTGCTCTGGTTGGGTGGCAATGGCTCGCTGCTGTTGCAGTGTGCGAATGCCATTGTCAAAGGGGCGGGCTGCCTGCTGGGCAGCGCGGGCCTGGGCCTGCATGGCGGGCAATTGGGCCTGGTAGCTCTCCAGGCTACGGGTGGGGATCACTCCCGTTTCCAGGAAGCTGATGCCTGGTCTTACCACCGCGAAACTCACTCCGTCGTTTTCCAGCAGTTTGACGATGCCCGGATCGACGGGAGCCAATCGTTGGGCCAACTGCATCGCCTCGGCCGGGCTCGCGGCAGCCGCCCCGGTGGTGACGATCAGCCCCGCGGCGGGCGGACCGGCCATGGCCACTCCCGAAAGCATCACCGTGGCCATGGCGCCCAACGCGGCCCGTTGCGCCCATGACGAGGAAGCTTTCGCCTCGGCGGCCTGGTCCATCACGGGCAGGCTGAGTTGCACCGTATCCGGGCAGCCTTCGGCAGCAGGCTTGACCCTGAGGGGGCCGAGGCGCTGCCACACCGGGGCTGCCGACCGAACAGGAGAGAGCAAGATCAGACTTGCCCTTCGGTGACCTGAATTTGCTCGCTCTCGACGGTGATGGTGCCGGTTTTTTCGTTCCAGCTGCCAGATATTTCCTGAGTCAGTTTGGCCAGGTCGGTGCGCACGGTCAGGCGTACCTGATTTCCAGGGAAAACCTCTAATTTGCTGACCCCGTTGTGAAACTCCACGGTGTCGTGGTCGCCTTTGGTGGCCGTCCACTTGCGGTCCGTACCCAGGTCGACCTTGATCGCTTCTTCGCTTTCCAGGCGCTGGCGGGTTTTGTCAAAGGTGCCGTCCTGCCAAAGCGACTCCAGTTGACTCAGGCTGGTAAACAGTCCTTCGCGGCCTTGCGAGGAGACGTTGCCCACGACGCAATCTTCCAATTGACCATCGAACTTCAGTTGTTGCGCCTCTTCCTGAAACATGAAGGACGCCTGGCGAGGTCCTCCGTCATCCAGGCTGGCCACCCGGTGGATCACGGTGGTGGTCACAGAATATTGGCGGGCTACTGTCATCATCCGTTTTGCTCTCCCTGGTTCTCTTTGTGTGCGGTAAGCATACCGGGGTGAGCTAAAAATATGTTGAATTTGAGGGACAGTCCACCTATACTGGGAACGAGAAAGGCTTAGGGCGTGCTTCCTTCTATTTCTTTTTGGCGAACAGCGCTCCCGGTTTCCTTTCTCTTTTTTTGCCCGGCCCCGGGAATTCTGTAAGGTCTGTTCACGAGCCCAACCCGACCGCTGGCTATAGTGGGCTCGTGCCAATCCATCCTCAAGAATGTCGGCCCGCTTCGGGGGCCGTCTGGTCCACATGCGCATGCCTTTGGGCATGACGACAGCCCAACGCATTGCCTACTTGGAAAAGCTGCCGCAAGTGGCTTATGCCGACTTCGCTGTTAAGGCAGGGCTGCCTGGCCCGGGTCGAGAGGCTTCTCTAAATCTTGCTGACTGTAGCGCTCTTCGCGGTCGCGGAAGTTGACCAGGTCGGTGGCCCATCCTTGAGCCTGGAATCGCTCCAGCAAGCCCGGTGTCTGTGCTTGGGCCCTGGCCAGACTCTGTTCCACCAACCAGTAGTCGGCGGCGTCCGAGCCACGCGATTGCTCAACTTGCTGATACTCTGGGGTGGCTCTCAATTTTTCCACGTGAATCGCCTGAATCACGGCGGCCAGTGAATCTTCTTTGCTGGCTCCCTCCTTCATTACGATATAAGGTTGGCCTTTGAAGGATTCCAGCAGGTAGTTTTTACTCTGGTAGGTGGACAGCAGGTCCTGATAACGGGCTGAGCCGGCCTGCTTGAGTCGGATCAGATCCTGGCCCAGTTCGATCTTGTCCCTCTCCAGCAACTGAGTCAGCAACCTGCCGACCTTGCGGTCAGGCGCCGACACCTCCTGGCCCTGCTCAAGTCGATCCAAAGTTCGGCGAACCACGGACTCGTTGATGTTCTCCATATCCAGGTGCGACAAGAAGCGGACGGTTGCCAGCGTGCCCAGGGCCGCCGCTGCCAGACCCACGATGGGCAGTCCGGCGGCCAGACCGGTGGCGCCAATGCCCCACTGCAGGGCGGCTCCGGCCCCCATGCTGACAAGATTTAAGACGATGCTCTGGTTGCTCTCTTTGGTGTTGATTTCGGGTAGGGTATCGCGCGGGTTGATGGCCTGACGGTAGAACATATTGGATTGGGCCCGCCGTTTCAGCACGCCGGCCACCGTAAAGGCGGCGCCCACACCAATGCTCAGTGGTGCATAGAGTCCGGGCATAAGGGCGGCGCAACTCATCACCGCCGTGCCCAGGTTGTCCAAAATGTCTCCGGCCAAAAACCAGGCCTTGGGCCGGCGGTCGGCCACGGGCGCTAAGGTGGAGGAAGCCATGGAAGTGGCATTGCGAAACTGATCGACCACTTTGGGAAACCAGTACATGCCCAGCCCCAGGCCAACCGTAGCCACTGCCGCGGCGGGCTGAGATTTCACCACCAGCTCCAGGGCCAGAGAAGTGGCCTGGCTGGCGGCAAAGCCGTAGGACAGGTTGCTCATGACCTCCCGACCCATCCACCACAAACGCGTGGGAAGATAGTCCTTGGTCATGGTCTTCTCCACATTTTTGGGAATGAAGAGCGATTGTAGACTCTCTCGGGTCGACTTGAGCAGACCGTTCAGGCTTACTTCTCGGGGTTGGGCCTTGAGCAGGGTCTCTAGCTCGTCGCTTCGGTTACTCTTTGGGGGTTGAGGGGGTGGCGGGGGCTGTGTTGGCCGGGGGGAGGAAAGCACAGGGGGGCGGTGGGCGTTTTGAATCTTGAGCACCAGCTGCACCTCCTGCTTACTCCCCCGAGCATTGATAATGACCGCTGGGCCTGAAAAATTGCTTAAGTGTGCAGGGTGGAGACGTAGACCTTGGCCCAATTGCTGGCGGCCGTCGAGTCGTCAAGCAACGTGGTGGAGACCGGGCCGGCGTCGCTGGGACAGCCTCCAAATTGATAACCTTTGCTGCTGCCGTCGGGCCACTGGGTGACTTCGTAGCCGGTGACCAGCGACTCAAACACCTGAACGTGAGTGGCCACTTTGGTACCGTCAGCTCGGGTAAGCATGCGATTGAGTTCAAAGGCCTGGCTGTTGGTGTAAAAGCGATTGGGTCCCAGGTTAGAGATGTCGGCCTGGACCTGCAGGCCCATGCCAAATTGGGTGTGGTCTACAATGTCGTCGGTTTTGTTAGAATCGGACCGAGAGTTGTCGGTGGACTCCACCCAGGACTTGATGTCCCGAGCTTTCTGGGATACCTGGGCGGCACTCTTGCTGCCGTGGAGTAAGGATTGGTACTGGGGCAATGCGTTCATGGCGGTCTCTCCCTAAGTGCAACTGCGTATGTGTTTCGCCAGAATACTTATGCCAGGTCCCTTAAAAAGTTCTGAACTCTTCGGCCAGTCGTTCAATGCTCAGGGGCGAGCAGCCTTCGGCCTTGTTGTTCACGATGGTCAACACCGGGGTGTTTACTTCCAGCGAGCGCCGCCACAGGGAGACGATGGCCGAGCGTGTGGGCAAGTCTTCGTCGACTAACCGGTCAAAGGGTTCGTATCGGGCCACCGCTTCGTCATAGTTGGCCAACCCCAGCATCCAGCGAATCACCGTGAGGGGCTGGGGAGGCAAAGCCCGGGCTTGATGCAACAGGGACGGCATGGAGGGGTGAACGGTCAGGCAGTGGCTCACTTCCAATCGCTCCAATACCTGCAAATAGGCTGCCCCAAAAAACTCCTTGTTGCGGATCTCCACCGCGTAGCGGAGACCTCTCGGTAGTTGCTCGAGCAGTCGATGCAGAGCGATCGCAAAGCCGGCTGGCCCACCCACGATCGCTATAGAGGTGGGCGGAAACTGGAGAAGCAGACAGCCGAGCTTGCTTCCCAGTCCTTCTACGGCTGGCTCGATCCATTCCTCCAAGGCCAGCTCAGCCGACAAAAACTGTGGATTGTCCAGACCTGCCAGCGGCCCGTTACGGGGATGGCGGGAGAAACGGGCGCTGGTCAGACGCTCGGGCGCTTTGACCAGAAAGCGAAAGTTTTCGGGCACCTGGTCGGCATATTTCTTGTGGTCGGCCGCGCTCATAGGAGCATAGAATGTGCGGTCTATCCCGACCGCCTTCAACAGGGGGTGCCGGGAGTAGGCGCGCAGCCCCTGCTGTGACAACTTCGATTCGGGAAACTTGCGGTCGTAGACGCTGCCCGCCCAGCCCGGAAAGCTCCACGAACTGGTTCCCACCCACAGCCCCTCGGGCCAGTCATGCCATTTGCCAGGCGCAACTCCCTCGATGAGGTCAGGAAAAAGGGACAACTGACCCTCGATGGAATTGCGCTTGCGCATAGCTGTTGCTTACGAGCCGATTGGAAGTACCCTGCGTGGATGAGCCGTATTTGAAGTTAGACCAGTTCTTAAAGTGGGCGGGTGCCGTGGAATCTGGTGGTCAGGCCAAAATGGTGATTTTGGCCGGTCAGGTCCTGGTCAACGGCGAAGTGGAAAATCGCCGCGGGCGTAAGCTGCGTAAAGGCGACAGCGTGGCTTTTAACCAGCAAAGTTGGGTAGTAGACCCGGAGGTACGATGAAACGCTATCAAGTCATTATTTTGGGTGCGGGCGTCAATGGCGCCGGTATCGCTCGCGATTTAGCGCTGCGCGGAGTGAGTTGCGCGCTGGTCGACAAGGCCGACCTGTGCAACGGTACCTCGGCCTGGTCGACCCGCCTGATTCACGGTGGCCTTCGCTATCTGGAATACGCCGAGGTGGACTTGGTGCGTGAGTCGCTGCGCGAGCGCGAGGTTTTGTTGCGCAACGCGCCTCACCTGGTCCGTCCCCTGCCCTTGATGATCCCCATCTACAAGGGGGCACGGCGAGGTCCGTTGATGGTCTGGGCCGGCATGCTGGCCTACGACATTCTCTCTTTTGACAAATCTCTGCCCTGGCACCGCATGATGACGGCCGGACAGGTACGCAAGAGCACGCCCGGCCTGCGCAGCCAGGGTTTGCGCGGCGCGGCCGTCTATTATGACGCTCAGGTTGAGTACGCCGAGCGTCTGGTCGTCGAAAACGCGCTGGACGCGCGCCGCCACGGGGCCGATTTTTATCTCTACCACGAGGTGGTCGAGTTGGGCGCGCAGGGAGTGCGCGTATGCAACGAGGCTGGTCAGGTCGACCTGTTGCAGGCTGACCTGGTGATCAATGTGACCGGTCCCTGGGTGGATCAGTTGCTGGAGCGCTGCACGGGAGAATTTCCCCGTCAGATGGGGGGCACCAAAGGCAGTCACATCATTGTTGATCCTTTTCCTGGCTTGCCCCAAGAGGCGCTTTACGTAGAGGCCTCGGCCGACGGCAGACCCTACTTCATCGTGCCCTGGAACGACCAGATCTTGATCGGGACGACCGATCTGCGCAGCGACGAGGACCTCGACCAGGTCAAGGCCAGCCGCGACGAGTGTCAGTACCTCATCGATGAGACCAATCGCCTCTACCCGGAGGCCCAACTGTCGCTGGACAAGATTCATTTCACCTACTCGGGTATCCGTCCGCTGCCCCATACGCCCGCGGGCAAAACGGCCGCCATTACGCGCCGACACCAGGTGGTCGATCACCCGCAGGCGGGCTTCCCGCTGCTCTCGGTGGTGGGCGGTAAGTTGACCACCTTCCGCAGTCTGGCTCAGGAAGCTGTTGACAAAATTTTTAAGAAATTGCGCCTTCCCAAAGCGCCCTGCCGAACGGCCACCCGTCCCTTACCCGGCTATGCGTTGCTGCACGAACCGCGCTTCACGGGCCTCTTCGCCGATCGCCACGGGCTGTCGCTGGCCACCTCGCGTCACCTCACCCGCACTTATGGGGCCTGGGCCGAGGATATCGCGGTGTTGGCCAATCAGCAGGCCGAACTGCGTGAACTGGTCTGTGCCCGCACCGGGGCTATCGCCGCCGAGGTGGTCTGGTCCTGTCAACGCGAAGAGGTTACCCACCTGGAAGATTTCATGCTACGACGCAGTCTGATCGGCTGGCGACCCGGTCAGGGCGTCGAGGCCATCGATCCCGTGTTGCGCTGGATGGCCCCGGCCAAGGGGTGGGACGCGGCCAAGGCGGGCGCCGAGCGCGACCGGTACTTGCAACGAATCGAGCGTTTTCAGGTGCCGTTAAGCTAGAAGCTCCTCCACGCTGCGATCAAATCCGATAAACTCCGGCTCAGGCTGAAGAGTCACGGCAAAGCGCCGGTGCACGCCCCTGCGCACTTCGGCGGCCAGGTCGATCAGGTCGGCAGCGCTGGCGTTGCCGCGATTGATCAGGGCCAGCACGTGGTTACTCGACAGCCCCGCGGGCCCCTGGCCCCACCCTTTTGGAAAGCCGGCCTGTTCGATCAGCCAGGCGGCTGAAAGCTTAACGTTGTGGTCGGCTGTGGGCCATTTCGGCATCTCGGGATAGTCGTGGGCTAGCTGAGCGGCGCGATCGGCGGCCACAATGGGGTTCACAAAAAAGGACCCGGCGCTGCGGTGGTTGGGGTCGGCCGGGTCCCAGACCATCGATTTGGAACGGCGAATGGCCAGCACGGTGGCGCGCACCTCCTGCAGAGTGTGCGGGCGGCCTTCCATTTTTTGCCGGAGTTCTTTGTAGCGCAACTGGGGAGCCTGGCCCGGGTGCAACAAGAACTCGACCGCGGTTACCAGATAGCGACCTTTCCAGTCCCGTTTGAAGCGACTGTCACGGTAGCCAAAGCCGCATTCTGAGGCGGCAATTCGTGACTCCACACCGCTCTCCCATTCCAGCACCTGGCAGGCTACAATCTGTTGGCCAACTTCTTGTCCGTAGGCGCCGATGTTTTGAATCGGGGCCGCCCCCAGTTGGCCCGGGATGCCACTCAGGCACTCGAGGCCAGTCCAGTCGCGCTTGACCGCCTCGGCCACCCAATCGTCCCAGACCCAGCCTCCACCCACTTTTACGTGGACGCCATCCGAACTCTGGTGGAGAATTTCCAGACTGCGGTCTTGCCAGCGCAAGACCATGCCGGGAAAACCCGCATCGCAGACCAGCACATTGCTGCCTCCTCCCAATACCAACAGGGGAAGACCCTGCAGTCGGGCTTCCCGAGCGTGATGCAAGGCTTGCTGGCAGGTAGCGGCGCTTACAAATTGGCGCGCCTCTCCCCCGACCTGTAGAGTGGTGTGGTGGCGAAGGGATACAGCGGTCGTCATCGTTGAATTTTCTTCACAGTGGGATTTTGTCCTCCGGCTGGGGTTGTCGGGGGCGCGAATAGTTAACAACCTGGTCGCCACCGCTCAGACCTGGCGAGCTAAAGTGGTAGGGCAGAACCATGACCACACAAAACACTCTTAGCCAGGCCGCCCGAGAACGCTTCCGCCAGTGGAGCGGTGGCCGTGATCGATTGCCCGGCCAGGATCTCGACCGGTTGGCTCAGGACCCGCAAGTGCGGGGACAAGACGCGGCGATTCTCTCGGTGCTCAAAGATCTGCCCGCGGCACTTGGCCAACAGGACCTCACCTGTCAGTCCCTCGATCAGGTTCCCGACAGGTTGGAGTTTCGTTACTGCGATTCGCTGGAGCGCGTCAATACGCCCAGGTCTCTTTTTCCCCAGGGGGATCCGGATGCCAGATGCGTACGCCAGGGAGACCAGCCTGATTGTGTGCTGACCTCCACTTGCATTTCCTTGGCCACACAGCGTCCCGAGTCGATCATAGCCATGTTTGAGGAGGGCGACAAGGGTCTGGTGCTGCGCCTGCCGGGCGAGCGCGGTCGTTGCGTGTCGCTGCCTACCGATCGGGAGTTGCTCAGCCACTCCTGCGCCTACCAGAATGGCGCATGGATGACAGTGCTGGCCAAGGAACTGGGTCCGGTGGGCCGGATGGTGCCGGCTCAGGCCATCAAAAAGGTAACCGGTCACAAGGTTGACCAGGACATGATGTTTATGACTTCAGAGCGGGCTACCCGCCAGAAGTTAGAGCGAGCCATGGAGAAGCGCGCGGTGGTGATCGCCGGGCGCAATGGTATGGATGATCAGGTCGCCGGTCTGACCAAAAACCACTCCTACGCGGTGATTGGGTATGATCCGGCCTTTGCCCGGGTGCGTCTTCAAGACCCCGAGGGCAACGAACCCCTGGACGCCCAGGGCAAACCCAAGGACGGCGACCTGGACGGACGTTTTTCGCTACCCATCTCCGAGTTTCGTTCCCTTTTCTCGTCGGTTCACTACGAAAGCGTCGATCAGCCCTCGTTCTGGGGCAGTTTCTTGGGCAAAGTCAAGGACGCATTTTCGGTGCCTGCGGGTGGCGACGGCGGAGTGCCCATCTCCTGACACGGGGGAACCGCAGGCTCGCTCCAGAACGAGTAACCCGGTGAAGAAGTGGTTGAACTGGGACCTGGGCGACCTCGATCTGGCCGAGGACGATGTAAACCAGGATCTCATCGAGAAGACACCGCGATCTGAAGGCATCTTCGGAAAGTTTCCCCTCGACAAGTTTATGGATGACCTGGAGCACATGGGCTTGCTAGAGCGTCTACGCCAGCGCGGCTACCAGCGGTTCCGTCCCAGTCTGGAGAAGAAGGATCTGTTTAGCGAGCGCCTGCGGCTCTTTGGCCAGCATCTCGACTATCCCGACGAGTTGCAATTGATGGACATCAAGTCCCATCGCGCCAGCCTGGAGAGTCCCTGGAAGGAGCGCTACCGGGCGCTGGGCTGGGACTGGGTGGAGATGCAAGACCCCACGGCGCGTCCGTCGCCCTACCGGCCGGTATTGCCTGGTCAGAAACACCCTGGTTTAGGGATGTTTCGCAGTCTCACCCGCCTGATGCTGGCTTACGTCGACCACCTTGGGGTGCAGGCACTTACGGCCATTCCCCTGTATTTCCACAATGCCGTGCTTTATTCGGATAGTTTTACCTTCCTGGATTCGGCGGTGCAGGGGCGGTTTATGGCCATGTGTCGAGACTTGCTTCACGATGGTCTGGCGCCGGCTTCGTGGTGGGTGGTTCGCCAGCAGGTGGAGATGGTGGATCGGTCTACTGGCCTGGCTCAGCCCTTCGAATGGGGAGCTGCTCTGATCGTAAAGCCCCTCTGCGAAGAGATGCAGGCACGAATCGATTCGCAAGAATACCAACAGGCCAGTGTGCAGGCCATGGAGGCTGTGGAATTTCGCCAGTGCCACCCCCAGCCTGAAAAATCTTCACCAGCAGAGATGCCGTCTGGAGATCCTGAATAAAAATCTGGGAAGGTCAATTGGGCCTTTGTCCCAAATCATCCGCCACAATTTTGAAAAGGGGGGTGCAGGCCCTGTGGAAGAAACGTTGTTGAAAATCGAGTCGAGTGACCTACCGCTGGAGTCGGTGTATCGCTGGGAGAAAGAGCGTCCCAACAGCGTCTATATGACGCAACCGTTAGGTCATGGCCAGGTCAAAGACTACACCTGGGCCCAGACCATCGATGAGGCTCGCCGCATGGCGGCTCATCTCAAATCGTTGGGGCACCCGCCCGGCACCAAAGTCGCCATTCTCTCAAAAAATTGTGCTCACTTCATCCTCAGCGACCTGGCGATCTGGATGGCGGGATATGTATCGGTGGCACTCTATCCCACCTCGGCCCCGGACACCATTCAATACATTTTGGAACATAGCGAATCCAAGCTTCTCTTTGTCGGCAAACTGGATGCTTTTGAGGCTTCCACCACGGTGCCCGAAGGCATGGCCTGCATCGCTTATCCGCTGGCGCCCAAAAACAACTACACCCAGTGGGATGAGATTATCAAGAAAACCGAACCCATCGAGGGGCGCCCCGTGCGCGACCTGGAGGACTCGTCCTTGCTCATTTACACTTCCGGTTCGACAGGCAAGCCCAAAGGTGTAGAGCATTCTTTTCGCAGTATAGTGGCCGGTCCCAAGGGGGCTATCAAGATCTTTCAACTCAGCAAAGAAGACCGGTTTATTTCCTATCTTCCGCTGGCCCACGTGTTTGAAAGGGCCGCTATCGAGATCGCCTCGTTCCAACTGGGCAACCGGGTCTTCTTTGCGGAGTCCTTAGACACTTTTGTGGCCGATCTCAACCGGGCCAAGCCCACCTTTTTCCACTCGGTGCCGCGCCTCTGGCTCAAGTTTCAGCAAGGTGTGCTGCACAAGATGCCTCAGAAAAAGTTGAGTTTTTTGACCAGCATTCCCATCTTGGGCGGAATCGTCAAGAAAAAGATTCTCACCGGACTGGGTCTGGACTCGGCCAAATACGCCGTCAGCGGCTCGGCTCCCATCCCTCCCCAACTCATTGATTGGTATCGTCATCTGGGACTGGAGTTGCTGGAAGGCTACGCCATGACCGAGGACTTTGTGTGCTCCCACATCTCCTTGCCCGGCAAGTCGCGGGTGGGTTATGTCGGCAATCCGGTCCCGGGCGCTCAGGTGCGCATCAGCCCGGAAGGCGAAGTGCAACTGAAGACTCTGGGCAACATGACGGGTTACTACAAGGACCCGGACCTGACCAAAGATTCCTACACGGAGGACGGTTATTTTAAGACCGGTGACCGTGGCGAGCGCGACGAGGCTGGCCGTCTGAAGATCACGGGTCGCGTGAAAGAACTCTTTAAAACCAGTAAGGGCAAATATATCTCTCCGGCCCCTATTGAGAACATGCTCAACGCCGATCTGGCCGTGGAGCTCTCGTGTGTGACCGGAGCGGGCTTCGCTCAACCCTTCGCCTTTGTCATGCTCAATGAATCGCTGCGCAAGCAGTTGGCCAATGGCACCGCCGACAAGGCGGCCATTGTGGCCGGCTTAACCCAGTTGCTCCAGCAGATCAATAGGGATGTAGAAGAGTGGGAACGCCTCTCGTGTATCGTGATTGCACGCGACGAGTGGGCCATCGACAACGGATTCCTGACTCCCACCATGAAGCTGAAACGCGGCGCTGTGGATGACAACTACGGTCAAGACATGGCCAAGTGGGCGGAGACCAAAGAAAAAGTCGTCTGGCAATAACCCGAAGGAGTTCCGCTCGGGCAGAGAAGGGCCCCCCATGATCAGGCTCCAGCCAGATTGGCTTTTGACCGACTCCGGCTGGCAATGCGGCTGGCAGATTGAGTTTCACCAGGGCATCATCACTGCCCTGGGTCCGGCTCAGCCGGGGGCCAGGCGTTTGTCCCGTCAGGTTGTCATGCCGGGACTCGTCAATTCGCACAGCCACGCTTTTCAGCGAGTTATCCGAGGGCGTACCGAGTTTCGTCACCCCGATCGGCCCAACGACGACTTCTGGAGCTGGCGTGAATTGATGTATCGGGCGGCCATGTCGCTCCATCCCGACCAGCTAGAGGTGGTGGCCCGACTGCTCTACCTGGAAATGGTAGAGGCGGGCATCACCACCGTGGGTGAGTTTCACTACCAGCACCACCAGCCAGACGGCACGCCCTACGCAGACCCTGACGAACTGGCGCTGCGTCTGGTGGAGGCGGCTCGTTGGGCGGGTGTCAACCTGGTGTTGTTGCGCTGTGCCTATCATCGTTCTGGATTTCGGGTCCCCGCTAACCCCTTGCAAGTTCGTTTTCTGGATCGGTCTGTCGATGAGTCTTTGCAAGCCGTGGAGCGCTTGCGCGGGCGAGGGCTGAGTGTTGGGGTCGCTCCGCACAGCGTGCGGGCGGTGCCGCCGGAGTGGCTGGGACGCCTGGCCGAGTATGCGCGCCAGCATCATTTGCCGCTGCATATGCACGTGAGCGAACAGCCCAAGGAGATCGAACAATGCCTGGTCGAAACCGGCCTGAGACCGGTTCAGTTGCTGCATCGGGAGGGTCTCCTCGGGGGCGATTTTACGGCCGTTCACGCCATCCATCTGGAGGCCGATGAGATCCGGGCGCTGGCTACCAGCACGGTGTGCAGTTGTCCCACCACCGAGCGGAATCTGGGCGACGGAATTGTGCCAGCTCTGCAGTTGCGCCGGGCGGGCGTCAGCTTCACCTTGGGCAGTGACTCGCAGTGCCAGGTGGACCCGTTTGAAGACGCCCGACAACTCGACTACCATTTGCGCCTGGTCAGGCAACAGAGGGCCGTGTTAGATGAGCCGCCCGGCAAACTGGAGGATTGGCTACTGACCTGCCTCACGCAGTCGGGGGCCCGTTCGTTGAAGCAGCCTTGTGGATCCCTGCAGCCGGGCTTGCGAGCCGACCTGGTGGCCATTGACCTGGACCACCCCGGACTGGCCTGCGAGGCTCCTCAAGGTTTGCTCTGGTGCGCCCCGCGAGAGGCGGTTTCCCAGGTGTGGTGCCGCGGGGTTCCCCAATTGGAAGATCGCCACCACCCCAAGAGGGCAGAGGCGGTGGAGAGCTACCGCCAGGTTATGAAGGAGTTCGTTCATGGCTAAGAAGTTGCCGCCACCGAAGAAATTGCCCCCGCCTCGCCTGGCGGCTATCGACATCGGCTCTAATGCCATGCGCATGCAGGTGGCTGAACTCTTGCCCGGCTTCGTTTTGAGGCCCATCAAATCCATTCGCAGCCCGGTGCGGCTGGGTCGGGATGTGTTTACCCAGCAGTCGATTTCCGATACCAGCCTCAACAGGGCCACCCGGGCGTTGCGCAGCTTTTCGGAATGGATGCATAAGTTGCAGGTGACGCAGTACGTGGCCGTGGCCACCAGTGCTGCGCGCGAGGCCATCAATCAGAAGCAGTTTCTGGAGACAGTGCGCAAGGACAGCGGTATCGACCTGCAGGTGTTGGCGGGCGAGGAAGAGGCTCGCATTGTTTACCTGGCCGTTCATCGACGCCTTCCCCTGGGAGACCGTTCGGTGCTGGTCGTTGATATTGGCGGAGGTAGTGTCGAGTTGATTTTGGGCCAGCGGGGCCAGGTACAGGCCCTGGAATCGCTCAAGATGGGCACCGTCCGCATGCTGAGTAAATTGGGCGGCGAGTCACCCGACTTTGTCAAACGCGCACGCGAATATGTCGAGGCCACTCGAAGTTGGGTCGATTACTGGCTCAACCAGCAGACCGTCGATCTGTTTGTGGCCACCGGGGGGAATGCCGAAGAGATGGGCGACCTGGCTCAGCGATTGTTTGCCAAGCCAGGCAACGATCTTGTCACCTCGGGTGAGTTGGATCATATGGTTGGCTTGCTCGAGTCCATGTCGCTCGAAGACCGCCAGAAGAAGCTGGGTCTGCGCGCGGATCGAGCTGATGTGTTGTTGCCAGCCATGATTGTGCTGCAAAGTTTGTTGCGTCACACCAAGATGAGCAGTATCGTGGTGCCCCATGTGGGGCTTAAGGACGGCCTGCTGGAGGACCTCCGTTTTCAGGCTCTGGGCCAACGTCCTGATGGACTCGACCGTGAACAGGTGCTCTCCTCGGCGATGCAATTGGGCCGCAAATACGACTTTGATGAATCTCACGCACGCAAAGTGACCGAACTCTCCCTGCAATTGTTTGACCCCCTGCAACCCGTGCACAAGGGAACTCAGGCTCATCGTTTGATGCTGGAGGCGGCGGCCTTGCTGCATGATGTGGGCAAGTTTATTAGCTTTTCGGGACATCACAAGCACAGTCACTACATTATTGCCTCCAGTCCGCTGGTTGGCCTGACTCAAATGCAGCGCAAGATCGTGGCCGCGATTGCCCGCTATCACCGCAAAACCCAACCCGGTTTGCAGCACGAGTTTTTCCGAGAGTTGACACTGGAGGATCGCCAGTCGGTCACGCGCCTGTCTGCCATGTTGCGCCTGGCCGAAGCGCTTGACGCCGAACACGGGGGTATGGTCGAGCAACTTCAGGTGCGCCTCAGCAAGAACAAAGTAGTCCTCACCATTGTCGGGGATGGCGAACTGTTGCTGGAGCGCTGGTCGATTTCTACCAAGCTAGAGCCTTTTGAGAAGGCGCTGGGTGTGAAACTGGTCATTCTGGCCTGAGTCAGAGTTTTCTGGTATCCTATCCACATGAGATTTATCTTGAGGCTCCGCCGCCGTGGTCTGGCCATCATCGCGGTACTGCTGATGCTGGTGATTTTGTCGGCCGTGGTTGGCGCTATGGTGCTGGCCGGCACGGGCAACCTGAACGGACAGTCGCTCTATACCCAGGACGAGGAAGCCAGGGCGGCCGCCGATGCGGGCATGCAAATGGCCCTGGGCAATATCACGGTTGCGCCCAATTTTCACACATGGAACGTGCCCGCGGCCTGGGCCATTCCCGCCTGGCAGACTCTGCCCCAGGGGCACGGCCAGTTTCGGGCTCAGATTTTTGATGGTGGTGGCGTGCAGTTGTTCGTCACCCCGGGCAACCCGGCCTTGAATGTGGCTGCGGCCATTTCTGCCATCCAAACGGCTGATGCCATCGCCCGCGTTCCAGTGGATGTGGGCCCGAATAAGTCGCGATTTTTGCTCGTTACGGGTCGTAGCTCCTCGGGAAAATTCCAACAGGTAGGGATGTGGCTGGTTGGGCCTCCGCCAGGACCCTTCCGCATCGTGGCCCGTCAGAGTTTTTAGCGAGTCGTATTTTTCACAAATACGCGAGAGAAAAAGTTCAGTTGGTGAAACTGGTTGTTTCCTGAGCCAAACTTGTCTTGAACCTTGATCGAGATATTGGCGGCTGTGGCAACTGCGGCCGTGGAAGGATCGGTCTCGATTTGAAAGCTGTCGACCACCGGTGCCCCCAGCGGGTCCTGGGTGGCGATGCCTCGGCAGATGATTCGAGACTTGGCACCGGTCATGCCGGTAAAGAGGGCTGGGGCTGGTATGGAGCCTATCCAGGGCAGCGGTGGTACTCCGGCCGGTAAAGGGACGATCGGGTAGGCGGTATCTACTCCGGCTAGCAATTCGGCACGGATGAGATTTTTGTCGGCATCTACGTAAAAACCCACCCAGCTGCGATAGAGCAGGTTTGGCGTTCCATCAAAGTCCAACAGGTCGCGGTTAACGTCCAGGGCCGACAGCTTGGGCGACAGGAAGGTTGCATTGACGCCGCCCACCGGGTTGATATAATACTCATTTGGAATGGGCGGATTGGCCACCGAGTAGATGCTGTAGATGTTGGACAGAGTCAGGTCATCGGCGATCTTGCGCATGGCCAGCAGAGACTGTTGCTGGACGGTATTGTATGAAACCGCTTGCTTGAGGGTTCGAGAAGCGTAAATCAGCAGAAAGCCCAGGCTGCCCACCAGCAAGCTGGTGATGCTCAAAGCCAGCACCGCTTCCAGCAAAGAAAAACCCCGCCCAGATTTAGTAGTTGCCAACGCACCCCTCCAGGAAAAGTTGCCGCGGCATGCCTTCGTTCCAACTCACGTTTACCAGCACGTCCTTGTATTCCGGCGCCACCACGATGGTCACCGTGACGGTCAGGCCCAAAGTCGTATCGCCGGCAGTGGCCGAACTGCTGTTGGTTCCCACGTGGTACACCACCGGGGCGGCAAAGGTGGTGACGCCAGCCACCAGCAATGGATCGCTGAACTTTCGGCTCAGGTAGTCGTCCAGAAACTGGCGGCCTACCTGGGCGGCCAGGCTGTGCTCGCGGGCACCATCGGTGCCCTTGGAGATAATGAAGGTAAGCCCCAGGCTGACCACCAGAGCGGTGGCAAACATGCCCAGTCCAAAAACCGATTCCAGTAGCAGGGCTACGGCTCGGGCTCGAAGTTTCGCCACTCAAGTCTCCTTCTCGGGAAGTATACTTCAAAACTTCCCTATTTGCATAAAACCGATTCCACGCGCCACCCTTCCGGGTCCTGAACCAGCGCCCATTGCCAATGTTCGCGGGCGCCGGGTCGCCAAAACTCCACCCTGCAGCGACCGGGACGCTGGGTATCGATGTGGCTTTTGCGGGCCCGTAACTCGCTAACGACCTTGGGATCGCGAAGCCAGCGCTGGATCTGATTGCCAAATGCATTCTGGCTTAGCTTTTTACGCAGTTTTGGGTCTAGCAAAAGGTAGGCAGTGTCCAGTCTGCCCATTTGAATGGCTTGCAGATAGCCGTTGAGAACCACGTCCGGGGCCAACTGGTTGGGCTTGGGCACTGCAAAGGCCGGTTTGGGTTTGGGCGGTGGCGGCGGGGGTCTCAATGCCCAACTCAGTACCATGCACCCTAGTAGTACGCCGGCCACGCCAGCTACCGCTTTGGGAGAGACGGGGGGCAATCCGCCCACTTCGGGTCGGGTGTCGGGTAGAAATTCCCGCAATTCGTCGGCCAAAGGTTGCCATTGGGAGACCTCGCGGAAGGTGAAGGCCTGGGCCCGTTCCGGCTCTTCGGCAAAGATCAAGGCGGCCACGCCCCAACTCTTCACAATAGGAATACACAGGGCCGACCGGAAAGGGGAGTCGCCGTGCTCGCGCAGGCGTTCGTCCACCTGGGCGTCCAGTACCATGACCACTTCGCCCTTGTTTTCTGCCTCTTTGAGCACGGCCAGGCGGGGGCTGCCAGCGGCAAAGTCCCAGCCGGCACCGGTTTTGTGGAGGGTGGACCAACCTGCCCCCTTGCGATGCGTGACCAGAAACTGTTGCTTGCCCGTCAGCAAAGCTGACATTTTGGCTAAAGTCGCCGCCCGATCCGACATTGTCTTCAGTCTTACGCCTTTCTTTATGCGCTCCTGCGCACTTTCTCAACTTTTCGAATCAAGAGGGTCGGCCAACATGGACACAGAAGTGTTCGCGCTACGAAATTGGCGTCCTCAGGACGTGGAGGTCTCTAACTATGGCAACAAGACGACGACGAACTCCGGCTCCGCTAGAGTCTGCCGAAACAGAAGCGCCGGCAGTCCCGGAGGTCGAAGTGGTGGAGGCCGCGTCCGCTGAGGAGTCTTCCGAGGGCCAGGCGGTCGCGCTCGAGGAGGGCAGGGTCGTTGAGGTGGTCCAAGTCGTTGACGAGCCGGTCACGCAGTCTTTGGATTCCCCCGACATGGAGATTCCCGACTTTGGCCAAGGGCCGGGTGCCCAGTTGCGGGTGGCCTTTTATGAGCGCGGCCATCGTTTTCTTGAATTTTTACAACTGTGTCAGCTCGAACTCACCCCTGAAAACGTTCACCAGATGCGGGTTAGCAGTCGGCGCCTGGGATCATCCTTAAGCTTGCTGTCGTCGCTGGTTGGCCAGGCGCCCGTCAAGCGGTTGCGCAGGGACTTGCGTGCGGCCCGGCGTTGTCTGGGTGACCTGCGCGATCTGCAGCGCCAGTTGGCCTGGCTGGCGGATGAGCCTTTGATGGACGAGTACTTGACTGAGCGGGCTGCCGAATTGCCCGGCGTCATCAAGAAGGCTACCAGAAAATTGCGCAAAGTCCGTCCCAAGAAAGTGGAAAAGGGACTGGAACTGGTAGACGCTTTGCTGGCCGCCCTGCTCGAAGAAGAGAATGCCGAGGAGAGCGCCCGCGATATTCTCTCTCGCCACGTCTGGGAAAGCCTGCTGCGGTCCATGTCTTCAGCCGATGAGGTCGACCCGGATCATAGCTTTTCCTACCATCCTCTGCGGGTCGGTATGAAGACCTTTCGTTACCAGGCCGAGGTGTTTGCGGCGGCCGGCTGGACCTGTGCTTTGGACCACAACGACGGTTGGTCCAAGGTCAAAGAGCTGCACGATTCCCTGGGACATTTGCAAGACCTTGAAGTGCTCAGTTGTCACCTCGATCTGCATTGGGTGCAGTGCCTGCCGGTCCGTGACAGTCAGGCCCGGGTCATCAATCGCCTGCTTAAAGAGCGCCACCAGACGTTAGGCCACATTCACTTGCAGGACCTGGATTGGGAGTCTCTCTGGGAGTGGCCTAAGGGGGACGAGGTGATCGAACCAGAGGAAGTGACCCGCGACTGCTTTG
>JADMJV010000020.1:47870-68670 GCA_018780265.1 bacterium
CTCGTTCTCTTGCGTCACGCCATTGCCGAGGACCTGAACCAGGTTCCCGTCGGGGCAGACACGGTGCCAACGGACTTCGAGCGGCGCCTGACATTGGAAGGCCGCGCCAAGTTGCGTCGGGTCGTACGTCACTTCGCCCGGTGTATGCCGGCTCCGGATGTCCTTTTTAGCAGCCCACTGGTGCGAGCCCGTCAGACAGCGGCCGTGGCCGGGCGTATTCTGGACGTGCCCGTACAGCTTTGCGACGAGCTGCGACCAGGCGGTCAGGCCTACGGGTGGCTGCGGGGCCTGTCAGAGGAGCACCTCATGCTGGTAGGTCACGAGCCGGATCTGGCTTGTCTGGCCGCTCAGTTCCTAGGCCTGGATAGTCCGGTCTTCTCCTTGAAAAAATCTGGATTGGCCTGTTTGGAAGGTGTGCCCGGTCACGGCCAACTCGGCTGGCTGCTGACGCCACGCTGGCTGATCGACTAGTTTCGCGAGCGGAGCACGGTGGCCAGCCACTGGGGGGCGGAGCAAGGGCTGACCTGGTGAACTTTTCTGTCTCCCCGCACCTTCAAGCTGGGACCTTTCTTGCAGGCCCCCAGGCAGCCACATTTCTTAACTTCCAGGCGGGCGTCGGATTGGGATTGGGCTGCTTCTTGGAGCGTCTTAAGCAGCTCGGATCCGCCCTTGCGGCAACAACTTTTGCTGGTGCAAACCCAGATGCAGGCCTCGCGCGGACCGGTGTAGAGTACCTGGCGTGCCTCCAGGGGCACGACCAATAAGGCCCTGATTTTGGAGCCTTTGACCCGCAACCACAGGCGCACGGCCATGCCTTGAGTCAGCTCGGCAGCCAGAGGCTGGCGCAGGTGTTTGGCTAGTTTGGCCTGGAAACTCCCCCACATGGTTTCCACGGTAAGGCTCCGCAGTGCGCCTTTTGACTCTTGAAGGGAGGTCAAAAGCCCGCTGATGGGGCCTGACGGGGGGATGTAGTTGCCTTTGGAGGTCACTCCGGCTTTGCTGTCAACGACGAGGGACACAGGCTTGTGATTGTCGCCTCGGTGGGTTCTTCCTTCCAGGATTTGTGGCAAACCTGATCTTTTTTTTTGCCGGGCCAAACAATGTCAGGTTGAAAATATTTCATGCATCATCGAGGACATCGGTGACTTGAGACCAATTTTAGGCCATGCTTAAATTTGAACTCCCCAATGTAATGCCCAGCCCGGGCAATCCCTTCAGTGCAGTTACATCGTCGGACAGTCGTATCGGCGGCCCCGACGCGTTCGACCTGCCCACCACCATCAAGACCCCTGCCGACACACCGGCGCCAGCCACAGAAGAGGCCGCTCCCATGGCCACCACCATGGCTCAACTGGTGGAGGCGATGCAGGGGGCTGAGATTCTATTTCACAAGGCTTTCACTCTGGCCCTGAAGACACGCGACCGCGAGACCGAGCTGCTGCAGAGGGCTGAGGAAGCCGAACGAGAGGCGCGTCACAACGAGCGCGAAGCGGCGGAATGGAAAGGGCGCTATGAGGCTCTGGATCAGAGAATTCCCTGGTGGGTGCGCAAGCTCTTTCGTGCCTCCTAGAAAATGAGCTGACCCGATCACGGCGAAGCTCTCCTCCTATGGATGTCCTCAACCCTGCCGACGAGGTGCCGGTCAGCGAAATTCCGGCGCCCACCCTGCCTATCAGTCAACGCTACCTCAATCGCGAGCTTTCCTGGTTAGCTTTCAACTATCGGGTGTTGGAAGAGGCCCAAAACCCGGCTACTCCGCTGCTTGAACGGGTTCGCTTCCTGGCTATCAGCGACACCAACCTCGACGAGTTTTGCACGGTGCGAGTGGCCAACATCAAAGGTCGCTTGGAAGAGGGCCTGGAGGCGTTGACCTTTGATGGGCTCACTCTGCCCCAGCAGTTGGAGATGATTTACGCCGAGATTGAGGAGCTAGGCCGCGAACAGCAACAGACCTGGCAGGCTCTGAGGCGTGCTCTGGCCGAGGAGGGTCTGCGCCTGGTTCAGGCTAGCGAACTGGATCAGGATGACCTGGAGTGGCTGCAAAATTTCTTTGTACGCGAGGTCCTTCCTGTCCTCACTCCCATGGCCTGCGACCCGGCTCACCCCTTCCCGTTTATTCCCAACGATGGCCTGTGTATGGGCCTCAAGCTCAAAGATGGCAAGTCGCTGTGGTCCTTGCTACCTCTGCCGCCCGGCTTGCCCCGCTTTATTCGTTTGGGAGATAATCCCCGCCGCGACCTGACCCGCACGAACTCTTTTGAGGGCAGGCGCTGGACCGATCAGCGCTTTCTTCCTCTGGAAGAGGCCATTCCGCTTTTCTTCGACCGCATTTACCCCAATTTCAAAGTCAAACGCCATGGCCTTTTTCATGTGCTGCGCGACAGCGAAGCGGCCATGGAGTTGGAAACCAGTCACGGCCAGGTCAATCTTGCCGAGCACTACCTGCGTGCCGTGAAGGGCCGCAAGTGGGGCCACGTCATCCGTCTGGCTTTCAGTGCCGGGGTTGCCGATGACATGCGAGATTTTATCACCACTCAACTCGACGCCGATGTGGAAGATGTGGTTGAGACGGATGGATTGCTCAATCTCTCGGATGTGGCCCAGTTCACCAGCGAAGATCGGCCTGACTTGAAATTTCAGCCCTTTGAGGTACGATTTCCGGAGCGGATCAAAGACTGGCGCGGTGACTACTTTGGGGCCATCGCCAGCAAAGACCTGGTGGTCCATCACCCCTACGAGAGCTTCGACGTGGTGGTCGAGTTTTTGCGCCAGGCGGCTCGCGATCCAGACGTATTGACCATCAAACAGACTCTCTACCGCACCAGCAAGATTTCCAGCATCGTGCGCGCCCTGGTTGAGGCCGCCGAGAATGGCAAGTCGGTGACCGTAGTCGTCGAACTGAAAGCCCGTTTTGATGAGGAAGCCAACATCCGCCTGGCCCACGACCTGGAGCGGGCTGGGGCCCACATCGTTTATGGCTTCGTGGACAAGAAAACTCACGCCAAAATGACGCTGGTGTTGCGCCGCGAGCAGCGGGGGCTGCGCGGCTACGTGCATCTGGGCACAGGCAATTATCATCCTATTACCGCCAAAACCTACACCGACATCAGTTACTTTACTTGTGACGACGCCATGGTGCGCGACGTCGGCAAGGTGTTCAACTACCTGACGGGCTACGCAGTACCTGACCGGTTGGAAAAGCTGAGCATGGCCCCGATCAATTTGAAAACCACCATTCTGGGGTTGATTGAGGATGAAATTCAGCACGCCAAAGAAGGTCGACCCGCCTCCATGTGGGCGAAGATGAATTCTCTTGTCGATCCCGAGGTGTGCGACGCTCTCTACCGAGCTTCTCAGGCTGGTGTGCAGATTGACCTGATTATTCGTGGTATCTGCTGCTTGCGGCCTGGCATCCCCGGGCTCTCCGAGAATATCCGGGTCAAGAGCATTGTGGGTCGCTTTCTCGAACATTCGCGGATCGTTTGCTTTGGAAACGGCCACCGACTGCCTCACAAGCGGGCCAAGATTTTTATAACCAGTGCCGACTGGATGCCACGTAATTTTCATACTCGGGTGGAGACGCTGGTGCCCATGCAGACGGACACGGTTCATGCCCAACTGATGGAGCAGGTCATGATGTCCAATCTCAAAGATACACGAAACAGCTGGACCTTGGGTCCAGATGGAGCCTATCGGCGCCAGACACTTCCGCCGGGCGAAGTGGAGTTCTCGGCCCACCAGTTCTTTCTGACCAACGCCAGTCTCAGCGGTCAGGGCAAGACCCGGCGGAAAACCAAGGATGCGCGTCAGCTAAATCGGGAGTAGCGGTGACTACCTTTCAGAAGGGTCCAGAATCAGTGAGGCAACGCGAAAAATTGCCTTAAAATGGGCGTCATAAGTTATCACGGTGGATCCTGAGGTGGCCGCCGTGGCCGCGATCCAGATGTCATTGCTGGGCAAAGGAGTGCCCGCCACGCGAAGTGTCTCGATGATTTCCGCGTAAGCGATGGCTACCTCTCGGTTTGCAGGCGTTTCGTGTACCATCGGGTGAGCCAGAAAATCTAGAAGTTCGTCCTGATTTTCAAGCGGGCGGTTCCCCTTCAAAAAGCCTGCCCACAGTTCGCCCACAACAATAGATGGTAGCACTAACCATTCGGCCTGGGCCAGGAGTTTTACGATTCGAGGTCTGCCGCGCTTGAAGTTGCTGTAGGCGGATGTGTCCAGGCAATAGCGCTTCATTGCCACATTTCGGGGTCTACGGCGTCAAAAATGGCCACAGCCTGCTCAAACTCTTGAAAGTCCTGCTCGGTCCAGGTTCCAGCCATACTCCCCAGTCCGTTGTCGCGACTTCTCTGAGGCCCAAGGCCCAGACTTTGGGACAGCAGGTCGATGACGGTTTGATTCAAGGACTCGCCGCGGCGTTGCTTTTCCTGCTCCAGTGCGGAGCCCAGGCTGGGGGGAAGGTTGCGGATCGAAAGATGCTTCACTTGTGCATTCTATGACTTCTGCTTGGTGCAGTCAACGACGGAGCCCGCGAAATTCGGAGTAGAGGCCACAAAGACCGAGTCAAATTCGTCGCCCCAGTCCAGGTCGGGAACGATACGCCGGGACACCCGGGTCACACTCACAAACCCTGGCGGTGGCTGGCGCAGTCTACAGTCGGCCAGCAGCACGGAAGGTGCATAGTGGCACAGGCGCTCAATGCCGCTGAGGTTGGCCGGATCGTAGAGAAAGTCGGCCAGGACCAGCAGTGCACAGCTCTCGGAAACCTCCTCCAGGCAACTCACGATGGGAAAGGAGACGGAGTTCAAAGCGGCGTTGCTGGTAGCGGCCTGGCGGGCTTCGGGGTCCGAATCTACAGCCCAGACCCGGCGTCCTGCCCGGGCCAGAGCAATGGATAAAATCCCCGACCCGCAACCCAGGTCCACGATGACGCCAGGCACCTGAAGGCCAGGCAGCCATTCGCTCAAGTATACGCCGGCCGGCCAACAAAAGGCCCAGTAGGGTGGTTGATCCCAGACCGCTCGGGCTACCTCGCCGGGGAGTGGGGCGTGAGGAAAGTCGGACTGGAGCAGGTACAGTTGGAACGGGCCCACCTGCGTCACGGGCAGCCGAGCCTGGGGGATTCGTAGCCGGACTGCCCTTTCTAGCGCCAGCACTGCTGCACAAAATCTTCCACCAGGGTATTGACCTCTGCCGCCTCCTCGATCCAGAACAGATGGCGCGCCTGTGGCCATTGGTAGAGTTCGGCCTGGGTCAGTTTTTGGGCCAGCACCGCCAGGTTGGCGGAGGGGACCACGGCGTCGGCTCCGCCATGCAACAGTAGGGTCGGACCCGTGTAATTGGAAAGACGAGAGCCGGTATCGAAGCGCAAACTGGCGTCGCGCTGCCAATTCCAGGTCTCCAGCGGAGGCGAGTTGGCTGATCGCAAGGCCACGTACACGTCCGTTACCGATGGCGGAACTTTGGGGCTGAAATTGAGTCCCAAAGCCTCTTGCACGGAGTCTGGTTGGTATCCGTCGCGGGCCAGTCTGCTCATGGTTTCCAAGACTTCGGCGCTCATGTAGACGGTGTCGCTGCCCCCGCACATGGTGCAGCCCAAGATCAGTCCGGCGCAGCGGGAAGGGTGGCGGAGGGCAAACTCCTGGGCGATCATGCCGCCCATCGAGACGCCCCAGACACAGGCCTTGTCCACCCCAAGATGGTCCAACAGGCGGGCCGCGTCGTCAGCCAGGTCGCCCATGTCAAAGGGATGTTGGCCCAGATCCGAGCCGCCCAAACCCCGGTTTTCGAGTAAAATCAACCGCAGATCGGGCAGACGGTCCCACTGCCACGACCAACTCCAGCGGCTGAAGCCCAGTCCATTCAACAGCAGCAATGGAGGCCCGGTCCCTTGAGTTTCGTAGTGGCTGACTCCAAATTCGCGGACAAATTGCGGCATGAATCTCCCTTCTGGCCTACCCCGGGTTGAACCCTTGTAGAATCTTAATAACCATGGTCACCAGCGGGAGCCATCTCGTGCTAAGGTGGAGTGATCACACCGCCGGGGAGGAATCATTTGAGTCGACCGATCCACGACAAAGACGCCCGCCTGGAACAGGCCCGCGCCATTGCGGCTGAGCAGCAGGCCATGCGCGTTCTTCGCGCTCAGTCTGCTCAACAGCAGCCCCTGTTCCAAGATTCCGCCCCAACAGCTCCTCGCCCCAGCGAGATCCGGGAGATCAGCCGCGAAGGCCTTATCGGGTCGCGGCGCCTGGCCGGTGATCTCGAAGGGATGCTGCGCGACAAGCCCAAGTTTTTCACACCCGCTCAAGACTCCGCCAATTCGGTGGGCGGGGCCGGCGACTCCAGTGGCACCAACGAGGGGGAGGCTCAATTTAACCCGTTTCGGGCGGGCGAACGGCCTTCCGACCTGCCCGTATTCAACCCCGGTCCGCGCCGGCCCAATCAGGATGAGAACAGCCGGGATCTTAATCTCTCTCAAGAAAACCGGGATCGGGCCATGACCCAGGGAGTTCCAACCAGCGCTACGGGGCGTGCAGCCATGGAGATGTTTCGCCAGCAGCAGCCCCAAGAGGGGTCCCTGAACGACTCTCAGCCGGCCAAGGCCACGGTGGAGTCCTCTTCAGCGGAGACGGGGCCGGCCCGTGGCGAGAGCGCCCCCGCCACCGCCCCCTCGGCTCCCGACTCGGTTGACCCCTTGCTGGGCCGGGCCAGCACCAACTTTGACCGCAGCCAGGTATCCACAGCCGCCGACAGCCTGGGTGAAACTCGCGGGGTGACCGACAACGAACTGGTCTTGCATCGAGACGATCCCAACCAGGCTCAAAACACCATTCGACAGGAATTGGGACGCCAGAGCCAGGCCGAGGACGAGTCTGGTCGGCGGGCCGAGCATGCTCAGTCCACTCTGGACACCTCCCGGGGGCGCGAACGTCAGCTCAATGTTCAAAGAGAACAATTGGAGTCGGCCAAGGCGGGCCAGCGCTCTAATGCCGACGAAACTCAGCGACTGTTGGAGTCCGACAATCAGCGCCTGGAGCAAAATACGCGCGGGGTTCAACAACTACAAAGCGCCGGGGAATCAAGCCTCACTCGCATCAACAGCCTGGACAGCCAGGTCGAGCAGAATGCGCAGGCGCGGGATCAAGCCGGTTCTGACTTGCAGTCCAGTGAGCAGTCCATTCGGGGGTTGCAAAGCCAGGTGGAAAGTTTGCAGCGCGAGACGCCCTCCAGCACACCACCGGGTAAGTCCGAAAAAGGCAACGGCAATTCGGCTGCCAGTGCCAAGGCCGAACAGCAGAAGGACGCTGCGGCCCAATCTCAGCAGGCCATCACTTCGGCCCAGTCTCAGTTGACCCAGGCCCAAAAACAGCAAGAGGACGCCAGGCGTCGCCAGCAAGAGGCGGAATCCAGTTTGCAGGCCAACCAGCAGGGGGCCAGGCAAGAACGCGAGCGTTTGGACCAAACTCGTTCTCAACTGGATCAGGGGGTTCAGGCCCGCAACGCCAGTCAGTCGGTGGCCCAGCAGCATAAGGCGCAACTGCAAGAAGATCTGGATCGGGTCAAGGATCTGACCGGGCACAATCAGGATATTAATGAGCAGTTTGACGATATCGTGGACGCCAAGGCCAGAGCCCAGGCCAGCTTGGAGAGCAATCGTGCCAATGCGTCGGCCGCCAGGCAAAACGTGGAGCAGTTACGATCCCTGAGCGCGGATTCCGCCTTCGAGGACCGGGCCAGAAAACCGGCCAATTCCCCCGGGGAGTCCGGCCAGTCGACCGCCAGCGACCTGCGACCGGCGGTGTCGGTTTCCGCGGGCGAGTCAGGTGGCCTGGAGACCACGGGAGCCACCAACAGCGGCATTGTTCCCAATGGTCGGACCCAGCGTGGCCCGGGGCCCAGCGTTCAGGATCAGGGCGAGAAGACAGTGGTTCGGTTGGCGTCACTACATCAAGGTCACAATTCGTCCTCGACGGACACCAGTTCTGGTGCCAGCAAGCGCCGCAGCGGTGCCGAAGGGGGTGACGATCTGGGAGCAGCGTCACTGGCTGCTGCGTCCGCTGCCTCCAATCCCGCTACCGCCACCCAATCTTCGGCCGGTGAATGGTTCCGCGATAGCGGCGGTCGTGGCAAGAGCGACGAAGATCACGGCAACGGCCCCCCCGAGCACAGTAATGCCGGGGGCAACGGCAAGGGCCGCGGCAAAGGTTAGCCTGCTACTGGGCTACGTGAATCCGCGCCAGCACGGTCAATCCGTTCGTCAGTTTGGCTTTGCTCTGGGTCTCCAGCACGACCGAGATGGTACTGGCTCCATCTTCAAATAGAATGCTGCGCACCTGCTTGCTCAGGTCCACCCGATGGGCGCTGGTGTCAATTTTGATGTCGGCGATGGTGGGAAACGCCGGCACACTGGTGGTAAGCGGGATGGTCTGGTCTTTGTATATCAGTGTGGTGCCATCTAAATACACGCCCACCCAACGGCGCCAGCGAGGGGTGTGACGAATAGGGTCGAGGTCGAAAAAGTCCTGGTCGTTCTGGGCCGAAACGTAGCGAATGGCCGTGGAGTCGGGCGCTACTTCCAGGGACTCGGCCGAGGCCATGCTGATGCTGCGCTCCAGGCGCCCCAGCACCGTCATGGTTTCCTGTTGGATCTGGGTGGAATCGCTCAGTTTTTGATGATAGCGAGTGGCCAGCACCAGCGCCTCATAGGCCGCACCCAGCATGAGCAAAAGCAGCACCGAGGAGATCATCAATTCGATCAGAGTGAAGCCGCGCCTACGGAACAAGGCTGGCCACCTGGGTTTCCAGTCGGAGTTCCTGGTCGCGATTGTCGCTCTTCCAACGCACGATGATCTCGATGTTCTTTAGATTGGGCGAGGCAGTCGTTGTCACCGCCTGCTCCATGGTATATTCCTGGGTGACCAGTTCGTCCTGGTGCCGAAAGAGCACGGTCGTGATTTGGGGGGCCTGATTGTTAATGTTGGCAAAAGCCATGCTGCGGCACAGTTCCAGGCGGTTGTCAGCGATGTGGGCGGCCATCAGGCGCTGCTCGGCCTGGCGCACCGACCGGGCCGAGATGGGGAAAATACCGAAAAGCACCAGCACGCTGACCACAAAAACCGCGGAAGCCACCACCATCTCCATGACCGAGAAGGCGCGACGGCTCATAGGCGCTGCCAGGAGAGAACTTTGAGGGGTTGACCCGGGGTGATGCCCAAGGTGCCCCCTCCCACCGGGCCGCCGGGCGGGGTTTGCCAGGTTTGCAGACCGGGCAGCGCCAGTCCACTCGAGTCGAAGGTGATGCCGCGATTGCCCTGGCCATCAAAATCTCCACCGTTGGGACGGTAGGCCACGATCATGCCGGTTAGGTGAAAGTTGCCCTGCACATCCACATCTTCGTGGGCCAGAATCAAGCCTTTGACGTCGGTGTTTCCCTGGATGGTGATGGTGGGATTGCCGCCTGACGGCATCTGGCCAGGCCAGCGCAGGGCCAGCAAGTTGGCCTCTAGATTGTGGTTCCCCTGAATGGAAATCCCCTTGCCGGCCCCAGCTACTATGGTGCCCGGACCGGTCACGGCACCGTTGCCTGAAAAACTGATGCCACCGGGAAAGAAGTGGATCTTTCCGGCCAGATTGAGGCTGGTGGGCGAACTGATAGCAGTGTCCGCCAATGAATGCGGAACCACATCGGTTCGGGCAGGATCCATCACGTATTCACCGGCGAGGTCCTTGAGGTAGTCACCGGGAACTGCCGGGTCGGGAGTCAGTCCCAGCAAGACCACCGGGTCAGGGTTGGGCAGGATTTCGCCCACTTCGCCCACGTTGAGCGTGTTGGTGAAACGTCCATCGGCGATGAATGGGGCGCTGTCGGGGGTGGCGTCATTGGGGAAGATCAACTTGACCGGGTTGGGTGGCTCGCTGCCCGACCCGATCGAAATTTGCTGGCGGGCCCGCAGGTCCTGACTGGGATCGCGCTTGATTCCGTTGCTGATGTCGATGTCCTGGCCCGACAGCATGCGGCCACTCCCCTGAAAGGGCACCACTTTGATGCCGCCCTGTAGCTGCAGGTCCTGGTTGGACTTGAGGCTGCCAGCTACGGTTCCGCCTCCTTGCATGCGCAGTTCTCCGCCTGTGGAGATGGCGTAGCCGTAGGCGGCGGCGGGGGCCGAACCGGCCCCCTCGATGAGCACACCCACGCGCCGGGCGTGGCGCCCCCGGGTGGTGCCGGTCGCCAGCAGGTACACGGCGCCCGCTGGCACATCAGGCTGACCGACGACGGACGAGGGCCCCACAATGCTTTGCACCGAGTAGCGACTTTCGCGACCATAGGCCACGTTGGTATAGCTGGTCCAGGCGTTTCCTTGAATGATTTCGCGGAAGGCCGCCGCCAGGCCAGCCTCGGCTGCAAACACGGACTGACGCGAGAGGTGATTGGCGCCAGCCAGATTGAGAGTGGCGATGCCGGTGGAGGCCACGGACATGGCGATCAGCACCAGAATCACGATCAGCGACATTACGACCGGCATTGCCATGCCCTGGCGATTTCTCATCATAAATTCTCCAGCAGCGCGTATATCGGTTGGAATACCGAGAGCAGGATAACTCCTACAATACAGCCCATGACGCCCAACATCAAGGGCTCGATCAGGGCCAGTACGCGAGTGATCCCATCCTCTACGGACTCGTCGAAGAAATCAGCCAGTCGGGCGAAGATTTGAGGCATCGTTCCAGATTCCTCGGCGGCGCATAGCATATGGCCGCAGATGGGGGGAAAGAAAGTGGTGTGGAGCAGTTCACTGGAGAAAGTGCCATGCCCATCCCGGATGTTTGCGCGCATTTCTTCCACCTCCGCGCTCACGACGGTACTTCCCACCACGTCGCCCAACAGATCCAGGCTCTGCATCTGGCCCAGTCCACAGTCGAGCAGGATGCTGGCCGTACGACAAAAGCGCGCCGAAACCACCTGCACAAAGAGCTTTCCAAATACGGGGAACCCCAACACACTGTTCTCGATGCGGATCCGGATCGTGCTGATCTTGCTCATCAAGTGAATTTGGTAGAGCACCAGCGGAATACACAGGGCGAAGGCCGACACTACCCAGGGATTTCCTAGCGAGGCGGCCACCGCGATGAGGCCGCGGGTGGCCGCCGGCATACGCAAGGCCATCCCCTCAAAAAAGCTGAGAAACATGGGCAAAATGTAGCTGCACATCAAGAAGACGAGCACCAGGCTCAGGGTGAAGACCAGGGCCGGATAGACCAGGGCAGATTGCAGCTTTTGGGTCAGGCGATAGTTTCGTTCCATATAGCTGCTCAAGCGGTCGAGAATCTCCACCACCGTGCCCGAAGCTTCGCCGGCACGAACCAGACTGACGTAGGTCTCGGAGAAGATGCGCGGGTGTTGCAGGAGCGCTACACTCAGCCGATTGCCTTCGTGTACCCACTTGAGCAGGTCTTCGCAAACCACGTTGAGGTATGGGCTGGCCCACACCTGGTCGCGCAGGCCCTCAAGAGCTTTGACGATAGGTACACCAGCCGCCATCAACAGGGCCAACTGGCGAGTAAACAGGGCTACATCACGCAGCCCCACCCTTTCGTAGCCCAGCCGATGAATGGCTCTCCGAAAATCGGCAACGGGGCTCCAAGGGGGGCGCATTTCGGCCACCACTACCACCGTGTACTGCAAGTCCTGCAACTGGCGCACGGCCCGCTCACGATTGACCGTCTCGAGCTGACCCTTGATGAGCTTGCCATTTGAGTCGCGGACTTCGTAGTGAAACTGTGCCAAGCTACCTGTCTTCGGGTAGCGGACCGTTTGTCCTCGGCGTTAGATACGTGGAGCGCGGTTTTTTAGTTTCTCCTCCAGCTCAGGCCAGGGTAGGGGAGAACACAGCAGATGACCCTGCCCCCAGTGACAGCCATTCTCGAGGGCCAGGTCGAGATGGCCCTGGTTTTCGATCCCCTTGGCCACCACTTTGGCCCCCAGACCGTCGGCGGCTAGCACCGCTCCACGCACCAGATTGCGCACCAGGACCTGGTCCAAGTTGTGGGTCACCTCGTGACTCAACTTTACATAATTGACCCCGCGCGACTGCAAGCGTTTCATGGAGAAAGCGTCAAACGAGAAATCGTCAATGGCCAACTGCACTTTCCAACCGCGTAGCTCTTTGATCACAGCCAGTAGTCTTGAATCATTGCCGGCCAGTTGGTCTTCGCTGACTTCCACTACGATAAACTCGGGCCGACTGAGTTTGGCTGCCTCCATGGCCTTGGTCAGGCGCCGGGTGAAATCGGCCTGTATCAACTCCTGGGCGGATACGTTGAAGGACCAGTAGATCGAGCGGTAGGCCTGGCTCAAAGCGCACACATTTCCCATCACCCAATCGCCGATGCCCACGATTACGCCCGATTTGCAGGCTGCCTCCAGAAAAGTGGACGGTTCCAGGATGCCTTCGAGGGGGTGATTCCAACGCAGCAGACTCTCCACTCCTTTGATCAGCCCGGTCTTCAACTCCACAATGGGTTGGAAGCGCAGTTCAAACTGCCCCCGGTGAAGGGCCTGGCGCAGCAATGGAATCAGTTGATTTCGCTTGCGAGCGGGCTTTTCCAATTCGGGTTGGAAGTTGACCAGTCGATTGCCTCCCTTGCCACAGGCCGCCGCCAGAGCCAGTAACGCCCGCTCAATCACCTGGTCGACTTCCTCCTGTCCCTGGCTGCAGCAAACGCCACAGGCCATCACCAGTTGGATCTTTTGCTCGTCGACGTGAAACGGAACCTTGAGAGCTTCGAAAAGACCGGAGACGGTCCGAGTCACGGTGTCGGTCATGGTTTTCAGGCCCAGAGGGCCACGGGCCTGGGTGGGCATGATGACCCAAAAATCATCACCGGGGCCCCGCACCAGCGCATCTTCCTGGCGCAATCCCTTGCTCATCCTCTGGCTGAAAAGGTTGAGCAATTCGTCACTCAGCTCGGTCCCCAGCAGTTTTTTGATCTCATCCAGGCGCTCTGCCCTGAGCATCACCAGGGCGACTGTCATGGCCTTGGTCAACTCTACCTGCAGGTAGCGCTCGCCCAATCGAAAGTTCGGTAGCCCGGTCACGGCGTCCTCATATGCCAGCTTTTGGAGCAGGCGGGATTCGTCGAGTGGTCTTTCGTCGGGGATCAAATCAGGCAGGTTGAGCCTGGGCGGTCCGTCCGACAGGCCGCGATGGAGGCGTCGCTCGGCTTCTTGGGCCAACTTCAGGTCGACCATTTCCAGGGTCAGCCGCGAAGACTGTTCGGCCTCCAGGTGGAGTTGCTCGCGCACCTTCTCCAACTCGGCCCGCAGCCTGGCAATTTCTTCTTCGGCCTGGTTCAGACAATCTTGAAGTTTGCCGGTCTCAACCGCTTTTTGCTGGTGCTGGTCGCGCTGTCCGCGCAGTTCGCCCATTTCGATCTGGGTGTCAACCTGCTGTAGTCGGATGGCTTCCAGCTCCCGGCGTATTGATTGATACTGCTCATTGAGCTGAGCCTTTTCTTCATACTCGCGAGCCAATTCCAGTCGCAGTGATTCGGTTTCGCCTTGTTGGCTCTTCTGGTTAGATTCCCAGCTTCGCACCAGGGCGGACTTGAGTCGTTGCAGTTCGGCTTCTACATCGTCAGGATAAGACATTCTCGGCCAGTTCGCGAGCGGAGGAGTGATGCCTCTCCCAAAGTCGCCAGATCGATACCGCCGGCAGGCTTGCTGAGAGAGTTATTCTTCCTGAACGGGGCGCTTGCGCACGCCGGGCCCAAAGTCTACCTTGCTGACCCATTCGGGGTGGTCGATAAAGGGGTTGCGGTTGCCCTGCAGCTCTTGAATGGCCGCATTGCGGTGTTTTTCATAGAGCGATGGCGGTTCTTTCTGGCTCCATTTGACCAGCGTGGCGATGTCGTCGGCCCCGTAGGCGCTGGCCTTTTTGGGGTAACGCAGCAGGAAGTAAAGGGTGGCCCGGGCTACCGCCCCGTGACCGGCCATAGGTTGAAATCCCTTGTCCTCGTCGGTCCGCACTCCACACCTGGCCACCGTGTCGGTGCTGGCCCCCGTCGATTCGTGGTAGGCCCGATTGCCTCGGAAGCTGTTGCAGCGGCTGTCGCAGGCGAACAAGTGGTGGAGGTCGCCCCGCATGGGCTCTTTGGCGTCGTACCACGACTGCGGCACTACATGCTCGCAGTTAAGGCTGCCGGCCACCTGGGTCAACGTCATATGGGCGGCCACGGTCTCGGGGGCCAGGGGCGCAAAGCTGGCCATTTGAGCCATGGCGGCATCCACGGCGGCGGTTTTTGCGGGCGTGATTTTGACCACGCTATCGGGGCTGTAAATGCTCTCGATCTGACCGTTGGGGCGAAGTTCAACCCACGGATAGACGTATTTTTCGGGCGCGTAGTTGAGCTGGGTGGTGTGCGTGTCTTTGACCAACTTGGAAAGCTGGTCAAAGGCTTCCTGTCCGTTGGCGCTGAGTTCCAGACTCTGGTAGTAACTTTCTTGCAGTTTGGCGTCAGCCACATTGTCGTAGTAAGGCCGGACCAGCGGACCCTGAAGGGGCCGGGGTATGAGACCCGGTGGCTCGCCGGGAGTGGCCAAAAAGGTGTCTGGGGGCGCGTCGGCACTCTTGAAAAGGCTTCGCTGAGCGGGTATGAACGCGCGGTTGGGGACGAAGTAGGCTTCTTTGAGGGAGACGGTCACATCCTTATCATAGAAAATTTTGGCAAAGGTTATGTCACAGATTTGTAACCCTTGCGCAGCCGAAGAGGGGAGGGGACGCGAGCTTAGAACCACTGCCCATGGAATCGCACGAGGTACTTAAGGCCAGTCTCGACGAAGTGGGGATCAAGATGGCCGCTCACAAGTTGGGGCTGTCGCAATCCATGATCTACAAATGGTGTCAGCCCGATGGTGATGACGGGGCGCGAGCCGTCAACCCACTCGACCGGGTTTTGGAGCTGGTTCAGTTGACCAAGAATACCGCCTTGCTGGAATGGCTTTGTCAGGAGGCCGGGGGCTATTATGTAGCCAACCCCCCCACCCGGCTCTCCAGCCCGGTGGAGGTGCTGCAGGCCACCCAGCGCATGGTCAGCGAGTTCTCCCAACTGTTGGCCAGCGTCACTCATTCACTCAGTGACGATCAGGCCATTTCAGCCGAGGAGGCGAAAGAGATTCGCCGCATCTGGCAGAACCTCAAGTCGGTGGGTGAATATTTTGTGGCCTCCTCCGAAGCCGGGCGTTTTCGCGTCTAGCGTCCGTCCTCGTAAGCCCGGAAGAGGGCCGCGAAAAGCTCGGGAACCTGACGCATGCGCTCGGGAGTTTCCACGTAGGCTATCCGCAATTGTGTGGCGCCGGGGTTTTTAGCGCCTGGAGCCACCGAGTAAAATCCACCCATCGGGGCCGTCAACAGGGTCATCTTCTTCCCTCCTGCTTCCACCGATCCGTGTTGGGCGCACCACAAAACGAACTGGAGCGCATCGAAGCCAGGTTTGGCGATGTCGCGCACGTCGATGGCCGAATAGATGGCCGCATCAGGGCTGCTCACAATGACACCCGGCAACAGGGCGCGCGTGGTCTCGCTGAAGTGCTGCAACATGGCCGCGTAGTATTTGCGCTGTTGCTCATACCACTGCTGCAACTGGGGGTGACTCTCGTGGGCCAGGGCCCCAAAAACATACTGGCCCAGGGCGCTCGAGCACAGGCCGGCAGTGTTTTCGGCCACGGCTTGCCGATGAAATTCCAGGTTGTCGGTGACCAGCGCCCCGATGCGCAGTCCGCAGGCGTTCCAAACTTTGGAGGCGGTTTCGATGCTGATACGGCGGCCGCTGATGCCGGGCACCTCTTCCTCGCTCAACGACCAGATGCTTAAGGTGGGGCCGCCCGTGTAAAACAGCTCGCGATAGGCTTCGTCGCTGACGATCCAGAGGTTGTATTTCACGCACAGGCGGGCCAACTCCACCAGGCTCTCCCGATCGTAGAGGTGGCCGGTGGGATTGTCGTAAGGAATGACCACCAGAGCGCCTGGACGATGACGTTGAATGGTGGCCTCGATCTCTTCCTTGGCCGGCAAAGTAAACTTGCCATTGCTCTGCAGTTGTCGCTGGATCGACACGGTGGCTCGTCCCACTCGATCGGCGAAGGAGAGGTAGTTGGTGTAGGCGGCGTCGATCAGCATGAGGGGGCGATCCTGGCTACCCGCAGCCCCGCACACGCCCAGAATCACCAGTTCCATGGCCTGACTGCCACCATCGCAAATCTGACAATGCAGACCTTCGGTGGAGCATCCCGAGGAAGCGATCACGTTGAGAAAAGCCTGATTGGTCTCGGCTTCGCCCACCGTGGCCGTATATTTGACCACCCCATTTTCAAAGGGCCCTCCTGGACCGGCCAGGTTGCGCAGGCGTGCCTGCATGGCCGGGTGCATCGGCAGGGAGACATTCCCGATGGCCACGTTGATAGCTTCGGTGCCGTCTTTGCGCTCGGCAAATTTCATCGAGGCGATGCGAATCGCCGAAGGCTGGCGGTGACGATAGTGGTCCGAAAGGGTGGGCAGGGTCAAGGTCATTGGATAGCTCCTAGAAGGTTCAGTTCCAGCCGATTCGCGCCCTGTGGGCGGTTGCCTGCCCGCCGCTCACAGGGCGGATAAGCTGGCAGGGCAACGAAGCAACCACCGTGGTTCCCTTTGGCGAGGCTTTCTGGTTTTGGCTCAAGCTGGGTTTCATCAGTTTTGGAGGACCGGCCGGACAGATCGCGGTGATGCATCACGAACTGGTGGAGAAGCGCCACTGGCTGTCGGAGCGACGGTTTTTGCACGGGCTCAACTATTGTATGTTGCTACCCGGACCCGAGGCCCAGCAACACGCCACCTATATTGGCTGGCTGATGCACGGCACTTGGGGCGGGGTTGTGGCCGGCAGTCTGTTTGTGCTGCCCTCGTTGCTGATCCTCACGCTGCTCTCCTGGATCTACCTGGTCTCCGGCAACACGCCGCTGGTGGCTGCCCTTTTTTACGGGATCAAGCCGGCCGTTACGGCCATTGTGGTGCACGCCTGCTATCGCATCGGTTCGCGAGCGCTGAAAAATGGGTGGCATGTGGCCATTGCGGCGGGCGCTTTTGCGGCCCTCTTCGGATTGCGAGCCCCTTTTCCCGTGGTCATTGCCGGGGCCGCCCTGGTGGGCGTTTTGGGGGGACGCTATGCGCCAGGCCGCTTTACCAGCCGCGCACATCAGGCTGGCGAGAAGCACTATGGGCCTGCCACTCTCGATGACGACACCCCTCTCCCGGCCCACGCGAGTTTTGCCTGGGAACGCCTGCTGCGCACCACCATTGTGTGCGCTTTGCTGTGGGCCGGGCCCATGCTGGCCCTGTTCTGGCGCTACGGTGGGCAGGGCACTTTGACCCAGATGGGCTGGTTTTTTACCAAAGCGGCGTTTTTGACCTTTGGGGGTGCTTACGCCGTTCTTCCCTACGTGTATCAAGGGGCAGTGGAACAATTTGGCTGGCTGACGGCCCCTCAAATGATCGATGGCCTGGCGCTGGGCGAAACCACACCGGGCCCCTTGATCATGGTGGTCACCTTTGTGGGCTTTATGGGCGGTGCCCACAAGGCCGCGTTGGGACCCGGGTTGGAGTGGCAGGCTGGCGTAGTGGCCGCCATGGTGGTGACCTACTTCACTTTTCTACCTTCATTCTTCTTCATTTTTGCTGGCGCGCCACTCATCGAAGCCAGTAAAGGAAATGGAAAATTGGCGGCTCCATTGGCGGCCATCACGGCCGCCGTGGTCGGTGTGATTCTCAATCTGGCCATGTTTTTTGCTTATCACGTGTGCTGGCCCCAGGGCCTGGCCGGTCCACCCGATTGGCCCTCGGCGCTCATCGCCGGGCTGGGGCTGCTGGCTCTGTTTCGCTTCAAGCTGGGAGTTCTTTCCCTCATTGGCGCCAGTGCGCTGCTCGGTTTGCTGATTACGTTTTTGCGTTAGGAAGCTGGCAGGCATTTCAAGCCCGTGCGCCCTGCAAGCCATTCAACGTGCGGGCGCGTGTCACGGAGTCACTGGCACTTCGATGGCGGCGCTTCCCACCTGATTGCCCAGGGCCGCCTTGACGGTCAAATTGCCGGTGGTCAGGGTATTGGTGATCACCAGCAAATTGGGCTGAGTGGTGGTGAAGCCGGCCTGGGACGGGGGAATCGGCTGACCGTTCACGGTGTTGACCACCGTCCAGGTCACTTGACTGTCCAGGTCCACGGCCGTCTGATCGGAGTAGAAGCCGGTGGCATGGAAATATTCGTTGCGCGCCGGCAGTCCATAGAGCAGGTTGGCGGGAAGCACCAGGATGCCCGTCAGGGTCGCCGGAGGCAGGGGATTGGGGGGATTCATCGTGAGCGACCCAGTCTTGCCGAGCAGCGAGGCGGTGAAAGTCACCGGACCAAGCGGGGAGTTGGGGTGCCAGGTGAGCAGCCCCTGACTGCCGTCCAGGTTGGAAATATCGGCCACCGTCGGATTGGAACTGGTCCACACCACATCAGCCGTGACATCGTCGGTGGCTCGAGTCACCGTGGTCAGGGCGACGCTGTGACTATTGCCACCCACCGTGAAGTTTCCGCCCGAGGTCACCGGATTCTGCAGAGCCAGCGCTTGTAGCTGAGTCGGCGAGGTGGACTGAACCGACAGGTTCCCAGGCAGACCTGACCCTAGCAAGGGATTGCTTGGGTCAACCTCGGCCGCTCCTGGGAAGGGCAGCGTCATCAAGTAGGGGTAGTTGGTGTAGTCCTTGCCCGTGTTGATTTTGTTGGTGGAACCATCGCTGAATTTAAAGGTGTAGGCCTCAGGGTGATAGGCCGAAGGGGGATTGTTGTTATCCGACCAACCCGGACTGTCCATCCACACCACCAGATCATTCTTGGTCGAATCCAAACCCTGGAAGCCCAACTGTATCAGAGCCTGGACGGGCGAACCGGGGTTGACCGAGCGCAAACGATCGCGCAAAGCACTGAGTTGAGCCTGAGTGGCCACCCGGAAGGCGGGTCCCTGCACACCCCCCTTTAAAGTATATTTGGAGCCGTAGGGTCCCGTGATCACGTCCTTGGGATACTCGCCGGCACCGGAGTAACTGGTCGGAGGGACGAGCGACAGATACCAGGTGGCGCCATTCTCCATGTCAATCAGCACCTGATCGGAAGGCAGCGGGTCGGGCAACTGTTGCAGCGCCCGGCGGCAGTCGGCGATCATGCCCAGGATGGTTGAGCGGGCCTGGTTGATGGCATTAGCGTTAGAGGTGAAGTTTAGGGAAGTGGCGTCGCGCGTGCACAGGTGACTGGTCTCAGCAATCAGGTTGATCACCTGTTGCATCACCGTCAAATAGTATTGCAACTGGCTCTGCTGCTGGGCCAGCATAGCATTGGAACGCAGTGGATAGCCCTGGTACTGGCTGTCCGCCCCCACCTTGGCCATCACAATCGCGGTGTACAAGTGCACCATGTTGTTGGGGGCCGAGTTTCGGCCAAGCAAGTAGTCCAGAATCTGATTTCCCATGGAAGTCCAGTTGCTGGCGAGCAAGTCTTTGATCAACTGGGAATCTGGAGGATCGGTGATGGGGTCAGGGGCGGCCGATTGTCCGGCAAAGGCATTGGCCGTGTTCGACACCTCGGTCGAGATGGTATCGATCAGGGAAACATTGCTTTCCAGGGCGGCCTGATCGGTCGTATACTCCGTCGTCAGCGTCTCCTGCAGGATCTGGTTTTGTAACTGCGTCAATTGATTCTGGATGCCGGTCAGTTGGTTGCTGATGTCAGTCAGGGTGGGCCCCCCTATGTTAAAACCGGCCAGCGAAGCCACCCAACCGAATCCTTTGTTGAGACCTCCGGAAATCGGATTGGCGATCAGGTCGCCCACCACGTTGGCCGTCAGTCCGGAGAGAACGCCTCCCGATTCGGCCAGAATAAAAGGTTGCTGCTGGCCCGAGTCGATCTTGGCAATCAGGCTCTGGCAGTAGGCGTCAAACCCTCCAGCCTTCGTGGCCGCTTGCAAAAAGCGGTAATGCGAGAAGGGACCCGTTTCCGTGTCCAATCCGGTGCCCAGGTCAACCTCGGCCGGAATCTTGAGAAACGTCCTCACCCGCTGTTCCGCCATCTCCAGCGAGAGTCCCGGATGGGCTTCCAGATAAAGCGAGACCAGGTGCGTGACTGCATTCACGTTGATCATACTGCCGTCACCCTGAAAATTGCGCACTTCTCGCCGCAGCGGCACCACCTCAGCGGCGGCCGACACCACGACTGGCGGCGTCACCACCACTCGGAAGGACGGGGGCAATGCGGCCGACGACTCATACAACCCCGCACCTGTCGTGGTCAACGGCTGCGCCAGCAGTCCCTGGCCCCCAGAATCAATAAACTGCACCGAGGCGCCCATCAACGGTCCCAGTAGCTTGGTTTTACCAAAGATGGTCGTGCGTTGCGCTTCCACCTCGCTGGACGCCACCTCCGTAGCACCCGTCAGGTTATTTCCAGACGCACCCGTCGTCGACCCACACCCCTGGGCCAGCAGGCCCAGGCACATCATTACAGCCACCAACTTCCCGCGCTCTTTACTCATCAGAACCTACTTTCGCTATCTGGACTCTGGACGCAACCCAAAAAGTTCCCGAGAGTTTTCCAGGGCGCTGGGCTGTTCCTCTGCCAAGTTCCTTCGGTTCGGGGCGATGCACCCAGGCAATGACGTCAATGGCAGCCCGGTCTTCCAAGGCTGGTCGAAATGGAGTCTGAAGTCATATTCGATGGGCCCAAAATTCGCCATCCA
>JADMJV010000104.1 GCA_018780265.1 bacterium
GAGACTTGCAGAGCACGTGCACTGATCTGAACGTGACGGGGGTGAACGGTTACGTCTTTGACCCGGTTTCTCACGCCGACGGCGTAAGATTCAGGGTGTGCAACGCGTCCAAAGCACGAAGCCGCAAATTGATTCCCGACTTTGGCCATCAGGGTGTCGTGGTGACGCTCACGCTGGAGATGCCGTCTTCAACCGCCTGGCTGAGCCGGGTCAGACCACCCAGCAGGTCGGCGGAGTAAGAGAATAGCTTGAGCGCGGTGCGGTCGGGGACCAGTAAATACCGGGAAGAGGCGTCCAGAGCGATACCGTCCGGGGTGCTAACGTCGGTTGCCTTGTTGAGATAGGTGAGGCCTCCATTGCCGTCGATGCTAAAGACGGCCACATAGTGATGAAAGTGACTGGTGACGTAGGCAAATCCGCCGTTGTGGTGGAGCACCATCGAGGTGGGCAGGGCACCGGCGAAGTCGGGCATGGGAGTGGCGCCCAGCAAGGACAGTTTACCGTCGGGGTCGACAAGATAGCGGCCGATCGTGTCGGCGTTCCGATTGGTCACAAACAAAAACTGGCCCGAGGGATGCACGGCTACGGTCCACGCTCCCGCCCCGGTGGCCACCGTTTGTAGAGGAGTGAGGATCCCCAGATCGTTGATGGAAAACACTGAAATGTTACTGGAATCGAAGTTGGCGACGTAGAGGAAACGGCCGGAGGGAGCGAGTGCGATGGATCGGGGTCCGTTGCCGCACGGAACGGAAGGCTCTAAGGCCGTCAGTTTGCCGTCATCGCCGATGGTGAAGCTGCTGACGCTTTGGCCAGCGGCGTTGGCCACATAGAGAACCTTGCCGTTGGGATGAGCGATATCGAAGAAAGCGGCGTTTCCCGCAGGCACGTCGGGGCCGTTGCTGACCAGATTGCCGTCGCTCTGAATACGGTAGAGACTCACACTATCATTCAGTTGGTTTGCAACGTAGGCGAAACGGCCGGTGGGCTCGACCGCCACCCAGTTGGAGAATTGGGTGTTGCTGAGGAAATTGAGCTTCGACAGGGCCCCCTGATTGCTGATGGAATATGCGCCCACTCCACCGAAGGTGGAAACTGCAGAGAAAGCAACGTAGGCAAACTGGCCGAGGCGCAATTGCGCGGAAGCCTGGACACCAGACAAGCTGGCGCGAATAGTTGCGTTCTGAGCGGGGAGAGCGTCTTCTGAAACCTTGGCTTCGTCGGCGGCAGCCGGGTTGGTAAAGGTGACCGAAGGTGCGCTCGATTCCCAGGTCACTTCCTGGGTTACCTCCCTGGTGGTGTGGTCGGAGAAGTCGGCAAAGGCTTGATAGCGCCTGGAGGAACCCGGGGCAGTCAGGGCGTCCGCGGGGGTTACGCGCAGAGTGTCGAGCCTGGCGTTGGACACGTTCCAACCGGTCTCGGCGGTGAGGCTGCCGAACTCCGCTTTTACCCGGGTGGTTCCAACTTTGAGCGCTGTGGCCAGGCCACTTGCATTGATAGAGGCTACCGTTCCGTCCAACACGGTCCAGTCAACCTGAGAAGTTAAATCTTGCCTGGCGCCGTTGGTGAACAAACCGGTGGCCGTAAACTGTTGAGCCAACCCTGCCGGCGTGGAGGCGGCTGTCGGCGCTAAGCTCAGGCTGACCAGTCGCGCGGCCGATACTGTGAGTGTCGCAGCAGAAGACAGATTTTGGCCTTGAGCCCGAATGGTCGCGGTTCCCTGCGTTAGGCCGCGGGCCAAGCCGTCGCTTCCGACCGAAGCCACGCTGGGATCGGACGACTCCCATTGCACCGCCGGGGTCACGTCCAACTGCGTGCCGTCGCTTACGAATAGTGTGGCCTGGAATTGCTGGCTGGTCCCTGCGGCAATGTTGGACTGATTGGGCTGAACCAGAAGCATCAGGTTGGTGGTAGTGTTTCCGGACGAATTTCCGGGATTGCCGGAATTGAATTGATTGCTCGCGCCTGTGTTCGAGCCCCCACCGCCGCATCCCAGGCTAGACGCGACTACCAACCCTAGAAGGCACGGGCAGATCCTATTTCGCATTGGGCATGTTACTCAGATTTTGAGGTAAAGTCAAGCCGACAAGGTCGCGGCGAGTCTTCATCTATTACCGTGGCCAGGAGGTCGGTCGACACAAGCTGGATTTGGTGGTTGAGAATCAGCTAGCGCGTGGGGCGTTTGTCTACGTCAACGCAGACATTGACAAGCCGAAGTGGACGAGGCCGTGCTGGCCCCTCTCTGGCTCTGCACTGAACGACGCTCGACCCTCCTCGGCCATCGAACACCGAGCCTTTAGAGTTAGAGGTATCAGCCCTTCGGGGCTCCTGCGAGATGGAGGACTGAGGTGGGCGGTCTTCGAACGGCAGACGCCCCCACCCAGACCGAGAGGTGAATCCAGACTTGAACCTTAAACAAGCTTTCCTGATCGGCGGTTGTATCGTGGCCGCTTTGACACCGCTGGGGCTGGCGGGCAACGGTACGTATGTTGCCCGGAACGGGCGTAAATATCTGAATTTGACGGTGTCCTTCAAGGGGGCCATCAGCCTGGCGGAGATCGACCGCTGGAAGGCGAATTTCGAAGCGACCAACGACAGGCTGTTCCGGGCCACCTTGGGCCAGATCCAGTTGGGTGACATTCGGCTGGCGCGAGACGCGTTCAGTCAGCGACGAGCGGATGTTATCATCGAGCGGTCCGGACATGCTCACGTCACCGGTGACGTGGTCGGTGCGTCCCTTGGGACCAACGAGCAACTCTTTGTCTACACGGCTGAGGATATCGACGCTCCCAACACGACCACTCACGAATTGGGCCACTATCTCTTTGGCCTGTGGGACGAATATAAGGGAGACATCTTTGGCCTGCAGGGTGGGGTCTACCAAAGGGTGGACAGCGCCGATGCCAACAGTGAGAGTGTGTTTTGTACCACGAAGGGCGAGAATTCGTCGTTGGCCAGCCTGATGTGGAATTCTACCGATATGCCCGAGCTGGCCCATTTTTGCGTGGGCGCAAATCATCAGAAAGATATCGATATCGGCAACGGGCGGATCGTCCGCAGCGCTCAGCAAATCTTCGAAGGCCGCGAATGCTGGGCGTCGGTGGCGCAGTACGCCGGCATCACCGCCCCCGCCGGGCCCCCCACCTTTAACGACAAAGCGCCGGACAAGCCGCAGTTTGTGCAGTTGGGAATGCAGGCCTGCACCGTTTACCTCATCCAGCAGACCAGCGGGCTCACCTTGCAGTCCACCAAGTTGACCATTTCGGACGGATTGGGCCGCCTGCGCGGTCCCAAAGGGGCACGCACGGTTGGTGACTTCGCCGGAGTGATGACCTACAACGCCAACGGTGTCACCACCAATCTCTCGGTTCGCGAATTCCGAACGGCGGCCCAGCGCAAGGCCGCTATTACCCTGGTCAAAGGCATTCCTACCAGCAACGTCAGCGACGGTGACGCAGCCCAGGCCCTGCGCGACGCTCGCGACGCCATCAACGCGGCCGAGGTTCAATTTGGAACCCCCTTTGCCGCCAAGACCATCGTACTGTTTTCCGATGGCCGAGGGGCGGACGGCCTGGACGAGGCGCTCATCCAGGAAATGCGTGTGGACAACATCGGGGTGAATGTTGCTGAACTGGTCGGCCAGCAGAACGACAAACTGGAGACCCTCTCTGCCCGCACACTCGGTCGTCACGCCCCGGCCCTGGTGCGCCGTCCTCGAGCCAAGGCTTTGGGCAAAGTCCTGGCCAAACTCGACGACCAGAATACCGAACAGGACCAGGCCCAAAGCGAAGCAGGCAGTGGCATCCTCGGCTCCTTCCGCCTGGATGGGTTTGAGGGAGATGTGGACATCTCCAGTCCCAAAGATCACTCCTTTAGCATTGATTCATTCGTAGAGAGTGTCTCCTTTCAACTCGACCCCGTGTATGACGAAGAGTCTCCCACTATAGTGCCGCTGCGCCTGGAAATTCGCGACCCGGCCGGGCACGCACTTGACCTGGACAACCCTCCCGCTAATGCGGAAATCACCGTGAGTGAAGAGGACTCCACCATGGTGCGAATCGACGCGCCGACTCAGGGTGTCTGGAGTTGTCGTGTATCGGCTCCCGGCGACCCGGGTCGTTATTCCCTCAACGCCTTTGCCGAAGGGGAACCGCTTCTCACCAGCAACAGCTCCGACTCGTTGAAAGGCAAGTACCCTTCGGCTACTCCGTTGCGAGTGAAGCTGGGTACCGAGCAGAACATCATCGGGGCAGACGTCACCGGTAAGGTGTTTCGACCCGATGGAAGTGAGTTGGCGGTAACCTTCTACGACGATGGGGATGCGGCCCACGACGATGAGATTGCCAACGACGGCATCTATAGCTTGCTTTTCAACGACTATGCGGGACCAGGAGACTATCTGGTCTCCATCCTGGCCAAGGGCAACGCTAATACCCAATTCACTACTTTGGCCCTGCGCGGGGAAAGCCTGCATTTTCAGCCCGGGGCCAGCGGACCGTGCCCGGGATTTCAGCGAGAGATCAACCTGGCTATCAACTGCGCAGCCAATACCGGTGTAGGAAGCGGCTTGCTCCCTCTGGACGACTTTCAAATCTTGTCGGGTAGCGACGGCCGGGTCACGCTGCGCTGGCGCAATCCCAATCCGGGTGGCAGTTCTGTTGTTGTACAGCGGACCTTTAACGTCGCTCAGTGGGCTGACCTGATAACCTTACCGATTGGGGTCAACGAATTTACAGACCTCAATGCCGGTAGCCAGGGCAATGTGTTCTATCGCGTTTTGGCCCAGGGCGCGGCGGGCCTGTCTTTCCCTACCAATTTCGAGCAACTGGACCTGAAGGCCGTCAGCCAGGCCTTTCGCCAGGGCGAATTCGGGAGGGGTGGGACCTTCACCGGCGCCGACACCGGCGGATTTTGCTTCGTGGCCACGGCCGCCTATGGCAGCTTCCTCGACCCCCATGTCCAGACCTTAAGACGGTACCGTGACGAACAGTTGCGGCCGCTGCCTGGGGGCCAGAAACTCGTCGAGGTCTATTACAAGCTCTCTCCCCCGGCGGCGAACTTCTTGACCACTCATCCCTGGGCCAAGCCCCCCGCCCGTCTCGTGCTGACCCTCCCCATTGCCGTCATCGAACACCCGTACGCCGCTTCCTGTCTGGTGCTGGTTCTGGGCTTAGGCCTGCTTACACGACATCGCCACCGATCTACCCCTTCGAAAAGGAGTTCCAAATGATGAAACGTCCAATCTTGTCCCTGGCCCTGGTGGCTCTGTTGATGCCATCCCTGCCTGTGGTGAGCCGATCAAGCCTGGATCCGCTCTGGAAGGGACCAGCTACGCAGGGCACGCCTACGAAGTGCGCGACCCCAAGAGTGGCAAGATTTTGGCCCAGATCGTGATTCGCGACGGACAGTCCGATTACGCCGTGGGCGGTGATAGCGCCGATCCTCCACACAACGACGTCGGTACCAACGCAGAGGGAGCTGAAGCCTTTCTGGAAACTCTTAATCAAGGGCGAAAGGAGCGCGGTCTATCCCCCATGCGTCTTGACCCCGTGGTGGGACAGGCCGCTCAGCCGCTGGCCAATCACATGGCCGAGTTCGATATTTGCAGCCACGACGGGGGATACTAAGAGCTGCCCGTATTTTTTTTAGCGTGGCCCGGTTTTTCTCGGCCTCAGGCCGGACGAGGTTCTGCATCGTTGGAGGCAGCCTGTTCAACTGGACGCTATTGCGAGCGGATCAGCCTGCCCCAACGATAGGGTTTCCCGCTTTTGTAAGCGACAAAGCCATCCTTCGTAAAATCCGGAGTGAACTCGTCCTGTGCCCCGTTGGCAATTAATGCGATCTTTACATTCATATTCCCATCGGTTTGTTTTCTGCACTGACCCTGCCAAACGCCGGGACCCTCGATCCTGCCGTCTGAGTAGATCACCCACTGGGGTCCCACGGGCCCGCTGCGACGTCCTTGCGCGTCGAATACTCCGACCTCGTAGTAGGAGGCCTTGATTTTGGAGGGAGATTTTGGTTCTGGCGGTCCAAACTCTTCGCCGGATTGTCTCAAACCGGGAGAGAACTCTATTACCATTCTGATCTTGCAGCCCAACTGCCAGGTGCAGGGGTAGTTAACGGGCGGTATGAACCGAGCCCACGCGCCCGGTTGGGCATTCAATTCTCGCCAATGCTGCACCACATGATAGCTACGCCGTCTTGCTCCACTTTGGGCTCCTGATGTCTGTAGAAGGCAGGGTAGCCTAATTGGGCCCCCCCTGGATCGGGCTCAGCCCGAACAGGCCAGGCTCAGGGACTTTGAAGTTCTGAGTACAGGCCGGGTCAGCACTGTCAACGATGGCCCTCCGAGTTAGAGCTTCTGGAACTCTCTGGCCCTTGAGTCAGAGAAGGGTGTGGGTGCCCGATTGAACCGGAATGCAGTCAGTGCCGTCATAGTATGGGCGGGAAGCCGCGCAGAAGGGCGGCGCCGACGGGTCTGATACCATGGTTTCATGGTCTGTCGGCGGGTGGCGAGTCCCAGGTTGAACAGGGCGTAATTTGTTGCCGATCTTATTCGAACGTGCGCTCTCAAGGTGAATGTTGGCGGGCTTAGAAAGGGGTGGACACAACAAACGGTAAGGGAGGAGCTTTGATGAGGCCTACTGTGCAAGCCGTCAGTCGTCGGGTGGATGGTCTGGAAGTAAGACTGGAGCGCGTGGAGGCCACTCTGGACGGGCACACCTGCAAGCTGGACGAGCATACCCGCAAGTTGGATGAGCACACCCGCAAGTTGGATGAGCATACCCGCAAGTTGGATGAGCA
>JADMJV010000057.1 GCA_018780265.1 bacterium
TTTTTTTTGATGGGCAGGGCGGCGGGACCGAAGTCGCTGAGCCAGTCCTCCTTGGGCTGGGTGGGAAGTTGGGGTGTGGGTGGGGGAGGAGTCGATGGCTTGGGGATCGAGGGGCTGGTGGTCATGGTTACCACTGGATGAGGTGGGGGAGGAGGGGGCGCCTGAGGGAGTAGCGCTTTCATGCGATAAGGTACGGGTTCAAAGTGGTTTTGTAGGGTCTCGCGACCAATTTTTAGGTAGTCATCTACCGTGGCCTCGGGAGGGAGGGCAAAGCCCTGGCCGGTGAGGTTGCCGAAGATTTTGAGCATACGGCCGGCCAGGGATCCTGAATTGGCGCTGGCTATGGCCCGATCCTGAACGATTTGATATCCCTGTTGCTTGAGCTCTGCAATCAGCATGGAGCGACTCGGCACGGGTAGGGTAAACAGGCTGAAGGGAGCCTTGGGTTTGATCTCTTTGAGGTCATTTTGAATGATATTGAGGCAGTCAAAAAACGCCTGTTTCAGCCATTCTTCGTTGCTGAAGTTGAGATTGCGCAGCTCTATCGGTGGAACCGGATAGGCCAGAATCATGCCCCGACCCTGGCGCAGGTTGTCTTCGGTGTCGCCGGGCAGCACCAGGCCATAAAACGCGCCGTTGGCATATTGAAAGGGGGTTTGGGCGGCCTGGCAGAGGGCGTAAAGCAGTTCGCTGACGCGCAGTACCAGTTCGCCTTCGCCTTTGGCGCCTTCGGTCGAATACAGCGTGCCCGAGAGGCGAGCCATCCTCTGCTGGCGTTCGCCCTCGTCGGTATCACAGGTGCGCACATCCATGCAGTAAAACTCGCTGGCCGCAACGTTGCGCACGGTGGGGCTGCTGACTCGGTGGCAGGCCACCTCATTCTTTACCTCCCGAGGTAACGGAAAGTCGCTGCCGATTCGGCGCAGTTCGTCGTCGTTGCACAGCACGACAATCTGCTCTTGGCCCTGCTGCTTAAAGAGGTCAACGGCGTGGTCTGGCCACACCGACTCGGACAGAGGCAACTGGGCGGCCAGGTCGTCGGCGTGAGTGATAAAGTTGGCGGGCGTTTTCCAGGGCATGGGCGTAACTTTGCGACGGATGCCCCTAATCCCTCGAAGGATTAACTAACCCATGGGTGCCCATTTGGCGGCGCATCTCCAGATATTCTTCGGTCCAGAGGCCGCTTTCGTCGCGAATCACAAAGGGAGCGGGGTCTTGCCTTTGACCTTTCCACGCACAGGTATACAGAGAGACGGTGGGGGGAAGTTGAGCGCGAAAATGAACCGGTTGGCAGGCTAGCAGGGCCAGGCCAGTCCGCTCAATGGCCTGCGCTGGTCTGGGGTCGGCAGCAGCGTGCACAAACACAAAACGGCCTTCCTCCCCGAGGTGTAGGGCAGCTACCCGGCAGTAGTCAAAAACGTCCCCGTGCAACTCGCACCGGGCAGCCGCCCTTTGTGGATGGGGAGATACGGTGGCTTTGCCCAGAGGAAAGTAGGGTGGACTGCCCGTGATCAGGGGGAATCGGCCCGCGGCTATGGGTTGGCGCAGGTCTTGGTGGAGCAGCTCTACCCGCTGTTGCAGGTGATTATGAGCCAATGTCTTGTGAGCCAGCTGTAGACTGATCGACTGGACCTCCACGCCGGTCAGGCGGGCCTGGGGTAGGCGCCACAGCGCGAGCAAACCCACACTGCCCAGTCCGCAACCCAGGTCCAAAATGCGGGTCGCTCCCGGGCAAACCCGAGCTGCGGTCCAGGCCGTTAACAAGTCATCGGCCGAGAAGCGGTGGCCGCCTTTTAGCTGGTAAATCTTCCAGTCGCCGGCCAGATGGTCCAGGGTTTCCTTCAATGCCTTTGGTCGATGGCACGCAAAATGGCGGCGTAGTTCCAGGTGAGAGAGGTGGCCCCGGTCATCACGCCGGTCTCCCGGTGGAATTGCTCCGACATGGATCCGTCGGCTCCGGCGTGATGGCGAACACGGCGCAGATAAGCGTCTCCCAGGCGACCCAATCCGGCCGCAACGGCGCCGCGATCCTTGGGCGTCAAATTCCCGCCGGGAAGGGCATGGCCGGCGGCGTATTCCAAAAGGGGCCGGGTGCGCTCGTCAACCGCAATCGACTGAGCTTGCAGCAGGTGTTGCAGGCGGTAGCAATATTCGGCAGCGCCGGCGGTAATCAAAAACCAGGGGTTGGCATAGGTCGGACGGGGGTGGCCTGGCGGGTTGCCCTCGGACCCATCATAAAAATCGCCGGGGTAGCGCCCCAGACCTGGCTCCAGTATCATTCCTTCGCTATCCTGGGTGACCTTTTGATTGACTTTGTATTCTTGCTGAAAAGACTGGCGCATTTTCCAAAAAGTGGCCATCAGGTCAGGGTCGAGCAGTGGTGTGTCCGGTCCTTGCCGCTGAGCGTAGAGTGCGGCCAATAATACCGAGGAGTCGAGACGGTCGAGATCTTCCAGGCTGGAGTGAATCAGGTTGCCCTGATGATGCTTTTTCAGTTCCTGCTCCAGGCGGTCAATGGCCGGCTGCAGGCTCTGAGCCTGGCCCGGCAGGTGAGCGCTGGCTTCCAGCAGAGCCTGGCGCTGCATGCGCTGGTTAAAGTAGTGGCGCCCGCGAATCTCCTCCCACAGGTCCACTGCATTGGGGTCAGCGACGTGGGCTGTCAGGTAGCCCAGGTCGCGTTGGATGATGGCATCGATCCTGGCCGATTTGGGTTGCCCCGAGCGCAGCACGTCCAGCATGCTGAGCAGACGCAGGGCGGGGCCGTCATCTTGGGGGCTCTTCCATTTTTCGGCAGCTTGAAAGACCATGCCGTCCACAAAAAACTTGGGCTCGCCCAGGCCTTTGAAGAGGGGGTCTTTGGGCTGAGGGCTGGTCTGCACCTTATCGCAGAAGGTCACGTAGTTGTCGAGCAGTTCCTGAAACTGTGTCTTTTGAGGCCCGGCGGGGAAGCTGGCCGTGAGTCGGGCCACCTCACCCATGACCAGAGCACCATCACGCACCCAGAAATAGTAGTAGTTTTGGCCAGGGGTATGTTCGGTGGGGGCAGCCACGATCGAGCCGTTGGATCCAATGGCCCCCAGAATTTTTCGCACCGCCGTTTTGCGTTCACTGGCCAACCAATCGGTGAAGGGATCGGCGCTGACCGCGCTGGCCAGCAGGCCAATCAAAAGGGGCAATAGTCGCATGAGGTCCTCTTTCTGCTACACTGGCAAGATGAAATGGCTGCTTCGTCTGGCGCTGGCCGCGTTTTTTGTGCGCGCCGGCCAACTTCACTTCCTGCATACCGAACAGTGGGAAGTGATTGTCCCCCCTCCTTTGCCCGCTCGTGCCTGTGTGCTGGTCAGCGGTCTGGCCGAAATCGTGGGGGGCGTGGCCCTTTTGCTGTGGCCACGGGGGGGAGTGTGGTGGTTGATAGCCCTCTTGATAGCCGTCTTTCCGGCCAATGTCTATCAGGCCATGAGTGGAGTCAAGCTCTATGGCTTTCCCGATCAGCCCTGGAAGGGTTGGGCGCGCCTGCCTATGCAAATCGTGTTGATCGGCCTCGTCTGGTTGGCACGTTGAAACCCGGCCATGTGCGTTGCCCTCCCTTGTGGCACTCGGTCCCAGGTTGCGAGTGGCTCGCCGAAATTACCCCTATCGATTCCAGAGCCACTGGACAAAGGCTTGCAGGGGCAAAACGCTGACCGTGCCGTGTCTGTCTTGTAGGCTTCGTGGGTGCCCACCGGGACTAACCACCATTCGCTCCGCGACCGGACCGTCATCCGCCAGAGCGGTCAGGCCTTTCAAGTCGTTTTCGTGAACCCGACCAGACTTGACCTCGATGGCCACTTCTCGATCATTGAAGACGAAATCCACCTCGAAGCCGCTGGTCGTTCGCCAATAACTGAGTTCTAAATCACGTTGTTGATAGGCCTTCCAGGCCTGGATCTCCATCCACACGATATGCTCAAAGCTCTTCCCGAACTCAGGGGTGCCCTGACTGGGCTTGCGGCGGCAGAGAAAATTGGCCAGACCAACATCAAAGAGGTAGAACTTGTCCGTCTGCAGCAGGCGCCTGGTTACCCCCTTGCGGTAGGCGGGGAGGCGCTCGCCTAGTAGAGTGTCTTCCAATATTTCGAAGTAGGAGCGAACAACCCGGGCAGAGGTGCCCACTTCTCTGGAGATGTTGGTGAAGTTCATGATTTCCCCGTTGGACAGGGCGGCCACCCTGAGAAACTCGGCGAATACGGGTAGACTTTGAGCCGACGCCTCGGCTGCAATCTCTTCTTGAAGGTAGTCTCCCACATAGGCCGCCAGGTCCTCGTGTGGCTCGTCAGCTAAGTAGTGGGGGGGGATTAGACCGCTACGGCAGAGGCTTTCCAGGTCCCACGGGTGGGACGCCAATTCGGCTAAACAAAACGGTCTCATTTCCCGGCGCTCGCCCTCCCAGCAGATTGGCCTGTCCGCGGCGCAGTTTGCGTGCACTTGAGCCCGTCAACAGAAATCTGGCGTCCGCGTTTTCGATCAGCCAATGAACCTCATCCAGCAGCAAGGGAAGCTTCTGAACTTCATCGATGACAACCCACTCAGGGCGGGCCTCCAATTTGGCGTAGCGCTCCCGCAGAAGTGCCGGACGAGCGGCAAATTCCAGGAAGGTATCAGATTCTAGCAGATTGATGGTCCAGGAGTGGTTCACCTGAGACTTGATCCAAAAACTCTTGCCAGTCTTACGGGGACCCCATAAAAAGATGGAGCGCTGGCTGTCGGGAAGTTTCAAAATTCGGGTGATATTCATTCGTTGCAATTTTGTATGTCAGGACATTCCGCACCTGCTTGTATAAATTTCATTGCTGCCGCGGCGGGGCCGTTTTGAAATGGCCGGCTTCTACCTGGGACCAACATGCGGGTTCGCTGAGTCTGTTCCGGGGAAGGTGGTGGGGAGACTGGCCGCGACCTACGGGGTCGGGCACGCAGTGCTGCTCAATCGCCGGGGCTGGAAGAGTGTGTGAGCGTTTTTGGGCGTCCAGGCGCCGCCTGACAAGGAGTGGCGACGCGGTGTATCGGGTTATGCAGCAGGGAGCCGCGACACGGTCAGGCGGGATTGATCGGCGTCCAAAAATGTTGAATTTACGTCGGGGGACACTAAGGGCCCGTCCCGGAATAAGCTGGTCAAACCATGACTTGAAGCCCTATTTGACCTGTCCAAAATTCGCCATCCGTAGTTCTCATACCAATGGAGTCGACCCCTAGTTACCCATGTGCCACTCCGAGCCTTCAAAAGGGAGAGAAGGGGAGGTCGGAAAGGTGGACAGGACAAATAGCGTCGGCGCAAGTCTAGCTTTTGGGCCCAGAACGGTCCGGTCGTCAGGTCCAATGCCTCTCCTTTTCCACCTCTCCATTCGTCCTCACCCGACCGAGACTTCCAAATGCCAATCGGTTGCGGAGATTCACGACAATGATCGAACCGTTCCGTTTGGCCAGGGTTTGATCGATGATATGTCTGTCTGAGTTATTTCGCGACGGGCCCTAAGCTTCGTGCTTCGGTAGTTCGCTCACGGTCAGCTTGCGGCCGTCTTTGTGGGTGTAGGTTTCCTGCATCGCCTCAATGTCGATCTTGCGGAAGAGGAAGGCCTTACCGTCGGGTTGGCGGACCAGCACGCCGCCCTCTTCACCGATAGGCTGCTTCACCATCACCCCGCCGCTTGTGGGCGCCTGGAACTCGGCAGGACCCTCAGCCAGCAGGGCCTTGCAGACATCGCGGTCGTCGCGGCGAAAGAGGCCGAATTGGGGGATGCCCGTGTCGCTAGCTTCCAGTGCGTTCATCTTCTTCTTGATGAAGTCGCGGTCAGAGTTATACATGTCGGGCTTTTCCCAGCCGACCTCGGAGGAGGCGAAGCTGAGAACATCCTTGAACTGGTCGAGCGAAAGCAGGGACGGATCTCCACCGGTGAGGTCCTTGATTTTCGCGATTAGCTTCTGGCCCTGCGGTTCAGTGACCTGATTCAAGATGACCACACCCTGGCCATCTGATTTCACGGCCTGCCAGGCCTGGTCTTTGGGGTTAAAGAAGACCACGCCCTTTTCGCCGATCGGCTGGCCTTGCCAGTCTACGATGGGATTGCCGGCGATGGACTTACCATCCTTGTCCTTGGCTCCCTCGGGATAAACCAGGGCCTCGCCTTCGAACTGAGGCACCGGAATCACAAACTTCTGCGCATTGGAAACCACCTCCGCGCCCTTGTCCCAGTTGACGTCTTGGGCGGTGATAACGGCAACCGGCGGGGTGCCGCACAAACGAGTGAGGAAGCTTCCCAGGCCCTTCGTCTGTTCGAGATTGCCCTGGGCGCCGGAGAGATCGACCGAGTCCTTGGAGCCGGACTGAATGGCCGGTCGGGGCAGCGTGGTGCCTCGGAACTGAGAAAGTTGAGGATGAATCTGCATGATGAAAGTGCTCCTGTTCGTCTCGCGCAACTATGGTGATGCGTCGATTTTGTGACCCTTGTGAGTGTGGGGCGAGATATATATCGAGGGCCTGAAAAAAATCAGATTCGGGGGGAAATCAGAACTGGCTGATAGTTAAGATTGTGGCGTCCGGAAAATCAACACTCTCATTCCCAACCCGTGGGGAAAAAAACAGAACCAAAACCCGGACCAGGGAGCCAACTTCAGTCCTCAGCAGGAGAAGAACCTGGCGACGCTGGCTCAGCAAGACATGCTGCGTCTCCGTACGGGCGAGGATTGCGACGATTTCGGACGTTTATTGACGGCCTTTGAGGCCCGCCAGTTGCTGGAAAAGAATCAGCCCCTGGTGGTCACCCATCCTGGCTTGGGTAGCCTGGAGAAGGCTCGCTATCCCGAAGACAGTGGGCGCTGGTGGCACCCAGGTGGAGATCTTGTCCAAGGGTCAACCCGTTCGTATTGTTCGCGACGGCAAAGAAGCCACTTTGAACGGCTTTGGAGATTTGCAGGCCTACGACCCCCTCTCCTGAGGTGATTTGTGAAGGTTACATCCAGTCGGAGGAGGGGGCGGGGCATTCGCGCGTAAGTCGTTTTTCCTCGGCTCCAGAGCCGCTGATCAGGCCAAGACTGACGCTGTCACCGCTGTCGGGATCGGAGCCGCGATAAATGCTGGCGTACGGGCCGAGGCAGTTTGCACCAGATCAGAACGTATTTCGTGCTATCGCCCCCGATTTCCAGTGGAAACTTTGGCCCGTGCCCCGCCCCTCCGTCACTCCTCCTCCTCCTCAAAGTTCAACTCTCCCTGGTCGCTCTCGACCTGGCCCGACTTGCGCTCGCGCCGGCGTTGCTCGGCCTCGCGAGCTCGCGCACCTTATCGGGGTGGTGGGCCTCAAAGTTCCCTCGGTAGGCATCTGAGCCGGCCTCGTCCAGGAGAAAGTCCGCGCCCAGTTCCTCGGGCGACAGCTGCTAGAGTACCTGAGGGCGCGCCCAAATTGTCGCACCCCGAGACGTTTCCAGTCTATTGGAAATAGTTGCCACCCAAATGGCAATTTTCCCACGGGGAGGCACTAAATAGTAGAGTGATTGCTACATCCAGTCGGTGGAAGGGTCGGGGCGTTCGCGCGTAAGTCGTTTCGCCCGTCACAGTCCGGGTAGGGTGAACCAAAAGGTGGACCCCTCCCCGGCTGTGCTGTCCACGCCGATTTCGCCTCCGTGGGCGTGGATGAGAGCGGCTGTAAGCCAAAGCCCCAATCCAGTGCCAGAAGCGATGGACCGGTCGCCCACCCTTTCAAAAGCGGCAAAGAGTTTAGGCATGTGCTCGGGAGCGATGCCCACCCCCTGATCGCTTACCGAAAATCGGGTTCCCTCGCGCTTGATGGTTACCTGGCCGCCATTGGGCGAGTATTTGATGGCGTTGGAGATCAGGTTGCAGAAGACCTGGCGCAACTTGCGCGAGTCGGCCCGCAAGGGCGGCCCCTGGACCTGGTTGACCACTTGAATTTTGTCCATGCGATCGCGCAGAGCGGCCCTCAGAAATTGGGTCTCCTGGTCCACCAGGAGGGTCACATCCACGTCTTCCCATTGTACTTCCAGGGGCTTTCCCCCGTCCACCGCGGCGGCATCCAGGTAGGTGCGAATGAGATCGGTGGCCCGGGCGCTGGCCCCCAGCAAGATGTCGATGATCTGAGCGTGACGCTCGGGCGGTAAGCGGCGCAACAGGCGGCCGCAATTCTCAATGGCCGTCAGCGGGTTCTTCAGATCATGGCTGGCGATCTGCAGAAAACTGGCCAGGGCTTCACGGCGACTTTGCTGCTGCTGTTTCTCCAGGGCCTGGCGATTGGCTTCCTGGCGCAGTCGTTCGGACGACAATTTGCCCGCCAGTAAGCCCGCCACGGCGCACAGGAACTGGAAATCCACTTCTTTTAGCGGCAGGGGCGAGTCAACGCAGAGAAGACCCAGGATCTCCTCGTCGGCCCCGCCCTGCAGGGGGACGTAGACAGCCCCCAGGATACTGCGCATGCGAATGCTGGGGGCATTGGCAACGGCTTCCGGCAAGGCGCCCGTCAACAGCAGGGCTCGCCCCTGTTCCACGGCGTAGCGAGCCAGACTGGTGCTCACGCCCGCCCTTTGGCCGCACAGAAAGCGCAAGCTACCGTCGCTCTCGGGCGGCCAGGCCACCACGGCCATCTGGACGGGGACGGCCACGGCTTTGCGTGCTCGATTCAAGGCTTCTGGGATGAACTCAAGGCTGTCTGAGCGCAGCAGCCCCTCCGTCAGGCTATAGATGGCCGACAGGTAGACTGCATCGGAACTCTGGCCCAGGATCTTGGTCAGGCCGTGGCCTCCCACCTGACCCACCAAACTGAGTTCCAGGCCAGGCGGCAGTTCCAGGGTCTTTTCCGCGAGTTGCAGGTTGAAGTTGCCCACCTTCACCTGCAGGTCAGACTTGAGGCGCAGCGGTCCCTCAATACGTCGTTCGCCCACCCAACTGCCATTGGTCGAGCCGTTGTCTTCGTACCAGGCGCCCTGCTCGTCGGCCCACAGCGACCCGTGGCGCTTGGAAACCAGCGGGTCGTCGATTTCGATTTCGGCCCCGGAATTGAGCCTCCCCACGGTCACCCGTCGAGCCCCAATTTCAAAAGACTGCGAGCCCCGTTGGGGGTGCTTTAGTTGGACTTGGAAGCCTGGTTGAGCCATGGCCGCCGCTTCGCGGGCTTGTCTGGGGGTCCTACCGCCGGGTCACTCCACGATCACGCGATCGCTGGCCGAGCGACCAAACGTCTCCGGGTGATACATCTCTTCGGCCTTGGCGGGCGGTACCACAAAGTTGCCGGGGGTGGTGGCTCGGGCAAAATAGGTGTATTCGTGAACCCCGTAGTAGACCCACTGGCTGAAGGCCTCCACGCGCTCGTCACGCAGATTCTCGTGCTCGTACCACCAGGGATTCCACCACCAGCGCGTGCGGCCGCCGCGGGCCGTCGGCATGGGCCGCACCGGTTCGGTGCCCCGCAAGGCCGGGTTAAGGGCCTCCAGTCCGGCGGGCAGCGGGTCGACCAGGGCCACGTGGTAGCGCATGGTGGGGCAAACCATAGTGACCGTGACTTTTACTTTGGAACCGGATTTGATGCGCCAACTGCCGTCCTCTTTGTGGGATACATCGCGGTTATCATCGACGGCCTCGTAGCGCCGTTCCACGCTAAAGCCTCGCTCCAGGGGAGGGAGTTGCAGATGGGTGGGGGCGTATTTCATGCCCAACCGATAGTAGAGCCTTCCCGCGCCTTCTTTGGTCACGAGCAGGTCCTGTCGACCTTGCAATTGGTCCATGGGAACCCGCAACTCTTTGCTATCGGCGCTGCGACCCTTAAAGGTTTGCTGCCCGGCAAAGCGGTCGCCCAACCAGACGCGGGCCACGAAGTCGGGGGTGACCTTCTCAAATTTCTCAAAATACTCTTGAAGAGCCAGCAACACGAAGCAGTTCTCCTGGGTATTGGCCCAGCGCCCGGCCACACGGTGGTCGAGCAGGCCGCGCACCAGCTTGGGCAGCAGATCCGAGGTAGGGGAGTCCTCGATCAGAGCCTCCAGCAGGATGGCATCGTCGCGATGGTCGGAAGCCAGAATCAGGTAACTTCCGTCTTCATAGTTGGACGTAAATTGGGCCGTAGACGCGCTCTCGCTGACCCGGTTGTTGAGGTGTCGTCGGATGGCCACGGCCAGGTCGTCTTTGGACAGTGTGGGTAGCAACCAGCCCAGGCACTCAAAGGGGGTCTTTTCGACTCCTCCGAAATCCTGGATCAGCTTGCGGGCCTTGGCCAAATCCGCTTTGCCTGCCTTGTGCAGCACATAGAGCGCGTAGGCGCGCAGGTGGCGTTTGGTCCATTCCGAGTATTCGCCGGGTATGTGACTCTCGATGTTGGACGTAAACTGAAGGGCGCGGTCATAACTGGAGTCCGCCACACTGTGTCCAGCCTTGCGCAGGCGCACCAGGGCGTGGCTGACGTGCAGGCTCACGTAGGGGACCGAGGGTTTGTCTCTCTTCCAGTAGTCCCAGCCGCCATCGTAGTTTTGCATGCCTTCGAGCTTCTTGATGTCGGCCGCCAGGGAGGCTTTCAGCGCGGCCTCGCCGGGCATGCCGGGGGCTTCAAAAGCTCGCAGCACGGGGGCCAGGGCCACCGTAGAGAGCACCCTGGAGGAGACTTGCTCGGCACATTCATACGGGTAGCTGCGTAGATACAAGAAGGCGTCGGTCAGTTCGGCCAGTGCGGTGCTGCTGGTGCTTACTTCCAGCCCTCCAAATTGGCGAAAGACATCGGGTGGTGGGGATACGGGCTGAGCAATAGCGCCCTGGTCGATCACGCCATAGGTGGCAAAGGCCTCGGTGGTCGCCGGCGTCCACACGGGAAAGTCCAGTTGGGCGGCATCGCTGAAATCGCCGCTGCTCACGGCAACCTGAAAACGGGCCGTGCCGGCTGACTCGGCTGTAACAGGAAAGCGTACCTCGACCCGATCATTGGCTGGGACCGACAGGGATACACCAGCCTTGGACGGATCGAGTTTTAGGTTGCTGGTACGGCAGGCCAGTTCGACGGGCAAAGGCTTGTCGGTCTGGTTCTGGATGACCACCGGTAGTTCACAGCGGTCTCCAAAATTGAGAAAACGCGGCGGCGACGGGCGCACCATCAGGGGCTGTTGGGCTACCAGCGAAGATTGGCCTTTGCCAAATTGCTTATCACTCGACACGGCCAGGGCTACCACTCGATAACGGGTGAGGTTGTCGGGCAGTTTAAAGGGCAGCTTGATGCGACCCTCGCGGTCGGTTTTGGCGGCCGGCACGTAATAGGCCAGCGCCGAGAAATCCTTGCGCATGCGGATGGGCGTTTCGCGCCTGACTTTCCCCTTTTTCTCCTCGTCCTTGAAGCGACCGTCCATTTTTCCGGCGCTCCTCTCGCGCGTGCTGACATCAAGACCTGCGGCTAGATTGCCCACTCCATCATCCGCCTCGCTGGGCACGGCCATGGCCGCCGGTTTGGCGGCCTGCATCGGGGGGGGAGGAGGGGCCGGCAGTTCGCCAGGCATGGCCAGTTCTATCCAGCTGCGCACGCCGTAGTGAGCCACTTCGGCGGCGCGCTGACTGTAAAACAGGTCCCATGGATTGGCATAGTCACCGCCGATCAAGGCCAGCACCGACTCATCGACCACCAGCAGGGCAACCTCGCCATCGGCCACGGCCTTGCCCGAGGCGTCTTTGAGCACCACCTCCAACTGGTTTTGGGAGCCGGGAGCGGCTTTGGGGCTGTGCGGCCTGACCTCTACGTTGAGTTCTCGGCTTTTGGCCGAGATGGCCAGATTGAGACCGCCCTGGGCCTGGGCCGGTCGGGGAGGGGCGCCCGCCACCGGGTTGCCGTCCCCATCGGCGCGTGGCTCTTTGCCGACCACATCCACGGTGAGGTGGAGATTGGGCAGGAAAGCTTCCTCTAAAGGCACTTTGAGGGTGGCGCTGCCGCTGCTCAAATCCAAGAACTGATGAGAAACGATCCCGTGGCGCTCCAGGGTCACCAAGCCCTGGGCTTCCGTAAAGGGAGATTGGACCAGGATTTCAGCCACCTCGTCAGGCTCGTAAGCCGGCTTGTTGGGAATCAGCGTCAATTGTTGCATTTCCACGTCTCGTTTGGGCGGCTGCTTGCCGCCGGCCACCCACGAGGTCATCTGGCTCTGGTTGCTGCGATTGGAGTCGTCGGATACAGTCGCTTCCACCTGATAGGTGCCGCCTTCGCTGGTAGGCACGCTGACGTGGATGGGAGTGGCGGCCGAGGTCAGGCGCTGGGAGTAGACCTCTTTTTTGCTGGTGCGGTAGTCGGAGTCAGAATACTCCCAACTGTAGCGGTAGACTTTGAAGTCGATCTCGCGGCCGGCCACGGCCTTGCCGTCGAGGTTGGTGACGATCAGCTCGTAGTCGAGAGGTTTGCCGGCATCCACAAAGGTGCGTTTGGCTTTGATGCCCACATAGTGGCTGGCCGGATGGACCAGCATGGTGGCTGTGCTGCTCCAGGCCTGGCGGTTGACGTCTGCCACGGTGGCCGTGGCCGACACCGAGTGGGGACGGGGCGGACTGACCGAGAGGAAGTTTAAGTCCAGGCTGTCTTTGCCGCGCGAGTCGGTGCGCCCGCTGAAGGTCTTGGTGCTGGCGCGGGCGGCGGGGGCGCCCCGGTCCCACCAGCAAAAACAATTGAACCACGGGGTCCAACTCCCAAAACTGAATCCTGGCCAGTGGGGCGGGCTGTAGTTGGTGGGAGTGCCGGTCACGGTCCATTGCACGGGCGCGTCTTTGAGGCCACCACCGGCGTAGTATTTGGCTTCCACGGCCAGCGAGCCCTGACCGCCTACCAGCACGGAACCGCTGCTGGCTTGGGCCGATACCTCGAATTCTGGGCGTCGGAATTCTTGCACCTCAAATCGATGTTGGTGACTGGAACTGTCACTGGTTAACTGGATTCGGGCCGAGCCCAAATTGAAATTCTTGGGCAAGGCCACCGTGAAGTCAAACCCGCCCAACTGCCCAACGCTGGCCTTGCCCTTGCTGATTTCGTTGTTACGGGAGTCATAGAGCACATAGTTGACGGTTCGGTCGCTGCTGGCCTGCAGATCGCCCTTGGGCTGGTGAATCTGACGTCGTAGCCAACCTTTGACGGATACCGTCTCGCCCGGCTTATATAGTTTGCGGTCGTCGGTTACGTACCAGAGAGTCTGGTCGCTGCTGCGGCCCGGATTGAACGAACTGGCGGAGTAATCACTGTGGCGGGGCACAAACAGGCTGTCGTTTTGGTGACTGATCAGCAGGCCGCCCTCGTCGTTGCCCCACTTGAGGGTGGCCAGACCGTCGCTGCCGGTTTCGCCCTGGGCGGGTCCGCCCACAAACCGGACGCGAGCCCCAGCGACGGGCTTGCCATCAGCCAATTGATTGACCCAAACCAGCAATTTGTCGCCATCGGCGGCCAGGTTGGCCCCTAACTTGCTGCGCTGGACCCATCCGTAGTAGGTGCGGTAGCGTTTTTGGCCCTCCTCCAGCTCGGGAGGAACCACCTGCACCAGCAGTTGACTGCTCTCCCCAAAGGCCTTGCTGAGGTCCAGGGTGACTTGCTCGATTTCGTCCTCCACCTTGGCGGCGTCGATCTCTTGCTCCATGATGACCTCGCCGGGCAGTTGGAACTTGTCCTGGTCATAGCGGTGGTTGAGGGCCTCGTGGTAGGCCTTCCAGTCCTCCGGCTTGACGGCGCGCACGGTTACCGACAGTTTCTTGTGATTGACCACGGTAAAGTTCAGTTGAGGTGAACCGGCCGGGTCGAGGAGCACAAATCTCTTGCGAGGCGGCACGAACATGGCCGGGGCGCCTCCCATTTGGAACTCCAAGGGAGGAGTGGGGCCGAGCTTCTGATCAAAAGTGTCGCGCAAACTGGCCGGCACCGTGACGGTGTATTTGGTATGTCCTTTGGTGCGGCCGTGAATCCAAAGGTTGTCGCCCCTCACTACCGCTCGCATGCCGGGCAGTTCGGGGGTTACGCTCACCAGCAGCGGCTGCCCGGGGGCCAGCGGGTTGTTAAAAGACACCCACAAAGGAGAGCCGGGGGCCTGATTTTGTGAGGATTGGCCGTCGATGGCCAGCGGAAAGTAGGTGGAGAAATTGAACGACTGAACGGCAGTTGTGGTGCGCGGTCCCTCCAGCGAGGGTGTGCCCGCCGGGATCTTCAGCGAGAAGTGGGTTCCCGCTGGGAGCGGTTGGTCTGCCACTACGGCCACCCAGCGCTCCGGTTCGGCGGCTTTGGACAAGGCCCGGACACGCTCATCTCGAACGATTTCCTCGGCGTTGGCTCGGCGCAAAGGGATGCGCTGGTTGCCTCCAGACAATTCTAGCAGGGAGGCCACTTTGTCAACGTCGATGCGCTGATCAAAGGCCACAAAGAGCACCGGCCGCAGAGCGATGCCGTTACCCGTAGGATAACTCTGCTTGAGCCTGGGAGCGGGTGTGCCAAAGGTCCAGCTTACAGGTTTGGCCGCCTCTACTTCGGCCTTGAACTCGGTGGCCATGGGCAGGCGGGTTTTGGGCTTAAAAACCAGGGTTTGGGTGCCCACCCAGCGCCATTCTCCAGGGACCTCAGGACTGAGTCGCACGGGCACCGACTTGGGGACGGCGGTGGAAGATAAGTCCACCATCGGTTGGTTGAAGGTTACACTCAGTTGTGGAGCCAGTTCCACTTCGCCCTCGGGGGCATAACGTAGAACTTCGACAGGCTTTTTGTCGATGGCGGGCGGATTCAGGTTTTGGGCGGGCGGGAAGGCCTGGGGTATGCGTTTACCGGTTTTGGGGGCTGGCAGCGAACCCTCGCGCAAGGCAAAATCTACTCGATCCTCCGGTTGAGCCTTGAGGGGAGTCAGTCGGGATAGCAACTGTTTGAGGTCGGTCAGACTGAGGGGAACGGTGCGGGCACTGGGATTGGCCACAGGCCTGACACTGCTGGCGGAGGTGGCTTGCTCAAACTGCAGGCCGGGCGGTTCGGCCAGGGCTGGGGCCGACAGCAGGCACAGGCCTGACAGTAAGGTGTTGAGACGTTTCATAGTGGTTCTCCCCGCGACGCATAGAATGCCTGGCAGTGTCGCAGCCAGCCCGAGCTTGTTCCCTCCCGGGGGATTTTCTCCCGGCGATCCCAAAAGGAGCCCCATGAACAATCGATACTTCCTGATGCGCCACGGCGAAAGCGAGGCCAATGTGGCCGATCTGATTATCAGCTACCCGGAGACGGGCTGTAAGCGTTACGGATTGAGCAAACGGGGCCGGCAGCAGGTGCGCCTCTCGGCGCTGGAGAGCGGTCTGGATTCGGATACGCTGATACTCTCGTCGGATTTTTTGCGGGCCCGTGAAACCGCCCAGATCGCTGCCGAGGTCCTGGCCTGCCGACCACCGGCCACGGAAGAGAGGCTACGTGAGCGTTTTTTTGGCCAACTGGAAGGGTCTTCCTCGGCCAACTATGAGCAGGTGTGGGCTCAGGACGAAATCGATCCCGGCGCCCCGTTGTTAGGGGCGGAGCCGGCCGACGCGGTTATGGAACGAATGGGCGCCGTGATTGAGCATTTGGAAGTGGTCGATGTGGGGCAGACCATCCTGTTGGTCTCGCATGGTGACCCTCTGCGCTTTTTGCAACTGTGGGCGGCGGGCCGTCAGGCACAGCAGCATCAGTCGCTGCCGCACTTTGCACCGGCCGAAATTCGGCCTTTAGGGCCAGAGTAGGGCAGGCCTGGCCTGTTGAGAGGCGCAATGGAGGCATCATGAGTAAGAAGCGCGCGCGGGAAATCTTGTCGAGACTGGCCCACAGCATACCCCATCCGGCCGTTGAGTTGCGCCATAACAACGCCTACGAATTGCTGATCGCAACCATACTGTCGGCCCAATGCACCGATGAGCGGGTCAACCAGGTCACTCCGGTGCTCTTTGAGCGTTGGCCCGAACCGGCCTTACTGGACGCGGCTGCTCGCGAGGAAGTGGAGGAGGTGATCCGCTCTACCGGATTTTATCGCAACAAGGCTCGCTCCATTCAGGAGTGCAGTCATCATCTGGTCCAACGTTTCGGGGGCCAGGTTCCCTCAAAAATGGCCGATTTGGTCAGTTTGCCGGGGGTGGGGCGTAAAACGGCCAACTTGATTTTGGGGGAGTGCTTTGGGGTGCCAGGTGTGATTGTTGATACCCATGTGCTGCGAGTTTCGGCTCGACTCGGTTTGACCCGGGCGGAGCAGGCCGAATCGGTCGAGAGCGATCTGCAAAAGCTCATTCCCAAGAAGGACTGGACCCTTGGCTCTTCACGCCTGTTGTTGCACGGTCGTTACGTGTGTCTGGCCAAGAAGCCTCGCTGCAGCGAATGTTGTCTGGCCAGTGTGTGCAGCTTTGGGGGGAAAATAGACCTCGTGGCGAACTCTGACGGGTGATCGATCGACTGGGTTCCCTCCCTCCGGCTTCTCGCGCCTCACTGCGCCAGTTCTCGGTGCCCCTGGAAAAAGGGCCGGAACTGCCCCAGGATTCAGTGACGATAGGCTCGTCCGGCGTGTCATTCAGCCCGACTTTGACGAAGCCCACCTCGGGCAACCTTATCGACGTATTGACAAGTTCGATGAATTCGATTCCGTCGGCCCGATTTTATGTTTTTGGAGCCACCGGAGACCTGGTCAGCAAGCGAGCGGTACGTGATTCGCTGGTCCATCTCGCCGAGGAGGGGCGCCTCAATCCTGAGCAGCACACGCTGGTATTGATGGGTTCTAAGCCCTCGTCTGGCGCGGCCTACCTGGACAAATTTCGTCAGGGTGATGCCGATTCTAAGCCGATTTCTCAGACCGGATTCGACAAGTTTAAGGCACTCACTGTTTTGCAAGAGCCTGACGCCAGTCTGTTGGGCGTCAACCTGAGCAAGCCCGAGGATTTTCAAAGTCTCAAACAGGATGTCGGCCATCAAGACGCGGTGTTTATGGGCGCTGTCCCGCCCAAATCGTACAAGGCCCTGCTTGAGAACATGAAGGCAAGTGGCCTTTCTGAGCCGGGATATCCGGGCGGTTTTCGCCGCATTGTGTTGGAAAAACCCTTTGGCGAGGACTCGCAGGCTTCGCGAGAGCTGGCTCAGATTGTGGAACGGGATTTTCAGCCCGGCCAGGTCCTGTTGATCGACCATTTCTTGGGCTATCCCGGCATGTTGCAGATGCTGCAATTTCGGGCTTCCCCGGAAGTCGACGAGGCGCTCAACTCCAAATACGTGGAGCGCGTCGAGGTAAAGTTGCTGGAGACGATCAGGTCCAACGACCGCCCCTATTTTCGGGATACCGGCATCTTGAAGGACATGGTGCAAAACCACGCCATGCAGATTCTGTCCACCCTCGCCATGGACATTCCCACGGCCATTTCGGGCGACAATCTTCGTCAATCTCGAGAGAGCCTGGTCAAGTCGGTCGAGGTGGACAAAGGGAGTGTGGTGCGGGGCCAATTTGAGGGATTTAATGACCCGGCCCAAGGGGCTCCCGTCGGTGCCCCTGCTTCGCAGGCGGAAACCTATGTTTCTTTTGACCTGAAGGTGAAGGCCCCGCGCTGGGAAGGGGTGGCCTTCCACCTGGTCAATGCCAAAGGCGTGGAGCAGAAGCGCTCCGGTGCCGATGTTCACTTGCGTTCTCTGCCTCAGGCACTGGCCACTCGCCTGGGGGTCGAGGCCGACCAGAGCGCCGTGATGCGCTTTACCATCAACGGTAAGCCCAAAATCGAAGTGGAAGTGGCCGGGCAAACCCTTTCCATCCCTCTCGACCCGCGAATCGTGGACCAGCCGGCTTACTCCAATCTGCTGCCCAATGCCATTTTGGGCGAAACGGCGCTCTTTGCCACCCCGGGCGAAGCCGAGGCTGGTTGGCGGGTGGCCGATGAGGTGGAGGCTGCCTGGCAGGGGAAGCCCATGGTCAGCTACAAGCCTGGCACGGCCGCCAACCAGGTCGGTTAATTCATCCATGAACTTGTGACGTTTTGGAGCACCCTGCAACTTGCTCTGGCCAGCCTCTGGAAGCACAAGGTTCGAACGGTAATCAACTGGCTGGGCGTGCTGATCGGGGTGGCCTCGCTGATATTGACCGACGCCATCGCCGGTGGCGCCCGTTCCACCATCCAGACCCGATTGGAGCAGATGGGCAAAGACTTGATTTTTGTCTGGGGGGGTCAGCGGATTCGATCGGGAGTGTCGGTCTGGACCGACCTCACCGAAAAGGATCTGGGAGTGGTCGGTAAGCTTTCTTTCCTGGAGCAGGTTGCCCCCGTGGTAGAGGGCACGGTCCAGGCCGTTTCCGACTCGGGCAACTACAGTTGCGAGTTTCGCGGGAGCACGGTCGACTATTTGCAGGTCAAGAACCTGCGCCTGGCAGCGGGCCGCAATTTCAGCCAGGAAGAAGCGCGAGCCGGGGCCTCCGTGGTTGTGATCGGCAAGACTGTGCGCGATAAGCTGTTTGGAAGTGCCGACCCGCTTGAATCGACCATCCGCCTGGGCAAGTTTCCCTATCGCGTGATCGGGGTCTTGGAGGAGGTGGGCAGCGACCGCCGCCAGGATAGCGTGGTCATCATGCCTGTGCATACCGCCCAGCAACGCCTGAAGCGTACCGTTTATTACGACTATTTTTTGCTGAAAAATCGTGCCTTACTGCCCATCGAACAGTCGCAGCGCCGAGTCCGACTGGAACTGCTGCGGGCCAATCATCTGCCCGAGGAGAACGAGGACGCCTATGGGGCCACTACCAGCCAGGAGATCCTCAAAAGCTACCGCCAGGGCAGCCAGACCTTCTCCTATCTCAGCCTCTTCACGGCGGCGATCTGCCTGGTATCGGGAGGCATGGGCATCACCAACACCAGTCTGATGTCGGTGCGCGACCGCACCCGCGAAATCGGCATTCGCATGTCCGTGGGCGCCAGGCCGCGGGATATCTTGCTGCAATTCTTGATGGAGTCTTTAAGCGTGGCCATCCTGGGGGGACTCAGCGGTGTGGTCGTGGGGGTAGTACTGGCCTTGTCGGCGGCTGAATTGACCAGCTGGCCTCCGGTGCTCACGCTGCGGGCTATCCTCTTTGGGCTGTCCAGTTCAGCCGTGGTGGGGTTGGTGGCCGGAATGTATCCGGCCATGGTAGCGGCCAGGCTTGATCCCGTGGTGGCCCTGGCGCGCGACTGAGCGTCTAGGCGTAGTCACGCTGCACGATGGCCTCGTTTTCTGGGTGAACGGGCAGTTCGCCCAGCATATCTTTGACCAGGTTTCGTCCCCACAGGCGGCCATAGCGGTTTCCTTCTTTGGCCATAACAGCGGCTCCACCCGCGGCTCCGGCCAGGGCGCCTACTGAGGTCCCCAGCACGCCACCGACCGCCGTGGCCAGGCCCGCGCTGCCGGTTTTCTCGCTCACCCAGTGGTGAACTGCGTCGCCTGGGGTACCCAGCGGGCGGGCCATGCGCAGCATTCCAAAGACGGTAGCCTCGCGATGGTTTTGCAGCATCTCGGCGGTGAACTGGTCCATTTTACCAGTGCCGGCCTGGTAGCCGAAGAAGGCGCCCAGGGCCAGGCCCACCGGGGCCGCTATCAGGGCCGAGGCGGCCCCCCAGGCCATACCGCTCAGGCGGCCTGCCCAAGTCACGGCCGTTTGCTCCAGGCCACGACGCAAGGACGACTTTTACACGGGGGCGGGAGGGGGGGTCAGGAAATCTCGGCTGGCGGTACCGGCTGGCAGATGACCGGGGTGATTGCAATCCGGGCCGTGCACATGGCCCGGAACGGGATCGTGCCCCGCCGAATTGTGTCCGTTGCAGCTCATCACCCGCAGCGAGCCTAGCCAGGCGCCCTTGAACATTCCGTGCGTTTCAATGGCTTCACGGGTGTACTGCGAACAGGTCGGCGTGTACTGGCAGGCGGTAGGCAGGTAACCGGAGATATACTTCTTGTAATGCTTGAGTGGGAGACGTTTGAGTCGAGTCAACCAACTGCTCTTTGTCAGGGGTTCGGCCGGTGCCGTCGGCAGGCCTGAAGAGAAGGTGTAGTCAAGCAGTTCCAGCCAGCCGGTATCTTTGACGTAGTCAAGCTGAGCATAGCTGGCCTTGACCTCGGGAGTGAGAGCTTTCCAGGGCAGAAAGGTCGAGTAACCGGTGGGTCGCTTGAGACGCTCGCGACCACTGGTGGCATAGTGCTTGAGGATCGAATCTGACATGGATTGGCGGGCCTCTTGAGCCGTGTCGCGCACGCTCTGGGGGACGCGTTCGTCCCCGGCTATCTGCTGGAGAAAGCCGCCCAGGTCGCGAAAGTTAAACTGCAGTGCGTCGCTGTCGCCGGCTTCCATCGACTTGCTGTTGAGCATGGCCGTGTAGAGGACGTCCCTGGCCACTTTCTGCTCGACTACGCTGGCCGTAAAGCTGCGCATAGCCTGCCCAAATTGGGCCAGCTTGCTCAGGTCCGCAGCGCTGTGAATGGCGCGTCCCACGGCAATTTTGTGGGCATCCACCACCCAGCGCCCCAGTTGGCGCTCGTTCATTTCGGGGTGGCGGGTCAGGCCGTCAAGAATCGTGCCGTAGGGGTAGATCGAAGCCACGATGTCCTCGGGTGAACCGGTCATTACTTTGGCGACGTCTTTGAGTTGGTAGGCGACTTCCATCTGCTGCATCGAGCAGCTGTCGAAGGCCACCACGTCTACGCCTTTGCCCGTGGCCTGGCGCACTTGTTCCAGGGCGTTGCGGGTTTCGCGGGCCGATAGCGGGGCCCGGTCGGCTTCGCCCTCGGACCCGGCGATGCGGGCAAAACCGGCGCCGTGCTTTTTGATCACCACCATGGTGCGCTCGGAGGGGAAGTTCTTCATTCCCCATTGGATAAAGTCGGCCAGGCTCTGCTCGGAGAGAGGCACCGAGGCATCCAGTTGGCCCACGATGGGGGAGGTTATCTGGTCGGGACGGTCGTCGCGCTGCACATAGTAGCGTCGGGTGGGTATGGCCTGCATACCATCTTTGTGCAGTTCGCGCCAATGGGGTTCGATGGTGCTCTGCACCACCACGTTGACCCTGTCGTTGGAGCCGATTTGCTCCATTTTGTTAAGGGCCTGCAGGCTGGAGGTGGCCAGGCGATTGCGCCCGTCCATATAGACCAGAACGGTCCAATCCTTCGCGGTGGAACCGGTCGACAGCACGTCGGCCGGCTCCACCACCGGGGCAGTGGCAGGGGCTTGCAGGTTGCGTGCGACATTGCGCGCCCCGGCGATCCCCTTGCTGGCCCAGTCTTGAAGGATCAAGGTCTTAACCTACTTTGGCCAGGTTCCAGCTCTCGCCGGAAACCAGTGCATTGTCTTCGCCCATTGCGCAGGCGCAAGGGTCGGTGTCTTTGGCACTGGAGGTGAGGGCGTTGTCTTCACCCATGGCGCAGGCGCAGGGGTCGGTGTCCTTGGCGCTGGAGAGGATGGCGTTGTCCTCGCCCATGGCGCAAGCGCAGGGGTCGGTGTCTTTGGGGCTGGAGAGAATGGCGTTGTCTTCGCCCATTGCGCAGGCGCAAGGGTCGGTGTCTTTGGCACTGGACAGTACGGTGTCGCCAGCGAAAGGTTTGGCGGCACTTTGAGCGCTGCTTTGACGAAAGCGGAATTCCGCGGGTAAGGACTGTGTGTTAACCATGAACGTGGGCTCCCTATATATGTGATAGGGATAGTCTAGGTGGGGGCGCTCAAAGAACTCTGAAGAAATTTTTGGGCCTCGGCCCGGTGAGCTTCATGGTGCGGCTTGTTGACGGCGACCTGACCCAGATAGCGACCGGCACGGGCCGACATGGCCAGGGCGGCGGCGGGCATGATGATCGAAGTGGGCAGCAATCCCGCTACCGACATGCCGAAACTGGTCAAGCAGGCGCCCATGGCCAGGTCGGCCAGGTTGTCGACCAGTTGCAGATTTTGCTGAGGCGTGCGCTGCTGGCCCACGAGCGAGGCCGCCTCGGCCCCGGACTTGACCACCTTTTCGGCGCCTTGATAAGCAAAATAGGCCCCCCAAAAGTAGTGCATGGGCAATCCGGCCTGGCTTAACAGCGCGCTGGCCCCTATCATGGCCCCGGTTTTGACCGCCCGCTTGAGCAGCGGCATGGCCATGGGAATGTTGATCTTCTTGTCCAGCTTGTATTCCAGAATACGCTTCTCGTAGGTGAAGTGCTCCAGCTTCTTCTGCCACCAGGGTTTGGCGGCCCGGTCCGCATCGGCCGGTTGGGACACATACTGAAGAAACTTCTCAATTTGGGTCTGGGCGCCAAAGTCGCTGTCTTTGACCTGGAAAAGTCTGCTGCCGCGAGCGTTGACGTCGCTGTCGTAGTAGATCGAAACTCCGGAGGAGCCATCCAAAGGGGGGGCTTTCTTGCCCAGCAAGGCCCGCACCGCCATGGAGGTCGGACTCTCTTTGCGATGGTCGGCGTGCTCTTCTTCGATGACGCTGGCAGCCAGCACCTGGCTCACGCCCTCAGCCGCGGCTCGAACCTTTTCGTTGGGGCAGTCACCGGCAACCAGGGCGGCAAAGGCGCCCACATCTTGAATGTGCACCAGTCTTGGGATGCCACTGTATTCGATGCGGCGGGCCTGCTCCATCCAGCGCGCGATTTGCGTCGGCTCGATTTTCTCGTCCATCAGGGCGGAGTGTAACTGTCCCACAGCCGCGCCCAGCTGGTCCATCTTGGATAGGTCGACGGCCGACAGCGTGGCAGTGTTCATGGCTGAAAGTTCCTGGTAGCGGGCATGCTGGACAAATTTGCGGGCCAGCCCGGCGCCGTCCACGGATAGCCCATGCTTGAGGTCTTTCTGCAGATCTTGAAGCACATTGCCCAGCGGTTGCGTGGCGCCAAAAATTACCCCTTGCGAGGAAACCGCGGCCTGGGCGCCGTTGCGCAGCGCGTGAAATACCTCTAAGCCAGCCCCGTTGCAGGTGTTGAGATTGACAACGTCGATTTTGTGCCCTGCCCGCAGCCCTACTTCTTCCAACACCTTGCCGATTTCGGCGTTGGGAATGCGGCCTTCCGGGTTGTGCATCACGGTCTGGCCGGCAAATCCCGAACCGTGACCGCTGATGATGACTGCGTAATGCTTGGCCGGGTATTTCTCGATGTTCTCCAGTAGAAAGGCACGCAGCGTCTCGGCCTGGCCCATATTGACCTCGTCCTCACGGGGCGCGATCTCGCGGGAGCGGATAGCGGTGGGGGAGGTGGTGGCCAGTTTCATCAAGTGGCCCACCTCGCCGGGCAATCGGGACTTCCAGTCGGCTGCTAAACTCTCCGTGCTGGGGCCTATCTCGTAGGTGCGCGCCCCCAGATATTCGTGCCATTTGCCAAACTTTTCCGGCCACCATGCGGACCGGTAGTTCTTGCAGATCACGTGAGTATTCTCGTCGGACCCCACCCGCTCCAGGTCTAGCAGGTTGCTGGTGCACATCATACCCTCGTCGGCCTGGCCGGCATTGTAAACCAGCACGGTCCACTCCTTTTGAGGAGGCCGAGCGGAAAATTGCTCTGGGGCACGACGGATTTGCACACCTCATTGTGCTTGTTCGGGCTGAAAGAAACGTGAACTGGCGCGGAGGGCACCGTTGAGCCTCGCCGAAGGTGCTGGCCAAGAAACGGTAGGAACGATGGAAACGAGTGAGCCACAGCTTCCAGGCTTGAGTCCCGGCATCGAACCACTGGATGCCGGGACCGTTTTGTCCAACCGCTATCTGGTGGAATTTGTGCTGGGTCGCGGAGGCATGGGGGCCGTTTACTTCGCCCGCGACCGCGATTCGGGCAACCAACCCGTTGCGCTCAAAGAGATGCGCGTCCAGGTGATAGATCCCAAGGCGCAGCGTCAGGCGATTGAGCAATTCCGTCAGGAGGCGCTCTTTCTTGCCAATCTTGACCACCCCAATCTGGTCAAGGTCAGTGACTTTTTTGTCGAAGATGGACGCTATTACCTGGTGATGGCCTACATTAAAGGCAAGACGCTGGGCGAGATGCTCAAGGCCCAAAGTGAGCCTTTTCCTATCAATCACGTGCTCGAGTGGGCGGTGCAACTGGTCGACGTGCTGGCCTATTTGCATAGCCAGAAGCCCCCCATTCTCTTTCGCGACGTCAAGCCGCAGAACGTCATGCTGGATAGCTCTGGTGCCTTGCACCTGATCGATTTTGGGATCGCTCGCAATCTCACTCCCGACAGCGTGACGGCTACCTTTTTGCAGGGGGTAGGCTCGGCCGACTATTGCCCTCTGGAACAGTATCAGGGCGCGGGAGGCACCGACCAGCGCAGCGACATCTACTCGCTGGGTGCCACCCTCTTTCACTTGCTCACCCTGCAAGTTCCCCCGCGCGCCGCCGAGTTGGTTTCCGAGAATAAGCCGGTGCCATCCCCTCGACGTTGGAATCCCAATCTACCTCCGTCTCTGGAAGACTTGATTGTAAACATGATGGCCGTGCGCAAGGACGACCGATATCGCTCTATGGAGCATGTGCGTAGCGCCTTGAGCAAAGTGATTCGTATTGTAGAACAGGGAGGGGGCCAACGCACCGGTCCCACGCCCAACGGGAAGCCTGCGCGAAGACGCGATAGACCGGCCACCTCGCAGCTCCCCGACGGCATGCGCAGTCCCTGGCTGGCTGTGGGCACTCTGACTCTGGTGGTGCTGGTGCTGCTGATCTGGTTGGCCATTCAGATGACAGCACCGCCGGCCAAGCCTGCTATGACGCCTGGAGCCGTAACCGTCCCCAGACATTGAAAAAAAAAGGCTGCTGACGAGCCCGTCAGCAGCCTTGCTAGAAACACTATCGGTAAGTGTTTCAGGGGTTGGTGATCAGGCCCTGCTCCGCGTTGTATTGCGGATAGCCGGCCGGAGTGCCGGCCCCTTTGTGGTGCTCGCCTGTGCAGTAGAAGCTATACACGTCGGGCTTGGCGGTCATTTGATAGGTTTGCGTGTAGGTGTCCTGACCGGCAGCCGGGCAGGTAGGGATGTGCCGCAAATAATTGCCCGTGATCAGCGGTTTCAGATCGGTGGGGTAGGCGCCCCCGTTGTCGGTGGAGTACATCTCCAGGGCGGTGGCGATGTTTTTTTCGTTGGACTTACAAGCGGTCAGTTGCCCCTGGCTGCGGGCTCGGATGAAGTTGGGCACCAGAATGGCGGCCACCACGGCCGTGCCGCCGGTCGCAATGGCGGCATTGCCATCGGACACCAACCGTAGAGAGTCTTTTTCCACCACCGTATAGGAAACACCACGGGCCTCGGTGAGGTTGCTCATCAGCATTTTGCCCATATGCTTTTCATCCGAGTCGGGGGCGGTTTCGAGCAGGCCGGTCAGAGTGCCCAGCAGACCCTTGAGGTCGATGAAGGACTGGCTGACCCAGAGTTGGGGTTGGTCTTTGCTTACCTTTTGGAACTCGGCCGTCTGGGAAACCGGGTTTTTGACTTCCAGACATTCTTTCAGCAAAGTCTCACTGTCAGGGCCATAGGCCAGAAACAAGACCGGCACGGGTTTGCTAACCATCACGCGGGCCACCGGGGCCGGGCCAGCAGTTGCGGTGAGGATTTGAGCGTCCCCCACCTTGGCACCGGCCGTAAAGGGCACCATTGCGTCGATCTTCTTGAGCAGTTCTTCGGCTTTGGCGGCATCCTTGACGGCCAGAGCCAAAACCGTGGTGGGGGTGCCAGGGTCGGCTGGCGGTGCAGATTCGCGGGTCTCCCCTTCCACCAGACCCTGCTCGGCAAAGTATTGGGGAAAGTCGTCGGGGGTACCGTGATTGTGACCGGCGCAGACCACCGAAAAATTGTCTGGCTGCTGCGCGGGTACGTAGCTGTCGCTGTAGCTATCTTTGCCAGCGACGGGGCAGGTGGGAATGGTCTTTAAATAGTCGGGCGTGATCTGACTGAGTTTGGTCGGATATTTGCCGCCGTTGTCCGAGGCCCACATTTCCAGGCCGGTGGCGATGTTTTTGAGGTTGCTCTTGCAGGCGGTCAGTTGGCCCTGGGAGCGAGCCTTGTTGAAGTTGCCAGCCAAAAGGTCGGGCATCTTCTTCATGTAGTTGCCGCTCCAGGCTAACTCACCGGTAAAGGCGCCAAAGAGGTCCTTCTCGATGTCGACGCCAGAACCGGCCTGCATCTGCTGCAGCCCTTGATCCACCTGGGCGCGGCTTTGGGGGGAGAGGCGCACACCCTCGATAATGGCGTGGTAGAGATAGCGGACATCTACCGCGCTATAGTAACTCCAGTCGGCGGGGATCACCTGGGCCGTGACCATGGGGCCGGCCGGGGGGGTCAACAAGGCCTTGACAAAATCGGCCTTTTCACTGGGAGTAAAGCCTAACACCAGGCTGCTGTGCAGATTGCTGTTGGTCATGCTGGCTCCACCCGCCAGGTAGCGGATGGCCTGAAAATTTTCCCAGGTTTTCTCGTCCCAGCCTTCTTTGGGCAGAGCGTCCAGGCTGGCGGTAATGCCTTCCAGGGGCAGGAAGGCCACAACGCCTTGCTCTTCGGGGACCCTTTTGCGCATCTCCGCGTAGATGGGATGGGCGGTCAGGTTGTCGGCCTTGCCTTCGAAGCTGGCCAGCAGGGCTTCGAGTGCGTCCTTTGAGCTGGCACCCAGCAGATATCCCTTGTGAAGGCCGAAATAGGCTCCTTCCTGGACCCAGAAGCTACTGCCGTTGACAGTTTCTTGTTTGGGCTTGGTGTTGGACTTCGAGAGCAGTTTTTCGAGGTGAGTCTGGGCCAATTTTTCATCGGCTACGGGGGCCCCGAAGATTGCCATGGGCGGTTCTTCTTTGGGGGGCGCCGCAGCAATCTCTGTGGTTCCACCGATCAGGCCTACCTCGGCCGAGTAGACGGGAGACTTGTTCTCCCCGTGGGTGCCGGCGCAGGTGAGGGTGAACATGTCCGGCTGGGCGGCCATTTCAAACTTGTAAGCAGACTGGGTCGGACAGGTGGGGATCACTTTCAGGTAGTTTCCCTGGGTTAGCATCTGCAGTTCCCCCGGGTAGCGACCCGCGTTATCGGCCGCGTACATCTCGCAGGCCGTGGCCATGTTCTTGAGGTTGGACTGGCAGGCGACCAACTGGCCCTTTCCGTCAGCCTCGGCGATGCCCTGGGCAGCGCTGCCCCAGAGGTGGGTCTGTCCTTTGGCGGGCAGCACCCCGATAAAGCCGGCCGGGAGGGCCCAACTGGCCAGTTCGTCAAATTTGATGCCCATCTCGGTTTCGGCTTCTTCGATAGCCTTGATCACTTTGGGTGTATCCTTGAATTTCTCGCGCATGGCCTGAAGGTCTTTCTTCAGGTCGGTGCCCTGACGAACGTCCATCACCAGCAAGAATCCCGTATCTTTCGGGACTTTGGAGACAATCTCGGTGATGCCCTTGGGCTTGCTGCCCGGCAGGCCTCCCGGTAGCGAAAGGCCACCGGGACGCTGGGACATGTAGTAGAGAAATCCTCCGCACAGAAGGATTGCGAGAAATGCGATGATGCGTATAAACATGACCGGATATCCTACCTACCAAGGCCCTCTGGTAAACCTGGACTAGGTCAGGCTCTCCTTATAGGCGGCTCGGTCCTCGACGGTCTGTTGGGCATAGACCTGCGCAAAGCTCTGCAGTCGTTCGATCAGCGTGGGCCTGTCGTCGCCCACCCAATCGGTGATGGCTTGAGCGGCCCCCGACTGATAGGCGTGGGCGCGGGCTACGGCTACGGCGGCATTTTCTACCAACTCTCGCCATTGCTGGGGTTGAGTAAATTCGGAGATGGGCAACGAGCCTTTCTCGCGTTGACGCTCGCGAATGTAGTAGGCGTCCTTATCCATGGTGCCGGCTGCCATGGTAGGATCAAAGGTTCCGCCCAGAGCTTTCATACATGAAAAGATATAGTCGGCATCGGCTTCTTCGGTGTCACCGGTATTTTGCTCGGGGGCGGTAGGCAGCTCCTGTTTCATGTCCAGAATGCGCGGTTCCCCGTCCTGTGCTGCGACCAGAATGAAAAAACGGTTGAGTCCGTAGGTGCTGCCGCCGGATTCCATTTTGGCGGCGATGTCCAGCACCTGCAAAGGGCGCTTTAGCTCGGGGGTGTCCCCTTGCTTGCTTTCGTAGTTGGCCAGAAAACCTTCCACCAGCTCGCGCTCGGGGGGCGTAACTTCGCGCAGTTCCTTATTGCGCTTGAAATGGCCGTTCTTGGTGAACTCTTTGAGCAGACTGGCTTGAGTTTCCTGAGACTTCTTGGCTATCAGGTCGGCCACCACGCCGTGTGCTTCCCCCTGGGTGATTCCGCCGTGCTCAGAAGAGCCGCAGGCGGCCATGCGCTGCAACTCATTGAGGTAGGCCTCGGCCATGTCGGCGATCAGTTCGTTGCACTGCTGAGTGGACAGGGGACTCATCAGATGGAGGCTGGTGGCCATTCGCTCCAAATCGTCTTCGGGAGTGCCCTTTCCGGCCATGTCAAAGTCGTTGATGCCCCAGAAGGTCGAGCCGTCGCGAGCCCGCAACGTGCCGAAATTCCCCAGGTGACAGTCACCAGCTATGATGATCTCGGGGGCCTTGCGTGGGTCGAGCAGGTTGGACATATTGAAATAGACGCCCAGCACATCGTCATAAAAGAGGGCGGGGTTGACGCGGTAAAACTTGGCCGGGCTGGAAACGGTCATTTCGTTGCGCCGCTGCAGTGTATCGGGGGGCAACTTCAATTCGGAGTTGAACCGATGTACGAAGTCCACAGCTGGCTGGCTATCGCGCAGCAGGGGGGTGGGGCGGTCCGGCTGAGCGGCTTGCAAGGCCAGGCACGGCAACCGAGGACGGCGCGGCAGGGCTGGTTCGACGGAGCCGGCCAGCCCATCCGGTGAGGGGAGTTGCCCTTTTGACTCCCGGGCTGGACTCTTGCTTTGTATCGCCAGGGCCTGACCGGAAATGTGGATCTTCATGGACACAGGTTAGCGCACTCTCCGAAAATTTCCCTGAAAGTTATGTTAGCGGCTTCTTCCTCCGCGAGGAATTGGAGGTTGCGGGCGCCGCCCCTTCGAAAGCGGCTGGCATGATATCGACCGACTTGATCCGCGCCCTACCCAAAACCGATCTCCACCTTCACCTCGACGGCTCTCTGCGCGAGCAGACTCTCATCGAATTGGCCCGGGAGCGAAGCGTTTCGCTGCCTTCGGAGACGGTGGAAGGTCTCAACGAGCTGGTCTTTCGCTCACACTATGCCAACCTGGCCGAGTATTTGCACGGTTTTCAGTATACCTGCGCCGTGCTTCAGGACGCGGAAGCTTTAGAGAGAACGGCCTATGAGTTGGCCTGGGACAACATCAACGAAGGCGTGCGCTACATCGAGGTGCGTTTTGCGCCTCAACTGCACACTCATCGTGGCTTCTCCATCAAGGATGTGTTGCTGGCAGTGAATCGTGGTCTGGCCAGGGCCGAGCAGGAACATCGCCTTTCGGCGGCCGTGGCCGAAAAGGGCGAGCCGCCTTTCCACTACGGCATCATCGTTTGCGCCATGCGCTTTTTTACGGCCGGTTTCTCCTCCTATTTTGCCCACCTCATCGATCTCTTTCAAGACGCACCGCCGGAACAGTATTTTGGACTGGCCTCGCTGGAGTTGGCCCGGGCTGCGGTGCGTGTGCGCGACCAGGAAGGGATTCCCATCGTGGGCTTTGACCTGGCCGGGCGTGAGGACGGCTATCCAGCCAGCGAACATCAACAGGCCTACGACTATGCCCATCGTAGCTTTATGCAAAAGACCGTGCACGCTGGCGAAGCGTACGGACCGGAGAGCATCTTTCAGGCCCTCACCGACCTGCATGCCGACCGCATCGGTCACGGCTACCACCTCTTTTCTCCCGAGCTGTGCGGGCCCGCCGTTAAAGACCCCAAAGCCTATGTGCAAAGACTGGCCAGCTACATTGCCGACCGGCGTGTGACCATCGAAGTGTGCATTACCTCCAACCTCCAGACCATGCCCTCGGTGAAGAGCGCCAAGGAACACGCCTTTGGTGAAATGCTCAAGCAGAAACTGTCGGCCAGCCTGTGTACTGACAACCGCCTGGTCAGCCATACCACCGTGACCCGCGAGGTGGAGATTGCTGTGGAGGCATTCAATATGGACCTCAATCAGCTGCGTCAGACCCTGATTTACGGGTTCAAACGCAGCTTTTTCTATGGACCTTATACCGAGCGCCGCGCGTATGTCCGTTGTATCATCGACTACTACGACAAAATGATCGCTGAACACACCGCCTGAGGCGCTCATTCTGCGCCGACCAGTGCATATCGCCCGGGACGAGGTGGTGACGACTTTTGTCGCCCGCCGGGGGCCTGGCTTGGTGTGGCTCTCCGACGACCTGATTTGGGGAACGGAAACCCACGACCTACAACAGCTGTCGGTTTGGGAACTCTCCTCCGGGACCCAATTAGCCTGCCTGGAGATTCCCCCGGGGATGAGCCACTTCGAATTCTCTTCGGATGGTCGCTACCTGCTGGGGAGTCAGGCGGGCCTGGCCGTGTGGGAAACGGCCCGCTGGACCCGCCTGGATCTGCCCTTTTTGGGTCGACAGGTTGCTCAGGTTGGCTATTCGAGCGGTCTGCTGGTCAGCGCGGCCGAATTTGTCACCCTGTGTGACCTGGATACCAAACAGTGCCTGGCAACCCTCGACCCTCAGCCGGGATGGGTGGCGGTGGGGGCGAGCGAGTTTTGTTTGTGCTGCGAGGTTCTGGAGGAGCCGCATTACTGGTCGACCTATTCTCTAGTTCGTTACTCGTTACCAGAGGCTCATTTCATGGGCCATCTGGATACGGTGCGCACGGCACGCCGGCCGCTGAGTCCAAGCTACTCGACTTGCGGCCGCCATTTAGCCCTGCCCCTGCGCGACGGTGAGGTGCTGATGTGGGACCTGGATACGACCAGGCAGCTGCCTGGACTTCATGTCGAAGCCCAGGGTTTTTGCTTTGTCAGTCCCGGGCTGGGGCTGGTTTTGGAAAAGGGACGGGTCAGCCCCTGGCATTTGGAGAGTGGGCAGCCGCTGGGAGGCTACTTGGAAGTCCCCCGAGCGCAAGGCCTGAGAGCCTCCAAGCGGCACGTATTTTGCAGCACGGCCGAGGGCCTTTGGGTGTGGGACCTGGGTCTGCTGGTGGCACTGCTTCGGTCCAGTGGCGGGCGTCTTTCCTTGACGGGGCCGTCAGCGCTTGGAGCGGAAAGCCTTGAGTAAGCTGGAGGCCTGATTGTAGCGCCCGAGATCCATCAGCAGGCGGGCTTTCATTTGAATCAGTCCGCTCTCGCGGGGCTGAATGGCCAGGCCCCTGTCCAGAGCCTCCAGGGCTTCCTGTAGACGGCCTTTTTCTTCCAGAAGATTGGCGTAGAGCACCCATGGTTCGATGCTGCGGGGCTCGCGCTGGGCCCATTCGGCCGCTTCCCGCTGGGCCTGGTTCAGCTCGGCTTCTTCGGCAGCCGTGGTGGATCGGACTCGAGTGTAGAGAACTTGTCGTTTGTCAGACTTGTCGGCTGGGTTGGTCATTCGCAGCGCGTAATTTTGCGGGGCCGGCTCAGCGGGCCAGGGAACAAGCCACTCCCAGCGCTTGCCGACCAATCGACCTTCGGCCGTGGATTTCCAGACCATCCCCGCGTCGAGCATAAAAGTGTCCAACTGGACGTGTTCCAGGTCGGCGCTCAGGCCGGGCTGGGCGTAGTCATTAAGGTAGGAAAACTCCAGCGTGGGGGGGGGGGCAGCAGTTGCGGGCCGCGATACTTTTACCCCTGGTTCGTCCCCGCCCACGATTTCGACGCCATCCAGCATGGCGCTGATCTCTGTGGGTTTGCTTCCGCGCACGGTGGCTCCACCGATCTGGCGATGGTTGTCACCTGTCAGGGCCAGGGTGTGACCTGTGGATTCCAGGGGACGAGACTTGCACCCCTCCACTGCCAGTCCGGTCTGCGAGACCTTGAGCGTGCCTGCTCCTTCAATTTCCAGTCGTTGCCCCTTGTTGAGCAGCAGTACGGTGACCTTTGACCCTTTGGGAACTACGATCTTGGAGCCTTCGGACCACATCTGGCCAGTCATGACCGGTGTGAATGATTTGCTGTTTTGCATTTTTACGGGGCCCGAAACTTTGAGGACCATGACCACCTTGGGGTCGGCCCCCACCAGTGGGCTTCCCAGCAGCGCCAGAAGCGCACCAACGGCCAGTTTTTGCATATTCACTCCTACTTCAATTTGTTCAGGGCTTGCTATTGACACGAATGGGGAAGTCGGTACCGCTCACAAACTGGAACACGTCCTGGTTGAGACCCACCTGTCGACACAGGTCGGGCACCATGTTGCACACGTAGTAGACCAGTCCGTTCACGGTCAGTTGCTGGCGCGAATTGGGGGGGGCCGACTTGAGGCCTTCCAGCAAAGTGTAGGTCAGCAGTCCGTGCTTCAGGCTGGGCAGTTCCAGGGCCGACTGGTCGCTGCGACAGGCGGCTAGCAGGTAGACTCCCGAGCCGCGTGCCATGCGTTGCTGATTGATGGCGAAGGAAGCGGCCAGTTCGTCACTGACGGCCCCGGCGTGGCAGGTGTCCAGGATGACAAACTGCTTTTGGGCCGGAAACTCGCGCAGCCACCGGGTCAGGGTAGACCCTTCCAGGTCAGGCTGTCCGGGCGCCATCAAGAAGCGATACCCTTTGGCATCGGCCGTTCCGTGTCCGGCCAGAAAAAGGACCAGGGTGTCTTGAGACTGGGCTTCTTTGGCCAGGTCCTCGAAGGCGGTTTTGAGTGAATCGGTGCGGGCCTGGTCGCCCGCTAGCAGGCGCACGTCACAGGCCTCAAAGAGCGGTGATTTCAGTTTTTCGCTGAGTGTTTTGGCGTCGGTTTCGGCAAAGCTCAGTTTACTGGCGGACCCGGCCTGATTCAGCCCCACGGCGATCACCAGCAATTTTGGATTGCGGCTGATGGCGGCAGTACAGGTCAGGCGCAAGGTGCCCCCTCGACTCTCCACCGTGCCCGACTTGTCCATGGCGGTGCAGCGCAAGTCGTTTACCCCGGGCTGGAGGGGAGCCTGAAAAAGCCAGTCTCCGTCGATGTTTCGCGGTTTTTGAGCGACGGCCTTGCCATTGACAAAGAGCTTGGGGTCGGCCACTCCGCCCCCTTGATCCTGGACGGATACTCGCACATCTATGATCCGTTGGGCCACCTGAGTTTCGGCTAGCGGAGAAACAAAGGATACTTGAGGAGGAACGATTTGTAGCCCCGGCGCTGAACTTTCCCCCCCACTGGAGGCACCGCGTAAGAAACTCTTGAGCAGGCCGGGTCGGTAGGCTTTTTCAAAAAGTTGGTCCACGCGAACTTTGCGGTTGTCCAGGTACCATTCTACCTGGCGCTCGGCCTCGGGGGTTCCGTCGAAAAGGCCCGAGCGGTCGGTCACCAACCATTCGGCTCCTTTGTCCAGCGCCAGCAATTGCCCACGGGGGCTATCCTCGCCTGCTTTCCAAAATTCCACGGTATATTCCCGACCCACTGTCGGGAAGATTCCGTTAGCCAGGCTTTTGAATTGGGCCGAACTCCAACTACCGCCGTCGGGCAGCAAACGCCGGGCCTGAAGTTGGTCTCCCAGCACGAAGCATCCCCCGTGTTCGTTCCTCATCAACCAGCCCTTGGACCCCAGATCGTAGTTGAGGAAAAAACTGTGACCCGAACCTGCCGCCAGGGCGTAGTCGTGCGTTCCCGCCGGGAAGTCTATATCGGTGATTTCTCGGGCCACGATGGGCACCAGTCGCAGCCGGTCGGGTGGATACAGACCGAGGCCAAAAAGCTGGCCTTGACCGTTGTAGGCCAGGGTGCCCACGTTGTAATTGGTGTAGCTGGTCCGCTGCAGGGTGAGTAAATGGATCTCCACGATCTCGCGCGATCCGGCCACGGCCAGCACGGGTTGGCTGGGGTGCATGGCAAACCCCGCCTGTCCCAGAAGTGCCGGCAGATTGAGCAACTGTTGGCGGTGGAGGTCGTAGACCTCCAATTTTCCCTCGCGCAACCCGGCCAGAAAGCGGCCGTCCTGACTGCACCGCAGTTGGATCAGTCCGGGCGCGGACAGGGTAAGCGTTGCTTTGACGGTCAGGCTTGCCGTATCGTAAATTTCCAGCTTCGCGTCGTCGGCGCGAGAGACGACCAGCACCCGGCCGTCTCCACTCAAGGTCAGGCCCTGCACTCGGCCACGACCCTCAAGGACTTTCTCGCGTTTGCCGCTTTGCAGGCTCCAACAGACCACCTGGCCGCTGGACAGACCCGCGAAGAGATTGCCTTTGTCGTCGTAGGTTAGCACTCGGATCGGGCTAAATTGGGGTTCGGCAAAGACGGCCTGCCCGTTTTGCGCGTCCACCACGCGACCTTGCATGGTTCCCAGCAAAAGATGGTGGTCGCCCGTGGCCTGGGCCATGTTTTCAGGGACGGGAGTGGAGCCAACCGTCCCACCAATTTCGGGATGGGCAGGGTCAAGCTGGCACAGTCTTTTGCCGCTCAAATATTGGATTTTGCCGTCGACCCAATGAGCTCTCTGGTCGGGCTTGCTGCCAAAGGGTCCGCGCACAGAGGTGGCGTCCAGCAAGTAGATTCCCTGAGGTCCGCTGGCCGCCACCGTCTTTCCGTCCGGTCCATATCCGGCCAGCCACAAAGAATCGGGTAGTTTGGGCCTTAGCCACTTGAGTTTGCCCTGGTCCAGGCTCATCTCCAGCACTTTCCCCCCGCTGAGCGCGAGACACGCTCGCGAACCTTCAGAATTCAGCGTCAGGCTGGTGAGCGAGTCACCGGCCAGGGCCTCGGGAATTTTCCAGGAGCCCTGCTTTTTCCAGGTGAGCGGTTCCCAACACTCCAGAGTGAGTGGATCGCTCTTTGCCGGGCACAAGTAGATCTTGCCCCCGGCCTGAGCCAGTCCCCCCTGGCTGCGATAGGGTTTTTCTGGCTGAGACTTGAGCAGTTGTCCGGTGGATACGTCGTAGGTGTGGTAGCGAAAGTCGTTGCCGTAGCAGGCCAGCCGGTCCGGGCTCAACCAGTCCAACCACATCGGCATCATCCCTCGCGGGGATAGAAGCGTCTGACGCAGTTGCTTTTCGCTCTGATCCCAGATCTTGATCGCTCCACTCACGTCGGCGCTGGCCAGGAAGCGTCCGTCTGAACTTTGGCTCAAAACGCAAATGGGCAGGCTATGCGGAACCGGTAGGAGCAGTCGCGGCGAGGAACCAGGTTGGGCCAGACAAAGACCCGTCAGTAGCAACATTCCAAGCAGCGTGTTTTTCATAGGGGTATTTGCGACCCTGCCGTTACAGTTCCTTTTGAGCCAGAACCATCGCGCTGCGGGGAGGTAGTTCTACCTGGGTCTGGACTTCTTGCAGCGGACTGGGACCGGCCTGCGTCGCGTTCACGTAGACCTGCCAGGGGCCGGGCTCCAGGGGATAGACCTGAGCCACCGGGCGGGCGTTGAAGAGCACTCGGGCGCGCTTCCAGCTGTCACCCGGTTGGTTTTGCAGGCACAGCGAAATGGGCGGGTCCGTAAAGCTCAGCGAGGCGCGGATTTGGGCTGCCGAAGTCTGGCGAAAGACGGGGTGAGCCTTGCGCAGGGCGATCAGGCCCCGGTAGTAGTCAAACAGGTCTTGTTGAGTGCGCTTGTCTTGCCAGCGAATCTTGTTGACCGCGTCGCCCAGGTTGTAGGTGTTGTCCTCCAACTGCTTGGATCGGGCAAATTCCTGGCCGGCCTGGATAAAGGGGATCCCCTGAGCGGTAAACACGGCCACGGCAGCCAGCCGGTTCATCTGCAAGCGTTCTTCTGGGGTCGCCTGCGGGGCCGACAGGGTGAGCCGGTCGGCCAGCGTGTGGTTGTCGTGGCACTCCACGTAGTTAATCACTTCCAGGGGGCTGCGCGCGAAGGTGTCGATCGAGCCCATTAAGCCCTGCTTGACCTTGTCGAGGTTGGTGTTGATTTGCACGTAACCGCCCTCAGTGGGACGGAAAACCGAACCTTTCAGGGCGTCGCGGAAATCGTCGTTAAAGACGGCCCAACCTTCCTGGTCGCCTTTGCCGGTCACCTTGATGGGAGTAGGACCGGCCGCCCAGGGTTCGCCATAAATCAAAATCTCAGGGGGTAGCTCCTGGCGGATTTGGCGCAGCGTTTGCTTGTCGATCAGACCCATCAAATCAAAACGGAAGCCGTCTACCTGGTATTCGTTGACCCAGATTTTCAGGGAGTCTTTGATGAATTGGCGGGCCATCGGAGCCTCGCTGTTAAATTCGTTGCCCACCCCTGAGCCGTTCCAAAATGTGCGGGGGGACTTCATGCGATAGTAGTAATTGGGGGCCAGCCCCTGAAAACTGTAAATGCGCTGATGGTTCTCCATGGTGTGGTTGTAGACCATATCCATCACCACTTTGAGGTTGGCCTTGTGCAGAGAGTCGATCATCTGCTTGAGTTCGCGCACAGGATTTTGGCGGGCATAGCTGGTCTCGGGGGCGTTGAAATGCACCGAGTCATAGCCCCAGCCATACTGGTCGCCGTTGGCAAATTCGCAGAGGGGCAAGATTTGCACCGTATTGACCCCCAGCTCCAGCAGGTGAGGAATCTGGGCCTTGAGGCTGGAGTATTTGCCGTCGGGAGTGAAATCGCGCAGGTGCAGTTCGTAAATCACCGAGTCCTGCTTGGCAAAGGTGGGGCGGGGTGCAATGGGCGTATGATCGGCGCTTACGATTCCGCGACCGTCGTGGGCGGTGACCCGGCGGGCGTAGGGGTCGATCACTTCGTGGCCGTTGGCCGTGAAGGTATATGGGCGATTTTTCAGGTCTCCCTTGACGGTGATTTTCCAGACCCCACCGGGCGTGGGGTGCATCTTGAGATGGCGGGTGGGGTGGTAGAGGTTGAGCACCACCGCTGGCGCCTGGGCGAAGACGCGAAAGGTGGTTTGCTGGGGTTGGTAGTCGGGACCCAGCATGTTACTGCAGGTGCAGGCGATGGGCCTGAGGTCCATCGGGAACGGTGACCTCCAGCGTGTTGCCGTTGCGCTTGAGGGCTACCGGTTGGCCGTCCCAACTGGCCTTGGTGAGCCGGGAGATGGTGAAAAAGCGAAAGTGCAGTTTGCGTTCGGGCAGTGGGTAGTGGGTGGCCGCCACGGTCAGGTCGTGACCCTGGTAGCTCACCTTGCGGCGGGCATGCTGGCCCTGCAGATACTTCTGGCTGCGACCATCGTCTTCATACAGGGTGGTCTCGGCCGTGCTATTGGCGGTGGGATAGACGTTCAGTTCCAAGGGGGCGTTGGGGAGGGCATCGACGGTGTTTTTCTCCGGGCCCAGGGGGAGGATGGCCCCGGCTCGCACAAAGAGCGGCACCGTCTGGAGGGGGGCGTCCACCTTTTTCATGCGGCCTCCTGGAGTGGGCGTACCGCTGTAAAAATCGTACCAGCGACCTTCGGGCAGATAGACCCGGCGGCTTTCCTGGCCGGCCCGGGTGACCGGGGCGCAAAGCAGATCGCGACCGGCCAAAAACTGGTCATCCATGGAGTAGGTGTGGGGATCGTCCTGATACTCCAGCAGCAACGGGCGGATGAAGGGGATGCCGGTGCTGTGAGCTTCTTCGATTCCGGCGTAAAGATAGGGGAGAAGCCGGTAGCGAAGCTTGAGGTATTTGCGAATGATCCCCTCGTAGTAAGGCCCAAAACGCCAGGGCTCCTGGTCGTAGCCAGACTGGTCCTTGTGGTTGCGGCAGAAGGGCACCAGAAAGCTGATCTGGTAAGCACGCGTGAGCATTTCGCCGTCGCCGCGGTTCATAAATCCGCCCACATCGGCGCCGATAAACGATTCGCCCGACAGTCCCAGATTGCAGAACATGGGCACCGACAGGGCCAGCGATTCCCAGGTGGACGGAGCATCGCCGGTCCACATGGTTGCATAGCGCTGGATGCCCGCGTAGGCCGCTCGAGTGATCACATAAGGCCGCACGTCGGGTTTGAGGCGAAGCAGGCCCTAGTAGGTGGCTTTGCTCATGAGCAGAGCCACCAAGTTGCGGTTTTTGGCGTGGGCGGTATGGCTACCCAGGTCGTCAAAAACCGAATCGCGCTGATTGCCACCGCTCTGGTCGGTGAAGTCGGCGGGTTCGTTCATGTCGTTCCAGATGCCCTCGACGCCCTGGTCCAGGTAGGCGCGGTGCAGATCGCCCCACCACTGGCGAGCTTTCTCCAGGGTGTAGTCGACAAAGACGGTATCGCCGGGCCAGACATTGGTGACCATCAAACTGCCATCTTTGCGTTTGACAAAGAAGCCGTTTTTGACCCCCTGGTTGTAGACGTAGTACGACTTGGACTGGTCCTTCAGTTCGGGTTGGTCGGTGGCGTCCGGGCCCTGGCCGCCAGGCTGAACCTTGACTCCGGGATCGACAATGGTGACGGTATGCAGACCTTTGGCTTTGAGCTTGCGAATCAGGCCTGCGGGGTCGGGAAAGCGCTGCCGGTCCCAGGTAAATACCCGGTATTTTTGCATGTAGTCGATGTCCAGCGTCATCACATCCAGGGGAAGGTCGTGTTGCTGGTAGGTGTCGGCAATTTTCTCCACCATGCTGTCCGGATAGTAGGACCAGCGGCTGGCCTGATGACCCAGTGCCCACTTGGGCGGCAGGTAGATGCGCCCGGTGAGATCGGTGTAGCGTTGCACCACCTTCTTGATGGAGGGCCCTTGCAAGAAGTAGTAGTCGATCTCGCCTCCCTCCACCGCATAGCCGGCCCACTCTTGCTGGGAGAATCCGAAGTCGAAATGGCTGCGATAGCTATTGTCGTAAAAGAGGCCGTAAGCCTGGCCCTCTTCGAGCCCGATGTAAAAGGGGATCGACTGGTAAATCGGGTCCTTGCCTTCGGCATAGCGGGGCGTGTCCGAATTCCACATCGAGAAATGGCCGCGTCGGCGGTCCAGTTTGTGGGCTTTTTCGCCCAGCCCATAAAAGTGCTCTTCCAGCCCCAGCGACTTGGTGACCACGGTCATCGAACCGGCCTGCGGGTCAAACAGTTTGGCCTGCTTGGTGTGGTTGGGATCTCCCAAGACCGGCAGTTGATCGCGGTTGATGGTGCGGCCGTTCTTGTCCTGAAACTCCACCAGCAGCGGACTCTTGTGGACCACCACCTTGATCTCGGCACTGCTGAAGGTCAGCCGGTCCGGCCCCTCGCTGCTGGTGACGGGCACCGCCGCCCAGTCCTTTTTGGCGATGGCCCAGGACGGGTTGCCGGCCGGGTCCAGCGGCTGGCGGTAGGCCACCCGCACCCGCACCAGGTCGGGGGACAGAAACTGCACTTTCACCGTGGAGCCGTCCTGACATGAGATGGTTTGGGCGGTGTGCGACTTGTAGGGGCCGATCGGCTCCAATCCGTCGATTTCTATGGCCAGCGCGGAGCTGGCCAGCAGGGCGGAAAGCACGAGAGTCTTAAGCATCGCCCGCCGTTCTTGGTGAGCCCTGGGGAGTCCTGGCCGGTGGTCTGGGCAGGCGCAGTTAGCGCCAGGAATGGCAAGCAGGTGTTGCGGTGGGTCGGCGCCGCTAGTTACCGAGCAGAGAAAATCTTCGAGCAGGTGGGCACGCCCGAATCACTGGCTAAGTTGGCCCGGGCACTGGATCTTTGGGCCTCGAATCCACCTCTTGACTCGATGGGCTGTTCCTTCGTGGACGGAGAAGGTGGACTCGATAACGTTGGTGTTAGTGAAGCTGGCGTCCGCAGTCCCGTAGCCAGGCACCGCGGATTGCACGAGCTTCAGCACATAGTGACGGGGGTGCTCCAATTGCAGCCTGGCCAGTTTCACATCCAGGGCCCCCGGGTCGAGGCTGAAGGCTGCTTGAAACGGCATTGCCCCTTCTTGGTCATCAGGTCACCAAATACGCGGAACAAATCCATCAAATACGGCGTCCGCGGAGATGATGGGCAAACTATATCGAGCTGCGGTAGCGGCTAACAGTCGATCGAACGGGTCACGATGCGCCCACGACATTGTGCCAGCCGAAAGGCAAACAACAGGATCAAGGTCGGCGATCAATCCCCCTTGCTCTTCCACGAGGGTTGCCAACTTGTCGACCCAGGGTTCCATCTCGGGCCACTTGCCGAGACGGACTTTCTGGCCTATTTCGAAAAAAGAGATGGGACTGATGAGCACCCTGTCGGCCTCCGTCATGGATTTGGTGGCTCTTTCCGAGAGACGGTAGTCGCCGGTCAGACTCCAGGCCCAGACGTGGGTGTCAAGCAGAACGGCCTTCAAGCGTCACCCTCCCAATGCCTCAGCTCACTTTCATCCAGGGATTCGAAGAAATCGGGTCCAGGCCCCGTCAGTTGGCCCTTTAATAAGCCAATTTTGAACTTGCCTTGAGGGATGGCTACCAGCCTGACGGCGGGCTTGTTGCCTTTGGCGATGATGATTTCTTCTCCCGAGAGGGCCGCGTCAATGAGCCTGGACAAATTTGTCTTGGCGACATGAACGTTTACCTGCTGCATCAGAGCCTCCAATCACTATGGCTAACTTAGCCAACTTGTGGCATGGCTGTCAAGCCGCCCTCTAGACGTCTATCTCGTGCAGCGTCGTCCCTACCCCGGGCCGGAAAACTTTGTCCTGGGAGGACGAGTGGTGGGGGGGGCTCTGTCCTCCCTGCAGGTAGGACAAGCCCTGGGTTGTAGCCAGGACACCCCCGAGCGGACTCTGGCTTGTGTTGGGAGGGTGTGGATATGTGGGCGGTCCTATGACCCCAGATTTTCAGCCCTCACTCTGGTTTGAGCGTGCGACGGTGGATAGTCTGCCGAAGGGCGGGTACGACGTATACTTGCATTCGAAACGCGTGGGGAGGATTTCGAGTCCCTGAGGCCCCGCGTCGCGGTGAATGGAAACTCCGGGCCGGCCTGGCCCCGGGATGAAGCAATCTTTGTTATGGTTTAGTAATTTTTCAGGCCCGTCACCTAGTATGAAGCCACCACCAAGAGCGAGATAAATTGCGACTCGAGTTGCACCGCGGTGGACGATGGTTTCGGAGGTAATTATGGCCAACAGCATCCCGTATTTCTTGCCCCAGGTGCAGCGCACTTCTTTTGCCAGTCCCATCGCATCCCGCAACGCTTTTCTGTTCGCCCAGGCCCCTTCGGCCCCCGCCGCTCCGGCGGCGCCTGCAGAGTCTTTCCAGGCCAGTGAGGCTGCTCAATTGGCCGGTCTGCGCAGCGGACCCCAAAACCTGATGCTCTTTGGCGGTGACCGCAAGCACGCCATCGAGACGCTGGTGGCCTCGGGCGCCAAGCCGGAGAACCCCAAGGTAGGCTTTTTCAAAAACATCCTGCGCAAGTTTGCCGGCAACAAGACCAAGACGGTGGCCAAGCCGATCAGTGCCGACCAGACCATCACCAGCAAGGTCAAAGTCAAGAATTTCCAGGTGAAAGACCTGCGCCTGACCACTCAGGGTAAGAAGGAAGGCAACAAAGAGACCGTTCGCCACATCGACTTTAACCCCAAGACGCCGACCGGCAAAAACGCTCAGGTTAAGGATGTGGGCACGGTGATCGGCAAGGGAACGGCCAAGCGGATGTTTGAGCAAGAGGTCGAGCATCCCCATCAGGGCGAGCCGGGCCGCGTTAAGAACAGCTATTTCGACCCCAAGACCGGTCAGAAATTTCTGCAGACCACCGAAGTGGCTGGCGATATCGAGAAGGACAAGTTCGGCACCATCAAATCCCACAAGGACAAGAACACCTATCGGCAGATCGATGTGCTGGGCAGTGATGGCAAGGCCGATCAGCGCTACGTTTTTGACTATCGGGCCAAGAGCATTCGCCTGGAAGGACTGGACGACAAGGGACAGATCACCAGCACCCAAAAGTTGTCCGGCAAGACTGACTATTTCAAACTGGTTGACCAACTCAGCCTCAAGCCCCCCAGCTCGCAGGTCGCCCCCGCGGCGGCCCCCGCGCAGCCCCAGGTGGCCGCCGCCTAACGAAACCTTCGGTTCAGGAAGGACCTGATGGGCAATTGTGAAAAACTTCACAATAATGTCTATGGGTGATCGGCCAAGGCCCAGCCGCCTGGCTCTGTTTTTTGAACTGGTCCGTTTCGAGCAAACCCTTTTCGCCTTGCCGTTTGCCTATGCTGGCATGTTGCTGGCGGCGCGGGGAGTGCCCGCCTTAAGCATTTGCGGATGGGTTACTGTGGCCATGTTCGGAGCTCGAACCGCCGGAATGGCCGCCAATCGTCTCATCGATTGGCGCATCGACGCCGTCAATCCGCGCACGGCCGGGCGCCATCTTCCGGCCGGCCTGGTGGCTGCCCGATCGGTAGTGTTGCTGCTGCTGGGTAGTCTGGGGCTGCTGGCTATGGCCGCTCGACAGCTCAATCCTCTTTGCTATCAACTGTGGCCACTGGCGGCCGCTCTCTTGTTGGGCTATAGCTACAGCAAGCGCTTCACCTGGCTATGCCATTTGTGGCTGGGTGTCGTGCAAGCCTGCGCTCCGATCGGCGGCTGGCTGGCGGTGCGTGGTCAGTTTGCCGATACCCCGCTCTGGTTGGGCCTGGTGATCTTCACCTGGGTAGCGGGCTTTGATGTGCTTTACGCCTGTCAGGATTTTGACCACGATCGCAAGGTTGGGCTTTTTTCGGTGCCGGCTCGTTTTGGAATTGCTACCGCTTTCCGCATTTCCGAGGCATTGCACGGAGTGGCCTGGCTGGCTTTGTGGCAGGTGAGAGCGACGGCCGGATTGGGCACCGTCTATGGGTTGGGTTGCTGTTTCATCGGGGCTTTGCTCTACTATCAGCACCGATTGCTGCGTCCCACCGACTTAAGTCAGATGCAAAAGGCGTTTTTTCAGGCTAACGTGGGAATCAGCCTGACACTTCTGTTGTCATTGTTTTGGGAGTTGGTATTGTGAACCTCACCGCAGTCAGTCTTTTTGACCTGGGCCGCCAGGCCCGCCTCAAGCGCCATTCACGAGTTTGGCTGCGGGCTGACGGGTCGGTCTTGTTGCTTCCTACCGCTCCCGATTGGGGCAAGTTGGAAGTCGAGATCCTCGAGGTTCACTTCCATCCCCGCAAGGACGACAGCCTGGCCCAGGTGCTGCAACGGCTGCGGGAGTTGCGGGCCGAGTATCCCGGAGCCCGGTTGCACGGATTTTCACCGGGTTGGCTCAAGCGTCACGGTTTTCATGTCCTTCCCGACCTGCAGTCGGCCGGTCTGGACAGTTTTTGTTGGTTCACCGGCGAACTTAGCGAGCAGGGGGCCGCCTCGGCCGGTTGGGAGGAATGCGCCCACCTGCCCATCCCCAAGTTTGCCTCTTTTGTATACGGGCCCAAGCCTGATGTTCAGGCGCTTCAAGAGCGGGTGGAGGCCCTGGCTGGCGCCCAACAGATTGTGCCGCTGCCGCGGGCGGTGGGCGATCTGGTGGTAGTTCCGGGGGCCACCACGGATGGAACCTGTGACATCGAAGTGCTCAGTCGCTGTCGGATGCTGGCCGGTACTGATCAAAGGGTGCGCGCTTCGTGGGGGGCACTGGGATTTAAACTGGCTCAGAGCTCCCTGGCTTTCGGCAGCGACGCCCTGGCTGGCTGGGGGCTGGAAGAACAATTGGCCTACTCGGGGCGCATGCGTCCGGCCGACTTGATCGGTTGGGACGAAGCCAGGGCGGGCGCCTTGGAAGCCGGATCGGATCCACTGTGAAGCTGGGCTGCATCAGTTATATCAACGTTTTACCCGTTACACTTGGCCTTGAGCTCCATCAGGTCGGGTTTGAGGGCGAGCTTGTCCGTGGCGAGCCCAACCAACTCAACGCCCTGACGCGTCAGGGACTGCTCGATGTAACGGCGGTGAGCTCCATCGAGTATCTCAGTTGCTGGCAAACCTATCGGGTTGTCCAGGGCGTGGGGCTGAGCAGCCCGGCCGCGGTCCAGAGCGTAAAACTCTTCAGCCTGCTGCCTATCGCCGAGTTGAGCGGGAAGACCGTAGCCGTGACCAAGGCCTCGGCCACCTCGCGCACTTTGCTGCAGGTGCTGGTACCCGGCCTCAAGGTGGTCGATATGGAGCACCCTCGCCTGAGCGCCGAGCAGCCGGCCGTTCTACTCATCGGTGACCAGGCTTTGACAGCGGCTCCAGCTCCTTACGAATTGGACCTGGGTCAGGCCTGGAAGGATCGAACCGGTTACCCCATGGTCTTTGCCGTGTGGCTGGCGCGCCGAAGTCTGGCCGAAGGTCCCGAACAGTTGCTCCATCGTTCGCGGGAATGGGGCCAGCGCCACTGGTCACGCGTGATCGCCGAAGGGGTGGCCCGCACCGGTCTCAGGGAAGCCACCATTGCCAGCTACTTTGCCGGCATGCGCTATGATCTGGGGGCGCGCGAGTTGGAATCGTTGAATCTGTTTTATCGAATGGCCGCCGAGCAGGGCCTGGTCCAGTTGCCGGCCGCCTTAAGCGAGGAGAAAGCATGGAGCGTTTGACACCAGAACAGGGGCTGGCCCTGTTTCATCAAGATCTGCTGGAACTGGGCGAGGCCGCCGACCAGGATCGGCGCCGCCGCTTTCCAGACAATCGGGTCACCTTTGTGCGCGACCGCATCATTAACTACACCAACGTGTGCATTACTTACTGCAAATTTTGCGCCTTTTATCGCCCTCCGGGGCACGAAGAGGCCTATGTGCGCTCGAAGGATGAAATTTTTGCCAAGGTCGAAGAGATGCTGCGCCATCAGGGCACCACCGTTATGCTCCAGGGAGGTCACAATCCCGAACTCAAGATCGACTACTACGAGGACCTCTTCTCCTCGGTCAAGGCTCGCTTTCCCAGCGTCTACCTGCATTCGCTGACGGCCACCGAGGTCGATCAGATGGCCTTGCACTCGGGCCTGGAGCTGGAGGAGACGTTGCGGCGCCTGAAGCAGGCCGGTCTGGATTCGCTGCCGGGCGGCGGTGCAGAAATGCTGGTCGACGAGATTCGCGACAAGGTATCCCCTCTCAAGACCAGCGCCGACCGCTGGTTTGAAGTTCATGAGACGGCCCATCGCCTGGGCATGGAGTCGACGGCCACGCTGGTCTTTGGTTTTGGCGAAAGCAATCGGCAGCGCATCGAGCACCTCGACCGCCTGCGCCAACTGCAGGACCGCACCGGCGGCTTTCGCAGTTTTATCCACTGGAGTCTCACCCCCGACTACACCGGTCTGCAGCGCACGATCGCCCCGGCCGGTCACGAATATTTGCGCATCATGGCTATCGCTCGCCTCTACCTTGACAATTTTGCCCACATCCACGCAGGCTGGGTCACGGAAGGGGCCAAACTGGCCCAACTGGCCCTCAGTTTTGGGGCCGATGACCTTGGCAGCGTGCTGATGGAGGAACTGGTCAACTCGGCCACCGGGGTGGCTTATGCCTACAATGCCGAGCAGATTGCCCAGATGATTCGCTCGGTGGGCCGGGTGCCGGCCGTGCGCGACAGTTGCTACAACGTGCTCGAGGTCTTGCCCGCCGCATGACTCGGCCCCCCTTGCCTCCCAACCGCATTGCCGAGATGTTTGACCGCATCCACGCTCGCTACGATCTGCTGAACCGGGTCTTGAGTCTGGGCCTGGACGTGCTTTGGCGGCGCCGGGCCATCCGCGAATTGGGGGTGGGTCGCGGCGACAGTGTGGTCGACTTGTGCTGCGGCACTGGCGACCTCACTCAGGAGATCTCCAAGGTGGTCGGACCTGGGGGGCGAGTGGTGGGGGTGGATTTTGCCGGCGGTATGCTGAGTGTGGCCCGCCAGAAGTTTCCTGGCCTGGAGTTTGTCCAGGGCGACGCCCTGGCTGTCCCCTTGAGCGGCCCATTCGACGCGGCCACGCTGGCTTTTGGCCCGCGCAATATTCACGACCTGCCGGCCCTATGGCGCGAACTGCGCCGTCTGGTGCGTCCTGGCGGACGCATTATGTCTTTAGAACTGACCCGCCCTTCCGGGGTGCTGGGCTGGCTGCACGGCTTTTACCTCCGTCAGGTTTTGCCGCGGCTGGGCTGCTGGCTCTCGGGGGATAACTCCGCCTACATCTATCTGTGCAACACCATTGCTGCCTTTCTGGATCGCGAGCAGCTCAGCGAATCCATGCGCCATGGCGGACTCCTCGAAGTGCGGGCCATCCCCTTGAGTTTCGGCATAGTGACCGTGCACGTGGCCACAGTCCCATGATTGCCGCCTATCGTGCTCTCAAGGTGCCCAAAGTGATCGGCATGATTTCGGGAACCTCGGCCGACGCCATCGATGCGGCTCTGGTCGAGATCGAGGGCCGAGAAATGCGCCTGCTGCGTTTCGTTTCGTGCCCTTTTCCGGCCGAAGTGCGTGGCTTGCTTTTCGACCTCTTCGAAGACAGGGCTACGGTGCGCCAGGCCGCTCGGGCTCACTTTTTGTTGGGTGAATTGTTCGCGGCGGCGGCCTTGGAGGCCATGGGATCGGAATCAGTGGATCTGGTGGCCTCGCACGGACAAACGGTGGCCCATCTCCCCCACGACTCCCCCCCGTCGACCCTACAACTGGGGGAGGCCTCGGTCATCGCCGAAGCGACCCGATGCCTGACGGTGTCGGACTTTCGGCCGGCCGACATGGTGTTGGGCGGCCAGGCGGCCCCGCTGGTGCCTTTCTTTGATGCCTGGCTGTTGCGCTCGCCGGGTCTCGATCGTGCCGCCGTCAATATTGGAGGCATGGCCAACATCAGTTGGGTTCCCCACCAGGGTGAGGTGCGCGGCTGGGACAGCGGCCCCGGAAACGTGGTTTCGGACGCATTGGCCGAACGGTTTCTGGGCAAACCGGCCGACTTTGGAGGCCAGTTCGCGGCTACCGGGACGGTGGTTCCCGACATTCTTGCTGAGATGTTGGATCATCCCTATTTTGATGCACGCGGCCCCAAGTCTACGGGTCGCGAAGAGTTTGGGCGCGACTTTATCGAGCCCTTTCTGGGTCGGGCCCAGCCTGCTGATCTGGTGCGCACGGCCCTTGCCCTAACGGCCGAGAGTTTGCTGCGTTCCCTGCAACCCTACCTGACGGGACCGTTCGAGATGGTGGTGGGTGGTGGTGGATACCACAACCCCGTTCTCATGGAGGAGGTTCGCCAACGTGCCTCTCGGTTGCAGATGACTCGATTGACCGGCTTTGAGGAGTTTGGCATCACGGCCGACGCCCGCGAGGCCTGTGCCTTTGCCCTGATGGGTCACGAAACCGCTCATGGTCGGGCCAGTTCAGTGGCCACCGTTACCGGAGCTTCCCGGCCCGCGTTGCTGGGTAAGATTACCTTTCCCAGCCCCGGTTGACCCGTGCAAAGGGGCGTTCCGGGATGTGCCGAATGGTTACCACTCAATCCACTCGCAACGGATATGAAGAGTGGAGGGTCATCCAATGAGCGACGCCAGCAAAATCGAGTGGGATTGGCCCCGAGTGGCGGCCGGTCTGGTGGGGTTGGCCATCGGGCTCATTTTTTTCATCAAAATGCTCTTCGGTTTCCGATCTGACGGCAGACTGACCGATTGCCGGGCGAACCTCGAGTCGGTGGTCAGGGCCTCGAAGAAATATGCCGACAAAAATCACGGACAGTTTCCCCCCGATCTGGCTGAACTGGTTTCCAGCCATCTCTTACAGGAATTGCCCACATGTCCGGTGGCCAATCAGATGACCTTCACAGACTACACCATGTCGAAGCGTCCCCTGGCCATGACCGTGAGTTGCTGTGGCGGCCATCATCGCAAACAGTTTCGCGGCGCCGGCGACCCCTTGAAATTTCCTACTTACTCGTCCTGGATTGTGGAGCCGGCCAAAAAATAGCCTTAGCCCTTGGGGTCGTAGATCAATAGCATGTGGTTCTCAGTGTCCAAAGCCCAGGTGGCCTGGGGGTGCTTGGGGTCAAAGTGCTCCGCTACCACTGCGTCCAGGGGTCGGTAGTCATCTCGAAAGGCCTGTGTCGACTTATCTTCAAGCTGGACGACCCGCGGGTTGTATACGTAAAGACTGGTTCCAAGATTTTCCTGGGTCAAAATCGGCTGGCCTTGCTCCTCCGCCAGTTGGCAGAGTTTTGCATAGCTGGGAGCGTGCAGGGCCGGCTCGTTGACGCGCACCTCTTGGGGCGCGTCCCGCCTCGAAGACCGCTTGGGGGCTTCGGGTTGGTTGGCGACGCCGTCGCCATTCAGGTCGATTACGTCGATGGGTCCCGTTGAGCACGGGTCCCCCCAACCGGCACTGAAATCTTTGCTGACTTCGGCGGCTCTGAGAATTGGGAAAGACTGCAGAACCGGATGCTTGGCACGAAAGGCGTCAATGGCGGACATGATTTTGCTCCCCTGTTGTGTGTATGTTGTAGGAGCAGCTTAACGGGGGGTCCTCAAAAAAAATTAAAAGCTAGTACCCCTTCAGGCGCTGGGCGGCTTCGTGGTTGTCGCGAACCGTTTTGGACAGGGCAAAGCTTGAATTGATCTGGAAGAAGAAGGCGGCCACGAAAAAGCCCCGTACCCAGCCTTCCCCTCCCTTGGCGCCACCCAGAGTGTCTGGCATCCAGTAGATGCCGGTAAACGTGGCGATCAGCGAGACGGCAAAGGAGGCCCAGGCGAAAAACTTCCAGGCCGAAGTATCGAAATCGTTGACTCGATTGTCGCGCAGCGTCTTGGACAGTGTGAAGCTGGAGGCGATGGTGAAAAAAGCCGCGATCATCATAAAGCCGCGAATCCAGGGGTCGAGTTGTATCAGCCAGATTCCGCGCGTTAAAATCAGCAGCGAAATCACGAAGGAAGCCCAACACTGGAAGGTCCAGGCCGGAGTGTTGGCGGGAAGAACCAGGGCGGAATCTTGCTCATTCGACATGGGGCAGACTTCGACCGGGCCGGGCCTGCGCCCTTGCGGAGCAAAACAATTTCGCTGCCAGCGCAGGGAGCGCCCCTTGATTCCAGGAAAAAAGCTGGCTAATCTTCGATTGCCGGGGAGGCATTTGTGGCTGCTACCGTTTGGAAAGGTCATCTCACCTTTGGATTGGTTTCTGTGCCGATTCGGCTCTATGCCGCCGCCCGTACCGAAACGGTGTCGTTCAATCAGATTCATAAACCCTGTGGTTCACGCCTCAAGCAAAAGCTTCACTGTCCCGTCTGTGAGCGCACGGTGGAACGCAGCGAATTGGTGCGGGGAGCCGAAGTCGACAGCGGACGCTTCGTGTTGATCGAGGATTCCGAGATTCAGGCGGTGGCCCCGGAGTCGGCCAAATCGATGGAGGTCCTGGAGTTTGTCAAACTGGAAGAGGTGGACCCCGTCTACTTCGATACCTCGTATTTTGTGGTGCCCGAGAGCAAGGTGGGCGAGAAGCCTTACTACCTGCTGCAACGCGCCCTGACCGATATGGGTCACGCGGCCATCGCGCGACTGGTCAAGTCGCAGCGCGAACATACGGTGATCTTGCGCCCGTCGGCCGGGGGTCTCATGCTGCACACTCTCTTTTATACCGACGAGGTGCGCAGCGTCAGCGACTACGGCCACCCCGAACTGGTCGAATTGCAGGAAAAGGAACTGGAGCTGGGGCGGCTTTTTGTCTCGTCCCTGGCGGCGACTTTTGAGGCTGGCAAATACCACGACCGCTACCGCGAAAACCTGCAGGCCCTGATCGCAGCCAAGGCTCAGGGACAGGACGTGGTCTCTACCACGGTTTCGGCGTTGCCGCCGGCCATGGATCTGATGGCCGCCCTCAAGGCCAGTCTGGAGCGGACCAAAGCCAATTTGCCGCCGGCGCGCCCTCCCTTGGAAGCCGGTGGATCCGAGGCCGCCACGGCTCAGGCTCAGTAGATGGACAGCTACTCCCGGCAGCGAGCCTTGGGTCTGCTTCAGGTCCCGGAAGGGAGGCTGCGTTATTGGGAGCGGCGTGGCCTGGTACGTCCCAGTCAGGCTTATTCTCTGGTCGAATTGGGGGGATTGCGCCGGCTGGCCCGGCTAACCCGGCAGGGCCTGAAGCTGTCGAGCACGTTGGCTCAGGTGTTGGGCCGGCGCTGGCTGGGCTGTTCGCAAGGGAAGGCGCTAATACGCGACGCCCAGGGGGTGATGGAGCTGGAAAGCGGCCAGGGACTCTTCGATTTCGCGCCCGCTCCGGAGGTTTGCCCGCTGCGTCGACCCCACGCGTTGGAACTGCTTAAAGAGGGCCTCCCGGCCCTGGCTTTGGAGCGTTTGCAGCAGGACCTGCAGCGTCAGCCCTGGTCGATTGTGGTGCGATTCAACATGGCTATCGCGCTGGAGCGCCTCGATCGTCTGGAGGAGGCTGAGCAGCAGTTGGGGCGCGCCCTGGACCTGTGTCCCAATCACGCCGACAGTCATTACAACCGGGCCCGCCTGTTAGAACTGTTGGGACGCGGCGGCGAGGCCCGTGCCCACTGGCTGAGCTTCTTGCGGCTGGAGCCGGAGAGCGAGTGGGCTGAGGGGGTTCGCCGCTACCTGAGTCAACAGCGGGAGCTGCGACTGGTGCCTTGTCCCTAGAGGACTACCAGGCACGCCGCCAGTTTGAGCAAACTCCCGAGCCGGCGCCGGGGCAGCCCGAGGGGGAAGCCGGTCCGGGCCAGCGCTTCTGTATCCAGCGTCACCAAGCACGTCGCCTGCACTACGATCTGCGCCTGGAGCATGGCGGCGTCCTCAAGTGCTGGGCGCTACCTCGCGGTCCCAGCCTTGATCCCAAAGAGAAGCGCCTGGCCGTGCATACCGAAGATCATCCTCTGGACTACCTGGATTTTCAGGGGACCATCCCATCCGGGAATTACGGGGCCGGCAGTATCCAGCTTTGGGATCAGGGCACCTACCAGGTGCTGGAGTCGGGTGATTTTGACGAACAATATGCCAGAGGCGACTTGAAGCTGGCTTTCTACGGCCAGAGAGTTCAAGGCAGCTTCGCGCTGGTGCGCACCTCCACCGAGCCCAACTGGCTGTGGATGAAGAAAAAAGATAGCTTTGTAAGGCCCGACTGGGACCCCGAAAATCTGTCGCCTCTGCAGAGGCGGCCATCGCTGTGGGAGAGCCAACCCCCTGAAGGCGAGGCCGCTCCCATGCCAGACTGGATCGCCCCCATGCTGGCCAAATCCAGTCCGCCCTTTTCTGACCCCGCCTTTTCCTTTGAGTTGAAGTGGGACGGCTACCGGGCTCTGGCCTTTGGGCGGGGGGGCCAGCTTCGCCTGCTGTCGCGGCAGGGCAATTCGTTGCTGCGTCAGTTGCCCGAACTGCAAGTGCTGAGCCAGGCCGTTGGCGCACGCGAGTTTATCTTGGACGGTGAAGTGGTCTGTCTGGACGAGCAGGGGGCGGCTCAATTTCAGCGTCTGCAATCGCGCACTCAGGCCGGCCAGATGGCCCAGGTGAACCGTCTCACCCAATCGCACCCGGCCACCTATTATGCTTTTGATCTGCTCTATCTGGATGGCTACGACTTGCGCAACCTGCCCTGGGTTCGCCGCCGCCAACTGTTGACTCAGGTGTTGCAGCCCAACCCCTGGCTGCGCCTGTCAGATAGTGTCGATGAAGAGGGCGAGGCCTTCTTTCAGTTGGTTCAGTTGCGTGGCCTGGAGGGAATTGTGGCAAAACGGCGCCACTCGCCTTATCGCTCCGGGCGCAGTGGGGATTGGTTGAAAATCAAGATCAGCGAAGAGATCGACTGCGTCATCGGCGGCATGACGGCCCCCGAAGGAGGGCGTGAGTTTTTTGGCTCGTTGGTGTTAGGCCTGTATCGGGCCGGCCAGTTGGAGCACGTAGGCAACGTGGGTTCGGGCTTTTCCGGCCCGGAGCTGGCTCGCGTGGCCCATTTACTGGAACCCCTGCATAGCCAGCAGTGTCCCTTTGCGGCAGCGCCCGAGGCCTGGCACTGGCTGCGCCCGGATCTGGTTTGCAGGGTCCGCTTCAATACCCGCACGGAGGCCGGTATTTTGAGGGCGCCGGTCTATGCGGGGTTGGTGGAGGGCGCCGACCCCAAGTCTTGTCTGTGGGATGACCAGGAAATTCCCCCCGAAGAGGAGTTGGTTCCCAGCACCGATCCGGATCAGGCCCTGCTGGAGGTCGGGGGGAGGCGCCTCAAGTTGACGCACCTGGGCAAGGTGCTGTTTCCGAACGATGGGATTAGCAAGGGTCAGGTCTTGCGCTATTACGACGAAATCGCCGATTTCATTTTGCCTCACCTCAAGGATCGGCCGCTCTCCCTGAAGCGCTACCCCGACGGAATTGAGGGCGATTTCTTCTTTCAGAAGCGAGCTTACTACCATTTTCCGGCCTGGCTACCCACCTATCCCCTGGAGAATTCGCGAGGAATGACGGTGGAGACCCCTCTGTGCAACGATCGGGCCTGCTTGCTCTTTCTGGTCAATCTGGGCTGCATCGACCATAACCCCTGGCTCAGTCGCATCGGTAGCCTGGACCAACCGGATTTTATGATGCTTGATCTGGACCCCGCCGATTGTGAGTTCCCGCGCTTGATTCAGGGGGCGCTGGCCCTCAAGCAGTTGCTTGACGAACTGGGCCTGGCCAGCTTTCCCAAGACCAGCGGCTCGCGAGGTCTGCACATTTACGTACCGGTGGCCGCCGGATACGAATTTGAATTAACCCGCAATCTGGCTCACCTCATCGCTCGCGTGTTGGGCCACCGGCACCCGGACCTGTTTACCCTGATGCGTTCGCCGGCTCGGCGAGGGGAGGATCGGGTCTACCTGGACGCGCCCCAAAACCGGCGTGGCGCCACCACCGCCGGCCCCTACGTAATCCGGGCGGTGCCTGGAGCCCTGGTCAGTACTCCGCTCCATTGGGACGAAGTGGGGCCCGATCTGGATTTTCGGGCCTTCCATCTGGGCACTGCGCCCCAGCGATTTTTTCAGCTGGGCGATATTCTGGCGCCCGTTCTGAGCCTGCGCCAGCGGGTGGAAGTTGCCGTGGAGCGGTTGGGCCAGTTGGCGGTCTAATTCAGGATGCACTCCACGGGGGCCAGGAACGGGGGGATTTCGCTTTCGTTGAGTAGTTGGCGCAGATTGATCTCGATGGTGCGACAGAGGGCGCTCAGAGGCAGGTCGTGGGGGTCGGTGCCAAAGGGCTCTTCAACCTCGGCGCCCAGGGCATCCAGGGCAAAGAAGGCGTAGGCCACGAAGAAGGTGACAAAGGGCGTGTAGGCCTTGACGTCGTCGACAATGCCAAAGGGCAGGAAGAAACAGAAAAAGGCCACGGTGCGGTGGCTGAGTACGCCATAGGCGTAGGGGACGGGAGTGTTTTTGATGCGTTCACAGCCACCCTGAACATTGGTCAAGTCACTGAGCAGGTTGTCGACCAGGGGGACGTGCAGGTCGTTGAGCCAGCCACGCCGGCGGGCCTTGACAAATTCTTGTCCCAGCAACTGAACAATGGCCAGAGGGACGTTGCGCTGATCGCGCAGGTGCTCCAGGTCGGACGGCAGCAGCAAGGCTTCGAGATCGCCGGCCGGGTCGGAATCTCTCAAGTGATGGCGCAGCGCGTTGGCGAAGGCGATCAGCAGGTAGCTGGACCGAACCTGCAGGGCCCGCATCTCTTCTCGTTCTGGCTCGGGGCAGTGCAACAAGGTTTGCAGTTGACGGGCACCGTTACGGCAGTTGTTGACCAGCGCCCCCCACAACGTTCGGCCCTCCCAGAAGCGATCGTAGGCCGTTTTGCCGCGGAAGCCCAAAAAGATTCCGATGGCCACACCGGTCAGGCTGAAGGGGACCGGTGTCAGGTCGAGGACCCCCACCCCGCATCGGTTTTCGATCAAGGCAACCACCACGCCAATGGCCGTGGCAAACGCAATTCGCCCACCGCAGTCGTGCAAGGCGGTGGCACGAAAGCTGATCAGGGTATTGAGCCAGGTTTGTTGCGGTTTGACAACCATGAAATCGCCTTCTACCCGCTGGCCGCCAGTTCATTTTTTGAAATATCGAAGATTCGCTTGGCTCGGCGACCGCCGAACCGGTTCAGGGCCCTCAGCCCCCCGAAGAGAAGCCGGCGAAACTTCCTGCCGCCGGCATGGCCACCCTTTGTGCATTGAGTTGGCTGCGCGCAGCCACGAAGTTGCCAAAGGTCTGGCGCAGTTGGGAGGGGCTGGGCAGACTGGCTGAGGACGTGCTCAGCACCCGGCCGGCCGGATCGACCACCACCACCAGCGGCATGACTCCGGGGTTCCAGTACTTACCCCACTGTTGCCAGAGAGGGTGAGCGGTGTCCTCAAAGTCGATGGGTACCGGCTCCAGGCCACGCGTTTGGCGAATGCTGTCGCCCAGACTGGCCACTTGCTGGCCGATCGACTCGGGCTTGTGAAACATGAGCACATGGACGTTGTTGCAACTCATGGATCGGCTCAGCATTTTGGTCGGCGCATACAGATCGACACAGCCCATGGATTTGTTCTCGATGGTGCGCCCCCCGATCTCCTGGATAAAGGCATACAACTGGACCTGCAGGTTGGCGTCCACAGACTGCAAACGTTTTCCCTGGTAATAGACGCCTGCCTCGCCATCGATCGGCTCTTCCGGTGGGACTCCCAGCACCCAATGGCGGCCGGTCTGGGTCAACGGCAGTTCGAGGGCCGGAGCCAGGGTCGACAGTTGGGCGATCCACACCCCTTCGCGCTTCTCGATGCCCCGGAAGGGTCGGTTGCGCACAAAGAACTGTTCGGCATAAACGGTCTGGCTGAGGGCCAGTAGCAGCAGCAATCGTTTCATCCCCGTAGGATTGGCTGATGGCCCGTCATTGCCTCCTTTCAGCTGGGGTCGCGGCGGTCGTTGGGGCGACGGGCGCCACCTTCGGCAAAGCCTTTTTTGGCGGGGGTTCGCGCCTCCTCATAGAGGCAGACCTGATTGCGGCCGCGGCGTTTGGCTTCATAGAGCGCTTTGTCGGCGTAATCCACGAGCAACTCGGCATCGTCGGAGTCTTCGGGAAAGCTGGCCACTCCCAGGCTGATGGTGACCTTGAGACGGTTGCCGCGAAAACGGATGTCACAATCCTCCACGGCCTGGCGCAGACGTTCGGCGGTGCTGGCCCCGCGCCCCCGCGGTGTGGAGAGCAGGATAATGGCGAATTCTTCACCGCCATATCGGGCCACCACGTCGTAGTCGCGCAGGCCGGCCGTCAGCGTTTCGCTGACCTGGCGCAGGGCGTAGTCTCCCGCTTGATGGCCATACCCATCGTTGAGTTTCTTGAAAAAATCGACATCGGTCATCAAAACCGTGAGCGGTTTGCGAAAGCGGCGGGCGTAGGAGATCTCTTTGCTGAGCCGCTGCTCCAGGTAGCGACGGTTGTACAGGTTGGTCAGCCCGTCGGAGACCGAGATTTCGTAGAGGCGATTGTTCTCCAAGGCCAGCGAGATATGGGCCGAGAGCAGTACCGCCAGTTCCAATTCGGCCTCACTAAACACGTGACCGCTGCTACGGGTGGTTAAAGAGACGGTGCCGATCACTCGGCGCTTGATCAGCATGGGCACGCAGATCATGGAAATCATGGGTCGCTTTTGATGCGGAATCGAGACAAAGCGTTCGTCGCTGGCGCAGTCGGGAATAAGCACGGGTTTTTTGTGGCGGGCCACCCAACCGGCTATGCCTTCGCCCACCCGGAAGCGAATGTTTTCCAACTCCCAACGCGTCAGCCCGGTCGATTCGGAGAAGGCCAGTTCTTTCCGGCTGTCATCCAAAATCATGATCGAGCATTCGTCGGCGTGGAGTAGTTGTTTGAGGCGTAGACTGAGGCGGCGGACCACGGTTCGAATGGGAATTTGCGAGCTGATCTCGCGGCTCATTTCGAGCAGAATCTTCAGGACCTCGGCCTCTCGGGACATGGGCCTGGGTATTCCCGAGAGGTGAAAGGAACCCTTGGTATGGTGTTGAAGGGCCCGCCCTGTCAGGCGCTGCTCGCTCTACCTGAGCACGCCAAGAGGAGGTAACTATGAAATCTTGGATTCTTGGCAAGATGCGCAATGTGTGCCTTGGTGTAGCAGCATTGACCGCGGCCGGAGTCATCTGCGCCTCGGCTAACGCCGCCGTGGTGCAGGGAGTCAGTGTGACCAAAGGTGCAGGCTGGGTGCGCGTCAGTGTGAACGCGCCTGGTGGTTCCTATCGCGTTCACGAACTGCCGGTGGGCACGTCTGCCTATCGGTCCATCGCCATCGATGTGCCCAACAGTTCGATTGTAGGGGGCCTGGAGCCAAAAAACCGCGTCCCCGTCAACGAGGGCCTGGTCGCTCAGGTTCGCGTCAAGCAGATGCGCGGTTTTGTGCGTATCTACGTCGACGTAGTATCCTTTCCCAAGTATCAGACTGGCCACGAGGGTGGTCATTTCGTGCTGGGTATGGATGCCTATCATATGAGAAATGGCAACCCCATCGCCCCGCAACTGCGTTAAGCGGATTTCGGTCAGCCAAAAGCCCTCGGGGAAACCCGAGGGCTTTTTTGATACAGGGAGATTGGCTCCGATGGCGGTATACTTGAAGATGAAGATCGATCCTCATTTGCCCGCCGTCTCGGCACTCAGCCGGTCCACCTCAGCTCCTCAGAGGTCCCCGGATTGCGTGCAACTGACCCACTCTCGACCCCTACCGGAGGTGGATCGGGCTACGGCTCTGGCGGCCTGCGTCAGCCAACCCGGGGTGGTCGGCGATGCGGCCTTTCAGGCTCATTTCGATCACAAGCAAGGCTGGCTGGGGGCCGATGGCGCTTATTCCTTTCCGTTGAAGGATGGACGCGTTTTCTGGTTGTTCTCTGACACCATCACCGGTTCGATCGGAGTAGATGGCAGTCTGCAGCCAGGTTGGGGCATGCTGCACAATTCGTGGGGCTCGCAAGAAACGGCTCAATCTCCCATGAAGCCGGTCGCCGACAGCCTGTTTCCGGGACAGGACGAGCATAGTTGGTATTGGGTTTATGGAGGCGAGGGCGGTGAGGATCACGGGGCGCTGGTGTTGCTGGGCAGTTTCACCACCTCTACTGGTCCAGAGGGCTTCAATTTTCGACAGAATGGAGCCGCCTTGGCCCGTTTGCGCCTGGACGGTGAGCGCCCCGAAGTGGAAAGCATCACGCCCGTACCGCACTTTTGCGCAGGTCCACCCCCCACCCACTGGGGAGCCGGCCTGTTGCGGCACCAGGGGAACCTTTATATTTACGGCACCCGCGACCACGGAGACCATAAGGAGTTGGTGGTGGCCCGCACCCCTCAACTGGACGATTTTTCGGCCTGGACCTTCTGGAACGGCCAGCAATGGTCGGCTCAGCCTGAGCAGGCAGCGCCCATCGGTCCGTCGGTGGCTAACGAACTGTCCGTATCCACGCACGGGGAACAATTTGAGGTGATCACACAGGTCGGCAGCGAAATCTGGCGCCACCGGAGCGACAATCCCACCGGCCCCTTCCAGGGACAGCGGGTCTACCAAATCCCCACCCCGGATTCGGGAGTTTTAACCTATAATGCAAAGCTGCACCCGCACATCAAAGATGACCGGGGTATGCTGCTTACCTACAACCAGAATGTCTATCCGGTGGACCAGTTGTTACAACGCCCTGATCTCTACCGCCCCCATTGCCTGCGCTATAAACCCTGACAGGTTTGGCAGGCTGTTGAATCCTGCTTGCGGAAGGCTTCTTCTATGAAATTTGACGGCGGATGTTTGTGTGGACTGATTCGATATCAGGCGGATGGTGAGCCGCTGGCCCAGGGGGCCTGCCACTGCCGCGATTGTCAATACCTGTCTGGCGGCGGTCCGGCTTATACCATTATGATGCAGCGCTCGTGCTTCCACGTTCGCAAAGGCGAACCGCGCACCCATCGCTCCAAGACGGCGGCGGGCATTTATGTGCGGGAGTTTTGTGCGGAGTGCGGCACCCATCTTTTGGGCTACAACGAAGCCACTCCGGAATTTGTGGCTGTACGGGTGGGCACTATGGATGAACCAGGCTTCTTTAAGCCACAGGGGCATATCTGGGTGGATTCGGCTCCCAAGTGGCACCCGATCGATAAGAAACTTCCCAAATGGCCCCGCAATCCCAATTGAGTTAGCCCACCAACAAGGGTAGAGGCAGGCCTGATTTGGGAGATGGCGTGGCGGGGGCGGGCACGGTGCCCAGCACCCAACCGTGTCTGCTGTTCACGAAAAGACTGTCCGGAAGGTTTTTGTTGAACAAATAGTGGCTGTATTTGGCTTCCCCGGTGGCCACGATGCCGGCCGAGGGGAAATTTGCCTGTGCTTTCATTCTATCGAAGACGGTGAAGCGATCGACCGTAGTATATTCGATCTCCACGCAGACCGTGCCGCCATTTTTGTAGGTGTTGACATAGTTGGGAACGGTAAAGTTGGCCTGGTCGATCAGGAGATCTATCTGTCGGATCGAGTTGTCAGGAGAGATGGGGATCAAGCGGCATTGATAAACGGCTCTTCCCTTATGGTCGGGCGCGCCAGCCACGATGGCGGTGAATTTCTCCAAATGGGGCAGATTGAAACCAAAGACCATGGGATATTGGCGCAGCTGACTGGGCAGACCGCTTACCTCCAATTTGTGCCTATCGGTCTTTTTGTAGAAGTAGGTTCCGCAACCCTTGGGTTGGTAGTGGAGTGGCCCCGCCGTCGCCTGAAGATCGATGTCGACTTCGGCAGTGTAGTCGATGAGGCCAGCATTGACCGACCGGGCAAGCGCAAACAGCCGGTCCACCTGCGGGTCGGCCCCTGCTGAGCATAGACCCAGCAGCATCCAGGCGAATAGTCGTGAAAAGCGTCTCATAGAGCATAGTATAGGGTCTGCCCGGTCGGCCTGACATGACAATGTCTGACAAGGACGCCATGATGATCTTGATCAGGGTAGGTTGGCTCCGTTTGGGGCATAATCGAGGCAGTTGGAGTGTGCTGTGCTGACCCCTTACATCGTCCCCCCTCGTCAACCGAATGTAGAGAGGCCACTGGGCCCTTTGCCCTTGAACCGAATGTCGCCTATTCAGGCCTTGCAGCATTTCTTTCCGCAGGCTTCCGAGGGCTGGGTGGAGAGTGTCGAGGAGGGTGTGCCCCAAACCAGCGCTGATCGCGAGCGGGCCAGCCATGCTTGTGACATTATGCAGCGCGGGGTTGTCACCGTCAGGGTCGACACGACGCTGCGTGAACTGGTGCAGATGCTCACCAAAAGGCGTATCTCTGGAGTTCCTGTGATGGATGAAGAGGGCCACCCCACCGGCGTGATCTCTCTGACCGACGTGGCCTCCTTCGTGGGGCAAAATTGGCTGAAGTCCCGCTCTCATGGTAACGCCCCTCTGGCCTGGGAAGAGGCCCTGATGGAGGGCTTAGGGGATGCGCTGGTGGGCGAGGTCATGTCGCCCTTTGTCTACTTTGCCAAGGAGACAGCAACGCTGGGAGACCTGGCCGAAATGATGTTAGAGCACCACATCCATCGGGTCCTCGTCGTGCGCGAGGAAGAGATCGTTGGCATCGTGTCCTCTTTGGACCTGATCAAGGCCTTTCACCTGTCGGCTTAGGCGAATTTTCGGAACAGCAAAGCCATTCCGCCAAAGATGATGCCCATCCCCAGCATCCCTCCCGCCAACAAGTAGTCGCTACCGCTGATTTCCAGGCGGCATAAGGATGGGTCTGCCGGATAGCAACGCAGACTCAGGCTGCTTCCGGGAGGGTAGTGAGCTAACCAGGCCTGGACCGCCGAGTTTGAGGCGCGCCAATGACTGTAGACAGGTTGCTCAAACTGGCGCTCACCTAGCTGATATTTACAGACGATTCGGGCCGCCGAAAGTCGCCGGGTGGCGGTGATCGACTCGGCCTTGACCACCTGGCCCTGGACCAGAGTCCAGGTTTGCCCTACCTGGTAAGTGGAGAAGGCCATGCCGCCAGCCACCGGCAGCAAGATCGCCGCGATGGGACCAAAGGTGCGCCAGGCCACCAGAAAGACGTTGGTTTTACGCTCGTTGACCGCATTGACGCCTTCGGGAATAGCCCAAAAAAAGAATCCCAGCAGCAAAAAAACTCCCGGGCCGAGGAAGCTGGAGGCACGATCCGGTGGCCACATGGGCTGCTCGGGGTGGTGCGGGTTTACCGTCAGCTGTACCGTGGATCCGCCGGGATTGGCCTTCACCTCCTCCTCCATCAGCGCTACCGACGAGCTGCTGTAGCCGGCATCCAGTGTGGCCTCGCGTTTTTTTCCCAGCCATTGATACTCCACTCGAAAGAGGGCGTCTACCTTTCCGCCCAGGTTATTGTTGAGGCGAGCTTCCAGCACCTGGGCTGGAACTCGAGGCAGTAAACTGGTTTGATAGATGTAGACCAGCCAGATGACCGCCACCAGGCAGAAGAGAGCTGTGAGAACTCGAAACATCAGCATCGTCTCAGGTTTCAGCAGAGCGCCTCAGGCTCCCCCCAGGATACGCCGGGGTCGGCCCTGAATTGATGAGGATATGCGACCGTCTGAGAGTTCGCCCTGAATCCGGTGCTTCCGGCCCTGCCCCAAAGCCAGCTCTTGCATCATTTTCAGTTGCGTCGGCCGATGTGGGAGAGCCTGGCGCAGCGACTGGCCTCGCGGCTGTCGATGATTTTAACAAACCGCGGCATTGTCTACGATCACATCAACTCTCGGGTCAAGTCTCAGGCCAGCTTTCTGGAAAAGGTCGTGCGCAAAGGCTATCGAGAGCCTTTAGCAGAGTGTGAAGACATTTGCGGAGTGCGGGTCGTGCTGATTTTTTCCGACGATGTGGATATCGTGCGCGAGACTCTTGAGCAAGAACTGGATGTGCTGCGCGTGGAGGACAAGCGTCCGCTCAAGGGGGGCAATGACTTTGGCTACAGCTCGCTGCACCTGATCGTGGGCGGGGACCGGCCGGGAGAAGTCGCCGAAGTGCAGGTTCGTTCCATCATGCAGCACAGCTGGGCTCAACTGGAGCACCTGCTTCATTACAAGCCGGTGGCCGGGGCTACCGGCGGCACCCGCCGCGAGTTTCAGCGTTTGGCCGCTTTGCTTGAATTGGCCGACGAAAGTTTTGTGCGCATCCGCCACGAGGGGAAAGAGCCGGGACCGCAAGCGCCGCGTACACGCAACCTTTGGGTGGAAGAGAGTGCCACCCAATTTCAAAGCCATCCCGCCTGCTCGGACGGCATGGTAGTGTGGTCACAAGCCGGCCACTGCGTCAAGGTCCGCCCCTTGAGGCCAGCGGGACAGCCGGCTTACTGCCTGAGCCCACCGCACCAGCGTGAAAGCCGCTGCCAGAGCAACGGCCGCCACGTAGCCGTCTACCGAGAAGATAGTGGAGTGGTGCTCTATGACCTGCAGAAAGGCCGCGGGGACGGAGAATTGGTAGTGCCCAACTACTCGCCCACCTCGATGGACGCCAGTTGGCTGGCCTGCGAGCATGGTACGGGAGGGGTGGGTCTCTTGAATCTGCGGGATCGCCACTGGCAACTGCTTTCGCCTACGGGATTTCGGGCCCGCGTAAGTGCTGGTTGGGTGGCCTGGGAAGATCTGACTCCGACCGGTGAAGTCGTTTATTATCGAAAGATTCAGGCGGACAGCGCGGTGGCCATCGAGGGTGCTACCCAACCCTCCCTGAGACAGGGTCTGCTGGCCTGGGTAGAGACCCGCTCGGTCCCTTGTTGCCGTGTGCTGGACCTGGTCACGGGAGACTTTCGAGCCCACATCGACGGTGCTTTGTGGCCCTATTTGTATGACTTTCGACTGGCCTTTCTGCGCCGCCAGGACCACGACTATGCTCTGATCGTGAAGGATTTGGTGGCCCAGCGAGACTTGACGGTAGATGCTGGGACTCAGTTCCCGTCTCACGCTTTTCCCTGTTTGGGACCGGACAGTCTGGTTTGGGAAGGGATTCATCCAGAGGGATCGGCCAACTTACGGCGGCGCTCTCTAAAACCGTCCAGTTGGCGTCAGATTCAGGCTCACTCGAATGGGATATTCAACGGCCTTTCGCTGCAGAGCCGTCTCCTGCGTATCGCCTCCAATCCTAGAAAGAATAGCAAAGACGACGTCCTTCAGGTGTTTCTCGAGGGCTATGAAGGCCTGCTCAAGATCGTGCTGCAAACGGTGCGTCGCCTCGACGCGGACACCTATCGCTGGCTCTCCACGCGATTGCGGGGCAGCGTAATGGGCCGTCTCAAGTCGCACGTAGAGAATTCTCGAGCGGGACTGGACGAAGAATGGAGTGAGCGGGCCGGCCAGTTGGCCGAGTTGCTCTGGTTGGCTCGGGCTCGCGACTAGTGCTTCGAACAAACGCGGAATCCAGAAGGTCTGCCAGGAAGGAATGCTGGAAGCTATCCAAACCATTTTGACGGCCCGCCTTGGTGACCGCGCTCAAGCTATGCCCACTGCCGATCCTCAGGCGACTGGGCGAACTCCTTTCCACATCCGCCGACCTGTGCGCCTGAACTCGCCTGCGTTGGGGAAATGAGCGCGTATCCATGTTTCAGGCTTACAAAGCGACTTCAAGCGGATTCGGGCGGCAGGACCATCTAAATTCGCCGGCCGCCCAAAATAGTCACGAATCTTCGTACGAGGTCGCACGGCAACTCCCTGCAACCCATCTCGCCATGACGATTTTGGGCCAGCCCATTCGGGCCATTATTGCGAGTGGTTAGATAGGAACGGAACTTACCGGACGCTGCACCAGGTGCTTTCGACCCAGAGCGTCTGGCCGTTGGGTGAAGGCTGCGAAGCGTGCCGGTTAGCCCCCAACACTTCGTACAACTGATGGCGCCGCTGATGTTCGGGGGAACCGCCCTGCATTGGGCGATTGGCCAGTTGGGGCATCGGCAGAAGGCCGCAATAGGGCTTGTTGTCCCAAAAGGCCTCTACGAAACCTGTGCGATTGTCCACCACCGTGATGAAGCGGTCGCCTGCGCCGCCGTGGGTGGTGTAGTTGGGATTTTCAGCAAACTCGGCAGGTCGTTTGCCGATGTAGTGGGATACGTTGCGCAGGTCATGATTGAGCCCCAGAAAACTGGTGTTAGGCACCAGCGAGCGCAGGGCGGCGCTCAGTAGATTTAAGTTGGACTTGGCAAAGATAGCAGCGGCGCGGTCGCCCTTTTTGTGATTCCAGAAATCTAAGAATTGGATGTTACCGGGAAACAGTTCAGCCATGCCTTTGTCAGCCCACACCTTGCGGTCGGCGCTTTGAAACTGGTCGTCGCTAAGGCGGCCAGTTCCACCGGCCTCAACATCTTTGCGCACGGCATCGATAGTGGCCTGGGCGATTTCTACCGAAAACTCGTCGAGCTGAGTGTTGTAGCGACTGCCCCCGTCCTCTCGGGCCATATTGTTGCCAGTCAGAGCCCCCGAGCCCCAGATGCCGGTATAAGTGGTGATCTGCGTTTGAATCAGAATCTGCTCGCTGCCCAGCTCTTGATAGAGCGTGAGATAGGCTCCGCCTCGGTCGCCTTTATCCAGCAGTTGCTGAGCCCGGTCCAGCACGGCCATGGGCACCGGAGTTTTTTTCTGGGCTTCCGTCAGATTGACGGCGTTGAGAATCGGTTTGAAACCACTCGATGGTGCGGGCTCGGGCTGGGAAATGGCCTGGTGGGCGCCGGAACTCAGAGAACTTCCATCACTCATGCCGCGGGCAACTTCGCAGCACTCCGCCGACTTGGGGCGTGTAGAGGGCGCAGTCAACTGCCGCCAGATACCTCCTCCGTTGACACTTTCTACAGACACACAATGGGTTTTCGGGAATCGGCTGCGAAGCCCTGCTGATAGGCAGACACGTCCGGCGACCCGGGTGCAACCCCAAATCTGACCAGCCACAATGGGGAACCGCCCACTTCTAGCTTTGGCTGCACTTGAGTTATGATGGAAGCTGGGTGCGCACCCAGTAGAGTTCCACAGAAGACGAACAAATTGACTACCCGTCAGATACGTGCTCCAGGGCTGAACCCTTGGGCCGTACTCCAGACAACTTGGGAATTTTCGTGATTTCTGAGGGGCCCATACATTCAGGCTCTGGATTCTGTCCAGGGCCTGATTTTATTGGTGCATGCATCCTGCCTGAAACGAGGTGGTGCCCTGTCTCAAGTAGACGCGTGCGTCGAACGATTCGGAGGAGCCGCCAAGGACGCTACGATAACCGGCGAGCGAAAGTGGACCGGGAAGTGACTAGGAGGTGAAAGTCCTCTGGGGGCCCTGATGACTGGGAACCCCTAGCCGAACAGCAACCGCGTCGCCGCGAGGCGGGGTGGGAAGGAAGCTGTAAGCAAAGCTCCGGCCTGGGGCGGGGGGGCGATACCGGTAGTCTGGCTGCGCGACCGTGCCTGGAGCCTGCAGCCAGTACGAGTGATGGTTCATGCAGGTGTGCAACTGCCAGGTCGCGCCACGTTCAAATTTTGACTGGAACTTATTCATCAGGATCATCCCGCAGTCGGGGCAATATTCGGCCCACGAGGACAGGGACAGGCCTACCACCAGCAACAAACAAGCCCACCAGCGAAACATAAAAACCCTCCACTTCTTAACGTCAGTCCCATGGATCACAGACCCCCCCTTTTGTCACAATAGGTCTCACCAACCTATTGTATCGAAGAGCGCGGCAATTTTTGTCGCAGGCCCGAGATGCGCTGCCGGTCGGGCAGATTGGTTGCCATCGCCCCAGCGTAGCCCGTGTGGAAGGAAAGATACAGCCCCAAGCCAACATGGCCAGGTGCCTCCCCGATTTTGTCCCCCGCTCGGTTCTCTGCCCATCGACGTGAAGTCCGAGGCGACGGTGGCCCGGCTTCTCAACGAGCAACTGGGACCAGAGTGGGCGGTATTTCATAGCTACCCCTGGCTCACCAGCCGCTCGGGCCGCATGGAGCAGGGCGAGTCCGACTTTGTGCTGCTGCACGCCAGGGGTCTGATCGTGCTGGAAGTCAAGGGAGGGCGTATCAGCTACGACCCCGACACTCGAGAGTGGAACCAGAACCAGCACTGGATGAAAGACCCATTCGACCAGGCCAGCAAAGGCATGCACTTGTTGTGGGGCCAGCTCGGGGGGAGCGATTTTGTGCGCGGGTATGCGGCGGCCTTTCCAGGCTGCCGCTTTGTGGGCAGCCTGCCGCCCGGAGTGGTGCGCAGTATCCTGTTGGATGCCGAGGACCTCAAGTCTCTGGAGACTCGTCTCCACCAGATGCTGGCCGACTGGGGACAGGGACGACCCGCCCCCACCAAGGCGGAGTCGGAAAGGCTTCGCAAGGCGCTTTTGCCGCGCTGCCAGTTGATCCCGGACCTTCATCACGAAGTGTCGGATGAGGAACGTGTCCTGCACACACTGACCCGGGTGCAGATGGATACGCTGGCCGGTCTTTTCTCTATGAACCGGGTTTTGATCCAGGGAGTGGCCGGATCCGGGAAGACGCTGCTGGCCGTGCAGCGGGCCACCGATCTGGCCCAGCAGGGCATGAAGGCTCTCTTTTTGTGCTACAACAAAAACCTGGCTCAGGACCTTCGGGCCTCCCAGGCACGGGAGAATCTGGACTTCTACACCTTTCATGAGCTGTGCCATCGCAGTTGCCAACTGGCGGGCCTACCCTTTGAAGTCGGTGAAGCCTCGGATTGGTGGGACGTGACTCCGCCCGAACTGCTGATGGAGGCTTTGGAACGGCGTCCTGATCTAGGCTACGACGCATTGCTGGTGGACGAAGGCCAGGACTTTCGCTCGACCTGGTGGGTGGCCGCGCTCTCGTTGCTGCCCCAGGAGACGTCCCCCTGCTACATCTTCTATGACCCCGAGCAGAACCTGTACAAAACGGAGCTCGACCTGCCCAACTTTGCGGGCCGGTTTGTGCTGCGACAGAACTGCCGAAACACGCAAAAAATCGCACGCAGCTGCCAGCGCCTGCAGTCTGACAAAAGCGACTTGCAGTCACAAGCCCCCGAGGGGCGCGCCCCTCAGGTGGCCATGGCCACCGACCCTTTAGAGGCCCTCAGGCTGGTCAAGGCGCATCTGGCCGAACTGGTCGGCAGCCTCACTCCACAGTCAGTGGCGGTGCTCTCTCCTTATTCGCGCACCAAGTCGGTGTGCGCCGAAATGGAGAGCCTCACGGTAGACCTGGTGGCCTGGCGACGCGGAGAAGCTCCCCTCTTTTCGACCATTCGGGGCTTTAAAGGGCTGGAGGCATCGGCCGTATTGCTGGTGGATGTGCCTGAGTTTGATGAGAAAGCCGCCGCCAAGACCGACGTCTATGTGGCTCTGACGCGGGCGAAGAACGAACTGCGCATCATCACCAGCAACCCGGGCCTGGCCGATCTGCTGGGAGTGTAGGCTCGTTTCAGCTCAGAGAAACTGAGCCAACTCCTGGTAGCTCCCCAAATACTCTTCCTCGTCCTCCAAGACCGCCGACTCGACCTCGGACTCCTTTTCGGTGCTCCCGTGCTCCTCCACCACGGCCTTGCCCATCGCCGTGGCCACCAAGGAAACCAGGGCCCCCCGTGCGCGCCTCCACAAAGCCTTGAAAGTCGGTGAGTTTCCGGCACGGCTGGGCAATCAGAATCCGTGGCGGGATAGGGGCTGGGGGTCGGGAATTCGAAGCACCCGGCGTAGCCGGGTTGGTTACCTTAGCCGGTACCGCCCTGGTAACACCGCCACCGAAAACATTGGTACACTACGACCAAATTTGTCGCACCGATGAGTATGATGAACCCATCGAATTAGGGAGGTCGCTATGCAATCCCGTCTACTCGCCAGTCTTCTGATCGTCAATCTGATCTCGCTCTTCGTGCTGATGAAACTTCTGCCAACGCCCGAAGCAACGGTGTTGCCCAAATGGGAATACACCATCGAGTCAGTCGCTGACCTGGAATTTGAGGCGGGGATGCGCAAGCTCGGAGAAGAGGGTTGGGAAATTGTCTTCGCCCGCCGAGCCAGCGGGAGCGACGACGGAGTCTAGTGCCTGGCTGATTACCTCGAACAGGGGGATTAGCAACTCCTGGCCGAGGCCCACGACCTCAGCGAAGAGGGCGAAGACATACTCAAGCAACTGGAGGAGCTCATTGTGGCCGAGCGCGACGGCTCCTCCCTATGCGACGGCTACCTGGAATAGGACCTGGCAGCCAGGGGTAATGGCCAATCTGAAGAAACTCAACCGATGGGCCCTTCAGCCAGCCGCCGTAAGCTTTACCAAATGGTAAGGCCTTTCGGCCAACGAGAGGACAACTGCGCCAGTCGCCTGCGACTGGCTCTCACCATGATGGGCGCCGGAATCGAAATGATGCGTATGAATTTGCAGCGCAAATACCCGGACGAATCAGAGCAGCAAATCGAGCACAGACTGACGCATTGGCTGGAATATCAACCTCACAGCGCGGACTATTGTTGCGCAATGCACCGACTAAGGCACCGGGCTTGAGAGAATTCTCCGCTCTACTCCTGGAGATTCAGGACCACCTGGACAACATCCAAACATCCTGGTGCCTGATTGGAGGACTGGCCGTCGGAGCGCGCACCGAACCTCGGTTTACCAAAGATCTGGATCTTGCCGTCGCCACACCCAATGACAGTGCCAGCGAGGAGTTAGTTTTTTCTTTGCAGGCCCGTGGTTATCGGGTGGTTGCCATTCTGGAACAACAAGCCAGCGGTCGACTGGCCACCGTGCGCTTGTCACCCCCGGGAAGCGCAGAGCCGGTCATCATCGACTTACTGTTTGCCTCCTCTGGAATCGAGACCGATGTCGTTGCGCGAGCAGAGCCCGTCACCGTGTTTCCAAAGGTACGGGTGCCTGTGGCCTGCGTTGGGGACTTGATCGCTATGAAAGTCTTAGCCAGGGACGATCAGGCCAGGCCGCAAGATCGGCTCGATTTGCGGGCTCTCCTCCAGTGCTCTACGCTCACGGACCGACAAACAGCCAGGTCTGCCTTAGAACAAATCGGAGCGCTGGGGTATGGCCGAGGCCGTGACCTGAGAGACGAACTCAGCGCCGCTGAGGCGGAGTTTGGTGGCCCACCGCCTTCATAGTGGCCTGGACTCGCCCAGGATCACGGACTCTGCAGAAGTCTCCGTCAGAAGAGGCGAAGATGACGCCATCTTTGAGTTCCCCGTTTCGAGCTGCAGCCTGGCTTGGGTTTGCGTTTCATCTCGTCCACCTCCTGGTTCAGATTAGCTTTCACGTAGGCGGCATCCGTCGCGGTGACGTCCTCCACGTAGCGAAGGCTAACGGCAACAGGAATCGATTTCTCCACCAAAGCCTTCACAACTGCAGCCAATTTCTTGACCTAAATGGCCGCGCTCTTCCGTCAAAAGCTCGGTCATGATGGCTCTACCGAGGGCAAAGACCATGGGTGGAAGCAGGCCACAAAGGAAGGGTATCAAATCACGACCACCGCCGACGTAGAATCCTTGCAAAGCCGCGAAGACTTCAGATCAGACATAGCCTTGGCGAAAGCTGAGCCCAGACGGTTCCTCAGCCCAGCGGGGACTTTTCCGAACTTTGTCAGATCAACACCGCAGACGCTTGGGTAGTGAATCTTTTCCTCCGACGGGCCTGCGCACCCCTTAGGTCTCCCCCGGCCACGTCTGGGTGTCTCCAATTCGATTGGCTCCACCCAAGGAGCTTCAGGTGCCCGACTACGAACTTTGCTACTCAACAGGATCATCATAAAAGTTGGCCTCCTGCTTTGACTTGAGACTTC
>JADMJV010000111.1 GCA_018780265.1 bacterium
CGGGCTCGATGCCCAACTGAATACAACTGGTCGGTTTGAGGCGGAGCTTCGCTAACTTGTTGAGGGCCTTGTTGAGCGGGGAATCCACACATCATACTCGTCTAGTCAAGCCCGACCACATCAAATTTTCATTCACCTTCCTTCACGTAGCCACGCTGGCCTGTAGAGACGTCGGAACGCCCCCCCCGGAAGTAGTGGCCTGACGTTCCCGGGTCAGCCTGATATTCCCTCTGGAATCCTCATGGAATGTATTCTATCGGCTGCTGCGACCAATTTTGTCGTGCCAACACATTCGCTTCTGAGCGGACTTATGTCAGCCCCACGCTTAGCAGATGCGGGGCAAGGGGTCGCCCAACAACGGGTCCAATACTCGCCGGGTGCCAAAGGGGGTGCGGGCCACCACGGTGCCAGGATGGTGAGCGACCACGGTTCCGATGAAGGCCGCCTCTTGACCCAGCGGGTGGGAGCGCAAAGCTGCCAGTAACGCATCGGCGCGTTCGGCCGCGGCGATGCACACCAGTTTGCCTTCGTTGGCCACACAGAATGGGTCCAGGCCCAGCATTTCGCAAGCGGAGGCTACGGCAGGTCGGACGGGCACAGCCTTCTCCTCGATTTCAATGCCAACATGGGAGGCGCGGGCGATCTCCTGGAGGGTGGAGGTCAGGCCGCCGCGGGTGGGGTCACGCAGCACATGCACATCCGGTTCCACGGCCAGCAACCGGCTCACCAGATCGGCCAGAGGAGCGCAATCGCTGACGATCTGCGTGTCAAATTCGAGCCCGTCGCGTACGCTCATGATAGCCATGCCATGATCGCCCAGGCAGCCGCTAACCAACACGGCGTCGCCTGGTAATGCGCGCTGGGGGGTGGGGCCCACTCCGCCAGGAATCCAACCGATGCCGCTTGTGTTGAGGTAAACTCCGTCGCCGTGACCTCGTTCGACTACTTTGGTGTCGCCGGTCACCAGCAGGACTCCCGCCTCTTGGGCCGCTCCGGCCAGGGAGTCGACCACCCGTTGCAACCTGGCCAGGGGTACACCCTCTTCCAAAATAAAGGCGACCGAAAGGTATTCGGGCCGGGCGCCCATCATGGCCAGATCGTTGACCGTGCCGCACACGGCCAACCGGCCGATGTCGCCGCCCGGGAAGAACAGTGGCTTGACCACATACGAGTCGGTGCTCATAGCCAGTCGACGCTGGCCCATGGGGAGCACAGCCGCATCGCCCAGGGCCTGCAGCAGCGGGTTGCTGAAGGCCGGCAGAAATACGTTGTGCAGCAACTCGCTGCTTAGTTGGCCGCCGCCACCGTGACCCAGCAGCACCACCGACTCGGGCGGGAAAGGCAGGGGGCAGTGGCTCAGCATGGGCCGCGCCGATGCCTAAAGTAGGCGGCGCAGGCCCCCTCACTGCTGACCATGGTGGCCCCCAGCGGGGTGCGCGGGCTGCACTCGCGCCCAAAGGCCGGACACTGGTCGGGCTTGAGCAAGCCCTGCAGAACGCGACCACTCTGGCACAGGGCGGGTTCTGCAGTCGCAGGGCAGGCCAGTTCAAAACGACGTAGGGCGTCGTATTGAGCCAAGGTGGGGCGCAACTGCCAACCGCTCTGAGGGATGGTGCCGATGCCTCTCCAACAACGGTCGGTGGTTTCAAAGACCTCGTCGAGAACCTTGAGGGCGGCCGGATTGCCATCCACGCTGACGGCCCGTTCGTAGGCGTTTTCCGCCTGGGTGCGGCCTTCTTCTAATTGGATCACCAGGCGACGCACTCCCTCGAGCAGATCGAGTGGCTCAAAGCCCGTAACCACGATGGGCACCCGGCGTTTCTGGGCCAACTGCTCATAAGCGCTCCAGCCCATAACGCTGCACACGTGGCCGGCCGCTAAAAATCCCTGCACCCGGCATTCGGGAGATTTAAGCACGGCTTCCAGGGCCGGAGGAACGAGCACGTGGGAGACCAGCACCGAAAAGTTCTTCAGGCCCAGACGATGAGCCTGGAGCACCGCCATGGCGTTGGCCGGGGCGGTGGTTTCGAAGCCGATGGCAAAGAAAACCACCTGGCGCTCGGGCAGCCGACGGGCCAGCGTCAGAGCGTCGAGCGGCGAGTAGACGATGCGCACATCGCCCCCCTGACTCTTGATGTGAAACAGGTCGGTGCGGCTGCCGGGCACGCGCAGCATGTCTCCAAAGGAACAGAAGGTGACCTCGGGTCGGGCGGCCAGGGCCAAAGCCTGATCGATGATCTCCAGGGGAGTGACGCAGACCGGGCATCCCGGGCCATGAATCAGCTCGATCTGGGGGGGCAACAACTGGTCGATGCCGTGGCGCATGATGGAGTGGGTCTGACCGCCGCATACTTCCATCAGGGCCCAGGGGCGGGTGACCCGGCTGCGGATCTCATCCAGCAGTTTGTGAGCCAATTGGGGCTCACGGAATTCGTCAAGATACTTCATCGTGAAGCTCTTCCAGCAATCCCATTTCGGCAAACATGCGCAGACTTTCGCGAGCCGAATCCTGGTCGAGCCGGGTGATGGCGAAGCCCACATGAACGATGGCATAGTCGCCCACCTCGACCTCGGGCACGTAGTCCAGGCAGACCTCTTTGCTCACTCCGCCAAAGTCGACACGCCCCAGGCGCAGACCGTCCCGCTGGTAGATCTCCAGCACCTGACCCGGTATCCCCAGACACATCGCGTTACTCCCTTCCCAGGCCGGCCACGGCGATTTGGCCCAGAGCCAGTCCGCCGTCGTTGGAAGGCAACTGGGTGTGCCATAGAACCTGCACTCCGGCCCGCTCCAACTCCTGCAGGCAGGCTTCCAGCAAAACGCGGTTTTGAAAGACCCCACCGCTCAATCCCACCCGATCGGCACCCAGCGCACTGGCCTGCCGGGCCACGGCCCGGGCCAGAGCCCGGTGAAAGCGGGCCGAAATGCGGCCGGCGGCCACCCCGTTGCGCACGTCGGCTACCACCTGAGAGAGCAGTTCGGACACCTGCCAGCGCTGGTCCCATTCATAGGCAGTCCGCTCCTGGGAGTCAGCGCATGCCTCCAACAGCATGGCCGCCTGCCCCTCGAAGGTTACCTGTTGACAGATTCCGCACAAGGAGGCCACAACATCAAAGAGCCGGCCCACGCTGCTGGTGGTCACGAACCGCCCCAGTTGCCATTGGCGGTACAGCACCCGGGCTTCGGGGGTAGGGCAGGCCCGCTCACAGGCCAGACCGCAGGGGTCCAGTTGGCAGGCCCACAGGTAGGCCAGCGCCAACCGGTAGGGAGAACGTACGGCCTGATCGCCGCCTACGATGGGCATCGGGCTGAGATGTCCCAGGCGCTGATAGCTGCTATAGTCGGCCCACAGGACTTCGCCTCCCCAAATGGTTGCGTCTGGCCCGTAGCCGGTGCCATCGAAGCAAAAGCCCAGCAATCTTTGGTGGGTGTCTAGCCCGTGCTCGGCCATAAGCGCTGCCAGGTGGGCGTGGTGATGTTGCACCTCGATGAGGGGGAGACTCTGGCTCTGGGCCCAGCCACGACCAAGATAGCCGGGATGCAGGTCAATGGCAATGGCCCTGGGGTCGATGCCAAAGAGCGTGCGGAAGTGCGCCAGCGAGTGCTCAAAAACGATCAAGGTTTCCAGATTCTGCAGGTCGCCCAGGTGCTGGCTCAGATAGGCCTGTTTTCCCTGGGCCAGGCAAAAGGTGTTTTTGAGTTCACCGCCCACGGCCAGCAGAGGGGGCACGGAGTAGGGGAGGGCGAGGGGCAGCGGGGCAAATCCGCGCGAGCGGCGCAACAGCACGGGACTGTCGCGAAACACCATGGCCACGGAGTCGTCGCAGGGGACGTGAATGGGGCGGTTGTGGTTGAGCACGGCCGGGGCCCGCACGGCCCCCGGGTGACCGTATTCGATGGGGGCGCCGGGCGGATTGGCCGAGGTCATCACCAGCAGGTCGGGGCCCTGGCTCAGCAGCAGCTCGTGCAGTCCGGTGTAGGGCAGCATAGCGCCGATTTGTGACGTGCCCAGGTCCAGAATGCCCTTGCCCTGGACCAGCACGATGGGGCGAGAACGGTCGAGCAGCAGTCCCTCTTCAACCGGAGAGGGACTTGCCACCGTGCGCAGAGCCTGCAGGTCTCGAGCCATGATGGCCAGTGGTTTGTGCGGCCGCTGTTTCAGTTGGCGCAGTCGAGCCACGGCCTGCGGGTTGCGCGCGTCGCAGGCCAGGTGAAATCCCCCGATTCCCTTGACGGCCAGCACCCCGCCCTGGCCAAGATGTCGCCAGGCCTGTTCCCAAGGGGGTTGACTGTCTTGGGGGATTCCGTCTTGCCACCATTGTAGTGCCGGGCCGCACTGCGCGCAAGCGTTGGGCTGGGCGTGGAATCGTCGGTTGCCGCTGTCACGATACTCGGCCTGGCAAAGGGGGCACATCACAAACGAGGCCATGGTGGTCATGGGCCGATCGTAGGGGGTGGCCAGAATAATGGTAAATCGCGGCCCGCACTGGGTGCAGTTGAGGAAAGGGTAGAAGTAGCGCCGGTCGCCCGGGTCCAACAGTTCGCTGCGACATTCCGGGCACAGGCACTGGTCGGGCGAAACCAGCGCCATCGACCCCACTCTGGCCGGGGAACTGGCCACAATGACAAAGTCGGACTCACCCAGGGCCTCCATGGGCTGCGATTCCACCGCATCAATTCGGGCCACAGGGGGGCTCTGTAGCCTCAGCAGGCGCTCAAACTCCTGCAAACTCGGGTCAGGCCCCTCGATCTCCAAAAAGACCCCCTCAGCGTCGTTGCCCACCAAACCCCCCAGTTGCAGGCGGTGGGCCAACCCGAACACAAAAGGCCGAAAGCCCACACCCTGCACCACGCCCTGGATGCGCAGGCGGCGGCGTTGGTTCACAACAGCTTCAACCACTCATCCAGGCCCTGGCCGGTGCGGGCCGAGGTTTGGAGGACCGGCACGCCCGGGTGGACCTGTTCGATGTTCTGCAGGGCAAACTCCAGGTCAAAGCCGGCTACTTCGGCCATATCCATTTTGGTCAGCAACACCACGTTGGCCCAGGCGAAGGCCGGCGGATACTTGAGAGGTTTGTCCTCGCCCTCCGGGGTGGAGAAGAGCAGCACCTTGAGATGCTCACCCAGATCAAAGCCGATGGGGCAGACCAGATTGCCGACGTTTTCTAAGAAGAGCAGTTCCACACCGTCCAGATTCCAGTTTTCCAGGTGCTGTTCGAGCATGAAGGCCTCTAGATGGCACATCCCCTGGGTGCGAATCTGCCGCACCGGGGCGCCTGATTGGGACAGTCGCTGAGCATCGCGATCGGTTTCTAAGTCGCCTACCAGCGCGGCCCCCCGGCGACCCTGTTGCTGCAGACGTGCCAGCGTGCGCTGCAGCCAGGCAGTCTTGCCGCTGCCAGGACTGGAGACGATGTTAATCACCCGCAACCCGGTTTTATTGAAACGCTCGCGTAAGATTGCGGCCAACTCGTCGTTTTTACTCAGAACAGCTTTACCCACCTCGATGATTTGACTCATTCCACCTCCAAAGATACCAATTGAAATTCAGTTCCTGTCGCGCTTTCAATGTCGAGCCGGGCGCCCTGAGCGGACGTGCCCCGGGCCACCACCTCAAAGCAAAATTGCAGCGATTCGGCGGCCACACACGAGCCCTGGCCGAGCCGCACCTGAATGCTCAGGACAGGCTGCCCGGCTGCCGCCTCCTGACACAGGTCGATCAGATGTTGGGCCAGACTCACTTCGTGCATGGCACCCTAAGGGAGCTTCTCCGAAATCCTCTCCAGGTAGGTCCTCCAAAGAGGGGCTGCCCGCAGGGACGCCTGGTAGACCTGAGCGGGCAGAATATCTTCATACTGATGAATCAACATGTTGCGCAAACGAGCCAGCCTGGCCAGTTCGGTGGCCACATCCCGGTCCATCCAGTCGGGCACCAGTGCGAAAAGTTGTTCTTGGTCGCGCAGGTTTTCCAGGGGATTCAGGGGCATCACCGCAATGTCCATGTCTCGTCCCGGCTTGCCTCGAGTGCTGGAGCCGAAGAGGGCCAAAAACCCCAGAGAGTGTCGCTGGGAAATAGACTGTAGGGCCTGCTGGTCAACCTGCATGGGACTGACTTCGCCGCCCGGGGAGGGAATCCGCTACACATCCTTCTTGGTCTGGTCGAGTAGAGTAGGCTGTTGACCCACGATCAAAACCGGGCAGGGCGACAACCGGGCCAGCTTCTCAGCCACGCTTCCCAGCACGGCACGTTCCAGGCCGCGCCGACGGTGCGAAGTCAGCACAATCAGGTCGATGGAGTAGTCGCCGGCGGCCGCCACCAGTTGCTCGGCCGGGTCGTCGCTATAAGGCAGGGCTTTCCATGTGACCTTGAAGCCGGCCTCGTCTAGCGGCTTGGCCCGTTGAATCAGGAATTTCTCGCAGCGAACCTGCTCCCGGGCCAGCGATTCCAGCGGGATGGGCAATACCGGGGTAACATCGGCCTCGTCAGGGATGCCCGTGACCCGCACCAAAAGGAGACCGGCACCCGTGGTCTTAGCCATATACCTGGCCGGTTCCAGGGCGGCCTCGCTGTCCGGGGAGCCGTCCAGGGGGACCATGATTTTGTGAAACACATTCGCCTCCTATTTGTTTAGAGCATCAGTGGGCTGGGATTTCTGCCAGTCCTGATAAGCAAAGAGGCAGTCCAGGCCCATAGGAACCACTGCCATGCGGCAGGTCCAGGCGGTTAATTCGCTTTCGGGAACCCAGCCCGACCATTCGATATGGTCGGGATGGTACTCCATGGGGCCGGTCCAGAGCAGGCGATAGATGTGAATCCAGGCTCGGCTGCGCGCCCCCACATGGAGATGGCTGACGGTAAATTCCGGGACTTTTTCGGTGATGCCAACCTCGGTGGCCAGAATGCGCACGGCCGCTGCGTCGTAGCTCTCGCCACTTTCCACCACGCCGCCCACGAAGAGGTCATGCATGCCAGGAAAAACGTCCTTGGTGGAGGTGCGTCGGTGCACGAAGGTCTCGCCCAGGTCGTTGTAAATCAGGACCTTCACGGCTCGGTGTAACAGATTGTCGCGGCGCATCACCGGGCGAGCCACGTGGGCGGTGACGCGATTGTCCAGGTCCACGATCTCTACAGTTTGTTGGCTCTGCTGAACACGTTGCAAAACCGGCAACGGGTCTTCGCTGGGGAGTTCGGGCAGAGCTGTCCCCAATAAAAACTCGGTATCGGCTTCTGGGGTCGAAGAGTTGATAAACATGCCGGTGCCCAGCTCAAATCCGGCCGCCTTGGAGAGGCGGGGGACCAGTGTCAGATACCAATGAAACACTCGTGTGCCCTGCACTTCGGGGTGGGAAGAGCGCACTACCAGATTGTAGTCCGGGTCGCCCAGCGCGTGATAGAAGCGGGCCAGCAGGTCACGCACCATGGTGGCCAACTCGTCCAGTTCGGTATCGGTGATCAGGCCAAAGCTACAACTGTGCTTGCGGGGGAGGATCCAGACGGAAAAAGGCGAGAAGGCGGCATACGGGATGAAGGCCACAAACTGCGCACTTTTGGCTAAAATTCGCTGATTTTGAGCCAGTTCCATTTCGAGTTGGGCGCAAAACACGCAGCGACCGTGTTGGTTGTAGTAGCGGCTGGCCACCTCGTGGCGCTGTAAAATCTGCTGTGGGGTGACTGGCATGGCTACGATCTGGGAATGTGGATGCTCTAGAGAGCATCCGGCCGCGTGACCGTGGTTCTTAAAGATCACCACATGCTCCGTCTCGGGTTGTAGCCACAAGCTTCGATAGCGCTGGCGCCAGGCTCGCAAAACCAGGCCCACCTCGCCCCGAGTCATTAAGGCCAGGGTGGTATTGTGCTTGGGCGACTCGGCCACAACTTCGTGATGACCCACGCCTTTCAAAAAACGCATAAACTCGGGACCCTGCATCTGGGGCCGAGGTCCGGGATAGACGGCGGGAAACCGGTTGGGAAAACTGCGCACCAGCCAGCCGGCCTGTTCGTCGCGGTAGCAGAGCGTCTCGCCTGGTGTGCGAGCATCGTTGCCGGGACAAAACGGACACTGACCGCGCCAGGTCGCCCGAGTGTGGGTCCAGTCTGGCTTTTCACGCAGAAAATCCTCGGGCCGACGGGCTCTCTCGGGGGCAAAGATGACCCACTCCCCGGTGGCTACGCTGAAGCGGAATTCGGACATAGATAAGCCTTTCGTCGGCGCAGACAGATCCACCCTGCTCCACCGACCGGGACCTCTATGAGGCAGGGATCGGTAGCGTCAACTGATGACGCAGGCAGCGAATCATGTCGGTGGGAGTTACGATGCCCACCAACTTCCCCTTGTGGGTCACCAACACTCGGTGAATCTCTCCCTTGAGGAAAAAGTCGCACAGTTCCACCAGCCCGGCGTCTTCATCCAGGCTGTAAACGGCCGGCGTCATAATTTGCTCTACCGTCGTTTCAGACTTGCTCAGGTCCACCAAATTGTAGCCACCGGGCAGGCGCGGCTCACCGTGCCAGTAGGCGGCCGTTTCCGTGTCGCCTACCTGTCCCTCGTGGTGGACCAGATCATGCAGAGAAACCACTCCCACCAATTCGCCCTTGCCGTCGAGCACCGGCGCACCAGAAATGTGGGCCGCCGTCAGCGTTCGAGCCAGAGTATGAATATCCATATCGGTATTGACCGTGAGCACATCTCGACTCATCACATCGCGCACTTGGAGCATGATGCACCTCCATTCTTCTGCTTGTCATTTTACTAGACGCACCAGGTGGGCGCTATGATCTAGAACAGGGGCTAGGAGATAGAGGTATGGGCTACGAACAGGTTGGTCATGCTGAGCGTGTTCTCCAAACTCCACTCGTTCTTGTTGGGGCAAGAGATTATTGAGGCTGAGCGGCGCCGGGCGGTGCGTGTTCCTTGCCGTTTCAAAGCCTCGGTCGAAGGTATCGATGCCCCGGTTAATGTGGTCAACCTGTCGGGGCTGGGGATGCGCATTGAAGGTGGCGGTCGGTTGCGCAAAAATGTGGTGGTGACTGTGCAGGGCCGCGAGCATGCCGGCAAATCTCTGTTTGCCCGCGTGATCTGGTGCCATAGCCGAGGCAACCTGTGGCTGGCCGGGCTTATGTTCATGGGCAACGAGGGAGAGAAGAACGCCTCCTGGATTCGCTCGGCTCTCGACAAGCTTGGTGCCGGCCAAAATCGAGTCAAGGAGAGAAGGACTCACGTCCGCGTTACCGCTCAGGGAATCTCCTATTTGGTCAATCTCTCGGGCAACCGGCTCTGTGAAGGCCAGCTGCGCAACATCGGTCTGGGTGGGGCATTGTTTTTGAGCGAGGTGGGAGTGCAGGCGGGCACCTCGGTGCGGCTGCAGCTAAATACGGGAGGGCGTCCCAAGCTGGACGAAGCCGGCACCGTGCGCAGCTGTCGCAAAGACACACGCAGCCAGCAGTTTTTTCTGGGCATCCAGTTTGACCAGGTGGGCGCCGACCCGGTGCGTAAGTTTCTCAAATCTGGCCGCTAGTCACCGGGCAAGATCGGCCTGCTGATGGCCTGCCTTTTCCGGTACGCTGGCGGCCATTCGGCTGCGCAACCCGCTGGCGCAGTATGCCACCACGGGCCCTCTTGGCTCGAGCCAGGCGCTGGGACAGTTGGCCCAGTGGTATACAATGGGCTCCTTGGCGGGCACCAAATTGCGGTAGTGGCCACGAATAGCCGGGCGAAGGGACACCGCAAATGCCCCCAGCAGCACCAGCGGGAGAAAATCATCTTGGCCAGCCTACACGGCTGCGACTGCAGTCACCCTGATGCAGATCAGCCGTCGCTGCAAACCGGAAGTGAATCATACCCTGGTCAGGAGGCTTGAGCTAAGCGGGGACGTATCTAGACCAAGTTTATTGGAGGTATCTGTGTCAGTTTCGGTCCATTCGATTCTCTTACCCCTCGATGGTTCACCCATCTCCGAGCAGGCCGTACCCTGGGCTGTGGAATTGGCCGATCGTTATTCGGCTCAGTTAATCCTATTGCGGGTGGGCCCACGCCCCGAATTTTGGAGTCCGCTCGACGCGCCGGATACCTACCTGGACGAACAGGAAACCCGGGCCATGAAATATTTGCTGGGGGTCGAGTCGCGGCTGACCGACGGTAAGGTACCCATTCAGGCCGAGTATAGCCTGGGCAACGCCGCTCAGTGCATTTTGGACCGGGCCAAAGAACTGAGCGACTGCATCATCGTGATGAATTCGCACGGGCGCGACGGGGTATCGCGCCTGTGGCTGGGCAGCGTGGCCGAAAAAGTGGCCCGCCACGCTGCCTGCCCCGTTTTTTTGGTTCGAGTCCCCTAATGGACGGCCATTTCGTTGCTCACCGGGTGCAGTCTCAACGATTCGCCTTCGGTCGTCACGCGAATGCATGATTCGGGCGGGACCTGGCCGGCGATGATCATTTCTGACAACGGCTCCAACACCAATTCACGGACCGTTCTCTTGAGGGGACGGGCGCCAAAGGAGGGGTCGTAGCCCAGCCGGGCCAGCAGATCCCTGGCCGCATCTTCAAACTCCAGCGTCAGGCCGCGATTGGCCAGCAATCGCTCGGCCGAGCGCAGTTGAATGTCGACAATCTGTCGGATCGTCGATGGGTCGAGTCGAGAGAAGACAATTTGGGCATCAATTCGGTTCAGGAATTCGGGCCGGAAGTGTTCGCGCAGGGCGGCCTTAACCTGGGCGGCCGCTCGCATCGGATCAGCCTCGTTCAAGATGTGCTGCGACCCGATGTTCGAGGTCATGATCAAGATCACGTTGCGAAAATCCACGGTGCGTCCGTGGCCGTCGGTCAGTCGACCGTCGTCCATGACCTGCAACAGAATATTGAAGACGTCCTGATGGGCCTTCTCGATCTCGTCGAGTAGAACCACGGAATAGGGACGCCGCCGCACCGCTTCGGTCAACTGGCCGCCTTCGTCGTAGCCCACGTAGCCAGGGGGAGCACCGATCAGTCGCGAGACCGCGTGTTTTTCCATATACTCCGACATGTCGACGCGCACCATACTGCGTTCGTCATCGAAGAGAAATTCGGCCAGGGCTTTGGCCAGTTCGGTCTTGCCCACGCCGGTAGGTCCCAAAAAGAGGAAGGAGCCGATGGGACGATTGGGGTCCTGCAGTCCCGCCCGCGACAGGCGGATGGCCTTGGACACCTTGACCACGGCCTCGTTCTGTCCAACCACGCGCAGGTGCAGTCGTTCTTCCATTTTGAGCAGTCGGTCGCTGTCGCCCTCGAGCATTTTGTCTACCGGAATACCGGTCCAGCGCGATACCACGCCAGCAATGTCGCGGGCGGTGACCACTTCGCGCACAAAACTGCCCTCTTCCTGAGCCTGGGCTAACTGCTCCTGAATCTGAACGATGCGTTTTTCCAGACCGGGAATCTCACCATAGGTAATTTCGGCCGTGCGCTGCAGATCGCCACGCTGTTGGGCCTGCTCGGCCTGAGTTTTGAGACCGTCGATCTGCTCTTTAAATTTCCGGACTTCCACCACCAGTTCGCGCTGCTTTTGCCAGTGGGCCTTAAGACCGTTAAGCTTTTCGGTCTTGGAGGCCAGTTCCTCGCGCAACTCACCGAGCCGCTTTTCGGCGACTTTTTTATCCTCCATCTGCAAAGCCTGTTCTTCAATTTGCAGTCGGGTGATCTCGCGTTGGGCGGTGTCGATGACGGCCGGCACACTTTCCAATTCCATCTTGATCTGACTGGCTGCCTCGTCGATCAGGTCGATGGCCTTGTCGGGTAAAAAACGATCCGAGATGTAGCGGTCGGAGAGTTTGGCCGCGGCCACGGTGGCTCCGTCTTCGATGCGAATTCCGTGGTGTACCTCATATTTTTCTTTGATACCGCGCAAAATGGCGATGGTGTCTTCCACGCTGGGCTCGCCCACCAAAACCGGCTGAAAGCGCCGCTCCAGGGCCTTGTCTTTTTCGATATGCTTGCGGTACTCGTCAAGCGTGGTGGCGCCCACACACCTCAGTTGACCGCGGGCCAAAGCGGGTTTGAGCATGTTGGCGGCATCCTGGGCTCCCTCGGCGGCCCCAGCGCCCACCAGAGTATGCAATTCGTCGATGAAGAGAATGATCGAGCCTTCCGACCGTTCTATCTCTTGCAAGACGGCTTTGAGGCGCTCTTCAAACTCGCCGCGATACTTGGCTCCGGCCACCAGAGCGCCCAGGTCTAGAGACAGTACTCTTTTGCGGCGCAGGCTCTCGGGCACATCTTCACTGTGAATGCGCAGGGCGATGCCCTCTACAATGGCCGTTTTGCCCACGCCCGGCTCACCGATCAGGACCGGGTTGTTTTTGGTGCGTCGTGAGAGCACTTGCATGGCCCGCCTAATTTCTTCGTCTCGGCCTACCACCGGGTCCAGTTTGCCGGCTTTGGCCAGGGCCGTCAGATCGGTCGTGTAGCGTTCCAACGCCTGCATTTTTCCCTCCGGCTCCATGGTGGTCACGTGCTGGCCGCCGCGCAGGTCGGCAATGGCCTTGCGCAACACCTCTTCTTGCAGTCCCATTTCACGCAGCAAGTTGCCAGCCAGAGTCTTGCTGGCCGTCATGATGCCCAGCAGCATGTGCTCGGTGGAGATGAAGTCATCGCCCATCTTGGCCTTGTGGTCGAAGGCGGCGTCCAGTACCGTTTTAAACTCACGCCCGATGTAATTGTCCGCTCCCTGCACCTTGGCCGCCGAAGAGAACTTACGCGCCAGTTGATTGCGGACACCTTGAGCGGACAGACCCGCTTTGTCGAGCAGGGCGGGCACCATACCGGACTCCTGGTCCATCAGCGCCGACAGCAGGTGCAGCGTGTTCACCTCTTGATGTTCGTGGCGCCGGGCCACCGCCTCGGCAGCGCTGAGAGCCTCACGGGACTTGCTGGTCAATTTGCTGAGGTCCATAAATTATCTCCTTACTCTGGAAACCAGGGTGAAAGTCAATTGCCCCTCCGGCAGTTGTATCTGCAGGCCGCGTCCCAAGTAGCGCTCGCCGGCTCGCTCGAACTCTTCGTAGGGGGTGAAATGGCGCTCGGCCAGGCGCAGTTCTTGGGCCAGGGTGTTGGCAAAAAGCAGCTGCCCGTTGAGGCCCCGCACCAACAGTGCGTCGCTCATGCTGTCCAGCAGGAAGGTAAGCGGGTCACTCATCACGGGCGCCCAGGCCGACGGACCCGGGCCGCGTCGAGAGACCTGCTGCAAGGCGTTGAGCAGGGAGCCCAGGCTGGCCACGCGGTCTGGCAAGGGCTCCTCCAATCTAGAGCGAGCGCGATTGCGAGCCGCCCCCCTCCGCGGCACCAGGGCCCCGCCGCCGTCTGGCACCAGAAAGATTCGATACCGTTGTGAACTCACAGCGTCCCTCCCAGAACTTTGTTGTTTTCATTGTATGGGTAGGCCGCCATCCAGGATATGATCTCCGTCATAGGGCGGGTAAAGGAGGGGGCTTGGCGAAGGGCTTGGGAGTTGAATCCTCGTTACCTGGTTCTGTCTGCGCTGATTTTTGGGGTGGAGTTGGTCCTGGCCCTCTACGTCAGGGACCGACTGATTCGTCCTTTTGTGGGTGACGTATTGGCGATCGTCTTAATCTATAGCATCCTCAGGATCTTTTGGAACACCCGGCCGCAACCGCTGGCCCTGGGTGTGCTGGTGCTGGGCTGCACGGTGGAGGTTTTGCAGTATTTTGACTATGTGGCCTTGTTGGGGCTGCAGGACAACCGTGTCCTCTCGATTTTGCTGGGGCGGACGTTCGCCTGGTTGGACTTCCTGGCCTACTTTGCAGGTTTTCTTTTGATTCTGGCCTTGGAGAGTTCTAAGAGTCCGTGGTCAGCGCCTGGTCGGCACAAATCCACAACCACAGGATAGCCCCCAGCACAGCCAGACCTGAAGCCACACCCAGCGTCACCAACCAACCGTAGCTTTCGGCGATAGGCGGGACGAGCAGGGCTCCCAAACCTCCTGAAACCAGCTGACCGAAGGCTGGTCAGGGGGCGGTGGGGGCTGGTGATCGGGCCGGTCTCGGCCATACCACCACCAGGCGCCGGCCACCGACATATTGGTGCGCAGCAGGTAGGCCACGAAGGCCGCCACCACCAGCAGGGCCACAATGCGCCAGCGCACCCAACTGGTCTTCATCGGCGACTTTCGTCATTTGCGCAGGGACGCCTGTCACCAGCGATGGTAGGCCGGATGACCCTCCTGGACGCTCACAAAGATGCCCGTGCAGGTTGCGCAAAGCTGACCGTCGGCCGTTAACTGGGCCTCGACGGTAGCACTGCGACTGCCCAAGCGGACCACCCGGGCGGTCAGATCGAGCCCGGCCTGCCAGGGGGTGGGCTGCACCAGCTTAATGGTGTATTCGGCCGTAACCGTGCAGTCAGGAGCCTCTTTGCCGTGTTTTTTCATCAGGGCATGGGCGGCTGCCCAGTTGGAGTGGCAATCCAATAAAGCTCCGATAATTCCACCGTTGAGCATGCCGGGAAAAGCCTGATGATGGGCCCGGGCTTTCCAACTGGCCACAACCTGGTCGCCGCGTACAAAACTACGAATCTGTAGACCCTGCGAGTTGGTCACTCCGCAGCCAAAACAGATGCCGTTGGGGGCGTAGATTTCCTGCAGTGATTTCATCTTGGGCATGTGCCACGCAATCGTGAATGTTAACCCGAAACGAGGAACGGATTGGGCCGCCCGGCGAAGCCTGGGTGATGAGATCATGGCTGGGGATCCAACGCCAATGACCGATGTGGTCACCACCACGGCCGTTGTCGTGGCCACCGCCGCAGCGGCCGTGTGGATGTGGTATCAGTCACCCGCTCAACGCCACAAGCGCCTGCTGAAACGCCCCTTTCCCGCTGAGTGGGTGGAGATTTTGGAGAAGAACGTCAAGCTCTATCAGCTTCTGCCCTCTCCACTTCGCCAACAGTTGCACGGGCAAGTGCAGATATTTCTCGACGAAAAGGATTTTGAAGGTTGCGGAGGACTGACGATTACCGATGAGATTCGGGTGACCATCGCCGGTCTGGCCAGCCTGCTCTTGCTCAACCGCCACACCCGCCACTATCCGGGTCTCAAGGCCGTGCTCGTCTACCCTGCGGCCTACGTGGTGCAGTCTACCCGGCGCGAAGGCCTGGTGGAATTTCCCGACCAGCGCGAAGTCCATCTGGGGGAATCCTGGAATAACGGCACGGTGATCCTGTCCTGGTGCGACGTAGCCCTGACCTCCCACGACGTCAGGGATGGTCACAATTTGGTGTTACATGAGTTTGCTCACCAGTTGGACCAGGAGGATGGGGTAGGGGATGGCATCCCGATTTTGGAACAGCAGTCTAAATATTACGCCTGGGCTCAAGTGCTCAGCGACGAATATCATCGCCTGGTGGAGTTGACCGCCAAGGGCAAGAAAGACATTTTGCAGGCCTACGGGGCCACCAATCCCGCTGAATTTTTCGCCGTAGCCACCGAGGCATTCTTTGAGAAGCCTGTTCAACTTCAGCGAAAACACCCGGAGTTATATGGTCAACTCAAAGACTTCTTTCACCTGGACCCGTTGACCTGGAAGCAGTCTTCAGGTTGACGAGAGCGGCCAGGTTTTTCCCTGCCTTGACGTGGCTACGTCAATATCAGCGTGGCTGGTTGGCTGCCGATATTGTGGCCGGGGTGAGCCTGGCCGCCTACATGCTGCCGGGCGCCTTGGGAGACGCTTCGTTGGCAGGTTTGCCCCCCGAGGCCGGCATCTATGCCTGCCTCTTTTCCGGCTTGATTTTCTGGTCCCTGTGCAGTTCCAAACACACCAGTATCACGGTGACTTCGGCCATCTCCCTTTTAATCGGTGCCACCCTGGGAGGGAAAGTGGGCGGCAACCCTCATCACTACAATTCCCTTGCTTCCTGCACAGCCTTATTGACCGCTCTGATCGCCTTTGTGGCCTGGATGGCCAGGGCGGGCTCGATGGTGAGTTTTGTGTCAGAGACGGTGGTGATGGGCTTTAAGACCGGCGTTGCCCTGCACCTGATCAGCACTCAGTTGCCCAAATTGTGCAGCGTTCCCGGACACCATGGCGACTTTTGGCAACGAGCGGCAAACTTTGCATCTCACGCTCACCAGACTCATCCTTTGTCGCTGATGCTGGGGCTGACGGCTCTGGCCGGTATCTTGTTGGGAAAGCGATTTCTGCCCGAGAAGCCGGTAGCCTTGTTCATCATTGTCACCAGTATCGCTGCCGGCAATTGGGTGGATTACCAGAGTTACGGCGTACGTCTGGTGGGATATATGCCTCGCGGTATCCCCTGGTTCAGTCTGCCCGAAGTACGTTGGCACGAAGTGCAAGAACTGGTTCCTCTGGCCCTGGCTTGCTTCTTGCTGGGGGCGGTGGAGACGTCGGCTATCGGTCGAATGTTTGCCGAAAAGCATGGCTACCGTCTCAATAGCAGCCAGGAATTTTTGGCTCTGAGCGGGGCTAATCTCGCTGCCGGTCTGGGGCGGGGCTTTCCGGTCAGTGGCGGCATGTCGCAGTCCGTGGTCAATGAGAGCGTGGGCGCACACACTCCAGTTTCAGGTCTGGTCGCGGCTGTGGTGCTGGCGCTGGTGGCCTGGTCTTTTTCCGATCTGCTTCACAACCTGCCTCAACCGGTGCTGGCTGCGGTGGTCATTGCCGCCGTCACCGGACTGATTCATGGGGGTGAGTTGATCAGGCTCTGGCGTCTGCATCGCGAAGAATTTTTTATCGCTGTGGCCGCATTGGTGGGGGTGCTGGGAGTAGGCTTGCTGCAAGGGGTTTTGATCGGCGCAATCATTTCTCTGGGTATCTTTTTGCGTCGATCCTATGCAGCCCACGTAGCCTTTCTGGTAATAATTCCCGGTAGCCGACGCTATTCTGACATCGACCGTCACCACGACAATGAGCCGATTCCCGGTATACTGGCCTGTCGCGTGGAGGCGGCCATCCTCTATTTCAATTCGGAGCACATTTTGGACAGTGTTCTCAACCGGGTCGATGCATCCACCGGTGTGCAGTTGGTCATTTGCGATCTCTCCAATTCGGCCGACCTTGATGTGGGCGGGTGCCGTATGTTGCTAACCCTCTACGCCGAGTTGCTGCGTCGCGGAATTCAGTTGCGCCTGGTGGAGGCTCGCTCTCACGTGCGCGAAATGTTGCGCATTGAAGGGGTGGAAGACAAAGTGGGGGAGGTCGATCGATTCACCACCCTGGATGATGTGATTGAGAGCTATCAAGAGAGCGTCAATGCCTTGAGCAAACTCTCTCAGGGACTGGAGCAAGCGGCTGTGAAATCTTCAGATTTCGGGTAAGCGACGTGCGGACGTGTAGGGAGAAATTTCGAGGATTTCACCTGCCCGCAATCTGGCCTGGACTCCACGCCAGAACTCGGGTCGGAAGAGATCGCCGTGCTCGGCAAAAAGGGCGCTGCGCGCCGGCTCTGGGATGGAGAGAAAGCGGGGAAACTCCTCGGGAAAAATATCGTTCTCTCGGACCGAGTACCAGGGCTCGGAGGCCATTTCTTGCTCGTAGGTGGTGGGCTGGGGCAGGTCACGAAAGTTGCAATCCGACAGGAAACAAAGTTCGTCGTAGTCATAAAAGACGACACGTCCGGTACGCGTGACCCCGAAATTCTTGGTAAAGATGTCGCCCGCAAAGATATTGGAGGCCGCCAGGTCCTTGATGGCCAGTCCGTAGTCGAGCACCGCAGCTACCGAGCGAGCGTCGTCGACCTCCCTTAAATACAGATTAAGCGGACGAACGCGACGCTCCACATAGGCGTGGGCGATGACCACGTTGTCGCCTTCCAGTCGCACCGTCTCGGCAGCGTATCGACACAACTCTTCGAGCAAAGCAGGATCGAAGCGATCGCGAGCGATGCGCAAATGCTCAAAACGGTGAGCTTCCACCATGCGTCCGGCGCGGTCGTGTTCGAAGACCATCTGGTAACGTTCTTTGACTTCGCTTCGACTGGCGTGCTTGGGGTAGTCAAAGCTATCCTTGATCAGCTTGAAAACCACGTCATAGCTGGGCAGAGTAAAGACCAGCATCACCATGCCTCGTGTGCCATCGGCCTCCACAAAGCGGTCGCTAGACTTGCGCATGTGGGCCATAAAATCCCGGTAGAGTTCGGTCTTGCCGTGCCGATGATAGCCAATCGCGTTATACAAATCGACCAGGCGCTTGTGAGGCATCAGGGCGCGCAGTTGTCGCACCAACTCATAGGGGCACCCTACCGCCACGCGAAAATAGGCGCGCGTGTAGGAAAACAGGATGGAAAGGTCCAGGTCGCCATGGAGCACGGCGTCCAGCCTGATCCCCTGTTCTTTTTCGTGGCGCAAACAGAGGGCCAGGGGCAGGCTCTGGCCGGCGCGCTTGACGCGCCCCACCAGATAGGCGCCACGACCGCGAAAAAAAGAGGTCGCGATCATTTCCAAACCAAAGTCCGTCGGGTCGTCGGTTTGAGGGTCTGGAAAAGCGCCCACAATTTGATTGGAGGCCTGCTGCACCTGGAGCCCGAGATTCTCCCAGGCTTCCTGTGCAAAGCCGCCGGCGGCGCAATCCGTCAGCGCCGCTGTGAGCAACTCGGGCAGTGTGGCGCCGGTATGTTGCCGCACCAGTTCATCAGACGAAGCGGTAGGCGGCGCGTCGAAATCGGTATCCACGAATTCGATGGCCTGATCAACCCCCTCAGTAGCGAAGACACGACGGGTAAGCGAGTTGAAAAAGCTCTCGGCAATCTCCCATTGAGAATTCTGCACGATGAAGGAAGAATAAACCGCCTTGATGGCCATCCAGACGACCCGATCCTGAAAGCGCGCACCCATCAAATCCTGGATGGCGGCCGCCAACTCATCGAGTTCATGGGTGTAAATATGCAGACGCTCGGCCGCGTCAGCGTAGCTACCTGGCCAGTCGCGCGCCCAGAATCGGTGTCGTGCCCGCTCGGTGATTTCGTGGAAACGACCCTGGTAGTCGAGAAAGGCCAGACGTGTCTGCTCGGCGCAAAGTGCCGCAAGCCGGCTATCGGTGATGGGAACTGGGGCGAGATTACTCAGATGGCTCAAGGCAAATGCTCTTTCTGTGGTCGAGCCGCGCACCGCGGAGTTGGCAGCATTTGGCATTCTTGGCTGGTGGTCCTGTCGGCCAGCAGGGTCTCAGCCAGCTGCGCATCGAATTGCAAGCTTGGAATGAAAGGCGATATCGCCCCCCAACTGGCGACTCGGACCGCTGACCGGGGAGCCGACAGGGCCCGCTGCAGTTCAGGAAACATACAATGGTCACTCATGGTTGCCAGGCCTTCGGCAAAGTCTCTCCATTTTCGTCGGTTTGCGTTTCTTTTGCGATCCCTTGCTAGGGTATGCAAGGCGCTTGAGTCGCCAATGACATCGGAGGACCAACCCAATGCTTCACTCGCTCTCTGTCCCGACCCGTCCGTCGCTCGACCAGGCTCAGATTCAGCGAATTTACCAGGCGGACTTGATTGCGTTTGATCCCCTGGCGGACATTGCCGAAAGAAGGACGCAAGACTACTTCAACTCTTCAGCCCAAACCAAGCCAGAGCCCGTCTCTACGAACGCTCTAATCTCGCAGATGGAAATTTGGTCCAAGAATCAGAGCAACCTGGCGAACGAAGAAGAACGAAAGAAGCAGGAGGCGTTGCTGAAAGAGGGAGAGTTAGACTATGATGCGGAGCTGGGCCTTTTCACCAACCACTTCCAGCGCCTTTCTTCTCAGGATGGGACTGCGGCCGACCACGCCGAGATTGCCGGAAAAGTGATGGTCGATTCCCCCGGCTTAGAGGGGGCGTGGGATAAGCTTCAGCAAGGTAGATGGGGCATCACTCTTGACATTTACGGCCGCGAATTCGACGGGCGACAGCTTGGTTCCGGGCATCACGTCCACACGGAATACATTGTCGATCAGCGGGATGAGACCATCTCGGTGGAGCGGATCCACGTGGCCGAGGACATCAGGCAGGAGGATTGGTTCACGCTTGACCTCAAGAATGGCGTCCTGACAAACTTATCACAACGTAGATAGGTTGATGCCCCCGTGCATCGCTTTCGCAGGCTCGTGTAGGGCACCGGGGGGCTAAATGTGAGGGCGCCCCTGCGCTGCATCCTGGCTTCGGAGGACTTCACGGACCCGAGCGCAGTCAGGTCGCTCGTCATCATAGATTTTTCAGGGCGACCGGCTAATCTACTCAAAATGGCTAAGATCAACAATCACCGACCCAATAATCCTTCGGCGTACCAGGGCAGGGACAGGCGCAACGGCCCCGATATCGAGTCTGAGCCGGGTGTATTTACGCTGCTGACCTACAACGTCAAGAACATGTTTGACAGTCAGGACGCGGTCAAGGAAAAGGGTTCGGGTGAGAAGCCGGTCTGGGAAGTCAATGCCATCAGCAAGGTGGTGGCCCGTTCCGGCGCCGATATCATGACCAATCAAGAGGTCGAAAACCTGGGTGTGTACGACCAGTGGGCCCGACAAAATCTGCAGGGGGCCTTTCCGCATACCGCTTTAATCGAGGGCAATGACAAGCGCGGCATAGACGTGGCCGCCATGTCACGCTATCCCATTGTGAAGGTGGTCAGTCACAAAGAGAATCAGTTTCCTCTGGCCGATCAGAGCGGCCTGACGCGCTTTAGCCGCGACCTGCTGCGAGTGGATGTGGATGTGCAAGGCGAGATTGTCTCGCTCTACACCACCCATTCCTACTCGCGGCGCCGAGGCAAGGCCGAAGAAGTGCACATGGCCGACAATCAGCGCATCGCCGAGGCCCAAGCCATCAAAGCCATCGTCAGCCAGGAGATGAGCCAGTTTCCCGGACGTCTCTACATCATTACCGGCGATTTTAATGACGAAACCGAGGACCCATCCCTGCAGGCCTTGCTCAACGGTCCGGGAGAGAAGCTGATGGATACGCTGGCCGACCAACCCCGAGAAACTCGTCTCACCTGGCCGGCCGACTCAGCCAAGTCCGGCAAATATCCGCCCGGGCAGTTTGATCATATTTTGATACCCCAATCCATGAAGGACCGACTGGTGGACAGCCAGGTCCTGGACTATGGCCAGGCTACCGCCACCGCTTCAGACCACAAGCCGATTCGGGCCCGCTTTCGATTGGCAAACCGCTAGCAGTTCTCGAAGAAGGCCACCAATTCGGGCCAGAGCAGCCCGGAGGTGCGCGGTTGAAAATAGCCGTGGTGACCGATCCGAAGTTGGCCCACCTCGTCGGGTCGAATGGTGCGCCGCCGGGCGTCGACGCTGGGATAAAGACTGAGCAACTGTTCCATGGAGCAAGGGGGTGCCAGAGCGTCATCGCTGAAATTTAAGGCCAACCAGGGCAGGCTGAGACGAGTGATGTGTTCCATCTGGGCCGGCGCCAGGTGGTCGGCAAAGTAGCGGGGAGACCGGCACCAGCGGGCCAGTTCTAAAGCCACACCCGAGGGCAGATCCTGCCCCTGCTTGATAATTCGGGCCGGAGCGTAGCCGAACAGCGAAGTGGTCAAAGGAACGTAACCATAGAGCAGGGCCGCGCACAGCCAGCGGGAAGCCCCGGTCATTTGCCACCAACCGCCAGCACCGCTGGCCACCGAAACCACTCCCTTCAACTGCTCCGCCCCGCGTACCAGGCCCACAGTCTGGGCGCCCGAGCTGTGGCCAACAAAGAACAGGGGCAGTTCGAATGACTGCAGATAGGCCACGGCTGCACTCGTGTCGAGTCGGGCCCAACTGGTCAGACTGGCCGAGAACTTGCGCAGATTTGGGGGGCGAGACTGGCCAATTCCGCGATAGTCGTAGGTCAGCGTCAAATAGCCCTGTTGGGCCAGGTAGGTGGCCAACTGGCCATAAAACTGGCGGCGAATTCCCGTGCCAGCACTCAAAATCACGGCGCCACGCGTAAACTCAGCAGGACGGTGGAGAGTGGCGGCCAGCGAAAATCCATCTTCGGCCTGAATCTTCAAGTCTCCGGCTTGAACTTCAGGCACCATAGCAGGCATAGCGATCATATCTCATGATAAACTGGACCAATGTTCCAGTCAATAGCAAGGAAGTCTCAGTCTGGGCCCGCGAACCAAAACCCTGTGCGCACTACCGGCAGCAAAAATCGAGCCACTCCCGACAAACGCCGTGCCATCCTGGATGGCGCGCTGCAACTTTTTTTGAGTCGGGGGCTGGCAGCGGCCACCCTGGATGTTCTCTGTCAGGCCCTGGCCATCCATCGCAGCACCTTTTACCACCTCTTCAAAAGCAAGGAAGCGGTGGCTGTGGAGCTGTACCGAGAAGCCATCGACGAACTCAATGGCCAGATCAGGCGCCAGTTGGCCGCCACTCAGGGCGTTGAGGCTGGTGTTCGCGCCATCGTGACCGGCTACCTGGAGTGGTTTCAAGCGCATCCACAAAGGGGCGCTTTTGTCTGGAAGGTCATGGACAGCGAATTGATGGTTGAACATATCCAGCCGATTCGAGCCCAACAGCGCGCCTTTATTCAAGGCCTTTTGGACTGGCTTGCCCCCTACCAGGTGTCCGGCCAGGTACGCCACCTCAGCGCAGCCATGTTGGCGGCGCTGATCATTGGGCCGGCCCGTGATTTTGTGCGGGCACGGCCGGTTTCCGCCGACTTTGGCGAGGCCCTCAACGTTCTGCCTCAGGCTGCCTGGCAGGCTGTCAGGCTAACGGGGGGGCAGGTCGGTGCGCAGGGGGGGTAAACTCACTTTGCGCCCCTGGTAGAGCAACAAACCGGCCGGCTCACTGGCATTGTCCATCGCGTCGTGGGCCACAGCCACCAGGGTTACGCCCAGCCGGGGCAGGCCGGCGGGAAAGTGGTATTCGAACACAAATTTGCCTTCGGTATCACATTTGACGACGTGACGAGAATTGGGTGGCAACTTGCCAAAATCCACCCCGTCCCGAAAAAAGGTCTTGACCTTGATCTCCACGGTGCAGTCGGGCAGAGCCTGTCCCTCCGCCTTGACGCGGCTTTCAACGGTGGCGCCGTTGAGGGGAGTCAACCAGGACACGCTCAGGTTTTGGGCAGCAATGGTCAGTTGGCCTTCACACAATTGACGGTCGAGGAGCTGGTCGTGGTCTAAGAATACTTCGATCTGGGCGCTCTTACCGGCCAATTTAGCAGGTACCTTAAAGCTGCCGCGGTAGAGGCCTCGCGTCTCTTTGAGGGGATACTTTTCGGGATAGCCGACCAGTTCGGCCCAGGCCGTGCCGCGTGTCTGTCCGCGCATCTCCACCTTGACCCGGTCAAAGGCCTTGGTCCTGGCTGGCACATCAAAGACACAACCCTGAATCAGCTTGCTGCCGATCACCTCAAAGTCCCAGCTCTGGCGGGTTTCGCCCACTTCCACACGCACCTGATGGGCCCCACGCTGCAAAGGATTAACCGGGCGAAAGCTAATGAACAGGCCCGTCTTGGTACAATCCCCGGTGACTTCGCGGTCATCTAAAAACATGCGAGCCTGCTGGTAGGGTAGGGGAGCGCCAGGCGGAAAATAGAGGGCGATTTCAGGCCGGAACGAGGCAACCTGGGCCCCGCTGGAAGGTTGATGAGCCCATTCCAAGGCGAAACCCGGCAGCACCAACAGCAGCACCAGCACCAGTCGCAACACCAATCGTAGCGTTTTCCGCCGGTTGTCCTTTCTCCTGGAAGGTTGCTCGCAGTGAAGGACTGAGGATCGGGTGCGCGAAGCGCCCTTTGAATTTATTCAAGCCCGGGAGTCGTTATGAGTAGCAGGCGTCGCATCGTGGTCACCGGAATGGGCTGTCTCAGTCCCATCGGGATCGGCGTGGAAACTTTCTGGCAGTCTTTACTGCAAGGAAAAAATGGAGTGGGGCGCATCACCTCGTTTGATGCCAGCGAACTTACCTCACAAATCGCGGCCGAGATTCACGATTTCAATCCTGATGATTTCATGCACAAGAAGGACTCCAAACGGATGGACCGGGTGCTCCAGTTTGCCGTAGCTGCAGCCAGGCTGGCCCTGACCGACTCCGGTCTGACCGTCACTGACGAGAACAGTGAGCGAATCGGCGTCAGCATCGGTTCGGGCATCGGCGGAATGGCCACTTTCGAGATTCAACATCGCAATTTGATCGAGGGGGGGCCACGCAAGGTCAGCCCTTTCTTTATTCCCATGATGATCCCCAATATGTGCTCTGGCCAGGTCAGTTTGACGTTTGGTATCAAGGGCCCCAGTTTCTCGGTGGCCTCGGCCTGCGCTACCGGAGTCAACGGCATTGCCCAGGCCATGGATGTGCTGCTAACGGGTCGAGCCGACGTCATGCTGGCGGGGGGCTCCGAAAGCGCCATCTGCAACGTGGCCATGGCGGGCTTTTGCGCCATGCGGGCTATGTCTACCCGCAACGATGCGCCCGAGAAAGCCTCCAGGCCTTTTGACAAAGAGCGCGATGGATTTGTGATGGGGGAGGGTGCCGGCGTACTGGTCCTCGAGACCCTGGAGCACGCCCAGGCTCGTGGGGCCAAAATTTATGCTGAGATGGCTGGCTACGGCTGCACCAACGATGCCTTTCACATCACCAACCCCGACGGTAAAGGCGCGGCCCGGGCCATGCAAATCGCCATGGGCGACGCCGGCTTACAGCCGGAGGATGTGGACTACATCAACGCCCACGCCACCTCCACTCCGGTAGGTGACCCCATGGAGACCCAGGCCATTCACGAAGTTTTTGGCGCTCATAAACTGGCCGTCTCGTCCACCAAGTCGATGATCGGTCATACATTAGGCGCTACCGGCGCCCTGGAGACCATCTGCTGCGTGTTGGCGGTACAGAACGACGTGGTGCCGCCCACCATTAACTATGAGTTTCCCGACCCCGAATGCCTCATTGATTGCGTCCCCAATTTGGCCCGTCGCCTGACCGTGCGTGCTGCTCTTAATAATAGTTTTGGATTTGGCGGACACAACGCGGTAGTAGTGGTCAAAAAGTTCTCCAGCAACTAAATGGAACAGGCCCGCCACCAACTTCAGCAGCGCTTGGGCTACTTTTTCCAGCAGGTCGACCTGCTTCAAAGGGCCCTTCGTCACGAATCCTTCGCCAACGAGAGCGAAGAGGGGAGCCAGGAGCGACTTGAGTTTCTCGGAGATTCGGTGGTCGGTCTGGTCATCTGCGAGTCGCTCTACCGGCTCTATCCCGACTATGCCGAAGGGCGACTGGCCCAGATGAAAGCCAGCCTGGTCAGTACGGAACAGTTGGCCGACAAGGCGCGCCTGTTGGAACTGGGCCAGTGCGTCGAACTGGGCCGTGGCGAACAGGAGGGCAGTCGACAACGTCCCAATTTGCTGGCCGATACTTTCGAAGCCGTGCTGGGCGCCATCTACCTGGAGGCCGGATTTGACCAGGCCAAGGCGGTGATCTTGCGACAGTTTGAGGAGGAACTGCGGGCGGCGGGAGAACTCCGTCGCGACTACAAAAGTCTGCTCCAAGAAGTCTCCCAACGCGATTTTCAGGCCCTTCCAGAGTACGAAGTGTTGGAAGAGATCGGCCCACCGCACGATCGAGTCTTTCGAGTGCAGGTCAGTCTGTCGGGCGATGTGCTGGGGCTGGGTCAGGGCCGCAGCAAGCGGGAGGCAAGCCAGCAGGCCGCCCAGGAAGCCCTCTCTCAACTGGACGCGAACGCGACGCTCTCATAGTAGTCCCAGTGCTGCCGGGCGCAGCGCTCCCAGCTGAATTGTTGGGCCTGGATGCGGCCCTTTTCACGCATTTCCTGGGCCAACTCGGGAGAGTCCAGCAATTGCCGACAAACCTGGACCAGTTGGTCGGGCTGATGAGGATCAAAATAAAGGGCGGCCGCGCCCGCTACCTCCGGCAAGGAAGCGGCATTGGAGGTGATCACAGGGGCGTCCATCTGCATGGCCTCCAGTACCGGCAAGCCAAACCCCTCATAGGTTGAAGGCACCACGACTGCGGCGGCCCCCTGGTAGAGGCTGACCAGGTCGGCGTCGGACAGACCCGAGCGGCGGTGCAGCCCCGGGTAGCTGGCCTGAGCTTCGGCCAGCGCCGGGAACTCCGAACAGACCATGACCAGATCGCACATCTCGGCCAACTCGGCATAAGCTTGCAGCAACACCTGCGCATTTTTGTGGGGGCGAGGATTGGTGACACAGAGCAGATAGGGTCTCTGGGGTCGCCAGCCCGCACCGCCGGCGCCGATGTGATGGCCGTCCAGGCCCCCGTAGACAAAGAAAGTAACTCGCCTCGGGTCAACCTGGAGGATTCGTTCCAGGTCCCGGCACGAATGCTGAGAACCGGTCAGGATTCCCGTTGCCCTCCAACAGCACCAGCGGCCAACGGTGGCCAGGTAGGGGCGGTGCCAGGGCGAGCTGGGAAAGTGCCAGGGGATCAAGTCGTGCACTGTAATCAGCGACCGACAGAGGCAGAAGACAGGGGCTGCCAGCGAGGTAAAGTGGGCCAGGTCAAAGCGTTGTCGGAGAAAGAGTCGAGCAAAATCAAGTTGTTCTTTCCAATGAAAGGGGGCCGCCCGCACCAAGGCCGTGTCCAGTTGGGGAAACTCTCGCTGCAGGTCGGCCCAGCGTTGAGGCTGGCGGGTGGCCACCACAATGTGGTGCTGGGGGCGATGCTGCAGGCCCCAGTGAATCAGGTTGTGGGCATAGCGCGCGATACCGTGGACGGAGTTGTTGTCCAGCATGCGCCCATCAATGAGAATCTTCAAGGGCAGGGCCTTCCAGCCTCGGCCTGCGAATGCCTGGCTCAAACCAGGAGGGAGCGCACAGGGAGCAGGGCGAAGAGGCGACGCTCACGCCAACAAGCGAGGAGCAGGTGTGGATTTCCTTGATCTGAAAGAGCAGCCAGATGGCTTCACCATAAGGATTCGGGTGATCCCCAAAGCGCACCGCAACGCGCTGGCCGGAGTGGAAAATGGAGCTCTGCTGGTGAGACTGGTGGCCCCTCCCGTCGAGGGCAAGGCCAATCAGGCTCTACTGGAGTATCTCAGGTCGCGACTGGGTCTGCGCAAGCACCAGTTACAACTTTTAGGTGGACAAAAGTCCCGTCACAAATTGGTCAAGGTTCAGGGTGTAGAGCGAGCCGCGCTAGAGCGGTTGGCCGGCCCAGAGAGTGAGGAGTGAGAGGCATGGATTTTCAAACCGGAGGAATGGCTTTTCTGGGCGGTGACGTGGGCGGCGGCACAGGCGGCCCATCATTACAGTTCTCCGTACCCTGTCTGGAAGTAGTCGACACGGAGGGCAAGCCGCCAAGCTTCAACTATCTGTTTTATGAACTTCCTTTGCCCGAGTTTCCTTTCAAAGTGGATTTTTTTGTGGCCAACGGCTGGTGTAACGGCCAGGGCAAGTTTACTCAAAGCATGAGTATCCTGAAGCCGGACAAGACCTCCATGGTCGACACTGGTGATCAACCTTTCGAATTAAAGGAGGCCGTGACGCCCTTTATGGCCGTCAACTTCTTCCAGGGCATCGTCTTTGAGAAACCCGGCACCTACTGGTTCCGGGTCAATCTGGGCGGTCGCAAAGTGCTGGAGTATCCTATGACGGTCCGCGAAGCCAAGAAATAAGTCAAAGGCGCCCAGGCGCCGAATAACAAGGAGAATACAGCATCATGGCGATTGCCAAAGGTCACATTGTCACAACACGGTTTAACCAACAAGGAGATAATACAAATCTCGTGTTTATTCACCTTAGCGATGACCCCTCAAAAGGTTGGGCTGTGAGTTTAGTTGGGAGTTCGTCAGACCTGTTGGTTTGGATGCTACAGAAGGCGGTAAAGGAGAATACTGTTGTCGAGATTCTTCCCCCAAGCGCAGACAATATTGCCAAAGAGTTTTCCTTTCTTTGGAATCCGTAGTTAGTTTGGCAAACGGACCAAAAAGTAGCGAAGTAGGTCAAAGGCGCCCAGGCGCCTTTTTCTTCCCTTCCATGATCGCCAAACCTTTCTTTGGCGATCATGGATTCGAAACACAGTCCGTTGGGCGACTCTTGCCCCCGGCCCTGACAACAGGACTTGCCGGGCCGCAAAGTGAATTCCGGGGAATGGAGTTGAACCGAGAGCATCACTACACCTGGTCGGAGGTGCAGGCTTTCGACGACGAGCAACGTTGGGAGTTAATCGACGGGTGTCCCTACGCGACGCCGCTCTTCTGCCAAGTTTCAGCGGAACGCCTTGCAGGTTGTTGTGCGCGCCCTTGGACTTAAGGCTGTCTGAACACGATATGGTGCAGCCCGATCTGCTGGTGGTCTGTGACCCCGCCCAATTGAAACGCACTCACGTGGAGGGCGCCCCCCGTTTGGTGATCGAGATCCTGTCGAAATCGACGGGCCGCCACGACCGGGTGCGCAAACTAAACCTTTACGCCAAGTCCGGCGTGGCAGAATACTGGATGGTGACGCCCCACCCGCCCCTCATCGAAGTCTTGAAAAACGTGGACGGTAGCTTTATGTTCGTTGGCACTTTCACTGAAAAACACGTGCTGCGCAGCGCCGTTTTTCCGCAATTGGCCCTGGATCTGAGCAAAGTATTTGCCGACCTGCCCCCTCAACCCCCCATTGAGGAAGTAACGGAAGCAACTCCCGAGTACCTGGCCAGCCTTACCGCCTCCTAATGGTTGGGCTCACCCGCCTTTGATCTGGCCGCAGGAGGGTATTTCCATCGAAGCAGAGAGGGCCATGCAGGCGGCCGACGATTGGATGGTCGGGGGCACTGGTGAAGTGCAGGGCGCATCAACGACCGTGGATGCCATCCATGCGGAACTATCCAGGACTCTGGACGGCGCCGACCCATTCTGGACCTTCTGGCTGCCCTTCTACCGTCAGAGGAAGGGCTCAAAGTGATCCATTACAACAACCAGGCCCGCAAAACGAGCCTGTGCTCTTGGACAAGAACTGTCGTACACCAGGGAGCGCCTGGCTGAAGTCTGAGTCTCCTTTGTAGTTGCCTCCACCCGACTCCGGCTCTGTGGACCTCCTTGCTCTTGACCCCGGATCCGTGACTCACTAAACTGATGCAAAAGGAGTCACTGCATGAGTCGACCTCTGAAGCAATTGACCATTCGAAATTTTGAGCCAGAACTAATCGAGGCCTTGGAAAAGTTGGCCCAGCAACAGAGTCTCTCCCTCAACCAGGCGGCCCTGCTGCTGATGAGGCGCGGCGCCGGAACCGGCAAGCGAGGCCGGCCCAAGATTGGTGGTGCCCTGGACCGATTCATCGGAACCATGACATCGCTAGAAGAACGAGAATTTCTACAAGCGACCGAAGGGTGCCGCCAAATCGACCCGGAGTTTTGGCGATGAAGGTCCTGCTGGACACCAATGCCTATGTGGCCTTTCGCCGGGGACACGAGCGCGTCGTCGAGCTGGTTCGTCAAGCCGAGGGGGTGGTGATGTCCACCGTGGTCGTAGGTGAACTTCTTTACGGATTTCGACATGGCACTCGCTACCCAGAGAACTTCCAGGTGCTGCAGGACTTTTTAGATTCATCCGAGGTGATCCAAATCGATGTGACCTGGTCCACGGCCGAACGCTTTGGGCTGCTGTCCAGCGGCCTGCGTCGCAAAGGGAAACCCATTCCAACCAACGACGTGTGGATTGGAGCCCATGTTTTCGAATCGAACTCGGAGCTGATGACTTTTGATCGACACTTTGCAGAAATCGATAACCTTCCGTTGCTTATGCTGGAAAGTTGACCCATCTCCGGGTCGTCAGGTGAATGCAGGTTCCCACCCGTGCCTGTGCGAAGCGGCAGCCCTATCGCACGAAGGGAATTCTTGTCTTGGATCGCAAGCCTATCTTTCTACTCATGTCCAGCTTCTTCAAGGGTGGCACCCTCATTGAAGAATGCAAAGAACTGGGAATCCACACCATCTTATTGACGGTGGAATCCCTCAAGGACAAGGCCTGGCCCTGGCACGCCATCGATGAGAAATTCTTCCTGCCCACCGGTTTTGAGCAACCCGGCATCACCAATGCCGTTAGCTTCCTGGCCCGCACCCGAGAGATCGACCGCATCATTCCGCTCGACGATTTTGACGTGGAAGTGGCTGCCTCGCTGCGCGAACATCTGCGCAGTCCCGGGATGGGCGACACCACCGCGCGCTTTTTCCGCGACAAGCTGGCCATGCGGGTGCAGGCTCAGGAACAGGGCGTTCCCGTACCCGAATTCGTGCATGTGCTCAACTACAACGCCATCAACGAATACCTCGGCCGAGTTCCCGCCCCGTGGGTGCTCAAACCCCGTTCTCAGGCCGGTTCTATCGGGATTAAGAAATGCGACACGGCCGAGGCCGTGTGGGAACATATCAACCGACTGGGTGACGAACAGTCCGAGCACCTGATTGAAAAATATGTGCCCGGCGATGTCTTTCACGTGGATTCGGTGGTCTACGACAATCAAGTTCTTTTTGCCCTGTCCTCCCGCTACCACACGCCACCTTTTGACGTTTGGAACACGGGCGGCGTCTTTGCTACTCAAACCGTCGATCCCAAGCATCCGGCCTATGCGGGGCTGCTGGAGATCAACAAAGAGGTGATCAAGGCCATGCGCCTGGTGCGTGGCGTCACCCACGCCGAGTTCATCCGCTCCCACGATGGCCAGATCTACTTCTTGGAAATGGCGGCTCGTGTGGGCGGCGCGCATATTGATCGACTGGTCGAGGCCGCCTCGGGCATCAATCCCTGGCGCGAATGGCCGCGGCTGGAACTGGCCTATCTGCAGCAAAAGAAATACAAGCTGCCCAAGGTCAAAAAGCAGCAAGCCGGCCTGGTCATCTGCCTGTCCCGCCACGAACATCCCGATCTGTCCGCCTACACGGCCTCGGAAGTGGTCTGGAAACTGGCCGAAGAACACCACGCGGCCGTCATCGTGTCCTCGCCCAAAAGCGCCAAGGTCGACGAACTTCTCGACGAGTACTCTCGCCGCCTGACCCAGGACGTGCTGGCTGTGGCCCCACCCACCGAATCTGCCGTTCATTAAGGCGTCGGTTCTTACAGCGAGCGAAGCACTTCCGGTCCGTCCTGCCAGGGCACAACCGCAACGTTTCCCTCTCGGTAGGCTCGTGGGGTCTGGCAAAAGCAATACTGGGGAACCTGGGGATAGTCGCTAGCGAAAGCTCGGAGGCCAGCAAAGTCGGATGCGTCTGGTCGATCGCTGGATTTGACCTCGATGGCAGCCAGGGGTTTGTGAAAAGTGCGACTCAGAACAAAGTCGACTTCCTGCCCATGGTGAGTCTTCCAGTAGCAGAATTTGAGACCGAGCTCCAAATAGTCACTGGTTCGGACCATCTCCTGCAAAATCCAGGTCTCAAACAGTCGACCATAGCGATAGGAACCTTTTTTAAGCTCGCCGCCCAGATCACCGGTCAGGGCATTGATCACGCCGCAATCGTAGAAGTAAAATTTGGGTTGCTGCAAGAGTTGCTTGCTTACGGATGCAGACCAGCCATCGACCCGGGTCGCCAGCATGGTGTCCACCAGAATTTCAAAATACTCCTGAGCGGTTTTGGTCGAAACTCGGCAGGTCCTGGCGATGCGGGTGAAGTTGATGGGCTCTCCGTTCATCTGAGCCGCCAGTTCGAGGAATCGAGAAAACACATCGACTCGCCGAACCACCGCTTCCTGGATGATTTCTTCTTTCAAGTAGGTTTCCACGTAGGCGTTCAGGAGGGCTGTCTGCCTGCCTTGCGCCTTCCATAAAACCGGTAGAGTCCCAAAGGTCAGGGCCCGCCCCAGATCGAGGGCAATCTCCAGCTGAGATAAAGGGTGCAGGTGCAATCGGCGAGCCCGACCGGCCAGCATGTTTACCTGCTGTCGCTTCAACTTGCGTGCGCTTGAACCAGTCAGCAAGAAAGACGTTCGCTCTGGAAATTCCTCAATGCACCAATGGACTTCGTCGAGTAGAAGAGGGACTTTCTGTACCTCATCGATCAGAACGACCAGACTCTCGGCGCGCTCCAGTTCTCGTTGGATCTCAGCTCGAATCCGCCAGGGCTCGTGGAGATATCGAAGATACTCGTCCGACTTCAGGAGGTCGATGACCAGCGACCGTCTGGCCTTTTTTAGATAGGCTTTGGAAAGCACGCTCTTGCCTGTGCCTCTGGGTCCGAACAAAAAAGCGGATTGCGAGAAGCCGAGAGTTGCTTCAAGGTCCAGAAATCGTGGGATCATACTCCACAATTATACGCTTTTTGTGGATCGGCCAGCAAGCAATAGACAGCGCTAGCCGCCCAGAGGGATTTTCCCCAGGTAAAAAGCCACTCCCAGCCCCCCGGTGACAACCCCGGCGACAATGCCGGCCAGAATCAGGATGGGCTTGTGCTTGATGACACCAATCAGGCTGATCATGATTACGTCTGCCACCCCCAGGCCCATAAGCAGCAGACCGAGCATGTGTTTGTCCATGACGACATGATTCGTTAGTCGCCGATATCCTCATTCCATAGTTCCGGCTGCGCGGAGATAAAATCGGTCATCAACTGAAAGCACTCGGGGTCGTCGACTACGGTCAAGGTCACTCCGCGCTCGCGCAGATAAGCTTCGGGCCCCTGAAAGGTGCGGTTTTCGCCGATCACGATGCGGGGGATGCCGTAGAGCAGGGCTGTGCCGCTGCACATATCACAGGGCGACAGGGTGGTATACAGCGTCGAGCGCCGGTAGTCGGCGGCCCGCAGGCGGCCGGCCCGTTCCAGTGCATCCATCTCGGCATGCAGGATGGCGCTGCCCTGTTGCACCCGCCGATTGTGACCGCGGGCCACAATGTGCCCATCGATGACCAGCACTGATCCGATGGGAATGCCGCCTTCGGCCAGGCCGGCCCGGGCTTCTTCCAGGGCCGCCGTTAAAAAAGGGTCTCGCATGGCAGGGGCCTTCCTGACCGGCCTGCGAAATGCCTGGCCATGTTGGACTTGCAATCTCTTCGCTCTCAGCTCTCTCGGCAATCGTTTGCCCCGCTTTTCGCCACCCTCAGTGGGGCTCATCTCTACGGCTTCGAGTCGCCCGACAGCGATATCGACCTGCGCGGTGCCTTTGTGCTGCCGGTGGAACAGGTGGTGGGCCTGGTGACCGCTGCGGACACGGTCACCAAGACCTACCTGGATGCGGGCGTGGAGATGGACCTGGTCTGCCACGATATCCTCAAGTATTGCCGTCTGCTTCACAAGCGGAGCGGCGAGATTCTCGAGCAGCTTTACTCACCCCTGGTGGTCTGGCCCGCGCCGCAACTCGAGGAATTGCGCGACCTTTTCCGGCCTCACATCGGCCGCGATTTCTATTACCACTATCGGGGCTTTCTCGGCAACCAGTTGCGCTTCATCGACCGCGACGAGTCCACCGTGAAAGAGATGCTCTATGGCTATCGGGTGGCCCTGACCGGCATCCACCTGCTGCGCAGCGGCCAGGTGGCGGCCAATCTGCCCGAACTACTGGAGCTCTATCCTCAGTCCGGCCTGGACGAACTGTTGGCCCAAAAGCGAGCCCAGCAGGAAAAAACGCCCCTGGAACCGGCCCTCAAGGGCGGCCATCGCCAACGACTGGCCCAACTGGAACAGGAGATGGAGGAGGCCTACAAAGACAGCTCCCTCCCCCACCCTACGGGCGGCCTGACGGATCTCCATGAGTTTGTCGTCCGGGTGCGGCTGGGACGATCATGAACTGCTGGGAAGATCAACTGATTCTGCGAGTACTGGCGGGCAGCCGCGCCTATGGCCTGGACACGCCCGGTAGCGACGAAGATAGCCGGGGCATCTGCATTCCGCCCAAGGAGGCTCTGCTGGGCCTGCAAACTTTTGAGCAGTACCAGGACGACAAGGGCGACCACGTGGTATTTTCTCTGGTCAAGTTCGTCAAGCTGGCCCTGGAGGGCAATCCCAACCTGATCGAGACGCTCTTCACTGAAGATGTGCTGATGGTATCACCGCTGGGCGAACGCTTGCTGGCCCAGCGTCAGATTTTTCTGTCCCGACGGGTGGCCGAGCGTTTTGGTCACTACGCCCTTTCCCAGCTCAGGCGGCTGGAAAATCATCATCGCTGGTGGGCCCAACCGCCCATCGAGCCCACCCTGGCCGACTTTGGGGCCGGGCTCAACGCTCGCGGCTCGGCCACCTTTCCCAGCAAAGAGGCGCGCCTGGCCTTCGATAAGGCGCAAAAAAACTGGACCCATTTCCTGCGCTGGAAACGCGAGCGCAATACCGCCCGGGCCGAGTTAGAACAGCGCTACGGCTACGATACCAAACACGCCATGCATCTGTGCCGACTGCTCAAGATGGGCGAAGAGATCCTGACCACCGGTCAGGTGCTGGTGCGCCGCCCCGACTCCGACTGGTTGCGCCAGGTCCGCCAGGGAGCTTTTCCCTACGAAGAATTGCTGGAATGGGCCCGCTCCCGCGAGCAGGGTCTGAAAACTCTGCGCGAGTCCTCGCCTCTGCCCGAAGAACCAGACCGGTGCGCGGCCGAGACCTTGCTGATCTCGCTGCTGGAAGATCACTTCTGGCCGGGTCGCGCCTAAAAAAAGAGAAAGGAAATCGGCAGCGCTGTTAAGGAAAAAAAGAAGGAAGCGCCACCTAAGCCTCTCTCGCCCATAGAATTCACAGCAATTCGGCCAGGACCTGCTCGACCCGGTCGGCCGAGAAATCGCAGCCGGTGAGGCCGAAAGTCAGGTCAGCCAACTCCCGCTCTTTGACTGCCGTAGCGCCGCGTGCGCGCAGATGCCAGTCGGCCAGTTCGTACAGGTTGGGCTGCATTTTTCCCATCCGCACCATCTCCCCGGTGACGATGGAAATGTCTTTCACGGCGCCTTCCACGCGATTGTGCTGGTCCACGCTGCTCACGTAGAGGTCGACATAGATGATCTCGCCCTCCCACAGGTCAACAATGATGGGCAAGCAGTAGCTACCGTTGCCGGTCAGATCGAACTTGTTCTGCACGGTTTTGATGTCAAAGGACTGATAGTTGCAATCCACCCGATCCCGGATCATCCAGCCCGAATGGCACTCCATGTTGCCAAAGTAGTCTCCGCGGTAGCGATAGATTTGCGGGGCCACGTAACGGCAGTCTTTCACGCTGAGCAGAGTATTGAGATCCATATCGATAAACTCAGCCGCCCCGTGTGGGGCCGACTGAAGGTCACCGGAATGCACGATGCCTTCGCCTTGCAGACGGGTGTAGCTGACGTGGCCGGTGTAGTTCAAGTTGTCGTCAAACTGAATCAACGACAGGTCCAGGTCGGTGGTCCCCGTGTGCTCCTTCCAGTAAACGAAGAGGCGCAGCACTTTGCCTTTATCCAGAGGAATGCGGGTGCCTCGGCCCAGATTGAGCATCCCCTCCGAGGCTTTGCGCTGCTGCAGAGGTACTGTGTAATTCCAGAGTCGGTGGTCAATCCAGCACTTGCGGCCCGCCCACGAACCCTTCTTGCCGATCTGGGCCAGGGCAGCTTGCTGGACTACCTCCAGCAAGCGTTCGACAATGCCCGGGCGGAGTAACTCCGGGGGCCGTTCGCAGATGCGAATTTTGCCACTTTTATTGATGATGACACGGTAGGGCGACTCTCCTTGATGCTTAAAATAGGAGTGCAAAATCAGCAGATTTTTCACCGGCACTTGCTCGGCCACGCCTGCGAATTCGGTAAGAATGACCTCGTAGTCGTCGGGGTTGGCCAGCAGCAACTGCTGAAGTCGGCGCGCCAGCGTGCCGGGCCTCTCCTTGAGCAGAGACAGGATGGACAGGGAACTCCGGCTCTGAAAAGCCATCTCGATTTTCGAGTTAAAAGTGCGAATCTGCCCATTTCTCAACTTCTGAAAGGCGGCCGCCGTCTTGGGATAACGCTCGGCCAGTTGGCCGGGATGCAGCCCTCGCGCCACCGCCAGCCAGAGGCCGCGGTAGCGTTTCAAGTCTTCCTCCAGGTTGGAGGCGCGCTCCAGGCCCGCCAGAATCACCCGTCGTTGGCAACGCTTCAGCTTGGGAAACTTGATCTTCTCGGCCAGCGAGACATCGCCGCCCTGCACCGCGGCAAACAGGCGCAGAAAGTCGGTGGGAGTGTCGGCCAGGGCCGACACCTCTTCCCACAACTCCCGTTGCCAGTAGTATTTCATCAGGTAAGTGCGAGTCTCCCGAAAGACCACCCGGCTCGGCTCGATTGAGTTGGAGGAAAAGTGTCCCAGCAGCCACTCCAGATCGGGGCGCAGCGTTTCCTGGATGGACGACTTGGCATACAGGTTGGCGCGCAAAAATTGCAGCGCCTTTTCCTCTACCTCGGCATATTCGGCCAGGCGCAGAGTCACCCACTCTACGTGGCTGTCTCCCTGGCGCTGCTTTTGGCGGCCCACCCCGGCCTCAAATAGCTTGGGATCTTGCATCTGAGAAATGGGGTCGGCGCCAAACTGCTCCAGTTCAAAAAGCCATTCCGGCACCACCATGTCATTGGCCAGCCGCCTGCCCTTGGGGTATTCCAGGCAGTGGTTGACCAGAAATCCGATCATGCGATGGACAAAATACTCGTTGTCCGGGGGCACTTTGTCGGGGAAGCCCTGAAAGAGTGGCACATAGTCTACGTTGCCCCCGCGCATCTCCCGCAGGTGCTTGACGGTGTCAGCGTAGTCGTAGAGCAGCGAGTCGTTGTAGTCCTCGGGATTCTCGATCAGGTACCCCAGCGAAGCCAGTTCGCTCAGGAAGGTCAGTTTGCTCTTGGAGTCAGCCTGGGCCGCAGCCAGCGTAAGCAGGTGCAACCTGCGCAGGGCAATGGAGGAAAGCATACTCCGAAGTTTACACTGGCCTAAAGAAATAGTCGACTGGCCTCGCGGCGCTCGATATCGGCCTCCATGATGGCGTTATCCAGGGCCATCAACTGGCGGCGCGACACGATACCCAACACCTGATCGCCTTCAACCACGGGAAGATGGCGAATCTGGTGGGTGACCATCACACTGATGGCTGTCCAATGCGAATCGTCGGGATGGATGACCACCAGATTGGTCGTCATCACCTGCTTCAGTGGCGTCTCCTGAGGAGGCAGTCCGACGGCCACGACTCGATTGACCAGATCGCGCTCGGTAAAAATGCCACAGAGCTTCTTGCCATCCACAATTAAGGCGGCGCCCTTCTTGGCCTGCTGCATCGCCTGAGCGGCAGCGCTGATGGTCATCTCGGGAGAAAGTGTCAAAACGGTCTTGCCTGCCACCAACTCTCGCAGGATTACTTTCGTCTTTAACTCAGTCACAAAAACCTCCACAGTGGACGCATAGTCCTTATGTAGCATAGTTTAAGCCTTAATGTTTGTCAAATTAACACTAAAAGGCCGACGCTGGTGATGGTCGGTTTTCTGCTGATAGTGATGGGCCAACTGAAGCAGACGGCCTTCCTGCCAGGCGGGCGCCATCAACTGGCAGCCAAAAGGCAGGCCGTCGACCAGGGGACCCGGATGAGAAATGGCCGGCAGGCCGGTCAAGTTGGCCACCACCGTATACACGTCCGACAAATACATGGCCAGCGGATCGTCGCTTTTCTCCCCCACCCGGAAAGCCGGGCCTGGAGTTGTAGGCAGAGCGAAAGCGTCTACCTGAGCAAAGACCGCTTCGAAATCCTGGCGCAGCAAAGTGCGCATCTTTTGAGCCTGGTGATAGTAAGCGTCATAATAACCGGACGAGAGGGCGTAGGTGCCCAGCATAATACGCCGCTTCACCTCGGCCCCAAAGCCCTCAGCCCGAGACTGGCTCATCATTTGGGCCACGTCTTTGCCCCCCTGGGCCCGGTGCCCATAGCGCACCCCGTCGTAGCGAGCCAGATTGGACGACGCTTCGGCGGTAGCAATCAGGTAGTAGGCGGGCAAAGAATAACCGAGGTTGGGCAAGGATACCTCGAGCAGTTGCAGGCCCAGATCGCGATAGACCTGGAGCGACGCTTCAAAAGAGGCCCGGGCACCGGCCTCCAGGTCTTTGACCAGGGTTGGATCCCAGCCCAGTTTCAGACCGTCACAAGCGGCCCGCATCTGCTCGAAAAAGTCGGGGCAGTCGTGCTGGTAGCAGGTGGAGTCCAGCGGGTCGGGTCCGGCCACGACTTGCAGCAGTCTGGCGCAATCCTCGGAACTGTAGGCCATGGGCCCGATCTGGTCGAGTGAACTGCCATAAGCGATCAGGCCATAGCGCGAAACCCGTCCATAGGTCGGCTTGAGTCCGGTGATTCCGCAAAAGGCCGACGGTTGGCGAATCGAACCGCCCGTGTCGGAGCCCAAGGCCATGTGGCACATTTCGGCCGCTACAGCCGCCGCCGAGCCACCGCTCGAGCCTCCTGGCACCCGACTCAGGTCCCAGGGGTTGCGAGTGATTCCAAATGCCGAATTCTCCGTGGAAGAACCCATGGCAAATTCGTCGAGATTGGTTTTGCCTATCAAGCTGGCCCCCGCTTGCTGCAGGCGTTGCACCACCGTGGCCGTGTAGGGCGGCACGAATTTTTCCAGCATCCTAGACCCGGCCGTAGTGGGCCAACCGTCCACGCACAGATTGTCCTTCAGGGCGACCGCCTTGCCGCCCAGGGCACCCGTTCCCAGCGCGGGTTGGGGCGCGCGATAAAGAAAGGCGTGCACATCGCTGTCGTGGCGGTCCAGGTTGGATAGACAGTTGGCCAGGTCCAACATCAAGATTCTTCCAGGATGCGCGGAATTTGAAAGGCGTCGTTCTCGCGGTGCGGGGCGTTGGCCAGCACTCGGTCGGCCCCCAAGGGTTGGCCCGCCTCATCGGGACGCAGTACATGGCTGTGCGGCTGAACACCCAAAGTGGCCGGCACTTGCGAAGTATCCACCTGGCGCAGCACTTCTACATAACCCACAATGGCGCTCAGGTCTTGGCGGAACCGCTCGGCTTCCGCATCCGTCAGTTCCAGGCGAGCCAGTTTGGCCACGTGAGTTACTTGCTCCAGGGTCAGTTCACTCATCAGACTGGCCTTCAAAAGACTCAAACTCTTCTTCACTGGCGTAGCTATCACGAGTCAAGTCGAGTTCGCTGGTGCGGCGCAAAGATTCCAGCCGTCCCAGGTCGGTTTGACTCTCCAGCTCGTAATCATAGATGGCTGCATAGATCTTCACCTGATCACGGCGTCGCAAGATGTAGTGGTAAGCATTGTCATTGACGCAGGCCTGGGTGGCGGCGCGAGCGATGCGGACCAGGAGTCGATAAAAGTTGTGCTGCGAGATGTGTAAAGCATCTTTGCCCAAAAAAGACCGATAGTTGATCGCTGCCGCCTCAAAACGGAAGGGGGCATCGTGCTTACTGCTATACAGGTCGAGAAAAACAGACTCCTGATAACGAGGGGCCTTCTGGTCGGCGCGGTCGTTCTTGCCCATCATTTTGCCCACCACGGCTCGCATCATGCCCTTGGGGGGCTCCATGCTGCCCAGGCTATGGTGGATGGTGCCTAAGGAGATGTATTCGATTTCGCCCCAGGCTACCTGAGCGCCCTCCAAATTGAGCCCACCCTCTTCGAAGAAGCCCGAGCGGACTCGCAACGCCAGGGGAATACCCCGCTCGTGCAACACCTGGCCAGTGGGCTCGTTGAATTTCTCACCTGTGGGGAAGGTCTCGACGAGTTCTACGTCATCTTCCTGCTCTTCGCTCACTGTGGCTTCCTTTCAGACCTTAATCGTTGTAAGGATTGTCTCCCGCCAGGTTGACGGGCAGGGACTTTAGCTTGAGACGCATGTCGTTGGCGTTGTCCGAGTTACGCATGGCTTCGTCGGCCGAGATCTTGCCAGCCCGATAGAGCTCTAGCAACGAAGTGTCGAAGCTCTGCATGCCTTCGGGCAAAAACTGGTCCATTTCGCGCTTGATTTGCGTCAAGCTGCCGGCACGCATCAATTCGGCCATACGCGCATTGCCGATGAGTACTTCGCAAGCTGCCACACGTTTGCCGTCGTGGCCGCGGATGAGGCGCTGGGCCACAATACCGCGCACATTGAGCGACAGTTGAGCCAGGATGCCCTGGTGCATATCTTCGGGGAAGAACTGCAAAACGCGTTCTACCGTTTGAATGGCGTTGTTGGCGTGCAACGTGGACAACACAAGGTGGCCAGTTTCGGCAAAGTAGACGCCGGCCTTGACCGACTCGACGTCGCGCATTTCGCCGATCAGCAGAACGTCGGGAGCCTGACGCACCGCGCTCTCGAGCGAGTCCATGAAGTTTTTGGTGTCGTGACCGACTTCTCGCTGACTGACGATGCAAGTTTCGGTATCGTTGTGCAAATATTCGATGGGGTCTTCGATCGTGAGAATGTGGCCCATGGCCTTGTCTTTGCGATACTTGATCATGGAGGCCAGCGAAGTAGACTTGCCCGAACCGGTCGGGCCTGTGAGCAGCACCAGACCGCGCTTTTTCATGGCCAGCTCCCCCAGCACCACGGGTAATCCCAGTTGGTCGAACTCGAGAATCTCTTCCTGCACGCGGCGCATGACCATACACACGTGACCGCGGGCGCGGTAGGCATTGGTACGGAAACGGCCCACCCGATCGAGGACGTAGATGAAGTTGGCATCGTCGATACCACTGTCAAATTTTTCCCGCTGATGGCCGGGCATAATGGTGTAGGCGAGATGCTCGGTCATGGCCGGCGTCAGCGCGGCGCACTCGACCGGAGCCAACTGCCCCTCGATGCGCAAGATGGGGGCCTTGCCGGCCTTGATGTAGACGTCTGATGCCTGTTCACGGACCATCACGGTCAAGACTTGGTCCAATAGACCGCGGATACTCTCGATTTCGAGCATTCTTTACAAACCTCCAGAAGGGCAAATCGGTCCAGGCAACGGTTCATCCCGAGAAGGCGGAGCCCGGGGAACCCATTGAATCCAGCGCAGGCGCATTTGACAGGCAGGCCGCCGAAACCTTCGCAAGCCGGGAAATGCGCTAGGCTTCGTCGATCCTGAGTTCGCGGCCCTGGGCCAGGCGCTCCAGATTTTCGCGGTGGCGAAGAAAGGCCAGGCCGGCCGACGCAAAGCCAAAGCCCACATAAACCCAGGGGGCGGAGTAGAATACGAAGAGCAGCGGAATGGCCGAAGTGGCTCCCAGCGATCCCACCGAACTGTAGCGGGTCAGGCCCACCAGGCCCAGCCATATCAGGCCTGCCAGCAAAGCCACTTTGGGGTTGAGGGCCAGCACCACACCAAAGGTAGTGGCGATGCCCTTGCCGCCCTTAAATCGTCGAAAAACGGAGTAATTGTGACCGATGATGGCGGTAAAACCGAAGATGACCTTGATGACGCCCACAAAAGGCAGCAGGGCAAAATAAGCCAGCCAAACGGCCACGACTCCCTTGGCCGCATCCAGAGCCAGCACCGTGAGACCTGCCTTCATGCCTAGAATACGGGCCGCATTGGCCGCCCCGGTATTACCGCTGCCTTGCCTGGACAGGTCCACTCCGGCGCGCCGGCCCACCCACTGGCCAAAAGGCAGCGCTCCGATCAGATAGCACATCAGCAGCAACATAAGAGCCCAAAACGGAAACACGGCTATACCTCAAAACGTAGGATGAGCGGAGTTCCAACGAACCCAAAAGCGGCCCGCAACTGGTTCTCCAAATACCGCCGGTAGGAGAAGTGAACCAGCTTGGGCGAGTTCACTTTCAGGACTACCGTTGGGGGGCAGGTTTTCGGCTGCGATACGTAGAGAACCTTCAACTGCTGACCTTTGTAGCTGGGCGGCGGCTTGAGGGCCACCGCCTCGCGGACCACCAGGTTGAGGGTGCTGGTGTCCACGCGGCGCTGCCACTGCTCGTGCACATCCAGAGCCGAGGCCAGAATGTCGTTGGTCTCCAGGCCGGACTTGGCCGACACGTAAATCACCGGCGAATAGGCGATAAAGTCAAGCTCGCTGGCCACCGACTGCACGTATTTGTCCTGGGCCTTCTGACTGCCCTGGCGCAACATAATGTCCCACTTGTTGACCACGATGACCGAGGCCAGATTGGCTTTTTGAATCTCGCCCGCAATGCGCTGATCCTGCGAACTGATCGGCTCGCTGGAGTCCAGCACCAGCAGTCCCACCTGCGAGCGCTGCAGCGCCTGCAGCGAGCGCAGGCTGCTGTAATACTCGATGTCTTCGTCCACTTTGCTGCGTCGGCGCAGGCCGGCCGTGTCCACCAGTCGGATGCGTTTGCCCTCAAACTCAAACAGCGTATCCACCACATCGCGAGTGGTGCCCGCCTCGTGGTGGACCAGGGCGCGTTCTTCTCCCAACAGGCGGTTGAGCAGGGACGACTTGCCTACGTTGGGTCGACCCACCAGGGCCACGGCCAGTTCGTGTTCCACTTCTTCGCCCACTTTGCGGGGAGGCAGCAGTTGCAGCACCAGATCGAGCACGTCACCCGAAAAAGTTCCGTGCAGGGCCGAGATGGGGTGCGGTTCACCCAGGCCCAACTGGTAGAATTCAAATCGATCGGCCTCCACCCGCGGGCTTTCGGCTTTATTCACCAACAGCATGGTGGGCTTCTGACTGCGCCGCAACAGGTCGGACAACTCCAGGTCGAGCGGGTGAATGCCGGCCTGACCGTCAACCACGAACAAAAGCACGGCGGCTTCTTCCAGGGCCACTCGCGCCTGGGCAAAGACGTGTTGGCGCAGCAAATCGGGATCTTCCGGATCCATGCCGCCGGTGTCAACCACGGCCATGGTGCGTCCACCCCAGATGCAATCGCCGTAAATGCGGTCGCGAGTGACGCCCGGCGTGTCGGCCACAATCGAGTGACGCCGACCGGTGAGTCGGTTGAAGAGGGCCGATTTGCCCACGTTGGGGCGGCCCAGAATGGCTACTACCGGCTTTTGGCCGGCTTCGGAAATCGGCTGGGGTTTACTCATGAGGCTTTTTGATGCTCCGGAAATTCTCGCACCACCAGCGGGGTGGGCTGCTCCAAATTGGGACTGTAGCTCTGCAGACCGTGACCACCGGTCAAAGTCTGCAGCCATTCCTGGCAGGTGCTGCCGGCATTGAGAAAAGTGACTTCAAAGCGGTCGGCCAGAGCCTGCAAGGAGATGTCATCAAGCAGCATTCCCCGGGCCGCCTCCCCCACCACGGCCGCATCTTTCAAGGCCACCCCTGGCACCATCACCAGTGTGTCGGGTGTCAGAAATTCACGTTCTTTTTCCAGTTGCCGCAACAGATCACGTCCGGCCAGCAGGCCAGCACAGCGCACAAGTTCGCCAAAAAATTCGTTCTTGACCACGCTCAGGCGCAGATTCAGCTCGGGCAAGCGCTGGCGTAACTCTTGCAAAAGCGGAGGGAAGATGATGCCGCCATATTCCCCGGTCAGCATCAACCATCGGTTGTGCTTGAGTTGAGCGGGCAGAAAACGCTTGCGACGATTGAAGTCCACCAAAAAGCGGCGCACCATTCCTACCCCGTTCTCATGTTGGGGATAGTCCCCGTAGTGGCGGTGTGGCGGCATGGGCAGGCTGCCGATCAAATACATCTCATCGGCCAGATAGACGATGGGGTCACCGAACTTCGCCTCGAACTCGCGCTGATAGCGCTCCACCTGAGTCAAAATAGCGGGTACAAGATCAGCCGTAACTGGCCGCAAATGAGGCAGGTGAGCGCGATACCGGGTCAGACCCACCGGCACTACCGAGATGGTTTGCAGGTTGGGAGCCAGACTGATCAAATCCTGAATGCTGCGGTCTAGATGGGGCCCATCGTTTAGGCCCGGTATCAGCACGATTTGAGTGTGCAGATCAATGCCCCACTCGGCCAGTTGACGCAGCTTTTGCATGATAGGCATGTGGGCCAACTTGGTGGACCCGAGCAGTTCTTCGCGCAGATCGTCTTCGGTGGCATGAACGGAAACATAAAGTGGAGAGACGTGCTGATCGTGAATGCGCTGCCATTCTTCCTCGGTCACGTTGGTCAGGGTGATAAAGTTGCCGTGAAGGGTGCTGAGGCGATAGTCGTCATCTCGATAGTAGAGCGAGCCGCGCATCTTTTTGGGCATCTGATCCATAAAGCAAAAGACACATTTGTTGCGACAGGTTTTGACCCGATTAAAGAGCGTGTCGCTAAACTCGGCTCCCAGCGGCTCGTGCTCAAGGCGAGGCAACTCCAGCCACAAACTCTGTTGATCGCGCAACACTTCCAGCCGAGTCGAGCCGGTGTAGGCCCGATCCAACAGGTCCATCAAGTCGGTAGGCACCTGGCCGTTGACGGTGAGAATTTGGTCGCCGGCCTGCAATCCGGCCTGCTCGGCCACCCCTCCCGGGACCACGTCGAGCAGCACCGCCCCTTTGGGGTCAAACGCTCCCACAACGCACCCAGCCGGCAATCTCGTCTACAACCTGGGCCACTGTGAGGCCAGTGGTGTCCAGTTTGCGGGCCTGCTCCACGCAGATCAGGGGGCTGTCGGCCCGTTCGCTGTCCTGGCGATCGCGGGCCTCCAGTTCGGCCTCCACCTCGGTCTGAGTGACCGACTTGCCCTTTTGCTGCAGTTCCAGGGAACGACGCCGGGCTCTTTCGCCCAGATCGGCGGCCAGAAAAATCTTCACTTCCGCCTCGGGCAGTACCACCGAGGCGATGTCGCGCCCTACCATCACCACCCCGCCCCGTTGCGCAAAGGCCTGCTGTCGAGCCACCAGTTCTCGGCGCACCGCCGGTACACTGGCCACCCGCGCTACCAGTTGGCTGACGCAGGGGTCGTGCAACTCGTCGGTGACATCCTGGCCTGCCAAAATCATGCGGCAGGTGGGGTGCGGCCGGGCCACTACGTCCATTTTCAGGTCAAAGCTCTCTACCAGCGCCCCTATGGCCGGGTCGTTGCTGGTATCGGTGCCATCACGAAGGCACTGCAAGGCCACCGCCCGATACATCAGGCCGGTGTCCAGATAGACCAGGCCCAACTGACGGGCCAGTTCGATAGCTACCGTGGTCTTGCCGCTGCCGGCAAAGCCGTCGATGGCAACGTTCGCTTGTTTACTCATAAATCCCAATAAAAAATTCCGCGCGGTCGAGCCACGATCAGGGTAGCGTTGTCCAAATAGCGTCGGGCCACCTCCTTGACCTCATTGGCAGAGACAGACTCGAGGATACGCATATACTGGCTGTCAAATTCGTAGCCCAGTCCTAACAACTCGCCCAGAGCCGCCTGAAAGGCCCTCCCCGAGTTGGTTTCGCGCTCTTGCCAGTAGGCGCCGATCACCTTGCGCTTGCTCTCCTCTAACTCCAGGGCGGTCACGCCGTCTTTTTTCAGGCGCTCGATTTCGATCAACATCTGCTTGCGAGCGGGCCAGACTTGCTCGGGCTTGGTAACGGTATAGGTCAAAAAGTGAGAAGGGCCGCGTAAGACTGGATACATCGAACCCAACTCGTAGCACAGGCTGCGCTTTTCACGAATCTCGGTAAACAGGCGCGAGGACAGGCCCTCTCCGAGAACGGCGTTGATCAGCCGCATCGAAACGTAGTCTCGGCTGGGACCCGGAGGGGCGGGGAAGCCCACAAACAGCCAGCCCAACTGACCCCCGCCGGTAAGAAAAACCTCCTTCTCGATAGGCTTGGGATCCCAACTGACATCCAAATTTTTCACTTCTTTTTGGGGAATGGAGCCGAAACGGTCTTCCACCCATTTGACTGCTTCGGTGCGATCGACTCGCCCGGAGATGGACACGATGATGCGATTGGACACATAAAATTGGTCCATGAATTCTTGAACTTGATGCGCGCGCAGCCGCTCCAGCAGTCCCTCGGCCAGCCGCCCCGAGCGCCGATAGGGATGATAGCGGTAAAAAGTTTGCCGAAAAATGTCATACAACTCACTCAAGGCTCCCTGAGGGGACTCGAGATTGGGGATGATTTCCTTGCGGACTTTTTCCAGCTCAACTTCACCGAGCGGCTTCTTTTTGAGGGCGTCGGCTACGGCCGTCAGCAGCATCGGGAAATCACCCCGGGTGCTGACCATGCTGATGCGCATGTAGTCCAGTTCGGGCGTGACTTTCAGGGTGGCTGCACAATCTTCGATTCGGTCGCTGCCGTCGTCGGCCAGGCGGATTCGTTCGGTGAGCAGTTCTTGCATGATCTGCTCGATGCCGATGACCGGCGTCGACTCTTCCATGGCACCCACCTGCACCAGCAACTCCAGGGCCACAATATCTTCTTGGGGCGACTCGTTGACCAGCACGCGCAGTCCGTTGCGCAAAACCTGACGACCCATGGGGGTGGCCCGGGCGGCCCGTATGCCTCCCCTATCGCTGCTCGAACCAGGCGCCGAGATGTGGATGCTGGTGGGCAAGGGCTGAGCCCAGGCGCTGGCGGTCAGGCTGGCGGCAGACAGCAAGGCTGCGAAATGGGACTTCATCCTCGACCCCCACCCGGTCGACCGGCCTTAAAGATCAGCCGATAGTGATTGCGGCCGAAATATTTTTGAGCCGCGCTGACCAGGTCGGCCTTGCTCAGCTTGTTAATGTCATCCATGTAGGTGGTCGAGAAATCCATCTTGTCGATGGTCTCGTACACTCCCCAGTTGTCAGCTTTGCCTGCGTTGGTCTCGTTGCCAAATCGGTAAAGGTTGGTGAGGGTTTTCTGGGCACGTTTGATGTCTTTGTCGCTAAAATTTCCCTCACGAACCTTCTGCAGCACGGCATCGACCTTCTTCAGGGTCTCATCCTCCTTGCCCGCCTCGGCGTCGGCGCTCACGACGATCATGCCCGGATAAGCCTGGGTGAGGTATTCCACTCGGCCCTGCCGGCCGGTCTTGGCAGCATCCAACTCCTTGCCCAATAAACTGGCTTTGCCGTTACCGATCATAAAGCTGAGCAAATCGATGCGCTGCACGTCTTTGCGGTCCTTGACCCCCGGCCCCAAAAAGGCCAGCGCGATCTGAGGCTGGCTGCCTTTGCTGACTTCGTTGAGCACCACCGTTTCCGGGGGGGGCGTTTGAACCGGCATCTTGTCATCGATGCTGCCTTTGGCTTGATAGCTGCCAAAGAGGTCCTGGCAATCGACCAGCACCTGTTGGGGGTCGAGTTCGCCGGTGATGACCAACTTGGTGCGAGCCGGCACGTAGAAGTCTCGCTTAAACTGGATCAGTTCGGTGCGTCCAATGCTTTTGAGGTTCTCTTCGGTGCCGATGATACTGCGTCCGTAAGGATGACTGGAAAAAACCAGCGAATAGAGCTTGTCGGACATCAAGCGGGCGGGTTGATTGAGGCCCAGGTTGTACTCCTCCAATACGACCAGGCGCTCGGCATCCACGCTCTCTTGCGAGCATTCGGCGTGAAGATAGGCGTCGGCCAGCAGTTCCAGGCCCTTGCGCAAATACTGTTTGGGAAGATTGATGTAAAAGTGGGTATAGTCGCGCCCTGTGGTGGCGTTGGTGATGCCACCCAGAGCTTCGATTTCCCGCTTGAAGCGTAAGCCGGTGCGAGTGGGAGTGCCTCGAAAAAACATATGCTCATAAAAATGACTGATTCCGTTGATGGGGGAAGGTTCGTAGACACTGCCCACGCGGATGAAGATATTGAGCGAAACGGTGGGCGAAGAAAACGACTCCTGCACGATCAGGGGAATGCCGTTGGGCAACACAAAACGCTCGGGAGAGGGAGCCCCCTCTGCGGCCGCTGGCAGCCAGCCCAAGCAACCGCAAATCAATCCTTGGATAAGAAATTTCTTCAAGCTCTCCTCCACTCACACCCATCGGTAAAGGACTCGGGGAGTGATTTAGTTCCCATTCGCCCGAGCCGCCCAGGTTCCTGGGACGCGCAGGTACATGAAAAAGCGCACCGGAAAGGTGCGCTTGGGTTGGTACCGCGTACGGGATTCGAACCCGTGACTTCCGCCGTGAGAGGGCGGCGTCCTAAACCCCTAGACCAACGCGGCGCTGGTGCAGGCAGTATAGCGGCGTCGCCCGACGGCGTCAAGACTCTAGCGTGACTGTTCGGGGTAGCCCAGCCACAGAGTCTTGCTGGTGATGCCGCCATCCCAGCGACGGCCGCCATGAATGCGCACCATCGTGCCGGGCTTGGCATTTTGAAAGAACTGATAGTAGTTCAGGCTGTCCTCTTTGCTCCAGCCATCCGACTTGGTGATGCGACGGTGAATATCGGTCTTAGGCTCGACGTAACACCAGTTTTGGGTCACGTCGGGTTTGGCTTCCGGTAGGGCCACGCCAAAGCGCTGGTTGTTTTCGTCCATCTCGGTGATGCGGTAGTCACCGGTCACCAGCAACAGTTGGGCCTGAGTGCTGCGGGGGCCGGGGACCACGGTAAGCCCCAACAAAACGAGGGTCGCGCTCAAAAGTAGCTTTTTCATCCGTTCCTCCTCAGCCGACGATTCCGTCGGTGCTCAGGGGATCTCCTAGATCGCACACATGTTCCCTTCTGAATTGAGGAAAATTCTTCAACGTGCGGAAGTGACTTCGCCCTCCACAACGTTCACGGTGGTGGCTTCACCTTGCTGGGTGGTCCAGCTGGCCATATCGATCGATTGTCCTGGATCAAGGCGCAAGACCTTGAGGTCGCGATAGGTGAGCGGCTGTCCTTCGGCAAAAACCTCGGCGGGGCCGCCCGGAGTCACAAAATAGGCACTGTTTGTTCCGACTACGCGGGCCTGGCCATCCGGCTGCAATAACACCGCCGTAGCCTCGTCCACCCCCAGGCCTCGGGTCACGGATGACTGGCCCTGATTGGCCTGAGCTAAAAATCCCAGCAACCGGCCCATGCGCTCTCTTTGAGAAAAATGCGTGTCGGTCAGAGTGCGCTCCATGTGGGCCAGCTCTAGAAAACTCTTCTCCAGAGTCACATCCGGACGGGTTGGGTCGGCCAGCACCTCGTCCGAATCGAGGCCTCCCTGATGAGCGGCAAAAATCCGGTCCCCCAGAACGGCCAGACCAGCGCTGGTGCCGCCCAGGGGAACTCCGCGCAAAATCGCTCGTTGCAAGGCTGCCTGCACGGGGGTGTCGCGCCAGTAGGAAAGATACTTGCTCTGATCGCCGCCGGCCAGAAAAATCGATTCGGCCTGGTCTATCTTGCGCTCGATCTCGGGCAAAAAAGAAGCCTCGCGGTCGCTAAAGACCACCGACTCCACCGAATTGGGATGGGTCAGTTGCATCAGATAGTCGTTGTAGCCGTCCGCCCCGGAGGCGCGCAGAACGAGCACGTCCCCTCCCCCACCTCTTCCGACCAAGAAGCGGAAAGCTTCATCTACATCGTCGCCGCCACCCATCAGCACCGTTCCGCCCTGACCCTGAGCCTGAGCCGGGCCGGAGTTGCCGCTGAAGTAACTGGTGTAGTGGGCCTGGTCGCTGCGAATACTCGACATGCAGCCAATTATCCAGAATCCCCCCCAAAAAAACATGAATGGCTACAGAGAGAAGCTGGGCAAATTGGCGATTTCGGCAAACTGCTGCTTGTTGAGAATGGTGATTTTGTGGCCTTCCACCGTAATCAGTCGGCGCGAGCGCATGTCGCCGATCACTTTGGAGACCGTTTCTCGGGTGGCTCCTACCAGATTGGCCAGTTCTTGATGGGTCAGGGCTTGCGGAATGGTCACCGCATTGCCCGTTCCAGGGACTCCCAGATCCTGGGCCAGGCTGACCAGTTTGCGCGCGGTGCGCGTAAAACTGTCGAGAAAAGCCATGCTGGCGATGTCGTCGGTAAGCACCCGCACCCGCCGCGTCAATTGGCGAGTGATGGGTGAAAACATCCGCGGATACTGATTGACCACGTGTAGAAAGTCGCGCTTGTTCAAGGCTAACAACTGGCCGTCTTCCATAGCGATGGCGTTGGCCGAGCGGGGAAAGTCGTCGAGCAGGGCCAGTTCGCCCAAGAATTGGTAGGGCTTCAAAATGGCCAGCGTCAATTCTTTGCCGTCCGGATTGACCAACTCCACTTTGACGGAGCCCTCCGTGACGATCAAAAACTCGTCTCCACGGTCGCCCTGCTGGAAGAGCACCTGACCTTTTGTCATGTGCTTGTGATACAGATATTTGGCCAGTTTGGCCAGGTCCTCAGCCTCCATTCCGGAGAAGAGGGGGACCTCCCGCAGCATCGACACAGTGTCGCTCATGGGGCCCAGTTTCCCTATCTTCCGCTAACGTCCTATCCGTCCCGGACAAATTCTGTTCGAGTATCTAGACTTCTCCGCTCTCGCCTGTTACCATTGAGTCTTGTCCATGGGGCGGGGTCATGACGAGGGGCACCCAGCAGTGGAATTAGCGCCAATTACAGATTGCGAACCTCTGGTTGAGAGCATGTTCTTAGCCATTGAGCAGGCCTCCGGCTATCGATGTGAGTTGGTAGCGCAAGACGCATCTCCCCTACCCGACTCGTCTCTGTTTCCCGTAACCATTTCAGCCCACAGCAGGTGCCAGTTGCGTCTGTCCGGAGGCGGACGGGGATCCGAAAGGCTGGGTCCCACCACCGTTCGAGCTCTGGAGCAGATATTTCGCAGTTTTCGCGACCAGCAAGCCCACAATGCCACTCTCAGCCACCTTTACGAGTTGGCCACCACGCTGGGAGAAACCATTCATCTCAACGATTTGCTGGAACGCATCCTGAATACGGCCAAAGATCTGGTCAACGCCTCCAGCGGCTCGTTGGTGATGCTGGATCAGGTTCATTCTGAGCTGAAGATGCTTCAGCAGAGCGGACAGGAAACTCCGATTTTCACCACCACCCACGTCGATCCGGGCGAAGATTTGCAGAGCTGGTTGCGTCAGGAAGGGCAACTCAAGCGCACCCCGGCAGGAGCCCTGGCGCCTGCCGTGCTGGGTATTCCTCTGCGCTCGCAACAACGAGTGGTGGGTTCGTTAACCTTGATCGGCATCGCCTCACGCGACTTCAGCGATAATGACGTGCAGGCTTTGAGCATTTTGGCCGGCCACGCCGCCAACGCCATCCACAACGCCCAACTTTACAGCCAGGTTCAGCGTCAACTCGGCGAGTTACAGGCGTTGCAGCAATTGAGCGAATCCCTCAATCGCACCATCTCCCTGGAAGAAGTCCTGGAACAGTTGCTCGACGAAACTCTCCACCTGCTAGAAGCAGAAAACGCCTCGGTCATGCTGCTCGAGCCCGACCAGGAAACCTTGACCATCAAAATGGCTCGCGGTCTCTCGGATGAGGTGGTGGCCAACACGCGGGTAAAATTAGGCGAACGCATTTCCGGCAAAGTTGCCCTTCACCGCAAACCCATGCTCTACCCCGCTTTTGAGACCGACGAGTCGGGCTCAGCCCTGTCGGTGCCGCTACTCAAAGATGACCAGGTATTGGGCGTGCTCAATGTGCGCCACAAAAAGGGGGGCGGCGATTTTAGCGAGGACGAACTGTCGCTGGCGGCGCGCTTTGCCAACGTGGCTGCTCTCTCCATTTCCAAGGCGGGCCTGCATAGCGAGCTGCGCCAACTCTTTGTCCACTCCATTCGGGCCCTGGCCAACGCTGTCGACGCTCGTGACCCCTATACCAGCGGACACTCCGAACGGGTGACTCGCTTCTCGGTGCTGATTGCCATCGCTATGGGATTCAACGGCGAGGCCCTGGAGGAATTGCGCTACGCCAGTCTGCTTCACGACATCGGAAAGATTCGCATTCGCGATGCCATCTTGCACAAGCCGGGCAAGTTGACCGATGACGAGTTTGAAGAGATGAAACGACATCCCGAGTACGGCGTCGAGATTATGCAGCCAGTGCGCGCCTTCCAAACCATTCTACCCTACATGCTGTATCACCATGAACGCTACGATGGCCGCGGCTATCCCCACGGACTCAAAGGCGAAGGCATTCCCCTGCAGGCCCGCATCATGTGTGTGGCCGACTGCTTTGACGCGATGACTTCCGATCGTCCCTACCGAAAGGGGATGCCCGTGGAAGCGGCCGTGGCGGAGCTGCAAAAGTATCGCGGCAGCCAGTTTGACCCAGAGGCCACCGACCTGTTTCTCCATCTCTTTCAGGAAGGCAAAATTGCAGATATCGTGGAACCCCGCACCCAAACCGTCTAAGGGGTCCAGCTTGTCCCAATCTGCAACCGAAACGTCCCAGGAACATCGCCATGGCTTGCTCCATTGCGACCTCGATGCCCTCTGGGCCAGCCTGAGCCCGGAACAGATCGAGCCGTGGCACGGTCAGATCTCCAACTGGACGGGCAAGAGCGACGAACTGCGCCGCAATTTGCCTTTATTGGAGGTGCTGGCCCAGTTTCGCGAGGCCGATCTGGAACCACTGCGCACGCTGGCCCTGGAACTGCGCGCCAACAGCGATGACATCGTCTTTGTGGGATCGAGTCAGATGCTCGATCTGGCCCGGTTACAAGAACTCTTTGACGGTCCCGGCGGTCGCGGTCCTCGCCTTCACCTGCCCCGTTCCAAGGCCTGGGAACATCAGCTTCTGCCCGCTCTGGAAGCGGTCGGCTCGCGAGTCAGCGTGGTCATCCTGGGTTGGTCCCCCGGAGAACTGTTGTGGGAAAGGGGCGTGCCGCCAGCCCTGGCCTGGATGAAGGGGCGCTACAGCGAAGCCGAACTCCATCGCCGGGTGGTGGGGCTGTCCAGTCGGTCAATGGGCCAACTTCTGCAATATCCCATGCGCCATGTCAACGTGGTGGAGCGTGCTTTCCTGGCCCCCATCTACAGTGGGTTCGGGCTTTTTCCCCTCTACCTGGCCGGCTTTGAGGCCAGCAGTCTCATCGAAGGAGCCCGCTCGCAGGTGCGCGCTCTAGAAAAATCGTGGAGTCTGGACAACGCCACCCTGCGCTACGCGGTGCTGCGCCAGATCCTCACCATGCAGGAAGGCTGGGTGGAGGCCGTCGTTACCCCCGATTCTTTCTTGGAACCACTGGGTCTCTGGTGCCTGCGTCTGCTGGAAACCAGTTGCCAGCATCTCGATCCGCCCATTCCCTACCCCTTTCCTCATCTTCAATGCCAGGAACATGATTCACACCCGGCCGAGCGTCCTCACTATTACGAATTGCAGCTTGACTACGCCAGCCCGGGCCTCGACAGTTCCTTGATGGATCGCGGTCGGCCTCGCTGTTGGCTGGGAATGCCCCGATTGGACATGTATACGTTGGGAGGTTGTATTTCTCACCTGGCCACTTCGGTGGCCCTCAATCACCGTTGGAGCGAGATCGAGTCTCCCCCGGTCGAAACCGAATAGAAAGAGGTCGCCATGTCAGGTGTCTTTAGTTTAGAGCAGGCGCGCAAAATGGTGGAAGAGCGCGGACTTTCCCATGTCAAAGTGGGAATTTTCGACATCGATGGGATCATGCGCGGCAAGTATATGTCCCGGGCCAAGTTCTTTTCCGCCCTGGAGGGCGGCTTTAACTTCTGCGACGTGGTGCTGGGTTGGGATTCCAACGATCAACTCTACGACAACGTCACCTACACCGGCTGGCACACGGGTTACCCAGACGCCACCGTGCGCCTGCTCCCGGAAACCTGCCGCGACCTGATGTATGAGGAGGGTGGGCTCTTCTTTTTAGCCGAGTTTTCGGGCAACTCCGAAAAATTGTGCCCCCGCGGCACCCTCAAGCGTGCCATCGAATACTGCCGTTCGCTGGGATTTGAGCCGTTTTCGGCGGTCGAGTATGAGTTTTTTGTCTTCAGCGAAACCCCTAAATCGGCTCAGGAGAAAGGCTACCGCAATCTGGAGCCGTGGACGCCGGGCAATTTCGGCTACTCGGCCCTGCGCAATTCGGTGCAGCCCGAGTTTTACCAGGAGTTGCTGCGTCTGGGCGAAGTCATGGACTTCCCTATCGAAGGCCTGCACAACGAGACCGGTCCCGGCGTCCTCGAAGTGGCTATCGGGGTCGATGGCACGCTGTCGGCCGCCGACAAAGCCGCTCTCTTCAAAACTTTTGCCAAGGTGGCCGCCCAGCGCAACGGGCTGATGGCTACTTTTATGGCCAAATGGTCCAACCAGTGCGCCGGCCAAAGTGGTCACATCCACCTTTCGCTCCAGGACAAGCATGGCAAGTCGGTCTTCTACGACGAGTCGGCGCCTCACCGCATGAGCGACCAGATGCGCCACTTTACGGCCGGATGTCAGGCCTACATGCCCCAGATGCTGGCCATGGTAGCCTCCACGGTCAACTCGTATTCCCGCCTGGTGCCGGGCTACTGGGCCCCCACCAACGCCACCTGGGGTGTGGAGAACCGCACCTGCGCGCTGCGCGTCATTCCCGGGTCGGCCAAATCGCAGCGCCTCGAATACCGCGTGGCCGGCGCCGACGCCAACCCCTACCTGGCTCTGGCCGCAGCCCTGGCCTCCGGGCTGTGGGGCATTGAAGAGAAGCTCGAACCTACCGACCCTATCGTGGGCAACGCCTATACCCAAAAACTTCCCGACCATCTGGAACTGCCTCACACCCTGTGGGACGCGGCCCAGACTCTCAAAGCCAGCAAGCGGGCCCGCGGCCTGTTTGGCGATGCCTTTGTCGATCACTTCGCAGCCACTCGTGAATGGGAAGAGCGTGAACTGCGCAAAACCATCACCGACTGGGAACTGCGCCGCTACTTCGAGATCATCTAGCCGTGCTTTCGGTCAACTGGAACTACCCCACCAACATTCGCTTTGGCTGCGGCCGCCTGGCTCAGCTCAACCAATGCTGCCAGGAGTTGGGCATCAACTCCCCTCTGCTGGTCACCGACGCCGGCCTGGCTCAACTCCCCCTCATCACCCAGCTCTTACGGGACAATCCCAACTTCGGTCTCTTTGCTGACGTGCGACCCAACCCCGTGGGCCAGAACGTCAGCGACGGTGTGGTGGCCTATCGCCATGGCGGCCACGACGGCGTCATTGCCATGGGGGGTGGTAGCGCCCTGGACGTCGGTAAGGCGGTCGCCTTGATGGTGGGCCAGCAGCGCCCCTTGTGGGACTTTGAAGACGTGGGTGACAACTGGAAGCGCGTCAACCAGCAGGGCATGGCTCCCGTGGTGGCCGTGCCCACCACTTCAGGCACCGGCAGCGAAGTCGGCCGTTGCTCGGTGATCACCGACGAATCCACTCATACCAAGCGAATCCTCTTCCACCCTCGCATGCTGCCGGCCCTGGTGCTGGCCGACCCCGACACCACCCTGGGATTGCCCCCCAAACTGACCGCCGCCGTGGGCATGGATGCCCTTTCTCACAACCTGGAGGCCTGGTGCAGCCCCATGTTGCACCCCATGGCCGACGGCATCGCGCTGGAGGGTATGCGACTGGTCCAGCAGTCACTGGTCCAGGCCTACTCGATGGGTGGGGACCGCCAGGCCCGCTCGGATATGATGGCCGCCTCCACCATGGGGGCGGCGGCCTTTCAAAAAGGGTTGGGCGCCATGCATTCGCTGAGCCATCCCATCGGTGCTCTTTTTGATACTCACCACGGTCTCACCAACGCCGTGGTGATGCCCTATGTCTTGATTCACAACGCACCCGCCATCGGCCCAAAAATGGAGCGTCTGGCCCGCTATTTGGGCATCTCTTCCGTGCTGGAATGGGTGCTGGAACTGCGCCGCCTGCTGGAAATCCCCCACACCTTGGCCGAACTGGGTGTAACCCTCGAGTCCATCCCGGATTTGGCCCAACGGGCCGTGGCCGATCCCACCGCTGCCACCAATCCCTTGCCGTTAACGGTGCCAGACTGCCAACAGATGTTGGAAAAGGCCTGGCACGGTCAACTGTGAGTTTGACCGACGACGAAGCACATCTCAAAGACCTGGGCTATTCCCAGGAACTGTCTCGGCGAATGAGCGCCTTTTCCAACTTCGCCATGGCTTTTTCGGTGATCTGTATTCTGGCTGGCGGTATCACCTCGCTCCCCCTGGGTCTGTCCAGTGTGGGAGGAGCCGCCATTGGATTCGGCTGGCCGTTTTCGTGTTTCTTTTCGGTCTGCGTCGCTCTGGCCATGGGCCAGGTGGCCTCGGCCTTCCCCACCGCCGGCGGTCTCTATCACTGGGCCGCCATTCTGGGGGGCAAAGCCTGGGGTTGGTTGACTGCCTGGTTCAACCTGGCCGGTCTGATCACCGTGCTCTCGGCCATCAACGTGGGCGTCTACCTGTTTGCGGTGGGAGCGCTGGATGCCTACGGAGTTAAGCCCGACCCGCTGGTGCAGACGTTGGTGGTGCTGGCCATTACCTTCTCGCAAGCGCTGCTCAATCATCTGGGCATTCGCATCACCAGTTTTTTGATCGACTGCAGCGGCTACCTCATTCTGGCCGTCACCGTTTTACTCGTCGGCTCTCTGCTTTATTACGCCCCCAGCCACGATGTTATGCGGCTGTTTACCTTCACCAACTACAGCGGTCCGGCCGGAGGCGGAGTGTGGCCGGCCAGTTCCAATCTGGCCTACGTCTTTTTCCTCGGGTTGTTGCTGCCGGCTTACACCATCACGGGTTTTGATGCTTCGGCTCACACCGCCGAGGAAACCATGGGAGCCAGCGTGGCTGTGCCCAAGGCCATCGTTTTTGCCGTCATCTCGTCGTCCTTTTTTGCCTGGATCATGCTGGCCGCTATCGTGATGGCCATTCCCGATATGCCAACGGGGGTGGCCAAAGGATTTACCGTTTTCTTCTACACCCTCAACAGCGTGCTGCCCCACTGGGTCGCCATGCTGCTTTACCTGGGCATCGTGGTGGCCCAATATTTGTGCGGATTGGCCACCATCACCTCGTCGAGCCGCATGGTTTACGCCTTTGCTCGCGACGGAGGCCTGCCTCTGTCCAGCAAGCTGCGCCAGGTCAGTCCCCGCTATCTCACCCCGGTCCACGCCATCTGGACGGTGGCACTCTTGAGTGTGGGTTTTGCCGTCTACACGCCCGTCTACTCCACCATAACGGTGGTTTGCACCATTTTTCTCTACATCTCCTACGTCATGCCCATCGCCCTGGGCCTGTGGGCCTACCAGCGCAGCTGGACCAAAATGGGCCCATGGGACATCGGCGCCTGGTTTCGAGTGGTGGCCGCGCTGGCCGTGCTGGGCTGCTGCGGACTGGTTTACATCGGCGTCCAACCACCCAATGAATTGGCCCTCAAAATCATTATCGGGTCCCTCACCGTCACCGCGGTCATCTGGTTTGGCCACGAACGCTATCGCTTCCAGGGGCCCCCCGTGCTGGGCAATAAGCCGCCTGATGAGCGGGCCTAGTCGCCCCCGATAGCAATCAAACTCTCCCCCCGTCCAACCGATCCGCGTGCGGTGGCAGGACGGGGTTCGGCCCAGGCGCGGCCTTCTCGCAGGCGGGATCTACCCTCGACGTCACCAAAGGCTCTAGCGCGCGTAGATACCGTGAGGGGACCAGACCACAGGATGACCACCAGAAATGCCGACTGGAGGCAGGGTCAAGGGGACTTCCTCTCCGTTGACCTTTAAGGTCACGCGTTCAGGAATAGCCTCCACGCCCTGTTGCCAAAATGGAGGCATCGCAGCCGGAGCGCGATGTATGAGTGTCATCTCTTGAAAGTTGAACATCTCTACTTCTAAAAGGTGTTCAGCCACTTTAACTCGGCTGGTGACTTTACGTGGAAAATCAGACTCGATTTCGATGACAGATGAGAGTACTGGAGCTTTCTCAAAAGGCGTGTCTGCGAAGATATTGGGTCCGAAATACCCGCCGACTTTGCTATCGTGAGATACGAAACCTATCACTGCCGGGGCTGCTTCGGGGTCGGGTTGATATAAGACCATTCCGCTCGGGGCGGAGCCTTGGGGAGTGTGTACCATGCGGGCCAAGTGTACGATGATATTTGGTGCGGTTGCAGCGCCCGTGAGCGCTACCAGATCCACGCCACCCTCCCATGACATTATCTGCTTGACCGGTGTGATCGTTGGTGACTGAAGCATAACATTGACCTCCGCGTTTTCAGGCTCGGAGTTCTAGAACCCGGTGTTGGCACCTCCACGAAAGTCCTCTGTTTCAGACCTCAAGCGCTGCCCTGGAGCAAGGACCCGAGGATGAGAAAGTGAAGTTTTGCGGAATGAGATACCTTGTTGCGGTTTTGATACTGCTCAGCTTAAGCTCGGCTCACGCTCGTCCCTTGTACGATGACAGGAGCAGCCAAACGGATGTTGTGGACCGGTCATTTTATACCTCCATCTTTAGGGCCCTGGAAAAGGGGGATACGGAACGAGTCTTCGAGCAACTCAAGCTCGTTTACGGCCAACTGGGGGTCCGCTTTCCAGAAGCTTTGGCTCTCAAGTTACAGCCCTTCGATCAAGCGCTCTCTGGCTACAGCGACGATGACTTGACAATCACGCTTTCAGCGATGATGAGTAGTCCGGAACAGGGTCTTGAATATTGGAAAAATTGGAGTTCGGTGTTGTCCGATGGCCTGTGGAGGCCCGAAGCCCATTACTCCTCGCAAGCATCAATGTCTTTGGCCGGTAATTTCGCTATACTCGGCATCTTGGCCCATGAAATGGGCCATGCGATTGACTATCGTTATGGATTGTCTGCCCAACTCTGCCAATCCCAGAATTCCGAACCGAACCAAGCCGTCAAAGAGCTCGTGGCCGATGAATTGGCACTTTATGTTTTGAAAGAACTGGCGCAAGACCCGCGATTTGCCTCGCTGCTGCAGCAGTACGAGGAGAAGACCCTGAAGAGTTTGCAAGCAAGCGGGGCTCCGGGAAAGCTCCGAGCCATTGCCAATCCGCGAGACCTCTTGGCTTATTCTCTCCAGAATGAAGTCCCAAACGACAATGTTGGCTTATACGTTTCGTATCAGTTGGCCCGGCAGCGTGAATTGCTGTCGGGCTTCAATTTTGTGAGTTTCGCTCAGAATTTGAGGTCCACAGTCGCGGCTCAAGAGACGGAATTTCACCAGGCCATCCACCATCGAGCGAGCCGAGGTGAGGTGAATTCTTCAAGTCGGAGTTACCCGGAACGAAGCCAGTTTTCCGGTCTGTTTGGCACTGACGTCTATCCAGCCTCAGGCCGCGCAGCCCGTTGGCTTATGAGTTCCTCAGCTGACAAGGAACTCTTGCTTGAGTCAAGAGTCGATCCCAGATTGCAGACGGTCCTGAATATCGCAGCTCTCGTCGAGTGGAGTCAGCAACAACTGGGTGTCGACTATCCGTTGAAAGCAACGGCTTATCAAAACTGCACTTCCTATTTGTGGGACCTCCTGCCTATGGGCCAGGACCGCTACCAAGCTCTGGTGATCAACCGTCATCGATTGACTCAACGACCAAAAGGACCGTCTGATACAGCGCTGGTGATTCTAGATTATGTGCCCGGTACTGCTCCCAAAGTGAACCTCACTGTTACCATTCCCCGAAACGCAAGCATGTCGGCTGCCCTCAAACAGTCGGTTGAAGGCGAGGTGCGCCTATTTCTCTATCGCCAAGATAAGCCAGATCAACAGGGCTTGCTCGAAATCTATCGTCATACGGACGGTGACAATCTCTGGCACAAAGTCTCCTCGACATCGGCCGGTTTTCCCACAGGGGGGGAACTTCGAGACGGACCTCTTGCCTCCCAATCCTATGCGCATCATCAAATGTTGCGCACGAGTCTTATGACCGTCGATGGCGACTTGGTCATTCCGACCCAATCCACGATCAAATTACTCAAAGAGGGACAAGTTTTTACTTTGGCAGGCACTTCTCTGCGAGGGAATATGAATGGCTCGTCTCAAGGACAGGTTTGCAATGAGCCGGAGTTGATTTTTCAAGAAGCCTCCGGTGGGATACACTTTGCGAACAAAGTTCGTAAGCAGGAGCGAGACGCTCGTCTGCGCTTCGAAGAAAAAATTTTTGTGGGCGATTTTTAAGAGCTATGGCACAGAGATGGGGAGCCGTCCGCGAAAAATGGGCCACATTCAGCGATTGCCATTCTCGGAGCCAGCGCGCCAGCCTGGCTGCCAGACAACCCACGCGCGCGCTACGGCGAGCCAACTGCAAGGTGACTTGTGGCCACGGCAGAAGTCGTCGTAGTCAGTCCAGATGCTCCGCTCCTACCGCCCGAGTTGCCAGTTCACTGGCAATTTTTTCCAACTAATTGGCCACCGGCCGGCAGATTTCTTGGCTGCGACAAATTTCGACCCACCCACGAATAATGATCGGGGTCGCTCGATTCGGTTTCCCGACTGCGGTCGTGAGGGCGGCGTGAGTAAAACCTATGCGGCTCCACCTGAACCCAGTTAACCCGCGCTGCAGCGGACGACTCGGGCCCCTGCTCGAGCACGAAGCTACCTGAAACTCCCACAGAGCCCGTAGGAGAGATGGGGCGATAGAAGAGGTAAGGCTGGTTCACCCATTGTATCTGGGGTCCTATGCGCAGTCGTTTGCTACTCGCCTGGTTGGTGATGGTCAGTCTGGCCTGGGGACAAGAGTCGGCCCCCTTTGTTTTGACGACCCGGCAGAAGGCCCACATTGGGCGCAAAATCTGGGCCAACGAATGCGGCGGCAGCGTAAGCGGCCTGACTTCGTGGAATTACGGCGAGGAGTTCCCGTCGCTGGGCATCGGCCACTTTATCTGGTACCCCGCAGGATTTGACGGCCGCTTCGAGGAGAGCTTTCCCAAGCTCATCGAGTTCGCCCGTCAAAAGGGGGCCACGCCGCCCCCGGTGGCTTTGCAACGCTACTGCCCCTGGCAATCCCGGCAAGCCTTTGAGGCCGATCGCCACAGTACTCAACTGAAAGCTCTGCGCGTCTGGTTGGCCAACTCGGTCGGTCTGCAAACCGACTACATCATCGCTCGCTCAAGCCAGGCTTTGGCCCAGGCCCTCAAAGTGGCACCGGCCCGGCGGGCCGCCACAATCGAGAAGAACTATCGCTTGGTGGCCACCACCTCCAACGGTGTCTATGCCCTGATCGACTATGTCAATTTTAAGGGCGAGGGCACCAATCCGCGCGAACGCTACCACGGCCAGGGTTGGGGCTTACTGTGGGTGCTGATGGAGATGCGCGACGTGCCGACCGGTCAGGCGGCGGCCCAAGAGTTTGCCCGAGCCGCCAAACGTGTGCTGGACAGGCGCATCGACAACTCTCCCCCCGAACGCGGCGAAGCCCGCTGGCGCCAGGGTTGGCACAACCGCTGTGACGGCTACGCTCAGCCCTTTTAGAATGCACCGATGCGTCCTAAAGCTGGCTCAGGCCTCCCGGCCGACAAAGTTTTACAACGCGGCAACATCGTGGATCATTCCGGCAATCGATTTTGTATTCTGTTTCGACGGACTCTCTAAGATGGGATCAGCTCACAAAAGGTCTCAGGACCCATTGTTTGGAGGATATCCCGATGGCATTTTCCCCATTTTCAGTCGGAGCCGTAACAGACCCCAACGCGACTCTGGCGGGAGGACAGGCCGGCTACCCCGGTTTCCCAGCCTATCCCGGACTGAGTCCCGACAGTCTATTTGGCGGGACCGCCGCAAACCGAGCGCAGGGTCTCTCCCCCGACCTGGGTCTTCCTCCAATTCCCGGTTTCCCGAGCCCACAGCCGTTTCCAAACGCTCAGGGCAACCCGCTTCTTTTTCCAGGCACTCCTGGCTTTGCAGCCGGGCCGGGCAGGCCTGAAGCGGCCAACCAGATGGCCGACGACTTGATTCGAATGGCTTGCGCCTGCGGCATCGACGGTTGCGACTGCGACGAAGCCGTCAACGAGATCAACGGCAACAACTCGTTGCTCAACAGCCTGCAGCAAAATTTCCAGACCCAGCAACTCGCCCAACTCGTGGGCCTGCTGGTGGCACTGATGCAAAACAAAGGCCTGCTCCAACAAAAGGGCAACGGCAGGAAAGCCAAAGCAGAGCAAGTGGAGGCGGCGGGTGGCGGCGGGGATGACGGGCACGGTCACGGCGGAGCCAGCTCGGCTGGCAGCGTTGCCGGCGCCAAGGACGTCAACGGTATCTCGGTGGTAACCCGCATGGGCAAACAAATCGGGGCCAGAATTGCCCAGCAATTTGATGACATGGTAGCGGCAGCCAAGAAAGATGGCGTGACTCTGACCATCACCTCGGGGTTCCGCTCTCGCGCCGAGCAAGAAAGGCTCTACTCAGCCTACAAGAACGGCACCGGCAATCTGGCAGCTCGTCCCGGCACGTCCAATCACGAGAAAGGCGATGCGATCGACTTTGGTGGCGGCCAAGCAGCCTACGACTGGCTGGCCAAAAACGCATCCAAATTCGGCATGCACGGCAACGTGCCGGGGGAGCCTTGGCACTACTCGCTCAACGGGAATTAGGCGGGAAGAGGGGGACCGTGCCGGTTTCGGATGATGGGGTTCCCTATCCCAACGATCCACGCGACTTGCTGGCGATGTTCACCACCTGGGGAAGACGCGTAACCATTCTGAAAAACTTCATGCATCCGTTCAGGCCTTTAAAGGCGCGCTGCCCTTTCTCAAACCTGAGGGTGAGGGCTGTTAGCCGTTGGTATCCCAGCCGCTTACCGCCTTGGACGGTGGCTCTCTTAAGTGTGCGCTGTAACGGCTACGCTCAGCCCTTTTAGGAGCCAGGGGGAAAGCTATCGTGGGCGAAAACGCCAAAATGAAAGCACTGTTGCCCTGGCTTCTATTGGCCACCGTCCTGGCGGGCTGCGCTCAAAAAGACCGCTGGCCTCAACGAATCCTCATTCCCAAGCCTCCCGTTCAGCGCGATCTGCTCAACGGCAAAAGCTGGACTCACAAGGGTTACTTGCTCAAAGCCCTGGCTGAGTTTGACGTAAGTGGCCGAGTGTTGCTTTTGGAGAAATTCTCGTCCGGGCGCGAAGCCGATCTCTCCCCCGAAGACCTCAGCCTGGGCTGGGGTGAAATGAGCAACGGGGCCTACCTCAGCCAGATTAAGCTGGCTCATATCGACCGCTACTATCAGTGGGAAATTCGCGGCGAGGTGCCCAGCAAAGAAACCATCATTCCTAACTCGGCCAACATTCATTTCATTCCCGCCACGGATGGCGTAGCCAGTATCCTCAAGGCTGTGCGCGTACAAGACCTGGTCAGGGCCCAGGGCCATTTGGTCTCGGTGAACGCCCCGGACGGCTGGAACTGGTCCAGTTCCGTCTCGCGCAGCGATACCGGTACCGGGGCCTGCGAACTCATCTGGGTGGACAAACTGGAAGTTCTGCTCACGCCGCCTTAAAGCCAGCGCGCCCTCCCTCAGGCAGATTTGCCACCTCTGGCCAGAAAGCCCTGAGTTGGAATCGGGCCGGGCAATACCCGACATAACGGAATGGAAGCAGTGGGCAGACCCAGGCTGCCAGGTTAAGACGCAGCGCCTGCGTCCTCTCGGGCGCAGAGGGCCCGGAACAAGAACAACAGCACCGCCAGGGTGGCGATGGCAAGCAGTGGGAAGTGGAAGGCGGCGTGGGTGGAGTAGCGCTGCGAGAGGAAGCCGACGAGCTGGGACCCGAATGTGCCTCCCAAAGCCACGAAGATGATGATGAGCCCGGCCATGGCGCTATGCAGCGGCTTGGGCAGTCGGCTGAGGACCATCGAGCTGAGGGTCGGGTAGATGGGGCCGATAAAGAAGCCGACGGTGCAGAAGACGGGAACAATTGGCCTGATTTGGCTCCAGTCGGTGATACGCAGTGCGTGCTCAGGGCCGGTGAGCAGCATCACGGTGGCGGTGAGGCCAAAAGCGCAGGCCAGGTACACCTCTTGCAGGACGAAAGCCGAGAAACGCCGGCACAGCGACCCGAAGAGGAAGCGGCTGATCGCCAACGAGCCGAAGTAGACGCTAAGAAGGGTGGAGACCATGGGCGCCGAGAGCCCGAACGCGTCACGGTTGAAGGTGGGAAGCCAGGTGCCGATGCTCTGCTCGAGCATACCGTCGACCAACGCGCAAGCCAGGAAGCTCAGCACGAAGGGGCGACGGAGCAATCCGATCACATCGCTCAGGTCGGGTCCTTTGCCGGTGTTGGCCACTCCCGCTTCATTCAGTGGGATGCCGAGCCACAGCAAAAAACTGACCACCGCCAACCCGCAAACGACCCAATAGGTATGGGTCCAGCTGGAGTAGCTGATCATCCAGGCGAATACCAGCGGGGCAACCATGGCTCCGATCTGGTAGACGCCCCCCATCCGATTCATGATCGCGGTGTGCTGGGTGGGATCGCGAGCGATGAGTCCGACCGTGGAGTAGACCGATACCTTGACCAGGGCAAAGCAGGCTCCCGTCAGTATGAACAGCACCGGGACCGCCCAGAACGCCCTGGCCGTGGCGAGGAGCGCGGTAGCACAGGCCACTACCGCCAGTCCCCCGAGCATGGTGCGACGATAGCCCATCCGGGGGACCTGGGAGGCCAGCAGCAACGAACTCAAAACGATGGCCACGTCCTTGCTTCCGTCAAGCATGCCGCCAACGGTTTTGGACACGCCCCACTCGGCGACGGAGCGCTCGATGACGATACCCACGCTGTGGAGAAGTGCGGCGAAGACGGCCAGGATCAGGGCTAAGCCAAGTTGGACGCGCAGGTTGCTGGCCCCGGTCGCGACAGCCGAGTCCCCGCAAGGATCTAAGCCCGCATCCATTCCTGGCCGTTCGTTTGGATCTGCGTTTTTCCTCCGACACAGACCCCTCACCTCACGCCCGAGAGCCCGGCAGGCGAACACAAACTACCCTGAACATCGCTGATCGCACAAAAGGCCCATTTCGGTGGGCCTTTTGTCATGCACACTAACAACAGGGGGGAAATCGATGCATTTGAGAATTGCCATCCATGAGAAAGGCCAAAAGCCAGTCAAGCCTTGTTGCTCCCTTCCTGAAAAGGGTCTGGCTCGACCCCGACCAAGTACCCTCTGACGGAGAGTATCCCTTCTGTCTGCCTTTCCTGAGAGGCGGCCTGGATCTGAAGTTCGATCACCCCATTTGCATTCTGGTTGGGGAAAATGGCACTGGGAAATCCACTCTTTTGGAGGGCATTGCTTCTCTAGCAGGATACGACGAAGCAGGCGGCGGCAAGGGTTACATACCCGTCGACCACTCGGCTGCCGCCGAGACTATGGGTGGAGTCCTGAGCCGCGCCCTGCGGGCCGCCTGGTTACCCAAGATCACTACTGGCTGGTTCTTCCGTGCCGAAAGCTTTTTTAGCGTGGCCCGTTACCTTGATCGGGCCGCTCGGGAAGTGAGTCAAGTCGGACCGGATTACCTTTCCCACTCGCATGGTGAGGGGTTTCTGCGCTTCTTTCAGGAGCGTTGCCGTCGGCAGGGGATATTTCTCTTCGACGAGCCAGAGTCGGCCTTGTCGCCTATGCGGCAGCTCGATTTCCTGAGGCAGTTGCGCCGAATGGACCACAGCGGCCAATGCCAGGTGATTATGGCTACGCATTCCCCCTTGCTGATGGCCTATCCTCGAGCTCAGCTGCTGCAGGTCTCAGAGGCCGGATTGACACCGATTTGCCTGGAAGATACCGACCACTTCAGGCTGCTCAGCGAGTTTTGCCAGCGCCCCAACCGCTGGGTAAATGACCGTCTGAAGTCGGAGGAATGAGGCGACCCAGGCTATCGTGTAAGGACCAGATTGACCAGTCCAGCTTCTGGCCGACTTGGATTTTCAGGTTCCAGTGAGATTCCGGGTGGGGCCGTCGGTAACCAAATTTCGCAGGCGCACCGGCGTTGCTTCCAGAAGCGGCCCGGGTGTCGTACCAAGTCCTCAACTATCATCGCTTTCTGTTCCAGTGGCATTGCCGCAATTTCTTTCGCTTTCGCCGCTACCTCAGCGGGGCCGAAAAGGACTACCTGGAGACGTGCTTTGCGCTGGCCCAGGGGTTTGAGGAAGTGTCGGAGTCGGGCTATTCGCACTTTAGTTACTACAGTTACAGTCATCGCGTGGATGGGGAGCTGGTCAATTCGTCGCGCCTGGCCTACGGGTCTGTGTGTCATCCCGGGCCGGCATGGCAGGCGGCCAGGCCGGTACTGGCTGAGCGAAGTCTCACCCTGCCCGACTTTTTTGTAAACAATCCTGTGTCCAACTTTTATGGCCTGGGCTGGGACCTTCTGGAAAGGCAGTTCAAGGTCTACTTTCGGGTCACCCAGTTAACCCAGCTTCCAGCCGAGGTGGCCACCCTGATTGGCCCTCGTCGCCTGGAGGACCATCGGGAGGAGGGACTGGTCTCCTATACCTATGTTGACAATCAATTGAGCGAAACCAAGGTTTATCTCTATCCCAGGCTCTCCGTTGAGCTGCCCGAGGGGGTTCGCGGAGAAGCCTATATGATGACGGACCGCCGGGGCACCGTGCCTCAGTACGATGTGGCCAGTTCCGCGTCCTGGATCGACAAGATAAACCCGGCCGGTCAGGGAATTGTTCGCCTCTATCAAGAGTTGGACGAAACACTGGACACCATCGCGTACACCGACCCGGATCACTACACCTTGTATTTTCCTTAATCAGGGCGGTGACCAGAAAGAATGTGGCTTTGATGAATCGCTTGTGTGTGATGTTATGCCTCTTTGGCGCGCTTAGTTTTTCGGTGGCAGCCCAGCCGCTTGATTTTGCTCGAGCCCTGGTCGAACTCTATGAACAGAGCATCCAGGGGTTTCCCCGTGCCACCCTGGACTCCGAAATTGAGTCCGGTTCGTGCCTTCGAATCCAGGAGGATTGGGACTTGCCGCTGTCCATGGGGACACCTGCGGTCTATTCTCTTGTTGATCGTGAGCGTAGTTACCTGGCCCTGGCCCTGGCTGCCAAAGTGAGCCTTGGCTGCCGGGAATGGACTCCCAGTCTCAGCGACGACCCCGGGCCTATGGCGGATCAGCTTAAGGAATCGGCAAGACAGACCAGCAAGTTATGGAGGTGGTCCATTTCCCGGGCATTGGGGATGACCGATGCCACCAAAAGCAACGCCAAAGCCAGCTGGAGGATAGGTTCCAACAATTGGGTTGAGTACACACCGCAGGGCAAATGGCAACGACCTGCTTCGACCTTTTGGTTCATCAGCGACTCCCCCCAATCTCCCACCTTGACCGAAAACACTTATGGTATTTGCCTGGTTGATCGGCGGGAACCACTCCAGGAAGTGCCGTCGCTACATCACCTGGCCGGATGCGTGGTGATAGGCCGGCTCAAAGACTGGTAAGTGGATCTGGGATTCCAAGGCACCGTTCCCGTCAACGCAGTTTGAGCATATCAACGATACGGCTAGTGCTCCGTCAAACCTTGATTTAAAGATTGCAACCTTCAGACCCAGGTACGGTGAGGCATTTCGTCGTACTAGGTCCTCGGAGGTGAG
>JADMJV010000058.1 GCA_018780265.1 bacterium
TACGACTGTCCTGGCTCGGTTCAGCCTTGGGTAGAGGGGGGTGAACGGTTACTCAAAGACTGAGTCTGCACTGTGGCCGCTCTGAAACCCGCGAAAAACCGGGTTATTATGGCCGGGACCGAGTTCCTCGACCTCTTGCACTTGTTGCAGGCCGGCCCGAGTCTTCTGTATTTTGCGAGGAGCGGACTGCGGCGCGTGCACCCTGCGAAGAGTTGAACCTTCTCGCCGAGTTGCATGTCGAAGTTCAACGGCTTTTGCCCGAACCTATCGATTCAATCAGTTGCTTTGTAGCACCAGGGGATTGGCCCGGAACTGCAGCGCGTGGTGCGATTGTCAACTCTTGGGTGGCCGTGGACTCTTTCCACATGGACGGCAACCGCCGCGTGATACGGCAGGAAGTTGGTGAACTCTCACGGTGTATCGTTGAGGACCTTTGACAATATGAGGCCCCGATGACGAGCAACTTGGTTATTCAGTCTGACGTCAACTCGTTGGGTAGAGGCCTCAAGCTGGCCAGAAGCCGCGATGGGCACCGGAGGCGCACGCCGTGCACGAACCAGGCGAGAGTTCCAGGCGAGTCGCATCCACACTTTATGCACACAGGCCCGAGCCATTGGCACGGTTCACCTACGCAAAAGGGTCTTTGGGCTCCTGGAATGGGCGGCCGTTACACCAGTTGCAGTTCGCGCACATCGCCCCGCTCGTCTTCCAGTTCCCTGGCAGTCAGGTCCATTTTTCCGCGGCTGTAGTCGTCAATGCTCAGCCCTGGCACAATAGAATACTCACCGTCCTGGCAGGTAACCGGGAAGCTGTAGATCAGACCTTCCGGGATGCCGTAACTGCCATCACTGCGAATGGCCATCGAGGTCCAGTCGCCGGGCGCGGTGCCCAGCGCCCAGGTGTGCATGTGATCGATGGCCGCATTGGCCGCCGAGGCGGCGCTGGAAAAGCCGCGCGCTTCTAAAATGGCGGCGCCGCGTTTAGCCACCGTTGGGATGAAGGTTTTGTCGATCCACTCCTGGTCTTTGACCAGGACAGCCGCATTCTGCCCGTCCACTTCGCAATGGAAAAGATCGGGATACTGAGTGGTACTGTGATTGCCCCAAATGCTCATCTTCTTGACGGCGGTGACGGGCCTGCCCACTTTAGCCCCCAACTGGGAGATGGCCCGATTGTGGTCCAGGCGAGTCATGGCCGTGAACTGTTTGGGGTCGAGGTTGGGGGCGTTGTTCATAGCGATCAAACAGTTGGTGTTGGCCGGATTGCCCACCACCAAAATCTTGACGTCCTTGTTCGCATTATCCGAAAGGGCTTTCCCCTGAGGCTTATAGATGCCGCCATTAAGATTGAGTAAATCGGAGCGCTCCATGCCCGCCTTGCGCGGAATGCCGCCCACCAAAATGGCGTAGTCGATGCCGGCGAAGGCCTTGTTGGGGTCGTCACTCTTGACGACACCGTGGAGCAAGGGGAAGGCGCAATCGTCGAGTTCCATATGGACACCGTCAAGTGCCTTGAGAGCCGGAGTGATCTCCAGCAGGTGTAGAATTACGGGCTGATCAAACCCTAACATGGCTCCGCTGGCGATGCGGAAAAGTAACGCGTAGCCAATTTGGCCCGCGGCGCCGGTCACGGCGACTCGCACTGGTGCTTTCACAGGTGCCTCCAAATCGAATGTGGGATGGACAACTGGCCTTAGACTCTGTTCCGCACCAATCCTTCACAGGCGGCCGTTTCGATTTTTTTCAGACAGACCGGCTAGACTCTTCTTACATTAATACACTGCGGGGAGAATCTCATGAAAATCCAGACCCACACCAACCAGCCCGGCACCGCACGCAGCCTGCCCGCATCGCCGGCCAAACTCGATCAGGATCCAGCCCCAGGAGATAGCTTCAAGCCCCAAGAGACGCCACCTGAAAAAACCCACACCTCATGGTTTCATCGCGGCACCGGCGCCGTCACTGGCGCGGTCGCTCTGGCTGCGGTGGGCGTCATGCTGATTGGACCTCTGGGCAACGGCATGGGTGGAGACGGGCTGATCTATCCGGCTCTGGGCCTGCTGGCAGGTGCTGGCGGCGGTTTGATCGCGGGCGGACTGGCCGCCGGCAGCTTTCACTCCAACGAACAAAAGACTTCCGCTTTTCACCGCACCACGGCTATCCTGGGCGGAGTTGTGCTGGGCGGCATCGCGGGCGCCCTGCTACTGGGACCCGCAGGCAACGGTGGGGGCGCCGAAGGTCTGATCTATCCGGCGGCTGGCCTGGCCGGAGGCAGCCTTTTAGGAGCGGTGGGTTTGGGGATCGCAGCCGGTCACTTTCCCGACCGAAAGTAAGCCTACCTGGACGGTTTGCCGCACCAATCCTTGAGCGACTTGCGCCCTTTGGCACTGTCGAAGTCAATGTTCATTTTCACCGAATTGCCCGGATACTTGATGAAGACCTGAACGGACTTAAATCGGCGGTCCAAAATGGCAAAGCAGTAGTTCTTGTCCAGACTCATATCCAGGACCGCTGCGTTGGCCGTGTCGAGCGTTCCGGTTTTGGGATCGCGCGGAGTAATCGTTCCCGAGAAGAATTCGGAAGAAATAGAGCGCCGATACACATCGGTGAGCCAGACGCGGTATTCACCGCTGGTGGCTCGGGCCACTTCGCAATGGAAGTCCCCCCACATCACGATCTCTCCCCCGTGATAGACGGAATGGGCATGTTCCTGGGGAGGTGGCGGAGGACTGATGGCTTCCAGCAAACTTTGGCGCGTGATCCAGGTAGCCATAGCCACCAACACCCCGATTGAAATCGCCGTCCAGGCGGCCACCTCGCTGCGTTTCTCACCATCTACCTGCTGAAAAACGGGGGCCAGAGCCAGCCGGGCCAGCCCTCCGGCCATCAACAAAGTGACCATTGCCAAGGCCCAGTGTCCGAACAGTTCCACCGGCGGCAACGCCCGGGGGTCGTTGCCGTGGGCCAGCACTAAAAAGCCTGCGGAAGAAACCACGGGAAGCCCTCAGTATACCAGATCAGGTTGGCTCCCACCACTACCAGCAATACCATCCAGCATAAGTCCCAGGTGCGTTTGTGTTGGGGCCAAACCGACTCAAGCATCTTCACGGCCCCGCAACTCAAGGCCAGACAGCCCACCGCGAAGTGCTGGACATACACGCCCATGGCCGTCTCCGAGAAGGGAGCACCGGTATGGACATGAGTGAACAGCATGCCCCCACCCACCAGGGCCAAAATGGCCAACAAATGGGCCTGCAACGAATTGACCTCGCCAGTTGGCCGACGCCGCGCTAAATTCATGCCGATGCCGAAAAAAATCATGATGGTGGCCAGTATCTTATGAAAGAGCACTTCCGGATCGGTGATGGGCAGTTCATTTCCCATGGGCCAGGCGTTCCAGTCCGAGAAGATCATGAGAAAAACCCCACCGCCGGTGAGCAGCATCGGGCCCAAGGCTCGAATTCGCTCCTGACCAGGCAAATTGAAGTGCTGATAAGCCAACCAGGCGGCCAGGCCCAACGTCAAGTAGCCGAAAACGTGGTGCATCATGTTCGAATAGGCCAACTCGTCCGCCGTATTTTCCAGCGACAAATTGGCCAGGTCTTGAGCCGAAGCGGCGATGGGAGGCTCTTTTACACCCACGCCAGCGGCATATTTGTAAACCAATTGGCCGCCCTTGTAACCGGTGACCGTAAGCAGACAGATCGTGGCCAGTGCAGCCAATAGGTAAAAGCGAAATTGGCGCTGTCCCGGCTTCAAATAGGAGCGCCAGGCGGTCAGGCCGATGAACAGCCACGAGGTGGCCGTAGCCCAGGCCTCGTGGTCGCCGATGGGATTTTGCGGGATCTTTTGGTGGGCGGCCACAATCTCGGCGTAATTGCCGGTGACAAAGGACAACAACAGGCCCACGGTGCCGGCTGCGGTGGCCACAAAAGCCCCCCACGAAGCCCGGCTGTCTTTAGACAGATAGCCGTAGAGGTCGAGGGCTACCGCCAAAAAGAGCAGAGCGATTGGGAAATGCACCAACGCTGGGTGCCAAAGAGCGAAGAATTTACTGACTTCCACCCTGATTGATTCCACGGCAGGCCCTGACTCAAACACTTTGACTGGCAGGGGCGCCGCGCGACGTTCGGAATTGGGCCCGAGTGAAAGAAATGCTAGACAGCGTGAACCACAGTCTGAGGTCCCTCAATTTTTCCGTCCCCTGGGTCTACAACCCGTGGGAATATGCCGGTCCGGCCTATTTGCAGTATTGGCAACGCTACGGGCGGGGACCCAAAGAAGTGGTATTGTTGGGCATGAACCCCGGACCCTGGGGGATGGCTCAGACCGGCATTCCCTTTGGCGAAGTTGCCATGGCCCGGGACTGGTTGGGCATCGACGCGCCCATTGGTCAACCGCCTCGATCCCACCCCAAACGCCCTATCCAGGGCTGGGACTGCCCGCGCAGCGAGGTAAGCGGCCGCCGCCTGTGGGGATTTCTGCGCGAGAGATTTGACACGCCAGAGCGCTTTTCTGAGTGGGGATATGTGGCAAACTATTGTCCCCTGGTGTTTATGCAAGAGAGTGGGGCCAATCTGACCCCCGACAAACTCCCCAAAGCCGAACGCACCGCGCTGCTGGAGGTTTGTGACCAATCGCTGCTCTATCACCTACAACAACTGCAGCCCAAAAAGCTGGTCGGTGTGGGCAGGTGGGCTCAGCAACAAGCCCAGCAACTGGTGGACCGACACCGGCTACATCTGCCCGTGTCGAGCATCCCCCACCCAAGTCCCGCCAATCCGGCGGCCAACCGAGGTTGGGGCCAGGAACTGGCCGAGTTGTTACCCTGACGATGGAAATTATTGTATCCCACGCGGGAGCCGACTTCGACGCCTACGCCTCCATGGTCGCCGCCCAACGGCTTTACCCCGAAGCCAAACTGGTCACCATGGGCAAACCCGCCCCGGCGGTACGCGAATTTCTCCATCTGCACCGCTCGCAATTTCCCGTAATAACGGCCAAACAGGTCAATCCGGCCGAGGTCACCCGACTGATCATGGTGGATACCAGCAATCCCCAGCGACTGGGACCCTTTCGCATGCTGGCTCAGCAGAGCGGCGTAGAAGTGCACATTTACGACCATCACCCCCCTTCGACTGAATCCGTCAAAGGCGAGGTAACCTGCATCAAAATGGTGGGCGCGGCGGTCACCGTGGTGCTGGAGAAGTTGCCCCCCGACACCCGCCTGAGTGTGGCCGAAGCCACTCTTTTTCTGATCGCCATCTATGAAGAGACCGGCAACCTGACTTACGCCTCTACCACCCCCCTGGATCTGCGCACCGCTGCCTGGCTGCTTGAGCAAGGCGCCAAGCTATCGTTGGTCAACGAAGTTTTGCAGCAGGCCCTCAGCCAGCAGCAGCGAGACTTGCGCGACCTGTTACTGAGTGAGGCTCGGCGCATCCCCGTGGACGGGGCCCAAGCCCTGCTGCTCAGCGCGCGAGTGCCCCGCTATGTCGAGGAATTGAATGAGGTCGTGTGGCGCATGATGCAGCAAGAACCGGTAGACCTGGCCATCGCTTCGGTAGCCATGGGCAGCCGTGTCTATCTGGTGGGGCGCAGTCGCCACCCCCGCTACAACCTGTTGCCAGCCTTTCAGGCCCTGGGAGGTGGAGGCCACCCCTGTGCCGCCTCGGCGTCGCTGGCCGAGGAACCACCCGAAGACGCCCTCTTGCGCCTGCTGGGCCACCTCCAATTTTCCGATCCCGCTGGCGAGTTGGTGCGCGATCACATGAGTCCCAAGGTCGACCCTATCGATTTGCAGGGCTGCAGCGTTTCCGAGGCCGACCGCAAGCTGCGCGCCCTGGGACGCTCGGCCACCGTGGTGGTACGCGACCAGCAGGTGGTTGGCATGCTTTCCCGCTCCGACCTCGACAAAGCCCTGCAGCACGGCCTGGCCCATATGCCGGCCGAATCCGTGATGACCCGCCCGGTGATATCAGTGGGACCCGACACGCCCCTGGATGAGGCCCGCCAAAGCCTGGTGCAACACAACGTGGGCCGCCTGCCGGTGATGCACGAGGGGCAACTGGTGGGCATTATCAGTCGCACCGACGTACTCCGCCAATTTTACGATACCCAAAGGTTGCATCTTCCCAGCGCCAAGGCCCCGGCCAGCGATCACCTGCTGCAACTACCTTACCGCTCGTTAGAACTCCTCAAGCAAGCGGGCAACGTGGCCCTGCACTGTTCCGTAGAAGTGTATGCCGTAGGGGGCTTTGTGCGCGACCTGCTGCTGCAACGCCTGGACGAGCGAACCTGGGACCTGGATCTGTGCGTGGAAGGTACGGTGGACCATTTTCTCGACGAACTGGCCACCCGCTGGCAGGCCAGCGTTCACCGCCACCCTCGCTTTGAAACGGCCACCCTGGTGCTGCCCGATGGCCAGAAAGTGGACGTGGCCCGAGCCCGTCAGGAAAGCTACGTGCGCCCGGCCGCCCTGCCCGAGGTGCAAAGCAGCAACTTGAAGCAAGACCTGTTCCGGCGGGATTTCACCATCAACGCCCTGGCTCTGCGACTGACCGAGGGCAATTTTGGGGAGCTCATCGATTTTTTCGGCGGCCAGGCCGACCTCAACGGGCAGACCATCAGAGTGCTGCACAATCATTCTTTCATCGATGACCCTACCCGGATTCTGCGAGCCATTCGTCTAGAACAGAGATTGGGCTTTCATCTGGGTGACACCACCGAGCATCTATTGCGGTCCGCACTGCAGCAAGGCATATTGCCCTTGGCTGGCCCCAACCGTATCCGCGACGAAATCATTCTAAGCCTGTCCGAAGCAAACGCACTGGCCAACCTGGAGAGGCTCCATAAACTGCGAGTCCTGTCCTCTCTGCACCCCGACATGGCGCTAGACCCCAAAGTGCGCCGATTGCTGGAATTTGTGCCCCAGGCCATCCAACAACTCAAACCGTACCTGCAGGTGGATCCCTGGAGGGTTTACGTCCGTGCCTGGTTGCATCGCTGGAAGGCAGAACCGCTCAAGGAACTGCTACGCACCTACCATTTCCATTTAACCGCCCTGCGCAATCTGCCTGAGGTACTGTGGCGACTCAATCGTGAACAGGCCCGACCCAGTCAGATCTACGCTCTGCTAAAACCCCTGGCCCCCGACGAACTGGTGGTACTGTGGGCCTTGAATCAAGACAGCAAATTGGACAAGACCCGAGCCGAGCGACGCATTGTGCAGTTTTTGGACCAGCTATCGTCGACCGCACCGTGGTTGACCGGCGACTTGATTCTCGAAGCCGGTGTTCCACGGGGTCCGCGGGTAGCCCAGATCAAAGCCGAAGCCTTCGCCTGCCAACTGGATGAAGACTGGAAGAACCGCCAGCCAGCGCTGAATTGGTTGCAAACCAGACTCCAGGCCGATCAGTAGCCCTGCTGCTGGCGGGCCTGAATACGCAAGGCGGTGCGTAGCCGACTTTCCACCTCTTTGCGCTGCTTCTCCTCGAGTTCTTTGGCCTTGATCAATACGTCAACGCGCTCTTGAAGACGCTCGTTCTCGGTGCGTTGCTTGCGCAGCGCCTCGCGCAGGTCGTCGGCTCGCAGTTTCCACTGGCGCAGCTCCCCTTCGTCCGCCCCGCCCGAAACCGCACCACCCGCGGGCGCAACAAACGGACTGGGAGCGGTCGTCTTCAGGCGAGTGATCTCTTCACTGAGTTCCTGCTTCTCGGTCTCCCAGCGAGCCTGCGAACGCTCCAGAGACATCAACTCCTGGTTGGCGGCCTTGAGATCGTTCTCGAGCAGCAAGCAACGGCGTTCCAATCGCTCTCGATCGCCACCGTCCTTCTTCAAAGAATCGAGCTCGCCACGAACCTGTATCAACTGCCTCTCGGCCTCCATGTGACGACGCTCGGCCTCTTTCAAGTCGTCTTGACTGGCGCTTTGCCTGGCTGCCTCGACCATCCCAACCAGCTCTTCCTGGCGTAAGCGCGAGCGCTCAAGACGCTCTTCCAGTTGGCCCAACTCTTGCTCGTGCGAGGTGCGCAGGCGCTCTTGCTCGGCCTGAGCGATTTGTATTTTTTGCTCGGCCTCGACGCGGAAAACCTTGCACTCCTCGGCATAAGCTCGCGCTTCGTTTTCGGACAGACGAAGCGCCTTGAGCTCGCGGCGACGATCAACAATGGTCTCCTCCAGGTCTTCCTTGAGAAGCTCCAGTTCCTCCGCTTCCCCTTCCATGGTCTGGCAACGGTCTTGAGCGTCCTGTAAACTCTGTTCTAAATCCTGAATGTTGGAAAGCAGCTTTTCGTGGGCCGCTTCCTTCGACTCCACTCGCCGCATCAACTCGCCCAATTCGTCCTGCAGGTGAGTAATCTGGGCCGTCTCCGCTTCGATCTCCCGGCGGGCGTCATCCAGGCGCTCTTGCAGATCGCTGGCTTGCTTCTGCGTCAACTCCAGCTCAAGCTCTGCCTCGGCGGCCTTGTCCTCGACCTCACTGATTCGTTGCTGCAAATCGGCCTTTTCAGCCTCATTGCGGGCACCCTGAGCGGCCGCTTCTTGCTCCAGGTCGGCACGCTCTTTATTCCACCCGATGGTCAGCTCTTCGCGTTCCTGTTTCCATTGGGCGGTCAAATCTTCGCGCTCTTTGAGCCACCGGGCTTGCATCTGCTCTCGCTCTTGGTGCCAATCGACCTGACTGGAGACGACTTGCTCAATCTCCGGGGCTACCGCAGGGGCGCTTTCAACCGCCAACTCCGGCTCCAAAACCGCCACAGCGGTGTCAACTTCGACAGATTTGCCTTTTCGGGGAGCTTTTTTGGCAACCTCAGGCGGGGGGGGGCTTGCCTGTGGAGAGGCGTTGACGGGTTCGTTCTTTTTCTTGCTGCGAGACGATTTGCTGGCCATGTGCGGGCTGTTCGGATTGTCGGGCCAGGGCCCCTGCCGCCTGGAGGTACTGAAAGAGTTGCTCTGACAATTTTCTGCCCATCCCCTCCACCTCCGCCAGTTCGGCCTGGCTGGCGGCAAGCAGTCGACGCAGGCTGCCAAAGTGCTTGAGAAGCGCTTGTTTACGGCCTTCCCCAATGCCCGGCGCCTCATCCAGAGCCGACTGCTTAAAGGCAGTCTTGCGCACGTTACGGTGGTAGGAAAGGGCAAATCGATGGGTTTCATCGCGCATGTGAGTCACCATCAGCAAGGCTTTTGAAGTATGAGCCAGGACGACCGGCTCTCTGCGACCGGGTACAAAAAGCCACTCATTTTCCTTGGCCAGGCCCGCCAGGGCCACCCGATCTTGCAGGCCAAGTTCCTGCAAAACCTGAACCGCCACCCCTAACTGCCCTTTGCCGCCGTCCACAACCAGCAGCTCAGGAAGTCCGTCAAAACTGCGTCGGTCCTCCGGATCGTGTGCAAAACGCCGGCCCAATACCTCACGCATCATGCGAAAGTCGTCGGGAGTGTCGCCGCTGCGAATCCGGAATCGTCGATACTGATCCTTGCGCGGCAGGCCCTGCTCAAAGACGATGAGCGAGCCCACCGCCTGGCGCCCCTGAAAATTAGAAATATCCACGCACTCCATGCGCCAGGGCACATCCGCCAAACTCAGTGCCAACTGTAACTCCTCAAGAGCCAACCGACGGGACTCCACCCCGCGAGAAGGTCGCAGGCTCTCTTGCTCCAGAGTCTGCTGGGCGTTCTTTTGGGCCAACTCCATCAGTTCACGCTTGCCGCCTCGCTGGGGTAAACGGATCTCGACCTTTCCCTCCCCTTGAGCCAACCAGGTCGCCAACAAAGCAGCCTCGTCGGGCATGACGCTCACCAGAATTCGCGGTGGCACGTAGCTGTTTTGTTGATAATACTGCTTAAAGAAGGCCGACATCTGCTCAGAAGACTCACTACCACCGGGTGATTCCAGCAAAAAGGAGCGATGCCCCAACAGCTTTCCTTCGCGGACCTGGAGGACTTGAGCGCAGATCAGTTCTCCGCTCGAGGCAACCGCCAGATAGTCTTCATTGTCGGGCCTCTCCGATACCATTTTCTGTTTCTGCCCGGTGCGCTCCAGGTCGAGCAACATATCGCGCAGACGCGCGCAGCGTTCGAAATTGAGGGCAGCGGCCTGCTCCTCCATTTCGGCGCGCAGTCGGCGCAGCAGGCGCTCGGAATTGCCCTCCATATAGTCGATGGCCTGCTCAACCTGCTGGCGGTAAGCGGCTGCCTCCACATAGCGAGTGCACGGTGCCGTGCACAGACCGATATAGTAGTCCAGACAGGGTCGCGGGATCTTTTTGTTCATGTCGAGCGAACAGGTGCGAATCTGGAATATCTTTTGCAGAATCGTGACCGTGCGACGCAACGCTCCGGCATCTGGAAACGGTCCAAAATATCGATTTAGACTGTTGCGCTGGCGTCGCACTACCCGCAACCGAGGAAACTCCTCGCCGGTGGTCACCTCGAGCAGAGGATACCGCTTGTCGTCGCGATACTTGGTATTGAAGTAGGGGCGGTGCTTCTTGATCAGGTTGCATTCCAGGATCAACGCTTCCAACTCGGTATCGACCACCACCGTGTCGAAATCTCGAATCTTAGACACCATCCAGCGAATCTTGGGTGCGTGAGCGGAAGAGGACTGAAAGTAGCTGCGCACCCTTTGGCGCAGCGAGGCCGACTTGCCCACATAAAGGATGCGACCCTTGCTGTCCAGCATCAGATACACGCCCGGTTTGTCGGGGAGCAGTTTCAGTTTTTCGCTGAGCATAGGTGGGGCCCTATATTGACAACTGCTCCTGCAGCATCTTCACGCCCCTCTGCAAAACCACGTCCTCTTTGTCTTTTTCGCTGACCTTTACAGGCACATCCACCTTAATCCCTTTGAGATGGATATCTTTGCCCGAGGGAGTAAGGTAGTGGGCCACGGTGTATTTGAAGGCTCCCCCATCGGTCAGTCGCTCCAGTTGTTGCACGCTGGCCTTACCAAAAGTGGTCTCTCCGATCAACTTGGCCCGCTTGTGATCTTGCATGCAACCCGCGGTAATCTCCGAAGCGCTGGCCGAAAATCGATTGACCAGCACTACGCAGGGCCAGTCGATCATAGCACTCCCCAAAGAGTCATGGTTGCTGGACTGGTTGAGCCGTTTATTCACGACTGACACAACCCGTTGTCCACGCGGCACAAAATGGCTACAAATCTCCAGAGCGGCGTTGATGTAGCCGCCTCCATTATTGCGCAAATCGATCACCAGCGACTCAGCGCCCTTTTCTTTGAGCTTGGCAACCTCTTCTTCAAACTCTTTGCCCGTCTCTTCGGCAAAAACCTGAACGTTCAGGTAACCCACTTTGGGTTTCACCATTTTGGACTGACAACTGCGCACGTGAATCATGTCGCGCTTTACGCTGAGTTCAAGCTGCCGCTTCTCTTTGGGGCGCAGTATGGACAGCGCGACCATGGTACCCTGAGGTCCCCGAATTTTGTTGGCCGCTTTCTCAATGTCCCAACCTTCGGTAGCCTGCCCGTCGATTTTCGAAAGCACGTCCCCAGCCTGGATACCTGCTTTGGAGGCGGGGCCCCCATCGATGGGCATGGACACCGTTACCCGATTCTTGTGGTCGCGATCCAATTCGATCATGACTCCGATACCACTGAAGTTGCCACCCGTCATGTGCTCTTCAAAAACTCGAAACTCGCGGGGCTCCAAAACCGAGCAATAGGGGTCCTTCAGCGCCCCCAGCATACCTTTGAGAGCCAGGTAGACCAGTTTTTGGTGGTCAAACTTGGGGGCGACTTTAGGCTCCATCTTGACGATCATGGCCTTCCAGGCCTGAGTCAATTGGGCGCGATCATCGATCTTGGGGGGCAATTCCGGGAAGTCTTTGACGTCCATCTTTTGTGACTTGAGAAACTCCCGCAGCAGTCGAAACGAACTGGCAAAAAGCGCGCGATCGTTGATGGGCGAAAGGTACTCTTGATGAAGCAGATCCAAAACCACATCCACGTTTTCCAGAGGGTCGGTTGGCTCCTTGGGAGTGGGAGTTTCCACGATCGGAGGCGTGACCTGGACGGTTGGACTCGACACCGCCTCTGGGGGGTACGGCAAATAACGCTGTGAGAGAAATATGGTACTGGTTAAGCCCAGTCCGACCAGGCTATAGGCCCCCAACAAACTGCCCATCCTATGAAAACTCATGACGACTCCCGCACTATTGATTCAGGTAAGGAAGTTCCAGGCGTAGCTTACGCGAGTCGCCAGACTTCTCCAAAGTAATATCTTCATATAGACGCTCCTGGTCGCGTACAAATTCTCGTTTGACTACGGAATACCCCTGAGCCTTTTGCTCCTCCAGGATCCTCAGTTCGTCCTCCACCGAAGCGACCACCATGGGGCCCGGAACGGCCGCCACAGGCAGAGCTCTGACCTCTCCAAGAACCGTTGCCATGGCCGTCTTGAACTGTTCGTCCTCATCCGTGCCGACCTTTTGGATCGGCATGGCCACTTTGACGTCCGGCTCGATACCCAGTTTGTGAATGTCCTTGCCCTTGGGGGTGTGATAATGAGCTGTGGTGACCTTCATCGCTGAGCCCTCGGTGAGAGGAAAAATCTTCTGCACGCTACCCTTGCCAAAAGTCTTGTTGCCCACCAGTTTGGCCCTGGCCAGGTCCTGCATGGCTCCGGCCGTGATCTCAGACGCGCTGGCCGAGTATTCGTTAACCAGCATCACCAGTGGCTTTAGAGCGTGTAGATTCGGATGGCTGGGATAATTCATTTCGTCCTGACCGCGCTCTTGAACGGTCACGACTCGGCTTCCCGTGGCCAGAAATTTGGAGCACACGTCCACAGCCGCGTTAATGTACCCGCCGCCGTTGTTGCGCAGGTCGAGAATGAAGCCCTGGGCGCCACTCCCTTCCAGTTCTCGGATAGCGCTTTCCATCTCGTTGTTTGTGTTTTCCCCAAAGACCTTGAGTTTGATGTAGCCGACCTTGATACCATCGTTCTCAACCAGTTTATTGGAGACACTGCTGACGCGAATCTGGTCGCGAATCAACTCCACCCAGAAAGGCTCCGGGGTGTCGGTCCGCTTGATAAGAAGCTTGACTTTGCTGCCGATTTTGCCGCGCAGCAACACCTGAGCCTGAGGAATGGTAGTGGTGACCGTAGGCGTGTCATCGATCTGAACAATAATGTCACGAGCCCGGATTCCACCTCTCATAGCCGGCGTGTCAGCCATGGGCTCTATCACCGTAAGCGCATTGTTATTGGCCTTGTCCAGCTCGATATAGATACCCAGACCCCCAAAAATGGCTCCATTCATGGCTTCCTTCAGCGAAGTGAACTCTTTTTGGTCCATGTAAACCGTGTAGGGGTCGTCCAGGGCCTTCAACATCCCCTTGACGGCGTGTACCTGCAGATACTCATCCTGAAGGAGCTTGGGATGCTTGGCGGCGACTTTGTAAAAATCCTGAGTAAACTCCTTGGCGGCCTTTTCAAAGTCGCCCTTGGCATGGATTTTTTCCAACTTTACCACCGGCAACTTCTTCTGCTTCATTGCCGTGTTCAGACCCTGAACGGCCCCATCAAAAAGCTTTTCAGCCGGGGTCTTATAGATATACTCCGAACTGATGAGCGCCGTCAGGTTCTTCACAAATTCTGCACCACCGACCGCTTCCGGTGTAGGGGTTGCAAAAATCGAACCGGAGACGAAGAAAGCCGTAGTGAGTGTCAGGGCGACAAAACGGGCGGATAGGAGCTGCAACGGATACCTCTTTCATCAGGTCGAGCCTTCGCTCTATATGCTAAAGAGTTTCCCGCTAGACCAAGAAACTCCCGCTGGCAAAGCAATCATGGGTCGTCTCGGAAAGTTCCCCATCCCCCAGAAAGGATTTCCTCCTGCTTACAAGACATATATAGATTTCAATATGTCAGATTCTTATGAACGTCTTCTCGAGGGAAACCGTATCTTTGTGGCCCGCAAGAACCACGAAGACCCCACTTTTTTTCAACGCCTATCCGTGGGCCAACAGCCGAAGTATCTCTGGATAGGCTGCTCTGATAGCCGCGTCCCCAACGATCAAATCACTTCCACGAATCCAGGGGAAATTTTCACTACGCGCAACATCGCCAACTTGGTAGACCACACCGATATGTCCATGCTCAGTGTGCTCGACTATGCGGTCAATCACCTGAAAGTGGACCACATCATCGTGTGCGGCCACTACAGCTGCGGCGGAGTGCGCGCAGCCATGAGCAACCAGCATCATGGCCTTCTGGACAACTGGCTGCGCAATATCAAAGACGTCTATCGACTTCACCACGAGGAACTGGACGCCATTACAGACGTGGACGAACGCGAGCGCAAACTGGTGGAATTCAACGTGACAGAGCAGGTTTTCAACGTCTGTAAAACCTCCATCGTGCAACAGGCCTGGGTCGACAATAAGAGTCACCTGCCCCGAGTGCACGGATGGGTTTACGACGTGGCCAACGGTGAAATCAAGCGCCTGCACGTGGACTACCAGACGGACGCCGAGTTCCACGACATTTTTCGATTCAGTGACAAATAGCGCCGGCCAATAAATTCGCCACCGGGAAGATGCCCTGCACCAGGGTCCCTCCTCCCTGTTGAAAGAGAACCTTGACCTCTCCTGACCAGTGGCGAGCCCGCTCTTGCATGCCGAGGATTCCAAAGCTGCCGGTGCCAGAACTGGCTACTCCGCTGCCGTTGTCAGAAACTCGCAAGATCAGATTCTCGTCCTCCAATAGGAGACTCACCGCCACCTCAGAGGCGCCCGAGTGGCGCACAACGTTGGTCAGCGCTTCCTGGACAATTCGATAGACCGCCAGCGCAGCCTCAAGGCCAAAGGACAGATGGCGTATGCCACACTCGTAGCTGGTTTTCAACCCGTAGCGACCCGAAAGCTCGTCAAGCAACGCCTCCAGGGCGTGACATAGCCCCAATTCCTCCAGCAAGGGAGGACGCATCTGCCTGGAAACTCTTCGCAGACCTGCGATGGTCGAGTCGAGCAGTTGATTGAGAGACTCCAGTCGTTCGTCTAGTTGCGGATGATCGACGGCCAGGTGACGCTCCAACCAGGCCAACTCAAATTTCATAGCAGCCAGTTGCTGGCCGAATTCATCGTGGAGTTCGCGTGCCAGAGCCCGCAATTGCTGCTCCAGCAGATTTTGTTGCCGGATGGAAAGCAAGCGCAGTTGGTGACGCGAATCTTCCAACTGCACCTCGGCCCGCTTGAGGCGGGAAATATCTCGAGCCACCACTATTCCGCCAATGGTTCGGCCCTGACTATCCCGCATGGCCGTGATGGAGCGAGAGACCACCACAAGGTGGCCCTGCTTATGCAATACCGAGGTTTCTTGGGGGGGAAGGTCCTGCTCGATGCGGGCCTTCTCGTAAAGAGAGTGAATCTCTCGATGACGGACTGCTGGCAGCAGACAAAAGATTGACTGCCCTATCATCTCGTCGGTGCTCCAGCCAAGCAGGCGTTCCGCCCCGGGACTCCAGAGCAGCACCTGACCCTCCATATTTAAGCCGATAACACCGTCATCGCTGGATTTGAAAAATGCGTTCATCATCTGACTGGCCAGCAACGAAGTCTTCTCGTGGGTCACATCACGCACAATGGCCGCCCCGCCGATCATCTCGCGCTTGCTATTATAAAGAGGGCGGGCCGTCACTTTGATCCATCGACCCTCGGGCAAGGCGTCACTGAGTAGAATGACCTCTTGCTCTACGTGCCGACGCTCGGTCATAGCTCGCACCAGCGGCAGTTCATCATGACGCAGCAAGCGCTGTTCTATGGGGCAGTGCAAGCCGTAGTGGGCGGCCCATTCCTCGGGGGCCAGTCCCACGGCGGCGCCTTTGCCGAGAATCTTGGTGTTGGCTTCGTTCCATATCTGAAATTTGCCGTCCCCATCCACAACCGTGAAACCAGCGTCCAGGCTGTCGACCATCGGAATCAGGAAAAGGGGGTCGGCGGGCAGATGAAGCTTCTCATCCATTCAGGTTGCATTCTTTCTTCCGATATTGCCGGAAGAGCCCGTAGTATTCACTAAAACGGATCTGCCGCGCACCAAACTGGGCCAAAGTGGGGGTTACTTCCTGGCAGTCTATCAAATCAAAGCCTCCCTGAACCATTCGTTGATACAGTTCTATCAAACAAGCCTTGCTAGCGTGGGGCTCTCGATGAAACATCGATTCACCGCAGAACGTCCCGCCCAGAGTCATACCATAAAGCCCTCCCACCAACTGGCCTTGGTGCCAGGCTTCCAGACTGTGAGCCCAGCCGTGGCGGTGCAGTTCGCAAAAGGTCTCTTCGATTTCAGCGCAGAGCCAGGTGCGCTGCCGCTCTCCACAGAGCCGAATCACCTGAGGGAAGGCCTGATTGCAGGTGATTTGGTAAGGCCTGGCTCGAAGCCAACGTTCAAGTCGTCGAGGGATGTGAAATTCTGCCACCGGCAAGACACCGCGGGGATCGTAACAGAAGGCGCCCACCTTGCCGGAATCGTCGGCCATAGGAAAATATCCATGCTCATATAGGGCCAAATACCTATCCGCCAGAGGCGACATGACCATCCTTCTTCTGGTAAGTCCGTAGGGGTCCTGTCCGGGTGCGAGCCCGGACAGGACCGAGAGGCCTAAGCAGCGTTTATCGCCAACTCCGAACTCTTCTCGTGGTAACTGAGGACGGCCATCTTCTCCACCGCGTCACGAAGTGTGGCGTCCTGAATATAGGCCATTTCGTGCCAGGTGCTGTTCTGCTCGTTCTTGCGCGAGGGCATCGACAGAAACAGATTGCCCTGATCATTCTTGACCAGCTTGGCCCGAATCACAATCGGACCGTAGGTCAGAGTCAGGCCGGCTACGGCCTTGCCCAGCCCATTGTCCTGAAAGGGATAAACCCTCGAGATCATGGGGGTGTGGGGATAGTGTGCATCCATAGGATAGATCCTCCTAGTGTTGTGGTTGTGTGAGTCGCTGTCAGGCACCTCACCGCCACAGACTAGCCTAGATCGATCGGCAAGTGTTTAACCTGGTAAGGCCAGGTTATGTCTTTTGTTATCCGTCGCCTCTCTAGACGGCCGCCAGTTCATAATTGAGGTTGGGACTCAGCCAGCGCTCTACCACCGACAACTTCCAACCGGTCCGGCGAGCGTAATCTTCAACCTGATCGCTGCCGATTTTGCCCACCACGAAATAGCGAGCCTCGGGGGCGGCAAAATAGAAACCGCTCACCGAACTGGCCGGCCACATGGCCAGACTCTCGGTGAGGCGAATCCCGGTGGCCGACTCGGCGTCGAGCAACCGCCAGAGGATTCGCTTGCCCTGGTGGTCGGGGCAGGCAGGGTAGCCGGGAGCTGGCCGAATGCCGCGGTATCTCTCTTTGATCAGGTCGACCAGGGGCAACTTTTCATCACCCACATATCCCCACTGTTGGCGCACCTTCAGGTGCAGAAGTTCGGCCAGGGCTTCGGCTAATCGGTCGGCCAGAGCCTTGGCCATAATCGAGGAGTAGTCGTCGTGCTCGGCCTCCAATTGGGCGCAAAACTCGTCCAGACCCCACCCGGTTGTCACCGCAAAGGCACCAATGCTGTCCTGACGGCCGCTGGACGCGGGCGCAATGAAATCGCTTAGAGCCAGATTGGGCAGACCCTCGGCCCTGACCACCTGCTGACGCAAAGTGGGCAGACGCACCTGACCGTCGATCAAAATGTCGTCTCCTTCGGCCTGGGCCGGAAAGAAGCCATAGACGGCGCGCGCTTTAACGATTTTGTGGTCAACCATGCGCTGCAACATGGCCTGCGCATCGTGGAACAACTCTTTGGCTCTCGGCCCTACTTCGGGATCTTCCAAAATCCTCGGATAGCTTCCGCGCAGTTCCCAGGTAGCAAAAAACGGCGTCCAATCGATATAGGGGACGATCTCAGAAAGTTCTGGTTCGAAACGCTGCACGCCAAATTGCGTAGGCCTGGCCAGGTCCGCCTGGCTCCAGTCGATGGCCAGGGCGTTAGCGCGGGCCTGCTCCAAAGAAAGGTAACGCTCCTTGGCCTGGCCTTCTCCGTGACGACGGCGCAGTTCCTCATAATCCTGCTCCATCTCGGCCAGATAGCCGGGACGCGCCGCCAGGTCGAGCAAGTTTTGCATGACCTGCACCACACGCGACGCGTCCTTAACGTGCACGGTGGGTTGGCTGTAGCGGGGCACGATCTTGACAGCCGTGTGGGCCCGACTGGTGGTAGCCCCGCCTATCAGCAATGGAATGTCCATTTCCAGGCGCTGCATCTCCTTGGCAACATGGACCATTTCATCCAGCGAGGGGGTGATCAGGCCGGAAAGGCCGACCGCCTGAACCTTATGTTCTCGGGCCGCTGCCAGAATTTTCTCGCAGGGCACCATGACCCCCAGGTCGATGACCTCATACGAGTTGCAGCGCAGCACCACACTGACGATATTCTTGCCAATGTCGTGAACGTCGCCCTTGACGGTAGCCATCAGCACCGTGCCTTTGGTGGACGCCTGGCCGGCTGTATCGCCATTGCGAGCGGCCGCCTGCCTTTCCAGTTCCATAAACGGCTCCAGGTAGGCCACCGCTTTCTTCATCACGCGAGCGCTCTTGACCACCTGGGGCAAAAACATTTTGCCGGCGCCAAACAGGTCGCCAACCACGTTCATGCCCTCCATCATGGGCCCCTCGATCACCAGCAGGGGGCGCCCCAGTGCTTTACGACACTCTTCGACGTCCTCGTCGATATGCTCCACCAAACCCTTGACCAGGGCGTGCTTGAGACGTTCAGCCACGGGCCAACTGCGCCACTCGGCAGTTTCCCTGGCCACCGCCTGAGCTGGCGTGGCACTGGCCTTCAGACCCTCGGCGTAGTTCACCAGTCGCTCGGTGGCGTCGCTGCGCCGGTGCAACAGGACGTCCTCGACATGGGTCAGAAGTTCGCCAGGAATCTCCTGATAAACACTGAGCATACCGGCGTTGACGATGCCAAAGTCCAGACCCTCGCGAATGGCATGATACAGGAAGGCCGCGTGCATGGCCTCGCGCACCGGGTTGTTGCCACGGAAAGAAAAAGAGACATTGCTGATGCCGCCAATGGTTTTGGCGCCAGGGCAGGCCGCCTTAATCTGACCCACCGCCTCAATGAAGGCCAGACCATACAGGTCGTGCTCTTCCATGCCGGTGGCTACGGTCAACACGTTGGGGTCGAAAATCATGTCCTCGGCCGGAAAATCCAGCTTCTCCCGAAGTAACCTGTAAGCTCGCTGGCACACGTCTACTTTGCGCTGGCGCGTGTCGGCCTGGCCGTTTTCGTCAAAAGCCATGATCACCGCGGCGGCGCCATAGCGCTGGAGCAGGTGGGCCCGGCGCAAAAACTCGGACTCTCCGTCCTTCAGGCTGATGGAATTGACCACACATTTCCCCTGCACACACTGCAGGCCGGCCTCCAGCACCTCCCAGCGAGAACTGTCGAGCATCAACGGCACCCGGGAAATATCCGGCTCCGAACCCACCAGATTGAGGAAGCGGATCATAGTGGCCTTGGAGTCGATCATGCCCTCATCCATATTGATGTCGAGCAGATTGGCGCCGGACTCCACCTGTTGGCGGGCCACCGCCAGCGCCTTCTCCAGATCGCCCTGGCGAATCAGCTCGGCAAATTTGGGGCTGCCCGTGATGTTTGTGCGCTCTCCAATCATGCTGAAGCCGGTAGTGGGCTTGATGGTATAGGCCTCCAGGCCCGACACCGTCAGGTATTCTTCTCGAGTGGGCACCACCCGAGGTTTGACCGCGGACACCCGGCGCGCCAGTTCGCGGATATGTTCTGGACCGGTTCCGCAACAGCCGCCCACAATGTTGAGCCAGCCCTGGCGGGCAAAATCGGTGAGCACCTCGGCCAGTTGCTCGGGGGTCTCGTCGTAGCCGCCAAAGGCATTGGGCAGACCGGCGTTAGGGTGGCAACTGAAGTAGCAATCGGCCAGACCGCTCAGTTCCTCCACAAAGGCCCGCATATCTTCGGCGCCCAAAGCGCAGTTGATGCCCACCGAAAAGGGGCGGGCGTGGCGAACACTGGTCCAAAATGCCTCCACCGTCTGACCGGAGAGGGTGCGGCCCGATTTGTCGGTAATGGTTACCGAAATCATCACCGGCACCTGGCGGCCCGCCTCCGCGAAGGCCTCCTCCAGGATGAAAAGACCGGCCTTGGCATTGAGCGTGTCGAAGATCGTTTCGAGAAGAAGCACGTCCACTCCGCCGCGCACCAGGGCCACCACCTGTTCGTGATAAGCCCGGGCCACTTCGGCAAAGGTGGTGGAGCGGAAGGCCGGATCGTTGGGGTCGGAGGCCAGCGAAGAGGTGCGGTTAAGAGGCCCCATCGAGCCGGCCACGTAACGTCTCTTGCCGTCTTCCTTCTCGGCCATCTCGGCCGCCTCGCGAGCCAACTTGACGGCGGTAATGTTTAGCTCGGTGACCACCGATTGCATGTTGTACTCGGCCTGAGAGATAGCATTGGCATTGAAAGTGTTGGTTTCCACCATATCGGCGCCAGCTCGGAAATAGTCCAGGTGAATGGAGCGAACCACCTCGGGCCGGGTAACACAGAGGATGTCGCAGTTGCCCTGAAGGTTGCTGGCATGGTCGGCAAACCGCTCGCCCCTAAAATCGGCTTCCTCGAGTTTGAAGCGCTGCAGCATGGTGCCCATTCCGCCGTCCAACAGGACGATTCGTTCTTTGACCAGTTGCTCAATGTCCATCTGCCGGGGCCTCCGTGTTATGGTCTTTTTTGGCTTGCTTCGCAGCTAGAAACAGGTCTCCTATGGATAGGACTCCGGCCATGGTTGGAAAAAGAGCCCGCCATGCGCATATTGGCAAACTGTTTTGCACTGATGGCTGTTTCCCATGGACTCTGGGCCGAGCCCAAACTGACCATTGACGGGCAGCCCTTTCCCGGCCGGGTGGAATGGTCGAGCACCGGCCCCTGGATCGAGATCGAGGCGCTGGCCCACCGAGCTGGCTGGGCTCGCCATCCCGCTTACAGTGGCTGGTGCTACCGCCGTCAAGACGAGGGCGAAGCCTGTCCCAGCAAGGACCTGATCGGCAAAGGTCAGATTTTTCTAGAGGGAGAACGAGTGGACAACCATCTTGTCGATGGTTGCACTATGGTCTCCCTGGAAACGGCTAAACGCCTCTTTCAACTGGAGGTGACCCCGTCCGCCTCGGCGGGCTGGGCGCTGAAGTTGCCTCCGGGGCCCGGCGGCCCCGAACTACCCACGCAGCCCCCCAGCACCGAGTCCTGCAACCTGGACGGCAAGCTGAAGCCGGGCAAAGTACACGTGGCTTTGTTTTATACCCAATGGTGCCCGGCATGCTGGAAGTATTTCCCCACCCTGGAGGCGCTGGCCCGAACTCACCCCGACGTAGAATTGGTGGAGATGGACATCGGCGAATTCGGTTCACCCATGTGTCAGCAGTATAGAATTCGGGCCACGCCCTGGGTGCGCATCCTGGATGATCAGGGCCAAACCACTGCCGACGGTAACACCGCTGAAAGCTGGCTCAAGGAAAAATACGGGGTCACCATGCCCACCAGCCTGAAGTGCGTTGGGGCCCCGGGGAGGTAAACGAAGGCCCGGGTTGCATGCGCCGCACGACTTGACACTTTCTCAAGCACCTTTGAGAGATAGCATCAGTGTCATGGGTTGAGTTGGCGAGGCAATAAATCCGTAGCTTTCATAAAAGGCTTTCGCTTCGTGAGAAATGGCGTGCGCCAGCAAACCTCGAATGCCCAGTATTCCAGCTGCTTCTTTGGTTCGCATCACAGCATCTTTCAGTAAGGCAACACCGAGGCCTTTCCCTCGCCAATTCTGGTCCACGGCTAAACGCCCAAGAATGGCCATCGGGATAGGATCTGGCATATTTCGCTTAAGAGGACCTGGTGCGTCACTCGACGCCAGTGCTCCAGAAGCAAGACAATAGTAAGCAACGACCTTCAGGCTCTCGCTTGTAACGTATGTTCGGGAGGCTCCACTTAGTTGGTTTACTCGAGCACGTCGCTTTAGCCAATCATCCAGGCTGGATACGCCGCACAAAAAAGGGTCGACTTCATGTTCGCTCGACAGTAGTGCTGGGGCCGATAGGCTCATGGCTCCCAAGGGCTTTTTGCTTGCAAAAGCTTCTCAAAACCCTTCCCCGCAGGCGGTTTATCCAGTATTTCTAGGAAATGCTCATAAGTTGCTTGGTCAACACGCACGAGCGTCTGATCAAGCAGAGCATCCTCAGCGGCTCGCCGAGCTGCTTCAATCATGAAGTCTGAGCGCGACTTTCCATGGGCTCTTGCTGCCCTGTCAATTAGGGAGCGGGTATCGCTGCGCACCCGAAGATTTACAGCGTGCGTTTTAATGTCGTTGTTCGAAGCATCAGGCATATCCACGTTTCCATTTCCACGGTTGTTAAGACACTATAGCACACACAGATACACATTGTGTATCTGTGCGCAAATTTGGAGTCAAAAGGTAGGCGAAGCCCACACCGCTGTGGAGCTGGTTTCGCGCGGCGTGCGCGGTCATTTGCGGGGTCAGGTCAATCAGTGCATTGACTTTCTGTTACAGCGTGGAATCCTTCGCAACAAGCCGACACTCAAAGGCCTGCACACCTCGATTGAGCCCAAGTATGTGCCGGCCGTGCCCCGCTTCATCGAAGAAGGAACCCCACCCCTTCCAGAGTTGGAACCGTTGCTGGTTGTCTAAGTTTCTGGAGCCCCCGGCACAACAAAAAAGTGGACCCGAAGGTCCACTTTTTCGTCGTAACCAAGTTGTGTTTACAGCAGGGAGCGTGCCGACTCGGAGTTCTTGTTGGCCGAGGCCATCTTATCTTTCTGAATGCCGAAAGTGATGTCGTTGATCGAGGTCAACAGTTTTGCCACATTGGCGCGATCGTTCTCGTCAGCCTTTCTCAGCTCAAGCTGGGTCTGACGCTGAGTCGATTGCGCCTGACGAGCATCCGTGACCCGCATCTGCTCATCCATAGCCGCCTGATTCTGATTGGGGATCTGTCCACCGCCGCCGCCCATTCCACCGCCGCCGCCGCCGCCGCCCATTCCACCGATAGCCATAACTTCTGTCCTCCAATGGTGCTTTATTGAGTCCAGTGTCGCAGATCTGTTCCGCGTTAGGATCCGTCAAATGTAAACGTTTCCCACTCTTTGTTGCCGGCCTGTAAACCTTCCTTGCCTGCTCGTCTATATTCGTGTTCAGAGATTGTTTAAGCCTGCCGACGGAATGGCCCAGAGGCAGATTTTTCCGTCCCCTCCCCCACTCGCCAACAGCGGAAGCAAGGGATCGACGGCCAGGGCACGCACCCAGCCCCGGTGGGCTTCGCACTGCAGTACCGGCCGCCCACTGCTGATTTGAAAGGCGCGCAAGTAGTGGTCCGCCGAGGCGGTCAGCACCAACTGAGAGTGACAGGTTGGCTGGGCCGCCCAAACCATGGCTTTGTGGCCTCGCAAACTGCGAATCTCCAGATTGGAACTTAGCTCCCACAACCTTACCGAGAAGTCGCTGCAACCCGTAAGTAAGCCGGTACCGTCCGCCAGATAGCTCAGTGACTGAATACGAGTAGCGTGTCCTAGCAGGCTACCTTGATACTGACACGCGGGCAGTGTCCAGAAATGAACGGCTTTGTCATCTCCCGCTGTGGCCAGCAGCTGTTGACAAGGATGCACAGCCAATCCGTTGACCGCACCTTGATGCGCCGACCAGCGAATCGGCTCGGGCAGAGTGGGTCCCAGCAAGCAACAGGTGCCGTTGCCCATAGCTGCAGCAACCAGCCCCAAGCCCGAATGAAAACAGAGAGCGAGTATGGCAGGTCCACCCTCCACCAGGGGGAATCCTGCTCCTCCTGGTTGGGTGCTCCACAGTTTTACCGACCCGTCGGCGCCCCCCGTCACCAGAAAAGCTCCGTCCAGCGACACGGCCAAAGCGTTGATAGGGGAACCGTGGTTGCCCTCGATGCCAACAGGTTTCAGGTCGGGCCAGGACCAGGTCCGCCAGCGACCATCTCTCCCCGCCGAAAACAGCCGACAACTGGAGGAGTGCAAGGCCAGTGAATAAACACCGCCCGGGTGAGCCGACTGCTCAGCCACCGACTCAAAAGGGGGAAGGATGGCCGGGGCGGCTTTGGGCGACGTGTCAACGCCGAGTTGGTCAAGGAAGACCCGAATCGTCGAGGTTCGCAGCTGGCTGTCAAGGGATAGAGCCTCCCCCAGAGCTTTGCCGATCGGGGCCGGCAGATCGAGAGCCGGCAGCAACTCCCCTTTCAGGCGCAAGCGGGCATCCGCAGGGACCTGTCCGGAAAGAAGGTGATGGACCGTCGCCGCCAGGGCATAGACATCCGCAACTGGCGTTAGCTTCTGGGCCAGTTCGTATTGTTCCGGGGGGGAATAGCCTGGCGACACGGCGGCCTGCCCCACCTTCGCTTGAGACAGATAGCCTCGGGCCGTGCCAAAATCGAGAATCACGTAGCGCCCGTCTTTGCAGAGAAACAGATTGTCAGGCTTGATGTCCGAGTGCACCAGTCCGCCGGCATGCACAAGCAGTAAAGCCTGTCCCACCTGCTGGGCCATCTCCAGGACCCGAGGCAAAGTCATGGCCCCAGCCACGGCCAGACCTTCGCCCAGCGTAACCCCTTCCAGTAGCTCCTCCACCAGATAGGCTGTGCCGTGGGCGCGAAACATGGACAGGACTCGGACGATTCCGGGATGGTGAAAGCGCTCCAGTGTAGCTCCCTCGTGCTCGAAGGCCTGCACGCTCTGGGCAAAGCTTTTGGAGTCCCAGGCTCCATCGGCCACGATCTGACCGTCTCGGCGTCGGCACCCCTCTGGGAAAAATTCCTTGATCGCCACCGGCAGGCGCCAGGGACCTTCGCGAGCGGCATAAGTCAGACTGAAACTGCCCTGACCCACCACCGTTTCCAGCTCAAATCGGCCCTCATGCAGAAGGGTGCCGATAGGAAGGGGCTGGCGCACGCGAGGGGCTAGACGGGAGACTGGCTACTCTACGGCCAGCATTCGAACAGGGGTTGAATGAAAGTTATCAACCAGCGCCTCGAGAACGTCGGCGGTGTCTTGCTGATTGTCTTCGTCATCAACCTGGTAGTAGCTGCCTCGCTGGCGAGCCATCTCCACCACCGGATTAAACGGGCTGCAATCTTCGTCGGCTGAAGAGAGTTCGATCAAGCGCAACCCTTCCAATTCCTGAAGGAGGGTTTCGGCCTTGTGGTGCTTGAGGTCTTCCGGGTAGGCATCAAGGATGAAGCCGTGCTCCTGCACATCGGATTGAGACACACGTTTGGCCACCAGATCATAGAGCAGCAAAGCGGGGGAGTCGTCACCGCCATCCAGAGCCTTCTTCAGGTTAACACCCAGTTCGGAGCCCGCGCCCACTTCTTGCTTGATCAGATCCCCCATATGCAGGTGAACCAGACCCAGATTCTTGGCGATGGTTTCGGCCTGGCCCTTTTTGCTGGAATCGTGACTACCCAGCAACAAAACCATCATAGGCGCGGCCGTGGAGGCAGCTGCGGCAGCCAGAGCACTCTGTTCACCCATGCGGTCCCAGTGAGCCGGAGTCTCCGGCCTGGCGCTGGCGGAGGAAGCGGGCTTGCTCACCTGCACAGTGTCAGGAACAAGCTTGAATTCCTTCTCATCCACCTGGGCACGAGGGGCTACCGCTCCCCAGGGATTTCCCTGGCAGACGGGCCGTGCGGCGATATGTGAAGAGATCGAGTTCATTGCGTACTCAGAATAGGCCTGGAGTGTGAACCATCCTTTGCCGAGTTATGAACGGATCACAACAGTTTGGACAAATCATCCCCTCCGCTGACGCCGCCACTCAAAAAGAACCACAGCCACGCTGGTAGCTGCGTTGAGCGACTCGCAACCCGGCTCCATCGGGATGGTGCAGCGCATCCCCAGCCGTTGCCGGGTTGCCACAGAAAGTCCGTGGGCTTCGTTGCCCACCACCAATCCCCAGCGCTCGGGCCAGAGAAACCGATAGAGGTCAGTACCTGCCCGCGGCTCCAGCCCGATCAGGGTGTATTCTGCCAGCACCGAAAGGTCGTCAAGACGGTAACTGGGCAGATGAAAGACCGCCCCGGCGCTGGCACGGACCACCTTCGAATTATACAAATCCACCCCGCCCAGACACACCAGACCGGCCACACCGGTGGCCCAGGCCGTACGCATCAAAGTGCCCAGGTTGCCGGGGTCGGACAGGCCGTCGCAAACCACCAGTGGCGAGTACTCTGTACAGGCCGGCCAGGGTCGAGCCTCCATGACGGCAACCACGCCCTGGTGCGCGTCACTCAGGCGGTCGAGCATTTCAGAACTCACCTGCCAGCAATTCAGCCCAGACGGAACCTGGCTGAAGCGCTCGGGATCATAAATCAACTCGCGCACCCGGTGATGGCCGCGCAAAGCCTCGGGCAACAACTTGGGACCCTCCGCCAGGAAGAGTCCCAAGTCACGGCGCACGGCCGGCCTGTCCAACTGGAGCAACTGCTTCCAGTGCGGACTATTTTTCCCCAGTAACTTAGCCGGCAAGTGCCGCTTCGGCCTGTTGAGCAGTCAACCAGCCCATCGGTTTCAGATCTTGATCGACCACCGTGAGGGCCGGCAAGTTGAGTCGTCCCATCTGATGAAAGGCCTGATTCAGCGTGGAGGAGGCCGTCACATAAGCCTCTTTGCAGGTCGCCACTTGCTCTACCGTCACCGCTCCCAGGTCGGGAGCCAGCGTGGCTACCCGCAACAGGTCGGTCGAGGTCAGCGTACTGGCATAGCAGCCCCGGGCGTCCACCACCACCACGCTGGGGGTATGGCGCTGCTGCATCACTTCCAAAGCCTGGCGCAGGCTGGCGCCCGAAGCGACTTGAGGCATTTCTTCCAGGCGCAGCTGAGAGCACCGCTTTCGCGTGGCCCTCATTTCCAAAGTGCTATAGCCATCGGTCCAGCCTTTGAGCATCTCCTCGGTTAACTCCGGCGAATTGCGCGTCAGGGTGTGATTTTCCTCACCATCCGTCCCCACCGACCACAGATCCGTGGAGCACAGCAGGGCGCTCAAATCGCCTTTGCCCTTGAGGCGTTGGGCTTCCTGAACCTGAGCCGTGACGCCATCTTCATAGATTGGCTTATGGACCGAGCGCAAAATACCCAGGGGGACCGGAAATTCGGGAAAAGTGAAACGGCTCAAGAGATAGGCCAGGGTGGCATCGCTGCGGTCTTTGTCGTGAACCATCAGGTCGCTCTCGCTGAGACCATTGCCGATCTCCACGATCTCCGGTTGTAGCGTCCGAGCATTTAGACGGATTCCCTTGTTGCCATTGGCCCCGAAGAGCATCGGCTTGCCGTGCTCAAGCACCAAGGTGTTGTCTTTCTTGGTGGCGTTGTCCTTGACGTGATCCCAGGCGCCATCGTTGAAAATATTGCAGTTCTGCAAGATCTCGATGAAAGAAGCGCCTTTGTGCTGAATGGCCGCCTTCATGACCTCGCCGAGATGCTTGATGTCGGTATCCACCGAGCGAGCCACAAAGGTGGCTTCGGCGGCCAACGCCACACTGAGCGGATTGAGCGGCTGCTCCACGGTGCCCATGGGACTGGACTTCGTTTTGGCCCCGGGCAAAGAAGTGGGCGAATACTGGCCTTTGGTCAGACCGTAAATCCGGTTATTAAACAGCAGTAAAGTCACGTTGACGTTGCGGCGCAGCACGTGGAGCAGGTGGTTGGCCCCGATGGAGAAGCCATCGCCATCGCCGCTGACAATAAACACGTGCAGGTCAGGACGGGCCACCTTGAGGCCGGTGGCCAGGGTTGGAGCCCGACCGTGGATAGAGTGGATGCCGTAGGTATCCATGTAGTAAGGAAATCGGCTGGAGCAGCCGATGCCCGAGATGAAAACAAAATTCTCTCGGGCGATGCCCAGTTCGGGCAGAACTTTTTGCATCTGAGCCAAAATCGAGTAGTCGCCGCAGCCTGGGCACCAGCGCACCTCCTGATCGCTGGAGTATTCCTTACGATTCTGGGGGGGGACTACCGGGAGTAGGAGATCGAGGGACACTAGCGGACTCCTTTCAGGACGTCGACAATGCGAGCATGAATCTCGCTGATTTTGAACGGCTTACCCTGGACTTTGTTGAGTTGCTCCAGTTCCACGCCAAAGCGACCTCGGAGCAGCAGTGAAAGTTGACCCCCGTTGATCTCACACACCAACACTTTCTCGTAGCTATGCAACAACTTCTCCAGGTTGCGCGGGAAGGGACTCAAATAGCGCACATGGGCGTGGGCCACCGAGGAGCCCTCACACTGGGCCTGTTGCACAGCGGTGCGCAACGCCCCATAGGTGCCTCCCCAACCCACCACCAAAAGGTCGCCGCTGGCCGGACCAAAGACTTCCTGTTCCGGGATCACATCGGCCAGTTTAGCCACCTTCTCAGCGCGCTCATTGACCATCTGTTGATGATGCAAGGGCGCGTAGGACACGTTGCCGGTTTCGGGGGCCTTGGAAAGACCGCCGATGCGATGCTCCATGTCGCGCGTTCCCGGCAAGACCCAGGGACGACCGCCTGCTTCGTCGCGCAGGTAAGGTAAGAAATTGTCCGGGTTGGTGGGGTGGTTGCACTCGATGGGAGCGATCAGGTCAGGGTGCGGAATGCGCCACGGCTCCGAACTGTTGGCGATATAGCCGTCGCTCAACAAGATCACCGGGGCCATGCAACGCACAGCCAGGCGGAAAGCTTCCACGGCCATGGTGAAACAGTCGCCCGGAGTGGAGGCGGCGATGATCGGCAGCGGACTCTCGCCGTTGCGTCCAAAAAAGGACATCAACAGGTCCGACTGCTCGGTCTTGGTGGGCAATCCGGTGGAGGGACCGCCCCGCTGCACGTTCACCAGCACCATGGGAAGCTCTAAGACCAGAGCCAAATTGAGCGCCTCAGACTTGAGCGCCACACCCGGACCCGACGAAGCCGTGCAGGCGAAGGCGCCGCCAAAAGCGGCTCCTATAATCGAGCCCATGGCCGCGATTTCGTCTTCGGCCTGAAAAGTGCGCACATCAAAGTTGCGCAAGCTGGCCAGAGAGTGAAGAATCTCCGAGGCCGGCGTGATCGGATAGCTGCCGTAGAAGAGGGGTTTGCCCGCCCGCACAGCGGCCGTGACCAGACCCAACGCCAGCGCTTCGTTGCCAGTGATCTTGCGGTAAACGCCCGGGGGCAATTGAGCCGGAGCGATTCGGTAGCGAGTCTGAAACGCTTCGGCTGTCTCTCCATAGTGATAGCCGGCTTTAAAAGCGCGGATGTTGGATTCCTGGACCTCTGGCTTCTTGAACTTGGCCTTGATCCACTCCATCTGGCTTTCGATGGGTCGATCGTAAATCCAGAAAGACAAACCCAGTGCGAAAAAGTTGCGGGTCCGGTCGATATCCTTTTTATTGAGACCGGCAATGTCCTGAACTGCTTCCCGATTCAGGGTTGTGATGGGAATCTTATGCAGACGGAATTTCTCCAGGCTGCCATCCTCCAGCGGATTGACCTTGTAGTGAGCCTTCTTCAAGTTGCCATCGGTGAATGCGTCGGTATTGATAATCAGCACTCCACCCGACTTCAAGTCGGCCAGGTTGGCGGCCAGGGCTGCCGGATTCATGGCCACCAGCACATCGGGGGCATCGCCCGGAGTGAAAATGTCGGTGTTGGCCAGGTTTACCTGAAAGCCTGAGACGCCGGCCAGGGTGCCGGCTGGGGCGCGAATTTCGGCGGGAAAATCAGGAAATGTACTGATATCGTTGCCGACCAGGGCAGAGGCGTTGGTAAACAGAGTACCGGTCAGTTGCATACCGTCGCCGGAGTCGCCCGAGAAGCGAATGATTACGGATTCAATTTCTTGGATAATGGGTGCGGTCGTCATGAAACTCCTAAACTTTTACCAAAGGGGCTTCGTTGCGACCCCACTCGGGTGAAAATGTGTACGGGCTGGCCACCCTGTGCAGAGCGGTAAAACGAGCCCAACTGGTCCAATGGAGCAGGCTGACGACGGCTCCGTCGTGGACCGAGCCCACCCAGGTGCTGCGTCCCAGGGCCGTGTGCAATTGGGCCAGAGAGTCCTGCCCTGAAAGGGTGGGCAGAGGTTGTGCCAGAGCCGAAACCGGTTGTTGCAGAGCCTCCTGGCCCTTGAGCAAGAGTTCGGGGAGAATCTCGCCCGAGACCACTCGCCACTCATTCCCCTCCGCGTATATCGCCGCCGCGCACTGGTGATCGCGCAATTTGTCAACCACCTGACCTAGCGTATCGCTGGCTTCGACACGCAGAAAATGCTCGCCCGTCAACTGGCCCACGGTCAGCTTGGCAAGATCCAAGGTTTGCTCCATCACACCTCCAGGTTGGTCTACCAACCCCCTTAATTTGCCCCAGCAATTTGCCCGCTTGGGCAAACCTACAAACCTAAGCCGAAACGTTTCTTGAGAACCTGCTGCAGCTCGTAGCGCTCGGAAAAATCTGGAATCATCTGCCAAAGCCGTTCTAGGGAGGCAGTATCTTCAGCCGACTCCAACCTTTCCAAGGCCGTCAAGGCCACCGCAGCCACCGCCCGGCGCGCCTTAGCCCGGGCCAAAGCCACCAGATTGGGCCATTTATAGCGGTCTTTGTCCTGAAAATGGTCGAGCAGTGCGCGAAACTCATCGCCACTCACCCGAGTGCGCTTGCCCAGATAGTCGGCCCACTGCTTGGCCCACAACTCGGGGCTCAGTTCTTTGTTCTCGTCCATCTCTTTGGCAAACGAGGCGGCCACGGCGTAGGTCTTGTCGACGAGGGTCAAGGCCACATTGATCTCAATCTCCTCGTCGCTCACCTGAGTCAGAATGGGTCGCAGCCGGCGAAAGAAAAACCAGAACTTCTGAGTGGTTTGCTCCTCGACACGTTTGACAAAAACCGGTCCGGCCTGGCCCACGCCGCGCAGTTGCAGCATCAAACCGTCCAAAGCCCACTGGTCGGAGGTGGGCATCTCGCTCTTCCAGCGGGTGCGAAGCGCTTCCAGTTCGACCAGCTTTAAGCCCAATTGCCTGGCCACCTTGCTGGCCTCCGGATGCAACACCAGCCGCTGGCAGCGCAGGAAAAGTCGCTCGGCCTGGCGCCACAACGCCTCTTCCACCAGCCCCAAGGATCGCTCGACAAATTCGGCCGGTTTCATCTTCTTGAAGCGCGCCTCCTCGGCAAAGGCCCGGGGCAGGATGCTCGTGGGCAGCCAGCTCTGAGCATAAGCGCCGGCCCGCAACCAGCCCTCATCGCCAGGCTGGAGGCCAATCTCTTGCAAAAAACCCGGCCGGTCCAGACTGATGGGGTCAAAAGCATCGCTGAGAAAAGGCTTGAGGCGCTGAAGAGTAGCCGGATCCTCCAGCTGCTCCAGACGTTCCGGCTGGTAGCTGCGCATGAGCTGGCCCTTTGTGGTGAGCGACTCAGCCCCTGCCGAAGGAGGATGACCCCCCAACGGGAACAGGCTGCCCATGCAGGCCCGACACTCCGACCTCTTTGCCGTTGACATCCCTGAGAATTGGGAGTTTTTTGGCGACGAACACGGAGGCAGCCTGATCGCACCCTGCCAAACAGCCGTGTTGCACATTCATGCTGAAGCCGTGACCGACGCCGCCGAGTTACCTAATCTGACCCGCATGCTGGCCGGGTTCCTCACCCTGCATCACAAACCGGTGGCCACAGACGAGTTGTTGCCCATCAAGCTGCCCGGCGCGCTCTGCTTCGCCTACCAGTATGCCGAAGGCCAGCGCGCCGTGCGGGTGTGGATCATCGGCAACGAGGCGGCCTGGGCCTTTGTCAATTTTCAGGTGCCCTTCGACCGCGAATTGGAGTATCGGACGGCGGTCGACCAGCTGGTGAAGGAATTTAGCCTCAACCCGGAGCGCGACTGAACCCCAAAGGCTCACCGTCATTCTCGACGGGCTTGCTAAAGCATTGCAGAGCCCAGCACACCAACGATACCAGCAGACAAATGGAGCCAGCCAGGGCGCAAAATCCACCCAAAAGACCGGCCCAAGCTGCCAGCCAGGTAAGCGACTGAATTTTTCCGACCAGGACGGCCGTGAATACCACCGGTATTTGGTGGAGAGAGAGCCGGGCCCAACGCCGACGGTAGAGGGCCATGGCTCGCCGTTCATCGGTGGGCAGGCAATAGGCGGCGCAGCCCAACATCAGATACACAAGAATGATCAGCAGAAGCGACATGGCTGGCAAATTCGCTCTCCCCACGGCGGACCCTGTCAAAGAGGGGAAGTGCCGGAAGGGATCAAAAGGCTGGACGATGCTCAAATCTATGCTTGCCTTACCGGCTCTCAATCCTTGTCATTCCGATTTTCTAAGCTTGCGTAGACAGTCTCTGGATCCCTGGCGGAGTGAAACAACCCAAACACAATGACCCGGTCACCATCGACTCGGAAATACATTGCGTAGGGGAATCGGCGAAGAAGGCTGCGACGAAAGTCGCGGTATACCTCGCGATAGATTAAGGGATGGCGTCCAGCCTCGGTGGCTCGAGCGATAAATGCTCGGCGAAACTCGTGGCCTAGTCCTGGTGATTTCTCTTCGTACCAATGGACACCGGCCCTAACGTCATCAGCCACCTGCGGCAGAAAACGCAGGCTAAACTCTTTCAACCGCTAGGCTCCAGCCGTTCACACAATTCGGCGAGCGAGAGGAGATTTTCGGGGGCCGACTCGTACACTTCCAACCTGCGGTCCAACTCAATCTTGTGTCCAGGATGCACCAGAACGGTGGCCTCATCGGCACTGATAGAGTCCCATAAGTCCTCGACCAGGAGTATTTTCTCCGCTGTGCTCATCCGCGCGATCTCAGGAATATCACCGACTCTCATGGGTAAGCGATTTCGACAATCTGGCTGTTCCGGCCTGCCCACAATCTCGCCCTATCCCCATCTCATTCCCTATCGGCGCCGACCCCCAGGCCATCTACGTCCAGGGCGGACCCTGTCAAAGAGGGGAAGTGCCGGAAGGGATCAAAAGGCTGGACGATGCTCAAATCTATGCTTACTTCGACCTTTGCGCTCGTTCTGTTGAGCGGGACCTGGGCCCAGCCTACCAGTGTGCCCGAGTTGCTCAGCAGCGCCGAAAAACTGGTCAGTGAAAAACGCCTGGAAGAAGCCCTCGAACAATACAAAAACGTCTTTGGCCAGGATGAACGTTCCACCACGGCTCTGTTTAATATCGGCTGGATCTACAACGAGCAGCATAAGTACGACAGCGCCACGCGCTGGCTCAAGAAGGGCGCCCAGATCGACCCGAAAGACGCCAAAATTCAGCACGAATTGGGCTTTGCCTATGCAAAACTCAACAACGCGGGCGGCTCCATCGACGCCTACAGCAAAGCGTGCCAGCTAAAACCCGATCGGGCCGCCTCCTGGGTGGGCCTGGGCGACGCCCAGTTCGAAATGAAGAAAGATTACTCGGCAGCCGCCAACGCTTACCTAAAGGCCATTGAGGTTGGAGCCAACAGTGCCGCCACGCTCTATCGCCTGGGTTGGTGCCAAAATCAACTGGACCAGTTCGACAAGGCACAGGCCAACTTGAAGAAGGCCGCCGACTTGGAACCCAAATCGGCGGCCATCTGGCTGGAATGGGGCTATGCCCTGTTGCGCAACAATCAGCCCTCGGAAGCCGCCCAGGCCCTGACCCGGGCCAACGTCATCGACCCCAAACTACGCCTGGGCCATCTATATCTGGGGCGAGCCTACCTGAAGATGGGCAACAAAAAACAGGCCCAACGACAGGTCGAAGAACTCAAAGAACTGGACCTGGAAAGCGCCCGCCAACTGGATGCGGAGATTCGCAAGGGCAGCAACCCCTAGGGATTCAGGTCCTTAAGGTGGGCTTTGAGCCCTGCCACGGCAGGGTCGTTGGGGGCCAGCTTGAGAAATTGCTGGTAGGCCGGGCGGGCCTGTTTGGGTGAGGCCTTGAGTTCGTAGAGTACGCCCAGATGGTACCAGGCACTGGCCTGCAGGGGCGCCAATTGAACGGCCTGCAATTGGTGCTGGATGGCTTCCTCCACCTGACCCAGTCGACCAAGCACCAGAGCCAGGTTGTTCTCCAGCGAGGCGCCCTGAGCCCCCAATTTCAAGGCCTGGCGCAAATAGGTCAGAGCTTCTTCATCGCGATTCAGGCCCAGCAGTGTCCAGCCAGCCAGTTCGTCCAGATAAGCCCGATTGCCCACAAATCCGTCTGGGTCCAACAAAGGGCGTAACACCGCCAGGCTGTCTTCGTAGCGGCCGGCTCGATTGAGCAAACGGGCATAGAGCAACTTTCCGCCCTGATTGGCGGGGTCGCGATCAAGCATCTGAGCGGCCAGTCTGAGTGCCTCCGCCGACTGGCCCCGCTCGGCCAGAGAGGTGGCCAGATTGAGCCCCACCTCGACCAACTGGGGATTGGTCAGCAACCCGCGCCATACCTTCTCGGCCTCATCGCCACGTCTGAGCAGATGCAGGGCCAGTCCGCGCAGCAGTGCCGCCTGATCGCCGGACTGGTCAACCAGCAGGTCAAAGGCCTCCTGTGCCAGATTTTGCAAAAGCAGAGCCGAGACCAAATTTAGGCGGATATCCTGGCGCTTGGGAGCCAGTTGCAGTGCACTGCGCAACGGCGCCACGGCCAGATCGGGCTGATTACGGCGCAACCAGTTGAGGCCTTTCAAAAGCAGGTAGTCGGGCTGAGCAGACTGACTCAGGTCGAGCACCTTCATCTCACGGTCCACCTCCTCCCAGCGGGCCAACCCGATCAAGGGCAGCAGACGGGAGCGCTGAACTTTGGGGTCATCCGGCTCCAGGGCCAGATAGAGGTCGTATTGCTCGAGGGCATCGGCGTGATGTCCCTGACTCTCCAGAGCCTGGGCCAGATAGGGACGATATTCCAGACGTCCCGGGTCTTTGGCCAGGGCCTTGCGATACAGGTCAACCGCCCGGCCGATCTTGTCTTCACGATGATAGCGCTGACCCTCGGCAAAGAGAAACTTGGCCTCGCGCATGTCGGCCGTCTGAGGCACCTGATTGGGCATCTCTGGCAGGGCCTGACCGGGCAGGATGGGCTGAGCCCAGCCCATTCCCGCCAGGGCCAGTGCCAGCAGAGCCCTTTTCATGAAGCGCCACCGCCGAACAGCTTGAGGCGTTCTTCTACGCGTTGAGCGCGTTCCTGGTAGTCGGCCAGACGCTCACGCTCCTTGGCCACCACTTCGGGCTTGGCTTTCTCGATAAAGGCCGCGTTGTCCAGTTTGCGTTCGGTGCCTTCGGCCAACTTGCGAGCCTCGGCCAGCTCGCTGTTGAGCCGGGCCACCTCGCGAGACAGGTCGAAGTCGGCCGGAAAAGGTAGAAACACTTCCAGCTCGCCCACTCGTTGCGAGAGGGCTTTGGCAGGACGGTCGTCCACCAGCGTAACAGGCTCGGCCAGAGCCAGCGCCTCCAGCAAGCCGCGATTGTCCTCCACCAGAGCCCTCCTGTCTGCCGGCACCACCAGACAAATCTCGGCTTTCTGCTTGGGCAGCAAGCCCAATTCGGCGCGCAGGTTGCGGGCGGCTCGCACCAGTTCCTGGAGCATCTCCATAGATTCGACGGCCTGGGCGTCCTCCCAACCCGGCTGAGGCATCAAAGCGTGAATCAACGGTCCGCGCTCACCCGGCAGATGGTGCCACAACTCTTCGGTGAGCATAGGCATGATCGGGTGGCTCAGGCGCAGGTAGTGATCAAGAGCAAAGAGCAGGCATTCGGCCACCTGCTTTTGTTCCTGAGGATCCTGACGGTGGTAAAAAACGGGCTTGATTAATTCGAGGTACCAGTCACATAGTTCGTTCCAGAAGAACTCATACAGGGAGCGAGCCGCTTCATCGAAATTGTAGTTCTCGATGGCCTGACGCACCTTGCGGGTAAGTTGAGAGGTGCGCGTCAGCAGCCAGCGGTCGGCCAGACTGGTGGGCTGGGGAGCGGGGTTGGGCATGGTCCCATCGGGGATCAGCATCAAAGATAGACGCACGGCGTTCCAGATCTTGTTGCAGAAGTTGCGTCCCTGCTCGTAGCGTTCCTCAGTATGGCGTACGTCCTGGCTCTGAGTGGCCTGACTCATCAGACCAAAGCGAGTGCCGTCAGCGCCATACTTCTCGATCAATTCGAGCGGGTCGATGCCCGTGCCCTTGGACTTGGACATGCGCTGCCCGTCCCGAGTCATGATGGTGGAATGAATGTGCACATCGGTGTACGGCTTCTCACCCAGGAACTCGTAGCCCAGCATAATCATGCGGGCCACCCATAGATTGATAATATCTCGGCCGGTAACCAGCGTCTGGGTGGGATAAAAGTAGTCCAGGTCGGAATTCTTGTCCGGCCAGCCAAACACCGAGAACGGCCATAGACCAGAGGAGAACCAGGTATCGAGCACGTCCGGGTCCTGCACATATTGGGCAGATCCACAAGCCGGGCACTTGTCCGGGTCCTGGGTATGGCCGGCCCGATGACTGCACTGCTCGCAGGTCCACACCGGAATGCGATGCCCCCACCAGATCTGGCGAGAAATGCACCAATCGCGGATGTTCTCCATCCAGGCCAGGTAGGTCTTGGAATAACGTTCCGGCACAAAACGAATGGAGCCGTCGTGAATGGCTTTCACGGCCGGTTCGGCCAGCCTCTTCATGTTCATAAACCACTGGTCGGACAGGTAGGGCTCAATAACGCAGTTGCAGCGGTAGCAATGACCCACCTTGTTGAGGTGCTCCTCCTTCTTGACCAGGTAGCCTGTCTCTTCCAACTCAAGCGAGATGGCCTGACGCACCTTGAAGCGGTCCTGCCCCTGATACTTGCCTCCCAGTTCGTTCAGGCGGCCTTCTTCATCCAGGCAGACCCATTGAGGCAGCCCGTGGCGCAGCCCGATCTCGAAGTCGGTGGGATCGTGAGCAGGGGTGATCTTAAGAGCGCCGGTGCCAAAGTCGGTAAGCACCGCTTCGTCGGCGATGATGGGAATGGGACGACCGGCCACCGGGATGGTGCACTCTTTTCCAATCAGGTGCTTAAAGCGTTCGTCTTCGGGATTGACGGCCACGGCCACGTCGGCCAGGATGGTTTCGGGTCGGGTGGTGGCAATGACCACCTCCCCCGGCTGGCCCACCAGCGGATAGCGCAGATAGTACAGCGCACCCTGCGATTCTTCGTGCTCCACTTCCAGGTCGGAGAGAGCCGTCAGACAATGGGGGCACCAGTTGATCAGGCGTTTGCCGCGATAGATATCGCCCTTCTCAAACAGGCGCACAAAGACTTCGCGAACGGCCTTCGATCGGGCCGCATCCATGGTAAAGGCCAGCCGGTCCCAGTCACACGAGACGCCCAAGCGTTTGAGCTGCTCGACAATGGTGTTGCCGTATTGCTCTTTCCAGGTCCAGACTCGCTTGATAAAGTCTTCGCGGCCCACATCATGGCGGGTCTTTCCCTCTTTTTTGAGCTGCTTCTCCACCACGTTCTGCGTGGCGATGCCGGCATGATCAGTACCCGGTACCCAGCAAGCGGCCATTCCCAGCATGCGATGATAGCGAATCAACACGTCTTGAATGGTGTTGTCGAGGGCGTGGCCCATGTGCAGCGAGCCCGTGATGTTGGGCGGTGGGATCACAATCGTGTAGGGCTTCTTCTGGGTGTCGGGCTGAACGCGGAAGTGATGATTGTCCATCCAGTAGCGATAATTACGCTCTTCCACAGCTTTGGCGTCGTAGGTTTTCTCAAGTTCAATGGTGTTCATGGCCTCCCACCCTTCCCTTCCCCAGGTTTGGATCCTGTCCGGGGCCGCGCTTCAGGAACTCTTCAGAAAACTCCAGGTCAGACTTAAGGATTGCCGCCTACTCTAATCGCGCACACGCACTACTGAAAGGACCCATCCTCATGAATCACACCTTGAAAGCCTGCCTGGGCCTGACGCTCGTCGGCTTACTCGCTGTCAGCGCCAGCGCCGACTGCAACGGACGTGGCGGCCGAAACCGCCAGCGCAACTGCAACAACAGCAACGTCGGCTACTATCAAAATCAAGGCAATTGTAACCAGGCTCCGGTCTACTACAACCAGGGATATTCCAACAGCGGCTACTATCAAAATCAAGGCAACTGCCAAAATCAAAGCCAGGTCTACTACCCGAACAACGGCTACTATCAGCAGAGCGGCTACTACCCGAACAGCGGCTATTACCCAGGCAACGGCAATTGTGGCAACTACGATGTGGGCGCCCAGATCGGCGTGCAGGTCTTGACCGGACTGATCCAGAGCGGGGCCCTCAACGGCTTTTTCAGTCGCTGATCCACCTCTCCACCCAGCCCAAGCCAATCTTGCGATTGGCCTTTTTTTGTTCGGAGGTTTTTCAGGCCTATATTTCACCCATCTGCTGGATTGTGGCTCCTGAACGGACTGTAACGCGGGCGCAGCGGCGGGCCACGCGCCCGATAGAACGGCCAGAGCCGCCAACGAGCCCTCGAGGCTCGACCAGGTTTTGGGCGGACTGCCGGCGTCCGAGCGACATGCCTACTGGATGTTTCTTGAGTGCTTGCGCGCAGCCCTACACCAACGCGCGGGGCTGCACGTATCTGTACCAATATGCCAACAACGTGCGCTTTAAAGTTGTCGAAATTTATTACTCGAAAGATTTCAAACGCTTCGGCTTGCCCGTCCGCTGACCCAACTTCGATCTCAAGCCAGCCTACCGTGAACTTACCTTTGGGCACAGGAATTTCGCGAGCCAAACGAAGTCTCGCGCGTGTCTAAAGAACTTACGCTGAGCGATGGGCTACGGACGGCCTTCCGATTGCTGCCTGTCAGTTCGCAGCGGGTGGCCGGCATTCTGGTGGTCATGATGCTGGTCAACGGCTTCGTCGAGGTGTCTGGTGTGGCTGGCATTATGCCCTTTGTGAGCCTGGCTTCCGATCCCCATGCCATCGAGAAAAGTGCCTGGATGTCAAAAATCTACAGCCAGTTCGAGTTTTCCAGCCCGCACAGCTTCCTGATCTTTCTGGGGGTCGCCTTTGTCCTGCTCTTCAGCGCAGTCAACCTGTGCCGAGCCGTAACCACCTGGCTGGGGCTGCGTTTCTCCTTTCACGTCAGCCACCGCCTGGCCGTTCGTCTGCTGCAAAGCTATCTGGGACGCAGCTACATGTGGTTGCGAGGCCGCAACAGCACTGAACTGGGCAAAGACGTGCTGCACGAAATCGAAGCTCTGGTGCGCAATGTCTACCTGCCCATGACCGAGATCTGCACCAACGGTCTGGCCGTGGTTATGATTGCAGCCACTCTGCTCTTTCTCGACCCCTGGGTGGCCATCGGCACCGGGGGTACGCTGGTGGCCCTGTTTAGTCTGATCTATCAAGTCAACCGAGGACAGTTGGCTCGCAACGGCGTGGAGCGCGAAAAGCTCAATAGCTTGCGGTTCCGGGCCGTCCACGAAGGCCTCTATGCCCTCAAGGAAGCCCGCCTGCTGACCCGCCGGGAACAGTTTTTGCAGCGCTACAGCGGTCTCTCCAATCGCTACAACAAGGCCCTGGCCGTCGGCGATATGATCTACGAACTGCCCCACTATCTGACCGAAGTGGTGGCCGTAGCCGGCCTGATCGGGTCTTTGATGTATTTCGCCCTGCGCCCCGAGGGTCAGGCCATGGCCTGGCTGATGCTCTACGTAATGGCCACCTGGCGAATGCTACCTTCGCTGCAAAACATGTATAGAAACCTGGCCCGCATCCGCTTCTACCTCCCCTCCCTCAGCCGGCTGGCCATGGAAATGGATCAACCGCTCACAAGTTCGGAGAATGTGACTCCCCTAGCGCTGGGTGAGGGGATCAAACTGGACAACATCCATTTTACCTATCCCTCTGCTAACGAAGAGACCCTGCACGGGCTCACCCTGGAGATCCCGAGAGGTAGTCGAATCGCCCTGGTGGGACAGACCGGTTCGGGAAAAACCACCGTGGCCGACATGGTGGCCGGTCTGTTGGAACCTGGCCTGGGGTCCCTGTGGGTGAACGGTCAAGCCCTGGACGCCGACCAGCGCAACGCCTGGCAACGCAACGTAGGCTACGTGCCTCAGGAGATCTTTCTCAGCGACGACACCGTGTCAGCCAATATCGGCCTGGGCATCTCCTCACTCTACCTGGACCAGGCGGCCGTCGAGAAGGCCGCCCAGGCGGCCCAGATCCACGACTTTATCAGCGAACTCCCCCAAGGCTACGCTTCCATCCTGGGCGAACGCGGCGCCTCGATGTCGGGCGGGCAGCGCCAGCGCATCGGCATCGCCAGAGCCCTTTATCATCAGCCCGAACTGCTGATTTTCGACGAAGCCACCAGCGCCCTGGATGAAGTCACTCAACGCAAAGTGCTGGAGAGCCTGGAAGGCGTGGGTCACCAACTGACCGTGCTGGTCATCGCCCATCGCCTCGAAGTGGTGCGCAACTGCGACAAAATCTGCCTGCTCGAGGGAGGTCATCTGGTAGCAAACGGAACCTACACTGAACTCCTGGAGAACTGCCCCGAATTTTCGGCCTTTGTGCGCGGACACAGCGCCGACTAGTCCAGCGTCCGCGTCCCTACCTGCCTACAGGATGGATTGGGCGGCGGCGCGGCCGGCGGCGCGGCCGGAGAAGAGGCAGCCGCCCAGGAAGGTGCCTTCGAGAGCGCGATAGCCGTGCACGCCACCGCCGCCAAATCCGGCCGCCTCGCCGGCGGCGTAGAGGCCCGGCAGAGGTTGGCCGTCGGGACGCATGACGCGGGATTGCAGGTCGGTTTCGAGGCCGCCCAAAGTTTTGCGGGTGAGGATGTTGAGGCGCACGGCGATGAGCGGGCCGGCTTTGGGGTCGAGCAGTCGGTGGGGCTTGGCGGTGCGGATGAGACGGTCGCCCAGGTAGTTGCGAGCTCCGCGGATGGCCGTGATCTGACCGTCTTTGCAGTAGGGGTTGAGGATTTGACGGTCGCGCGCTTCCATTTCGTAACGCAAGGCGGCCTCGTCGATGAGGGGCTCGGCGGTGAGGGAGTTCATGCCGCGCACCAACTCGGAGAGGTCGCGGCTGACCACGAAGTCGGCGCCCTTCTTTTTGAAGGCCTCCACCGGGGCGGGGGCGCCGGGCAGCACACGGCCCAGCACTTTGAGCAGGCTTTTGCCGGTTAAGTCGGGGTTTTGCTCGGAGCCGGAGAGAGCGAATTCTTTCTCGATGATTTTTTGGGTGAGCACGAACCAGCTGTATTCGTAGCCGCTGTCCATCAGGTATTTCAGGGTGCCCAGCGTGTCGAAGCCGGGATAGAGGGGGCCCGGCAGGCGCCGGCCGCGGGCATCCAGCCACAGGGATGAGGGGCCGGGCAGGATGCGAATGCCGTGATTGGTCCAGATGGGGTCCCAGTTTTGCAGGCCTTCGGTGTAGTGCCACATGCGGTCGCGGTTGATGAGGTTAGCGCCGGCGGCCTCGCTGATGCCCAGCATTCGTCCGTCCACGTAGTCGGGCACGCCGCAAACCATGCTGTTGGGGGCCTTGCCCAGGCGGGCGGGCCAGTTTTGGCGCACCAGATCGAGATTGGCCCCGATGCCGCCCGAGGCGATGATGACGGCCTGGGCTTTGAACTCAAATTCACCGATTTCGGTGCGCGAGGTGGGGCCGCCGCGCACCACCTCGGTGGGGGCCAGGATGGTGCCGCTGACCCCATCGATAGCGCCGTTGGTGCTGGTCAGTTGGCTGACGCGGTGGCGACATTTAAGCGTCAGCGCGCCGCTTTTGATGGCTTCGCGGACGCGTTGCACAAAGGGATGGATGACGGCCGGACCGGTGCCCCAGGTGACGTGGAAACGCGGTACCGAATTGCCGTGGCCGATGGCCCCGTAACCGCCGCGTTCGGCCCAGCCCACCACAGGGAAAAAGCGCAGACCGCGAGCCTGGAGCCAGCTGCGCTTTTCGCCGGCGGCCCAGGCCACATAGGCCTCGGCCCATTGGCGAGGCCAGTGATCTTCGGGGCGGTCGAAGCCGGCCGTGCCTAGCCAGTCCTGGATGGCCAGCTCGTGCGAGTCTTTGATGCCCAACCGACGCTGTTCGGGGGAGTCGACCAGGAAGAGCCCTCCGAAGGACCAGAAAGCCTGACCGCCCAGGCTCTGCTCGCCTTCCTGGTCGACCAGCAGGACGCTGCGTCCTGCGTCGATGGCTTCGCAACTGGCGACCAGGCCGGCCAGACCGGCTCCCACTACGATGACGTCTGCTTGCATGGTGACGGTTTACGAGGCGGGTTGGCAAGTTCCCTGGAGGGGTTGGCGAAGTTGGGGGGATGGACAGGTTGGAGGGGGAGTTGCCTCGCTGGATGGTGCTGCAGAGGCAGGTGGAGTTGGGCCTGGAGAAGGATCTGCTGAGCCGGCAGTGGACCCGGCGTCACAGTCTGGAACGCTGTCTGGACGAGATTCCCCTGGCTCTGCATCCGCGGCTGCAACAGGTGTGGTTGGTGTTGGCCGTGCAAGGCTATGGAGAGCGAGCCATTGCCGGCCTGATCGCTCTGTTGTCTCATTCCAATCAGGAAGTGGCCGAGGCAGCAGCCTGGGGGTTGTCCCGGTTGGGGCGCATCATTTTGCCGGATTTGCGCGACCGCTGGGAGTCTGCTTCGGTCTTAGTGCGCGACAGAATTTGTCAGATCTTGTGCTACTTGGGAGTACAGGCGCGCGGGGCCGAAAGCTGGTTGGGCAGTCATCAGACGGAGTGGTCGCGGACCCTGTGTTATCGGCTGCAAGAGTTTGGTTGGAGGACTCTGGTGGCCTGGCGGGTCAAGCCGGTGTGGATCAATCAGGACAGCCTGCAGGCTCTGGCGGCGCTGGCCTTTGGGCACGATCTGGACGACCGACTGTACGCTGTGGAGGCGCTGGAGGACCGGGGACCGGGGACCAAGAGGCTGCTGCGGACGCTGCTGGGCGAAGGCGATGAAGAGGTGGCCTGGAGGGCCCTGCAGTGCATGGAGCGTTTGGGTTTGGAACCGGGAGACGCGGCACTGCGCCAGGCTCTTTTGAGTGAGGACAGGCGGCTACGGATTGCGGTCATGGGTCGCTATGTGGGCGGAGAGCTTGGCGACATGGCCCTGGAACCTTTGATATATCAGAAGGCCCTGCTGCGAATGTTTGATCATGGCGACGATAGCTGGCGTTTGCGGGCACTGAGTGTGCTGTCCGAGCAGGGAGTGGTGGCTCCCCGAGATGCGGAGAGGCTGCTCCCCTGGTTGGCCCATAAGGACCCGCAATTGCGGCGGCTGAGTGTGGCCGCTTATGGGCGAATGGCAGGCTCTCCCCAAGGTCTGGAGTTTTTGCTGGAAGATTCGCTCGAGGAGGTCTGCCTGACGGCTCTGGGTCTGCTGGTGAGGCAGCAGTGCTGGGGGCCGATCTTGGCCCATTTGGGGCGCAAGGCTGTGTTGCGGGTGGTGGCTGAGGGATACTTGATGTTGCAAGCGCTGGAGAGGGTGGATCAGGTGCATCTGCTTCAGTTGCGGGCTTTAGGGAGGGATGAGGACGAGGAACTGCGGGATTTGAGCACTCGGGTGCTGGCTCAATTGGACCTGGAGCGGGTGCGTTGGAAGAACTGGAACAGCTTCAATGAATGTCAGTTGGGCACGGCTTTGGGGCTGATGCGGCTGCATGGCGTTTTTCCGGAAGGCCTCAAGTCGTTGTTCTTGCAGGGGGCGGTCGAGCATTTGCAGGTTTGGAAGAACTGGCTGAGCCGAACCGACCTGAACGAAGTACGCGAGGCGCTGCGGGGCCATCTGAGCAGCGCCCTGCCCGGTTCGGCTCTGGTGGCTTTGAGGGGGCGAGGGAAAGACGGCTGGGACTTGCTGCTGGAGTGGGTGGAAGGTCCCCAGCATCTGGCCCTGGAGGCAGTTTTTGAGTTACGTCGTTGGATGGGCGAGGAAGAGGCGGCTCGGGAGTGGATGTTGGAGCGGGGGCCACAGTTGTTGGAGGGGGTGACCTGCGAACCTGTCTGCCAGGCTTTGGCGGCGGCGGTGGGTCAGACCCTGTTGCACCAGAGCAGTCCGGTGCAAGAACGGAAGTTGCCCTGGGCGGTGGAGTTGGCCACTCGCAATGGTTCGGCGGTGGCGGCGCTGGGCTATCTGCAGCGGGCCGGGGCGGACGTGCTGGACCAGGTGTTGCAGCGCGCCCTGGAGCACCCTCAAGTAGGGGTGCGCATGCTGGCGGTGAGTATTTTGCGGCGCAGTCGGCGGGACTGCGCTGACCTCTTTCGTTTGCGCCCGCCCGATCCCGATCGGCAGGTGCGGCTGCGGGTGTTGAGTTTGCTTCAGGAGCAGGGCGGTCTGCAGGCTGAGGAGTTGGACGAGTTGCGCGGGATGGCTGGCGAGATGATCGAGGCCCGCAATTTGCTGGCTCGAATCGAGTGGGAGGGGCCTTAGAAGCGCGAATCGGACTCGATGCCGCCGGTGAGCAGGTTGGTCCCCAGGGAAGACGGTAGCTATACGTCCGCAGGCTGAGGCGGAACCACCAGAATGGGACAGTGCAGTTTACCCAGCAGTTGCTCGAGGGTGCTTCCAAACCAGCGGTCCCGCCAACTATCCTGGCCCTGGCTGGCCATTACCGCCAGTTGTGGCCTCCATTCCTCGGCAAACTTCATCAACTCGGCCACAGGTTGGCCGGCCACAACTTTTTGCTCCCAGACCCACCCCGGAGGCGCTTCAGGGCAACGGCCCCCGGGGAAATCGTGGGACTGACCCACGTAAATTTGAAGCAGGATGCCCGAGCCCGGCTTTAGACTGGCCACCATGCGTGTGGCAGCCACCAGTGCCGACCAACTTTCCGGCTGCGGAGCCACCGGGATCAGAACCCGATCCAACTGGAACTCTCCGGTGTGCTGGTTGACAAAGCCGGCTTCGTCCCGCGGCAGCAAAAGGCCGGGAATCCGGGCCTGCTGCAGGGCGTTGGTGGAAACGGATTCGCTGAGCAGACGCCTCCAGCCACCTCGAGCATGACTGGCCATGACCAACAGATCGCTGTCTCGCTCGAAGGACTCGTTGGCGATCTCCCGGGTTGGGTCGCCCCAGACCACTTGCTTGCGCACATGGACACCCAGATCAACCACCTCTTGCTTGGAGGCACCCTCCGGAAGCACACCCCAGCGAATCAGCTTCTGACGAACGCGAGGAAAGCGGTCGAAGGGTGGGTCACCTGACTCCGTGCTGCAGTAGAGAATCTCCAAGTTGCCCTGATTGGACAGGGCCAGCCGCAAGGCATGAACAAAGGCTGGCTGACAATGGGGCGAAAGATCGGTGGGATGCAGAATACGACGATAGGGGTGCATCAGGTTTCTCCTATGACTCATTTTTGGGCGACCAGGCAAGTTACGACGTGCCTTCCACGTCCCCTATTTTTTACTGCAGACCAAACAAATCTTGGACCCACCCCCCTTTCACTGCAGATGGTGAATAAAAATGCCGCCTCCGAGCCGGCATCCACGTTAAAAAGCCCTTCTCACCGGCCTGGGCAAGGGGGGGGTGCACTACCAGTCGCTCTCTTGAAAAGGTCCCAGTTTCGCTCATAACCGACCCCACTTCATCTTCTGGTCATCGATAGGTTTTTGGCGCCCACACTCCAGAGCCGAAAATCCAGCGAATGGAGGACCGTTATCCGCCTCCTTCGAGTGTCCGGCGGGGACCGTTGCAGTCCCCTTCAAGGTCTTTCCCGCGGCCTCCAGGACGCTGGCCTCGCTCCACGGAAAGGTTGCTAAAGCAATTTTCTGCTGATGGGTCTATGGGCCGACCCCTCGAGACGGGTAGGTTTGCACGAGCTGGGGAGTCAGTCCATGCGAATTGACTTGGCGAGCTTAGCAGGCAATCCTGTTTTTCAGGATTTAGTCAGAGTGGTTGGATAGACTGCCTATGAAAGATACAACCACCAGGAGAATCCCAATGAGCACCATCAACACACACACCACCCCCCCCCCCGTTTTTGGAGCAGCCAACAAACCCAACGATACCCCCCCTACTCCTCCCACCCCTCCACAAGAAGACAAGCTGGAGAAGGGTCCCGAGAAAGACGAAGCGAGCAACGTTTGGAAGGCCCTGCGAGCCGTTCCCTCTTCGCTGGCCGGAGCTTTGATTGTAGGAGTGGGTGGTGCCGCCGCCTCGCTAATCGACGTTCCGCGCATCACCCTAAACGCCGCGAAGTCGCTGGCCAAAACACCCTATATCGGGACCAACTTGAAAGTGATGACCGGCGTACTCATGCCCTTCGCAGCCGTGGCCGGCATTGTGCTCAGTCCCATCGCCGGAGCCCTCTGGGGCCTGTGCACCGGGTTTGCCAACGGTGCCGAAAAAGGCGTGGCCGAGGCCGTCAAGGACGCTGTCCACGATGTCAAGCGCTACCATACCGACGTGGCTGGCGCGGCCGTCAACTGGCTGAAAGATCACGAGACCGGCACTCTGCCTGAAGGTCAAGAGCCCTTCGACATCAAAGTGTCGGGCGCGGCCAAAGGACTGGTGGGCGGAGCCGTCAGTGGCACCATCACTGGCGTTAGCGCCACTGGATTGGCCCTGGCCTACGTGGTTCCGGGTACCATTCGGGCCGAAGCCGAACTTTGGAAAAGCGACATCCCCCTGCCCTTCAAGATTGTTGGCACTCCCGTGGTTCCCGTGGCCACGGCCCTGGCCGCCTGTTTGGCTCCGGCAGCGGGCGCACTCTACGGCCTGGGAATGGGCGCCAAAGACTCCTACACCAAGGGTCTCGGTGAAGCCGTTGTGAATTCGGGCAAGGCCGTCAAGGAAGCCAATCACGGCCTCTACAAAGCCATCTTCGACTAAATCCCCTGCCACCTGACAAGAGGCCGCGGCCGAAGCCGCGGTCTCTTTTTGCCTTAGAGGAGCTGACTGGCCAGCAGACCCAGACCCGCCACAGCGGTGCCGTAGGCCAGGGTGCGCACCACGGGCAGGCCGGCCATGAAGGTGAGGGCATGAGCCAGGCGTCCAGCCAAGAAAAGCCACGCTCCCATCTGGGTCAGACCGTTGGAGACTCCGCTGGCGTAGCAGCCGATGGCCAGCGCAAAATAAAGCGGTAGACTCTCGAGCAGGTTCCGCTGGGCACGCTCGGTGCGTTTCACCCAGGCCGGAAACTCAGGTTCTGTATCGCGATTGCCCAGGTTCCAGCCAATGCCTGCGATACCCATCTTCGTAGGCACAGCCACGTGTCCCAAGAACCAATAGAGAAATCCGATGGCGATCATTATCTTCAGTTCAAAACTCATGGCGGCTCCTTCTCAGTTGGCGGAGGTATTGGGGAGGCGGACCTACAAACCTTCCACGTGTTTCAATCCTACAGGTAATCGGCAGACTGCCTCGAATTGTCCCCCCTATGAGCAGCATAGACGTTTCGGGTCGGTCCACGTTTCTTCAGAGTCTTGGAGTGCAGCGCGCTCCCATCAAGGCGGCTCAGCCCGAATTGGACGGCAACGTGGCGCCGCCACTGCTGGATGCATTCAAGGATCAGGTCTCGCAGAATGGCGGCTTTTCGGGTATTTACCGTCAAGGCATAGCGGGCTTTTCGGAGGCAGCAGGCCGTATCAATCAGTCTAACCTGTCCGATTCCGACAAGTTGATGGCCCTGGACGGAGCTTGCTCGAAGTATTTGGGCAAAACCTGGACGATCGGAAAGACGGAGCAGAAAGACTCTTGCCTTGCCTCCGTAAAGGCCTATGTCAGTGGCTGGGGCGAGTCCGCCTGCCAGGTTCTGACCATCAAACTTGACGAAAACAAAGCCACTCTAGCGACGCGGGCCACCATGGATGGGAATCAAGTGACCCAGACTATTGAAGCCGAGACAATGCGGTGGAATATTTTGGGGCAGTCATTCCAGGTTAGCTCGTAGGGGCTACGGTCTTGGGGCTCCTCTAGAGCTTTCCGACGTCATCCAGGCGAATGATGAGGAAACGGGCGCCGTCCCAGTAAAGGCCCACTTCGGCGGGTTCCATACCCAATCCGTAACAGTCGGTGAGGGGCACCTGGTTGCGGCTGGCCCAACCTTGGGCTCGCTTGCTGCCGAAAACTTCTTCTAGCTTTCCCCACTTTGGATTTTTGGCCAGTTTTTCCACCCCCGTGCTGGAGACTTCGCGCTTTTCCACCATCTTGCTCAGCAGTCGGGCCACTTTTTTGGGAGACATACCAACGGGTATTTTGAAGTAGGTAGAAGCTTCCTGGTAGTTTTTTGCCTCCAGGGCCAGACTGGCCTTGCGCAGCACTTCCAGGGCGGTCTCCTGGGTGGGTTGAGCGGTTACCGGAGCGACCTGAGTGGGCATGGCAGTTGGGCTGAGATTGGGAGCGGGCGGCCTGGAGCAACCTGCCACCAGAAGAAGTCCAGCCAGGCAAAGGCACTTTATCATAGTAGGGCCGTTCGTGGTATTGGGGCAAGTTGCCTGTAGGTGACTGTGCTTGAATATGCGAAGGGCGGGATATGGATTTTTTACGCGAATTTTTTGGCAATTCTAAACCGTCGGGCGGGGAAGCGCAGTGCCCTCAGTGTGAATCGGGCCTGATGCCTTCTACGATAGGCGCGGAGACCGTGTGGCTGTGTTCCAAGTGCAACGGAGTGTGGTTGAGCTTTGACAGTTTTGAGATGGTGCCGCAGTTGCCAGCCGATGCGGTGGCGCCCTTCCAAGAGGAACCGGATTCTCAGCTTACCTTGACAGCTTCGCTCTCGCCCCGGGCCTGCCCCACCTGTGCCAAGGCGATGATCAATTTTTTGTTTCGCCAGCAGATCTGGTTGGACTGGTGCGACGAAGGTCACGGCATGTGGCTGGATCGGGGGGAGGTGGCCCTGGTGCACCGCATTCTTAAGGCCAGCCAGCCGCTTTCGGAAGAACAGAAACAACGGATGCGCGACCAGGTGGGGGCCCTCAAGGAGTTGACCGAAGGAGGGTAGCCGGACGCCAGGGGTCCGGCACACGAAACCGTAGCGAGTGGCGGCTTCCTGGCTTCACAAGAACGACATCTGTACGTGAAGCAGTCGGTTCTGATCCAGCTCCCGCCTCGGACTGGTAGATCCATCTTGCGCATCGACCAACTGTGGCTTGTGGGGGCAATTCATTCCTATCGGGTCCATTCCGGCTAAATCCCGGGGTTGACCGGCAATCACTGGGCACCCTGTGCCATGCTTTGGAAAGTGTATCAATCGCTGCTGAGGTCCCATATTTTGTAGGGTATGTCGAGATCCCACTGAGCCGGTGGCTTGTCCAGGACGATATAGGTGCATTTTTGCAGGGAGCGTATCACTTCGGAGGTGATCTGGAATTGCTTCAGCCGCGCTTGCTCTTGGGGGGTGGGTTGGTGACCGTCCAGGGAGAGATTTTGGACAACCAACACCCAGCCGTTTCGTCTCCAGGCCCACAGCCCGTACTGATTGCAGGTGCCTCCGTTTCGGCGTTGGGTTTCGCCGAACAGGTTGGGGCCCTGGCGCAGACTGGCGCACCGCTCGGGAAGTTCGCCAAACTGCTTGCGGGCGGCCTGGCAGAGTTGAATGTCAATTTTTGTCATCGGGGTTGGCTCGGCCGCTGCGAGTCGGCTGATCAAGAACGTCAGGGCCAGCTTCGAAAGGAAAGCATGTTTCACTCCGGTAGGATTCTGGCCGGCTCGATTGGGGCCTGCGTGGGTTCGAGGATTGAATCGGGTCCACTGGTGTATCAGGAAGCCGCGGCGACGGCTGCGCCCAGGTAAGCCTCTGCCCGTTCCAAGGCCTGGTGCAGCATCTCCAGTCGCATGGGCTTGGTAAGATGGTCGTTGATTTCACGCCCCAAATAGGGTTCAGTTGATCTGCAGGGCCAGCCCGTCAGAGCGATGACCCACAGGGGATTCTGGGGCGATTGCCGCTTCCGGATGAATTGGGCGGCTTCCAGACCGCCGATTCCGGGCAGATCCAGGTCCATCAAAATGAGCTGGAACTTGGTGGCCACGGTTGCCGCGCAGGCGGCCTCCCCCGTGCTCACCGTTTGACACATGTGGCCGAGTCGATTGAGCATTCGCAACGTCACGTTTTGGACGATGCAGTTATCTTCAACCAGTAAGATTCTCATACCTAAGCTTAATCAGAAATTCGAAAGGATTGCGAAAGGTTCGCCTACGATTCTATTACGATTGGAGCCATAAAAGTGGTTCTGGGAGCCTGAATAATTACCCGTGGAGAGATGCGAAAACCGCCGATCCTCTGGCAATCTTACGAAGTTCTGGACATGGATCCGCCGTGACGACCCCCTGACGTGGTCGAACGCTTCGCCCAGGCCGACACCTCCGCGAGTGGGCAAAAAGGTGGGTCCAGACTGGGCTAAAGCATCTCCAAGGCGACTGCGGAGAAGATGTTGTTGTACCGGAAGGTGAAAGCAAGCGTATCTTGCGCAAAGCGTACGCAAACCATATTCGCGACTGACGTAAGATGTTGGCATGACACATTTCCCTGCCGGCCTTCCCGATCACGCGTCGGCCGAGGCAACCTTGGATGCGATTTCGGTGAGATTTACCGACCTGGTTGCAGCCGAATGTCAGCAACAATTGCTGGAGACCCTCTCCCAAGATGTTTGTAGCGCGACCTGTGAAGAAGAGATGGTCATCGGTCTGTTTCGAGCCCTGACCCGGCGCTGCGGAGCACCGCCGCTTTTTTATCTAGGCATCGGCGATGGGGGTGCCTATTGCCGGCTTCAAATGGCAAGCGACACAAAAGTCCCAACCCCCTCGCCCATGCTCTCAATCGCGGTGTTGGAGAGGCACGACCACTCGTTTCTTGCCCGCGATGTCCTGATGGCGGCCTTTGGCAAGAATTTCCCGGCTCGCTATGGCCTCTACCTGCGCCACGCCGGCCAACCGTTAGCCGTGGTGGGTTTTGAGGCGAAACCTGCGGACCCATTGTTCCTTCCCTTCCTGGATCGCCTGGCAACTCTTGCCAGCATGGGCCTGATGACCATGCGACAGAAAGAGTCACTCAGCAAGCTTGAGCAACTGCTGGCTCGTCAGCAACTTCAATTGCGGCGCCAAAACCGCATGCTGCAAGTGCTTGACCCCGGTTCTCGAATAGCACTAAGACTCGAATCCTGGCAACAACAGTTGGAAGAGCTTCTAGGCGAGACGGTAGTCGCTCTGGATGGCGAGAAGGGCTCTATAATGGTATTGGATGACTTCTCCCACGAGCTGGTTGTTCGTTATACCTGTGGCCTTGAACGCCAGGTGCAGGAGCGGATACGCAGTGGAGAGCATGCGTGCAAACGCTTTCAGTTGGGCGAGGGTCTGGCCGGAAGCGTGGCCCAGAGTTTGCAGCCCAAAATCGCGAACTCCGTGGACCGCGAACCACTCTTCGTAGAGCCCATTTCCTCTCAGGTCCAGTCCATCATGTGTCTGCCCCTTGAGATGGATGGGCTGACCCTGGGGGTGATGAATATCACCAACCAGTCTCCCGGCCGCAAATTTCTCAACCGGCATATGGAGGAGGGCATGAAGCTGGCCAGTCAGGCGGCAGCTCTACTCTATCAGGCGCGCCTCGATCAGGTGGCCATTCTGGACCCCGTTTCCGGGACCTACTCCAAGAGTCATTTCAATCTGAGGACACGCGACGAAGTAGCACGAGCCCGTCGCTATCAGCGCCCTCTTTGTTTCTTGGTCATTCAGTTGGCGGGCCTGGGCGCGCTGCGTACACAACTGGGGGATCAGCGGGCTGACGGAATTGAGAGGGACTTTGCACAATTGCTTCAACAAACGGTGCGGGAAACCGATCTGGTCGGACGCTGGGCCGACCACACCTATGCCGTGCTGATGCCCGAAACGAGCGCCCTGGAGGGAATGTTTGCGGCCGAGCGCATCTGTCAGGTTTCGTGGACCTGCGCGGCCTTGGAGGTCCACCAGGTCACAGCCCACGTGGGCCTGTCGAGCTATCCCGAACAGTCCACGGGCATGGCGGGACTGGTCTCCCAGGCCGAGCAAGCGGCCCGGACGGCCGTTCGCTCTCAGGACCTCTTGCCGGTCCTTGTCTCTCCCGGGACTTGCCGGTGACCAGAACCAGGAGCCTATCTCTTCATCCTCGAAGGGGGGGCGCGCTGGTGCGGGGACTTCACGGCGCTTCAAACCTGTGGCTGGCACCCGGAGGCTGTGATTCAGACCTACCCACTCAGCGGAGTCGAGCAAGTGTGACAACCGTCCTGGTTTTGGATGATGACCCTGACCTCAGGGCGTTGATTTGCAGCGCTCTGCGGGCTCATTTGGTGGAGGCGCTGGAGGCGGGATCGGTCGAGGAGGCCCGCCGGGTGCTGAGTCGGCAAAGCGTGGACGCGGTTGTTGTAGATGGACTTCTACCGGACGGGCGGGGATTGGACTTCATCGCAGAGGTTCGTTCACGAGACAATACGACAGAGTTCGTCTTTATTTCGGGGCATTGCCAGGACCTGAAGACCTTCAGGCAACTGACCCGAGAATTTCATGTTTCGCTCGTTCTCTGCAAACCTTTTGACCCTCTGGAGTTGGCCTCGGAACTCCGGCACCTGCTGATCGACTCTTCCACCCCCCCCCTTGAAGCGAGCCTGGAGGAAGAACTGGAGGAACAGTTCGAGGCGCTCTCCCGTAATTACCGAGAACGCCTGCCGCAAAAGCTGGAAGAACTTCGAGAATCCCTGGAATTGGCCCGCCGCGATCCCGAGAATATTCCGCTGGCCCGCTCTCTGGCCCATCGATTGCATGGTTCGGCCGGCTCCTACGGACTTCCCGAACTGGGCGAAGTTGTCGGCAAAATAGAGGCTCAGCTGAGCGAGACCGGCCCCTCCGATGGGAGTTGGAGCTGGGACAGGCCTTTCGAGTTCCTGAGGGAAGCGCAATCTCTGTTGCATCGATTGCTGCCTCTTTCTCCGAAGCGGAGGACGCCCGTAGAGGAAATTTCCTACCTTCTTGTGGTGGACGATGACACGGACTTTTTGGAGTTGCTTCAGGCCCTGAGTAGCAAACGGGGGATTCCTGTGGTTACCGCACGCTCCCCCGAGCAGGCTTTGGACCTGGCCGCCCGGCTTCCCCTGATCGGCGCTATTCTTGATGTACACATGGGCAGTGAATTGACTTTTGGCCTGGCGCGTGGGCTACGCGATGTCAAGGGCAAATCGGAGTTGCCTCTGGCCTTCGCGTCGGTGGACCACAGCCTGGAAACCCTGGTGGCCGCCAGCGCGGCGGGAGGAACTCGATTCTTTGACAAACCGATCTCGGAAGAGAGCCTGATGAGTCTGGTGCAACAGTTCGTGCAGCAGTCTCAAGAACGCCAGAGCCGAGTTCTGTTGGTGGACGACGACCCTGATATCGTCCGTCAGTACTCCGGCATTTTGCGGGCGGCTCAACTGTCGGTGGATACCCTGCCTGATCCCGAAAATCTTCTGGAGCGAATGGAGACCTACCGCCCGGACTTGCTGATGCTGGACATAGAGCTTCCCACCTGGTCGGGTCTGGATATCTGTCGAGCCCTGAGAAGCTCGCCGCAGTGGGATCTGTTGCCGATCTTGATGATCTCTTCTCAGTTGGATGTGTCCCGCAGGGTACGCGCTTATCAAGCTGGGGCGTCCGATGTGCTGACCAAGCCTCTGGTCGAAGAAGAGTTGGTGGCACGAGTGACCGTTCAGTTGGACCGAGCCCGGTTGCTTAAGGACCGCTCCGACCGCGATCCCCTTTCGGGACTGCTGCTGCGCAGGGCTTTCCTGGACGCCAGCCAGAGGGCTCTGGCCGGCTGTTCTCGAGCCGGCACGCCTCTGTCGGTGGCCCTGATCGACATCGACTACTTCAAGTCGATCAATGACCGATATGGTCACTCAGTGGGCGACCAGGTCATTGCTGCCCTGGGAAACCTGCTTCTGCGCCGATTTCGCGCCGAGGACCTGCGCTGTCGTTGGGGAGGCGAGGAGTTCCTGCTAGCTTTTCCGGGGCAGACCGCCGAATTCGCCACGATGGCTGCTCGCCGACTGTTGCAGGAATTTGCGTCGGTCCCCTTTGTCACCGAAACGGACGAAACATTCCAGGTCACTTTCACGGCCGGAGTTTCTGCCTACCCCCAAGATGGAAGCAGCCTGTTGGCCCTGGTAAGAAAGGCGGACGAAGCACTCTATGCCGGCAAGAATGCGGGACGAAATCAAGTCCAGGCAGCCCATCCCTCAACGGTCGCGTTCAGGAGGTAGTATGAAGATACTCATGGTTGATGATGAAGAAGACATCCGCAAGGTTGGCTTGCTCAGTTTGCAACGAGTCGGAAAGTTTGAAGTCGTTCAGGCCGAGGATGCCATTACTGGCCTGCAACTGGCCAGAATCGAGCAACCAGATTTGATCTTGCTCGACGCCATGATGCCCGGCATGGACGGGCCCTCGGCCCTGCAGGTCCTCAAGCAGGACCCGAAAATTCGGCACATTCCGGTGGTTTTTATGACAGCCAGGGTCCAGCCTCAGGACATTGAGCATTATCGCTCACTGGGAGCCATCGGAGTGATCAGCAAACCTTTTGATCCCCTCACTTTACCGGCTGAGATTCGCCAGATGCTGGCCGAAAGTCCGTCGTCATGAAAACGATTGAAGGTCTAAGCCTGGGCTAGTGCCAATTTGTAGCCAACTCCACGCACCGCCTCTACAAATTCGTGATGGCTGTGCTCCAGCAGTTTGGAACGAGCCCGGCGCAAATGCACGTCGACCGTTCGATCGGTGCCAACCCATTCAGGTCCCCACACCAGGTCTAATAGTTGCTGTCGAGAGAACACGCGCCCAGGCCGTTGGGCCAGTACCTGAAGTAACGAAAATTCGGTGGCGGTGAGATGAACGGAAACCCCGGCGACCTCGACTGCGCGTGCAGCCACGTCGATTTTCAGGCATCCAAATTCAAGTACCTCAGAGTCTGTTGTGGCCTGGGCGGTTGGCTTGGGCGGTTCAGCACGTTCGCGGCTTTGAGTGCGCCGGTGCAAGGCCCGCACCCTTGCCACCAGTTCGCGCATATTGAAGGGCTTGCCCAGATAATCATCGGCCCCCAATTCAAGACCCACGATTTTGTCGACGTCCTCCCGCAAGGCACTGAGCATGAGCACGGGAACGTCGGAAAACTTGCGGACCTCGCGGCACAGAGAGAGTCCGTCCAGGCCCGGCAGGTCGACGTCCATGACGATTACGTCGGGCGGGCTTGCCTGCACCGATTCCAGCGCCTGTCGGCCGTCCCCCAACACCTCTACGTAAAAGCGGGCCGACTCCAGGGCCACGGCCAGCAGTCTGGCGATGTCCTCATCGTCTTCCACCACCAGGATTTGACCAAAATACCCTTGCACAAGGTCCGACGATTTCTCTCCCCAAATTTCGACTCCTGCAAGGGTTTCGCGAGCCTATGTCGAGAGGTTTGGCAATGAATGTTTTTCAGGTGTTTTTTGAACAATCTCAGGACCTTTGCTGCACGGCCAGCGACACACTCTACTTCGAGGAGCTCAATCCCGCCTGGGAGAGTACTCTAGGCTGGGCGCGCGAGGAACTGCGAGCGGTCCCGTTGACCGAGTTTGTGCATCCAGAAGATGTGCAGAAGACTCTGGCTACCGCCTCACAATTACAAAATTCGGGAACTTCGACTGTCAACTTTGTGATCCGCTTTCGCCACCAACAGGGTCACTGGATTCCCCTGAGTTGGACAGCCTCTTTTGAAGGTTCTACCTTCTATGCTTCGGCTCGGGACGTAAGTGAACTCCAGGAAACCCAACGTCGGTCCACGGAGGCACTGTCACGCCTGCAAAGCATTTTGGAAAGCGCCAACTACAGCATCATTGAAACTACCCGCGACGGCATTATTCGCCTTTTCAATAGGGCGGCGGAACGAATGCTGGGCTATTCGGCCGACGAGGTGATCGACAAGGTCACCCCCGGGATCATCCACGACCGCGAAGAGGTGGTTCGACACAGTTTGGCGCTATCCCAGGAGTTGGGGGAGACCATCGAGCCCGGCTTCGAAACCTTTGTAGCCAAGGCCCGACGGGGGGTGGCCGAGGAGCGGGAGTGGACCTATGTGCGCAAAGATGGGTCGCGCTTTCCGGTCCGTCTTTCGGTGACGGCGCGCCGGGACAGCCAGGGAGAGATTGTCGGATTTTTGGGTATCGCCAAGGACATCTCGGCCAGCAAACACACGGAAGATCGACTCAATGAGAGCGAACGACTTTTGAGCACCGTTTTCTCGAGCATGGCCGTCGGCATGGTCATTCAGGACCAGACGGGTGCAATTTGCGACGTGAATCCGGCGGCCGAAAGCATTCTGGGCCTGCCCCGCGAGCAACTGCTGGGTATGGAGTCGATCGATTCGCGCTGGCGCAGCACTCATCCCGATGGCTCCCCCTTTCCCAGATCACAACACCCCTCGATGGTCGCCCTGCGCACGGGAGAGCCTCAGAACGACGTGCAGATGTGGATTCGAAGTGGTGAGGACCGCCTGGCCATGATCAGCATCAACGCCCGCCTCATCCCCGCGCCCCGTGATTCGCAGTCGCAAATGGTGGTTAGCACTTTTCGGGATATAAGTCGGCAAATTTTGGCTGAACAGGAGCTTCGCGATAGTGAAACTCGTTCGCGAGCCATCATTGATACGGCCGTTGACGCCTTCATTACCATCGATGAACTGGGGCGGATTGAGAGGGTTAATCCGGCGGTTCAGAAGCTCTTTGGTTACGTTCCCGAAGAACTGGTGGGAGACAATGTGCGTAAGCTCATGCCCTCGCCGGCGCGCGAGGAGCACGACAGTTATTTGAGAAACTTTCGAGAGACCGGGGTTCGAAAGATCATTGGCATCGGTCGTGAAGTGGTGGCGCTGCGCAAAGATGGCACCTGCTTTCCGGCGGAACTGGCGGTGAGCGAAATGTTTCTGGGTGGTCAGCGCTATTTTTCCGGGGTCATTCGAGATATCAGCGACCGCAAGCGAGTGGAGCGGCTGCAGGGGGAATTCATCTCCACCGTAAGTCACGAGCTGCGCACCCCTCTGACCTCGATTCGGGGCTCTCTGGGATTGCTCTCGGGCGGCATGCTGGGCGAACTGCCTGAGGAGGCCAGGGAATATGTCGAGATTGCCCTCAACAACAGCGACCGACTGGTGCGCTTGATCAACGACATTCTGGACATAGAGAAGATTCAGTCGGGCAGCATGGAGTTGCGCTCGTGCACTACCGAACTGGCTCAGGCGGTGCGCTCGGCAGCGCAGGCCAATGCGGGATTTGCCAGTTCCCATCAGGTCGCCCTGAAGGTGCGCGAATCGATTCCCGCCGGCGAGGTCCTGGTGGATCAGGACCGTCTGGCCCAGGTGTTCGCCAACCTTATCTCCAACGCGGTCAAGTTCTCCCCTCCGCACGGATTGGTGGAGCTGAGCGTGGGCAGAAAAGGAAGGTGGTTTCGGGTCGGTGTGTCCGACCAGGGACCGGGCATCCCCAAAGAATTCGAGGGGCGGATTTTTTCCCGTTTCGCCCAAGCCGACGCTTCGAGCACTCGCCAGAAGGGTGGAACCGGGCTGGGGCTGAGCATCACCAAAGCACTGGTGGAAAAGATGGGGGGACGAATCGGCTTTTACCCGGGCGAGTCGGGTGGCACGGTGTTCTTCTTTGACCTTCCCTATCTGCATCCGGTAGCCGAACTTTCGCCGGGGCGGGAGGCACCCTGCGTTCTGGTGTGTGAGGACGATCCCGACATCGCCCGACTTTTGGACGAGATGTTGACTTCAGCCGGCTATGTGGTCCACTTCGCTCCCACGATGGAGCGGGCCCGCCGACTATTGAGGGAACATCGCTATGACGCGGTGACTTTGGACCTGATTCTGGCCGACGGTGAGAGCGCCGGTTTGATTCCGGAAATCCGCTCCCGGCCAGCCACCCAGAATATGCCCATTATCGTGATTTCCGGATCTCAGAGCCAGTTAGGTCAGGCGGCAGTGCTGGTCAGTGATGTCATTCGCAAACCTTTTTCCGAAGACCGCCTGTTGGCGGCCGTGCATGCGGCGCTCTCCAGGAAGCAACCGTCGATTCCAAGTGTGCTCCACGTGGAAGATGACCCGGACATCTGCCGCATTGTGCGCAAAACTCTGCCTCCGGGGTGGGATATCATGACCGCCCACTCCTTGAGGGACGCACGAGAGGTCCTGGCTCAAAGGACGTTTGATATCATTTTGCTGGACCTGTCCCTGCCTGACGGAGGGGGAGACGACCTTTTGACCTCGGTAGGTCAAGCGCAAGTGATCATTTTTTCTGCCCAGGATACCTCGGCCGAACTCTCTCAGAGAGTCTCGGCAGCTTTGGTCAAAGCTCACTCGACCCCTACTGATGTGAGGGAGTCGATTTTGTCCTTGCTGGGCTCGGCCAAGAGTGATTCGGTGAAAGGCACGTAAAACGTAGTTTCGGGTGGCTATCCGGCGGGCTTCAAGCCGTGCAGTCCATTCTTCAGGTAGAAGTCACTTGCGGCGGCCAGTTCTTGTTGTTGTTGGGCCGGACTCCAGCCCAGTTCAGTTGCCATGAGTTGGGCCACGCGCGGCAGGACCTGGGCGGTGGCTTTCTCGTCTACGAAAGACAGGCGGGTGCGGCGCGAGAGCACGTCCACGGGGGTTTCGGCCATTTCGTGTCGGGCAGAGTAAACCACTTCTGCGGCCAGATAGGGATGGTCGGGGTGGAGGCGGCCGGGCAGAGTGCGGGCCAGGTCGGCCACCTCCAGGGCCCGGTCACCGTAACTGCGGGCCAGGTGCTGGGCGACCTCGGCTTCCAAGCCGTATTCCGCCGCCAGCCAGTCACTCAGTTGGGGAGTGTAGCCGTGCGCGCCCAGAAGTAGCGAGCCTTCGCGTTGGCTGGGCACGTCGGGCAGGTTGGCCGAGCGCAGGGCGGCGTCCATGGCATCCTGGGCCATGCGGCCAAAGTTGGTCCACTTACCACCGCCTATGGTCACCAGGCCCGAAGGTGAGATGTCCACCACGTGGTTGCGCACCAATTCGGTGGTATCGGAAGCAGCCTTCTTAGGGGTTTTCACCAGGGGGCGGATGCCGGTCCAGACCGAGGCGATGTCAGACGGCTGAATCTGGTGCTCGGGGCTGAGGATGGTATTGGCCAGGTCGCGCAGATAGTCGACATGTTTTTGGGTGGTCTGAGGATTGATGGTGAGTTCGGTATTCTCTTCGGTGGTGCCGATCAAGGTGCCTCCCTCAAAGGGTTTGAGAAAGGCCACGCTGCCATTGGGAGCCTCGGGGATGAGCACACCGTCTTTAAGTTTCAGCTTGGGTACCAAAATGTGCGTGCCGGCGCTGGGGACGACCAGCTTGGGAGTGCTGGGATCATCCATATGGCGGATGCCGTCGAGGAAGGGGCCGGTGGCGTTGATGACCACTTTGGCGCGGATGGGAAAGGTCTCGCCGCTGCGTTTGTCGCGCGCTTCCACTCCCACCACTTTGCCGTCTTCTTTGACCAAAGAGATAACTTCCACGTAGTTGGCCATGGCCGCTCCGTGGGCGGCGGCCGTAGTGGCCAGCGACACATTCATGCGTGAGTCGTTGAACTCTCCATCGGAGTAGGCGATGGCCCCCTTCAATCCGTGCTGGCTCAGTTGGGGCAATTGCTCTAGAGCAGCTTTCTTACCCATCACCTCGGTGGCGCTCAGGGCGGCCTGACCGGCGATCCGGTCATACATCCACAAACCCGCATAGTAATAAGGCACTTCGTGCCACTTGTAGCACGGAGTTACCAGACGCACTTCGTTGGTGAGGTGGGGGGCCATTTTGAGGAAGGCGCCCCGCTCTTCCAGCCCTTCCTTGACCAGAGCGTATTGCTCTTTGTCCAGGTTTTTCACGGCCTTCTCCAGGTAGCGCACGCCGCCGTGAATCAGTTTGGTACTCTTGCTGGAGGTGCCGGAACTGAAGTCAAACGCCTCCAGTCCGCCCACACGAAAGCCGCGCCGGGCCGCCTCCAGGGCGGTGCCGGTCCCGGTGGCTCCGCCGCCAATCACCAGGATGTCCAGCGGATTTTGCGTCGAATTCTTGAGTTGTTTCAGCATTTCCATGCGGCCGGGAGCTTTCATCTGCAACTGAGGGAGTCGGCGAATTTCGCTCAGGCTCTGCGGTGTTGAAAGGGCTACTGGCAAAATGCTTTGCTCGCTTTGCGAAGCCAACTGCACGGCCCGGGTGGGGTCGTTGTGGGGCGTGAAAGTCAGTCCTTCGTTGGCACCACTGAGGCGACCGGCAATGTCCACGTGTTGCAGTCGAGGAGCGCCCAGAGCCAGGCCCAGGCCTGCCCCCGCCACTCCTGCGAGCAGACCCGAGGCCAGCGCCGACCATGGTCCAACCAGGCCCGCCACAGTTCCGGCCAGCGCGCCGATGGCGCCATAGCGGGTGGCCTTCTCCACACGCATGGAAGGCGTGAACCGCTGACTGTGGTAGACGGCCAGCTCACCTTCGCCTGTGTTCATTTGTACCTGGTCTAATAGCTCGCTCGTGCTGGCGTAAGCCTTGTTGGCCACCGTCCAGGCCGGAGAACTGGTTTGCGAGATCTTCATTCTATGACGGTAATCGCAAGTATTGAAAAGAACCTGAAAGAGAATCAGGCTGGCCGGAAGTCGTCAAGACTTCGCCGCACGGTCTCAAGCAGCAATTGGGGCGAAGCCGGCTTTGGAAGAAAGCGTTGGCCCGCCAAAAGAGTGAATTCTTTACCGGCAATTTCTGGACTGTAGCCACTGGTAAAGAGGATAGGCAATTGGGGATTGACTTCCTGGAAGCGTCGGGCCAGTTCGCGACCGCTTATCCCTTCGGGAAGAACCATATCGGTGAGCAGTAGCTGAATAGGCAAGGATTGTGCCTCGTGGCAGCGTTCGCTGGCAATGCGCAATGCCTGCACACCGTCGGGCGCTTCTATCACGGTATAACCGGCGCGCTCCAGCAGTGCACGGGTCGATAGTCGAACTGCAGGGTCATCCTCCACCAGCAGGATCGTCTCCCGTCCGCCCACGCTGCGAGGAGTTGCGGGTTCTTGCTCAGCGTGACTCTCGACCCGGTCGGTCATAGGTAGCAATACCTGAAAGGTGGTCCCTTTGCCGATCTCACTTTTCACGTCGACAATACCGTGGTGCTGCCGCACGATTCCAAATACGGTGGCCAATCCAAGGCCGGTGCCTTTGCCCGGCTCCTTCGTGGTAAAGAACGGGTCGAACATTCTGGACAAAACTTCCGGCGCAATTCCCGTGCCTGTGTCGGATACGCCCAAGCAGGCGTAGCCTCCCGCCCTCGCTTCTGAGTCAGAATGAGTCGCGGCCATTTGAGCGGTCAGATGGGTCAGGCCCGTTTCGAGAGTGAGCTGTCCCCCATTCGGCATCGCGTCGCGCGCGTTGACCACCAGATTCATCACCACCTGGTCCAGCATGCCCGCATCAGCGCGTAACTGAAGAGGTGTTGCAGAGAGAGCCAAATGCACGCGCACGTCCTCGCCGACAATCCTTCGAAGCATGTTGGACAGGCCAGCGACGATTTCGTTGAGATCCAGAATCTGTGACTGCATCGTTTGGCGGCGACTGAAGGCCAGCAGTTGACGAGTTAGATTGGCCGCCCGCTGCGCAGCCAGGTGGATCTCCTGAAGTCCTTCCAATACTTCATGCGGAGTCCCCTCGACCGCGCAGGACAATTCGGTCTGGATGAGGATGACGGCCAGAATATTATTGAAGTCATGGGCTACTCCGCCAGCCAGTTGGCCGATGGCCTCCTGCTTCTGCGATTGGCGGAACTGTTCCTCAAGCTGACGTTGGTCGGTGACGTCTTCAGCCGTTCCCACAATCCGAACCACGTTTCCGTTCAGGTCGCAGACAGGAAAGCCGCGATCGTGGATCCAGCGAACGCTTCCGTCGGGCCGTACAATGCGATACCACTCGTTATATTCACCGATAACTTGTTTCGATTCGGCTGCCCGTCTCACTCGCTGGCGGTCGTCGGCATGGATGGCATCAAACCAATCTTTGGGTGAGGCATACAGGCTGGCGCATGAGCGTCCCCAGATTTTCTCATAGGCGGGGCTGACGTAGAGCATCTGGCCCTTGGCCAGGTCGGTGAGCCAAAAGACTTCCTGGATATTTTCGGCGACCTGCCGAAAGCGCACTTCGCTCTCGTGCAGGGCTTCTTCGGCCTGCCGACGCTGCCAACTCTCCAGGGAGAGGGACACCAGGTTGGACATCGCCACGGCGAAGGTTTTCTCGTCCGTCGACCAGTTGCGAGGCGATCCACGGCGTTCCTGGCAAAGGACCCCTTTGAGTTGGCCACCGACGTAAATCGGCACATCGAGCCTGGCTACATGAGATTCTTGGACTTCTTCGTCCACGGAGATTTGTTCGGCTCGAACCAGTGCCTGAGAATCACGGAGGAAATCACTCGCCACCATCACCATGCCTGAGGAGTGACTTCGTGACATTGAATCGAACATGTCCGCACATTGCAGGGCGCTGCCGTCTTCGTGGAACCGCCAGATGCTGGCTCTGGCAAGGTCGAGGGTGGTGGCGGCCGATTCTACGATCTGTCGCATGGCCGCTTCTACGTCACCTGTGACCAAACCGGACTGGCCGGTCAAGGCGATGAGTTCCTCGCGCTGGCGGGCGTGGCGGGCTTCTGCTGCTCGTTTTTCGCCCTCGCGACGCGCGACTTCCAGAGAGAAAGAAAGGTCCATGGCCAGTTCGTCGAGCAGATTCATTTCGTCTGGAGTGAAGAATTCCGACTCAGCGGCGTAGAGATTGAACGTGCCCACCACCTGGGCCCCGGCTTTCAGGGGCAGACTGGCCATGGCCCGGTAATTTCGCTGCAAAGCGGCTGAGCGCCAGGCGGCCGAATGAACATCGAGAGCCACATCGTTGCAGATACAAGGCTGGCCCGTCGAAAGAGCGTGATGCGTGAAGTAGCAGTTGGGTGAGTCGCCCTCGACCAGGTGCTTTAGGATTTGCAGCGTCTCCGGGTCGGCGCCCGCGTGCGCCACCACTTCAAGATGCCCGTTAGAAGGCTGGTGAAGGCCAATCCAGGCCAGCCCAAACCCACCTTTTTCGATGGAAATCTGACAGGCGGATTGCAGAACAACCTGGGGGTCGTGCTCTCGAACGATGGTCTGGTTGATGTCGCTCAAGATGGCGTAGAGCCTGTTTAGTTGACGGATTCGGTCATCGGCCTGTTTTCTCCGCGTGATGTCACGCACTGTCCCCATCAGTCGACGGTCGGGCAGAACGGTGGCGTTGATTTCTCCAGAAAACAAGCTGCCATCCTTGCGACGGCACGTCCACTCGGTAGTGACGACCCCTCCGTCCTGCAACCGGGCCAACTCCAGCGGCAAGCGGTCAATCTCGGCGTCAGCGACCAGGTCTGCAAGGGTGAGGTGCGAGAACTCGTCTCGACTAAATCCGAACAGTCTACAGCCTGCCAGGTTGGACTCCAGTACCCGGGCCTGCGAGTTGGTCACCAGAATGGCATCTGAGGCACACTGCAATAGTGTGCGATAGTTGGTTTCGCTGGCTTGCAGAGCCAATTCCGCTTCTTGGCGGGCAGTGATAACCTCGGACAGGATCATGATTCCGCCCACGCTGAGGTCAGCCCGAAGCCACGGTCGAATCTCCCAGCGTATCCAATCGGTAGATCCGTCCGATCTTGGGAAGGCCTCTACCTCCGCTTTTTCGCAGGCGCCTGCCAGGCAGCGTTGATGAACTTCTTTCCAGCGCTCGGGCAGATCGGGAAAAACCGCATAGTGACTGAGGCCCACCAGGTCTTCGGGGCCCAGTCGATAGTCTTCTTTCCATCGCTGGCTCACCGCCAGGTAGCGCATCTTGCAGTCGACCATGGCGACGGCGGCCGGACAGTGCTCCACAAACATTTCGAGCTGTTTTTCACGCTCCCGCAAGGACGCTTCGGCCAGCTTCTGATCGGTAACATTGATCATCATATTGAGCCGTGCGGGACGGCCGTTGAGCGTGAACCATTTGGTTTGGCTGCGGATCCAGCGCCACTGCCCGTCCTTGGCGAGAATTCGGATCTCGTCGTGCCCTTCAACGGCCTCGCCGGCCTCAAAGCGGGACTTCCTCTCCAGCAAACCGGGGCGGTCCTCGGGATGAATCAATTCATATTGCTGGGCCAGTGTTCGAGCTTTGCATTCTTCCTCGGAGTAACCCGAAATGACACAGACCGCAGGGTTGACATAGACTACCCGGTCATTCTGCACCAGCGTGATTCCCTGAATCGAGTGATGCACGAGAGCCTCATAGCGAGCCTGGCTCTCCTGGGATTGGGCCAGCGTCTGCTCGCGATCGGTGACATCTTGAACGATAGCTCTGTAGCCCTGAGAATTCTCAAGAACCTCAGCAAACACCAGCACATGCCGAATTTGTCCGTCCACCAACAGTCGGTATTTTGAGGGCTCTATCTCTTCGCCGACCGTCGCTCGCTTCAGCGCTGCGTGGGTCTGGTCGAGTTGATCCAGGTCGTCGGGATGCACCAGTGCGATGATTTGTTCAAGCTTTAAGTCGTTGACTGGGAGGCTGGGGAGCCAGCCTGAGCCATGAAAACTGCCGTCGGTACAATGATACTCGTAGACCCCTGTATGGCAGAGCCGCTGGACACGATGCAAGAGGTTCCGGGAGCGGTGCAGTGCTTGCTGGCAACGCAGGTATCGCCACCGACCCCAACCCAGCAAGCCCGCCATCATCAGTCCTGCCAGGCCTGCCGAGGCAGGGTCCAGTCCATTGTAAGGGCCAACGCACACACTCGCCGGTGCGCAAGTCAGCAGCAGGTCATAGAGATTGCATAAAAACAGGTTGAGCCCCCATGGGCCTGCTAGTTTCCTGCCGGGACCCGACTTCCTCCTTAAAGGACGCACCGATCCCGAAAATCCGACAGCAGTCGTCGTGCTCAGGTTTTCGCTGTATTGTCGCCAGCGCAAACAAGTTAGATCAGGCGGGAATTAGCTCCTCTAGTTGAGTGCGTAGTTCGCGGCTGCTCAGGTGGGTGAGGTTTTGCGCCAGTTCAGCCGCGATGCGGGCGTTGAGGGTGTCGCCAAAGGCGATGCTCAAGTCTTGAAGCAGGCTGGAGGGAGCTGCCACCACCAGACTGTCAAAGTCGGTTTGTAGAGATTCAATGCGACGGGCGATGTCGCTGGCGTAGCTGAAGCGCTGCTGGGCTTGAGGACAATCCCAGCTTTCTATTTCGTGTAATGAGCCGACCGAAGATTGCACCAGTAGAGTTGCGTGCACTTCGTCTGCAACCAGTATCCAAGTGTCCATAGCAACCTGTTTATACCCAGTTCTAACCATTGTATTCATGAAAATGGATACTGCGGGTAGCCAGAAACTCGCCGGGTGCGTTCATAGACTCTGAGGTCGACCGCGATTATGACACTGATCGACCTGTTTTTCAACGGGGTCGTGCTCTACCTGTTAGGCTCGCTGTTGCGGGTGATTCCGGCCCAAAGCGAGGCTTACTGGACGGCCGCCGGCCTGTTGTACGTGCTGAAAACAGTGGTCTGGCTGGGCTTGCGGGTGCCGCTGATGTTGCCCATCGACCGTTGGGAGAAGGCCGGGTCGTCGCCTCACGACAACAGCCCGGCTTTGGTGCGGGCCATTTATTATTTTCCCTTTGACTTCACGATTTTTTACGGCGCCTTGTTGGGGGGATTTTATGCGCTGTTGATGGGCTGGATGCTCTACGGGTCGGGACCGATTCGGCTGGGTGGTGAACTGCTGGTGTGGGGATCTTCGAGGAAGAGTATTTGAGCGTGGTTATCGATAGCGGTGGGCTTCGCCCAGGAGGGCCTCTGACCTCCAGTTTGCTTAGGAAGATGACTTTTGGCGGAGGTGGCGAAGATGGTGGTAGAGTGTCCATCATTTCCACCGGGCCTTCTTTTCATCTTCCGCGTCCACCGGACCCGAAAGTTCAGGTGCCGCAGAATCCTGTCTTGCAGGCCCTGAAGGCGGTGGTGGACCCGGGGGCGCTGGGCGACCAGGTGCAGTTGAGCAAGGCCGCCATCTCGCGCTCGGCGGCCAAGGTGATGGCCTGGGTGACCTCTTCTAGTGAAAGTCGGAGTGTGGCCGCCAGTACCCAGACGGTGCTGGTAAATTCGACGGGCAGCGCCACCACGGCGGCTCGCACACGCACCCGCGCCAAAGTTGTCTATCCCCCCAGGCCGTTGTCTTTGCCGGCTTTGCCCCTGTTCAAGCGGGGCGTGGCCGCTCCGCTGGACCCGCTGGCGGCTTCTTCGCTGTCTCAGCAGCGAGTGTGGTCCAAACAGCCGGTTTGGCAGGGATTGCTGCCGACAGGCTTCGTTCCTTTGACCGACCCGCGGCGGTTGGGGTTGTTTCCGCCTATGATGCAGCCCGAGGTGGAGGCCTGTCCTTCTGCGGGCGCCAGGCCGGTGCCGATGGGTCCTGTGCTCAAGCCGTTGGACCCGGGCCCGCCCCAGATGCGACCCGCGCCCGCCAGGCCGGTGGTTGTTGAGCCGAAGGTGCCGGCTGTGGCGAAGGCTCCGGCCAAGCCGGGGGGGTCGCAGGCTCCGGTTAAGCCGGGGGGTGCGCAGGTGCCAGGTCAGCCGGGGGGTCCGCAGGGACAGGTTCCCGCTCGGCCCGGGGCTCCGCAGGGACAGGTTCCCGCGCAGCCAGGGGCTCCGCAGGTTTCCGCGCCGCCTGTGGCTCCGCAAGGACAGGCGCCCGCTCAGCCCGGGGCTCCGCAGGGTCAGATTCCCGCGCAGCCAGGGGCTCCGCAAGGACAGGTTCCCGCTCGGCCCGGGGCTCCGCAGGGACAGGTTCCCGCGCAGCCAGGGGCTCCGCAGGTTTCCGCGCCGCCTGTGGCTCCGCAAGGACAGGCGCCCGCTCAGCC